>JANMQY010000027.1:0-5049 GCA_031370785.1 Candidatus Eiseniibacteriota bacterium | reverse complement strand
ACTCATCGCGCTGGTGTGCGCGTTCAACCTGTTCTTCCAGCGCACCCGGCTCGGACAGGAGCTGCGCGCGATGGGCCAGGATCCACACGTGGCCGCGGCCTCGGGAATTCCGGTGGACCGCAACCGGCTGATCGCGACCGTGCTCTCGACCGTGTTCGCGGCGTGGGGCCAGCTATTCTTCCTGCAGAACATCGGCACGCTCAACACCTACAGCTCGCACGAGCAGGTCGGCATGTTCGCGATCGCCGCCCTGCTGGTCTCGGGCGCGACGGTCTCGCGCGCGACCGTGTGGCAGGCGCTGATCGGCACGCTGCTGTTCCACACCCTGTTCGTGGTCTCGCCGCTCGCGGGCAAGGCGTTGGCCGGCGATGCGCAGATCGGCGAGTTCTTCCGCGTGTTCGTCGCGTACGCGGTGATCACCGTCGCGCTGGTGCTGCACGCGTGGCAGCAGGCGAGGCGCGCGAGGATCTGAGGGCGCGGCGCACCGCGCAGCGCCAGCCGCCACGGGCCCGACTCGCCGTCGGAATCGGCGCCAGGCTCCCTCCTCAGTGCAGCGTGAACTTGACCGGGATCGCGACCCACACCGAGACCGGCTCGCCCTTCGCGCGCGCCGGCTTGAAGATCCATTGCCGCACCGCCTGGATCGCGGCGAGATCGAGCAGAGGGATCGACTGGATCACCTTGACGTCACCGACAGTCCCGTCCTTGCGCACCAGCGCCTGAACCAGGACGACACCCTGGACTCCGGCGCGGAGGGCCTCATCAGGGTAGGCCGGTGGGACCTTGGTGATGGCTTCTGGCAATTCCTCGACGTACACGTAGTCGCCGAACCTGGGTTCGCCCGATTCGGCGGGAGGCGAAACCACGATCTGCGGATTTGCTCCCGTCTCCGGTCGAGGCATCCTCTCCGCGCCCGGCATGTTCGGACGCACCCGAGACGTGTCGCGTACGCTTTTCTCGCTTCGTATCCACACCTGCACGGTCCGAGCCTTGCTGCCGGTCCATCCCAGCTCGGCGCGAATATGGCCGTTGGGCTGCAGGCGGAAATGGAGCGAGCCCTGATCCGGAGCCGAGGCCGGGCGATGATCGGGCCCCATCATGCGTACGATCCCCGCATACGCGCTGTCTTGATAGAAGCCCACGCTGTGCCAATCGCCACAGGACACGAATGCCGCGCCGTAACCGGCCTTGATGACCGAGACAACTCCCGCCGGAGACGCATACGTGCCCAGGACCGCTTCGACTTCGGATGCGTAGTTGGCATTGGTCTCGCGCATGTCGTCAGCGCGAAGTTCCGACGCGAAAACGAGAAGTGCGAGAAGTGGGATCAGAGAGCGCATGACCGCCTCGATTCCTGAAAAGGTTCATGGAGCGGACGGGCGAATCGCGTCGTGATCGCTGGGCATCATCGCTCAGGAAACGGCGCGGGTCGAGATCAGTCTCGAGCGGCGAGGCCGGGCTCAGGAGAACCCTTACGGGGCACCGGATTTCATATGAGCGAGCAGAGCGGCCGACTCGCGATCTTCGGGGTAGATCACGAGCTGGCTGTCCAGCTGGGCGATCGCCAGGCCGCGCTCCCCGCGCATATCGAGGAACGCAGCCAGGAAGTAGCGCGCGTTCGGCTCCTCCGGCCATAGCGCCAGGGCGAGGCGCGCCTCTCGCTCGCCCTCCTCGCGGCGGTCGAGGAAAGCGTAGCCGTTGAGCCGGGCCGCGGCCGCCATCGCCAGGAACACCTGCGCGGTTCGGTCGCGCTGCAAGGAGTCCGCGCGCGCTCCGAACGTCAGTGCGTCCTGCCACGCGCGGCGGCCGATCGCTGCGGCGGCCAGGTGATAGGCGCGGAATGCCTCCGGTTCCACCAGCGCGACGGAGGGCGGTCGATGGCTCTGATACTGGATGACTGTTGTCACGTTCAGCTCGGGATGCGCGCGAAACGCGTCGTAGCGAACCCAGTGCACCGTGCTGTCGCGGTACCACACCGAAAGTGCGTGATCGCCGCCGAAGGCGTACTCGCTCATGAGCGGCAGGTTGAACTGGCAGACGCGCGCCCCGCTCGGCATGCGCGGATAGCTCGCCGCGAGCCGGGCCCTGACGCTCCGCATCAGGAGCTGCAGCCGCGACAGGCGCTCGAAGTCAATGAATGCGCCGCGGTCCGCCACTTCCGGCGAGACTCGAGCGGGCGCGGACGGACTCACGGCGAGCGTCACGATGCGCACCGCGAGCAGAGCGAGCGGGAGCGCCGGGTGCGCAGCCTCGAGCGTCGCAGTGGCGGCGATGCCGAGCCCCACCGCGCCGATCACGTTGCGGCTCGGGGCCCAGAACGGATACATGAGCGCCGACGGCGCGGCGTAAAGCACGAACCACGCGACTCCCCACACGATCCAGCCGCGCGCGGCTCGAAGACGAGCCCGCGCGGCGGCGTTGATCGCGAGCGCGACCACTGCGCCTGCGGCGATCGCGGCCAGCACGATGCTCAGCCAGCCATCGTTCGGCGACGGCAGGCGAGGCTGACTCATCACCGCACGCAGAGTGGCGACGAAGGCCCACGCCTCGCGCGCCAGCCAGGAGATGCCTTCCGCGCCCCTACCGTGCTCGATCCCGTGTGGCAGCTCCAGGTGCGCGTGATGTCGAACCACGAGGTAGACCGCGCCCCACACCGCGACCACGCACGCCGCGCCGAGCGCGATGCGGATGCGCTCGCCCCTTCGGTGCGCGCCCGGCACCAGCGGCAGCAGCAACGCGGTCGCCACCGCCAGCTCCTTGCACAGAAGCGCGGCCGCGAGCGACGCGCATGCGGTCCATGCACGCCGGCGCGAGGCCTCGTGCACGGCGAGAGCCGAGAACAGCAACAGGCCGAGATCCACGAACTGTGTCGGCCACGCCACCAACTGCCGGGCCGATTCGGCGAACAGCGGAAAGCCGGCGGCGAGCGCCGCGGCGCGACCCGGCCACGATGGACGCAACGTGCGATAGATCAGCAGAGCGCATAGCGCGAGGAGCGCCGCGTGGAGCGCCGCCACGGCCCCCGGATGCGCGATGATCAGCGGGCCGAGCGCGCGGTAGTAGACCTGGTGAGCGAGCGGGCGCCAGAACGCAGTCGACCCGCCGCCGTCGAGCAACGAGTGGTTGCCACTCAGCAATGCGGCGCGGAGGAAGTCGAAGTCCTCGGCGACCGGCTCGCACAGCGGCGCACCGATGCAGCGCACCAGCAGTGGCACGACCGCGAGCACGCTGACCCACGCCCACGGATCGCGCCACACGGGTGGCGCACCGAGCTCGGGAGGCGGCGCGCGGAGTTCAGCGGGCGGCTCGGACCCGCGATTGTCACCAACGTGGCCGCGGCGTATCCTTTGCACGTCTCCCCCACGAGGAACCCGCGCCAATGAACGCTCCACTCGTCGACACGCAGGGCCGCACGGTACGCGATCTGCGCATTTCGGTCACGGACCGCTGCAATCTGCGGTGCGTGTACTGCATGCCCGCAGAAGGCATGCAGTGGCTGCCGAAGGACGACCTGCTGACCTACGAGGAGATCGCGCGCTTTGCGCGGGTCTGCCTGACCCTCGGCGTCACCGGGATCCGGCTGACCGGTGGCGAGCCAACCGTGCGCGCCGACCTGCCGAGCCTGGTCCGGATGCTGCACGCACTCGCGCCCGGCCTCGACCTTTCGCTCACCACCAATGGCCTCAAGCTGACCACGCTTGCCGACGAGCTGCGCGAAGCGGGCCTCACGCGCGTGAACGTGAGCCTCGACACGCTCGATCCCGCGCGTTTCCACCGTCTCGCGCGGCGCGACCGCTTCCAGGAAGTCATCGACGGCCTCGCCGCAGCGCGCCGGGTCGGCTTCACGCCGATCAAGATCAACGCGGTGCTGATGCGCGGCTTCAACGAAGACGAAGTCGTCCCGCTCGGGCGCTGGGCACGTGAGCAGGGATTCGAGCTGCGCTTCATCGAGTGGATGCCGCTCGACGCCCAGCACTCATGGTCGCGCGAGAAGCTGGTGCCGGCCGCGGAGATTCTCGAGCAGTTGAACGCGGAGTTCCCGCTCGAGCCCGCGCGCAATCAGGACCCGAGCGCGCCGGCCACGCTGTATCGCTATCGCGACGGCGCCGGCAGCGTGGGCGTGATCGCCTCGGTGACGCGCCCGTTCTGCGGGCACTGCGACCGCATTCGGCTCACCGCCGACGGGCAGATCCGCACGTGTCTCTTCTCGCTCAAGGAGTACGACTTCCGCCGCGCGATGCGCAGCGGCGCGAGCGATGAGGTGATCGTCGAAATGCTCAGGGCCGCGGTGTGGCGCAAGGAGCCCGGGCACCTCATCAATAACCCGCACTTCGTTCAGCCCGAGCGCGGCATGAGCGCGATCGGCGGCTGACGCGCCCCGAAACGCCGCAGCAGCTCGCAGAGGCGCAAGCCGCGCCTCGACCGACGCCGATCGCCGTGTGGCGACCCTCAACCCCCGCCAAGCCGGCGCTTGATATCGCGGATCTGGATGGTGTGCCGGTTCTCGTGGTGGCCGAGGAATTCGATGAACTGGTAGGGATCGAGCCCGCCGAGGATCGGGTGGCGCATGCGCAATCCCGACAGGTCGCGGTCGCGGGAGTTCTCGGCCAGCTCTTCGAGCTGCTCCCTCGACTGTGCGAGGCGCTCCAGCACATCCTCGCGTTGGGGCGACGACGCCGGCGTCACGCGGCGCATCGACCGCACCTTGAATAGCGGGCGCGCCACGATTCGCGGCGGAAGGCTCCAGATGCGATAGAGCAGGCGCTGCTCGCCGGGAATGCGGCCGTCGATCATGCCCTGCAGCGTCTTGGTGGAATAGCTCTCGACGATCCACAGGTGTTCGAGCACATGGCCCGCGGACCACTCGCCTTCGTCGGGCGCGGTGGAGAATTGAGGCTCAAGCAGGCTGTCGACTTCGGCGAGCAGTTTTGCACGCCGGTCGCGAACCAGCGCCAGCCCGCGATCGAGCGCGCTCATGGCATCGCGTGCTTGCGCGGAGGAACGCCCTTCGGCCATTTGCCGATGAACATCACTTCCTCCTCGAGGTCG
>JANMQY010000140.1:0-82626 GCA_031370785.1 Candidatus Eiseniibacteriota bacterium | reverse complement strand
GCGGGATGCCCGTCACAGTCGTAGCGGACTTCGACGCCGAAGCCCGAGTAGTCGGTGAGCGTTGTATGGCGCCGGCTCGCATCCACGCGAAACGGACTCTCGGCGGTCCAGCGAGCGCTCAGCACCACCACCGCCTCCGGTCGGTCGCCCCAGAAGGTCTCGGTGGCCTCGCCGAATGCGTCGAGCATCGGCGTGTGGTGCCCGCGCTGCTGGTCGACCAGCAGGGTCGGGCGGTGCGGCGCGAGGAAAGCGTGGGGATTCAGCATGCGGTGAGTGCGCGGCAGCGCCTCAGTGGTGACGCACGCGGTACTCGGCCTCGGCGCGCGCGGCGGCGCGCTCGTTTCCGGCACCGACCGCGATGCCCTTCTTGCGTGCGATCTGGAGCAGCTCGCCCGGGAGCGGAAACATCACACGCTCCTCGACCAGCTGGAACTCTTCGACCCTGTACCTGCCCAGCGCGCTCACGTGGCGCACGCACGCCTGCACCACTTCCTCGGGTGTCGAAGCGCCGGCGGTGATGCCAACGTCCCCATCGATCCACTCCGCACGGATGTCGTCGGCCGATTCGATCAGGTAGGCGCGCGCGCCCAGGTGCTCGGCCACTTCGACCAGGCGATTGGCGTTGCTGCTGGCCGGCGCGCCGACCACCAGCACCACCCGGCAGCGCCTCGACAGCTCCTTGACCGCATCTTGCCGGTTCTGCGTCGCGTAGCAGATGTCGGCCTTGGCCGGCTCGTGAATCGATGGAAACCGGCGCTTGAGCGTGTCGACGATCGCGCGCACGTCGTCCACCGAGAGCGTGGTCTGCGAGATGTAGGCGACTCGCGATGGATCGGGAAGGGTCAGCGCTTCCGCATCCGCGACGGTCTCGACGATCACGATGTTGTCCGGCGCCTCGCCCATCGTGCCCTGCACTTCGACATGGTTGCGGTGACCGACCAGCACGATGGTGTAGCCCTGCTGCGCGTAGCGAAGCGCCTCGAGATGCACCTTGGTGACCAGAGGGCAGGTGGCATCGAGCGTGCGCAGCCCGCGCGCCTTGGCTTCGGCGCGGACCGCCGGCGAGACGCCGTGGGCCGAGAAGATCACGACCGCGCCCTCGGGCACGTCCGCGAGATCGTCGGTGAACACCGCCCCCTTGCGGCGCAGGTCTTCGACGACGTGCCGGTTGTGCACGATCTCGTGGCGCACGTAGACCGGCGCGCCGTATACCTGCAGCGCCATCTCGACGATGTCGATGGCACGGTCCACCCCCGCGCAGAACCCGCGCGGAGCGGCGAGGAACAGGGTGTGGGTGGCGTCGGTCATGGGCGTGCGCTTTCGAGGATTGCCTGGGGGCCGCATGCGGCAGAAGACCTTACTCGATGGGTCTCGCAGGGGCAACGACCGCGGGGTGCCTCAGCGGTTGCGCCAGCGTGGCGCGCGCTTCTCCTGGAAGGCGCGGATGCCTTCGGTCGCATCCTCGAGGCTCATCAGGTCGCCGAGATAGCGCGCCTCGATCCGGCGCAGTGCCAGCGCAGGCTCGTGCCCCGCGCCTTCGCGCAGCGCGCGCTTGGCTTCGCGCAGCACCGCCGGACTCTTGGCGGTGAGCGCGGCGAGCAGCCGATCGGTCTCGGCACGCAATTCGCCGGCGGCGCACAGTCGGTTGACGAGGCCGAGCGCGTGCGCCCGCGCCGCCGTCACCGGTTCGCCGGTGAGCGCGAGCTCGCATGCGGCTGCCCAGCCCACGCGCGCCGGCAGCAGCGCCGCCGCGACCGGCGGATAGCAGCCCAGCGTGATCTCGGGAAAGCCGAGCTGCGCGTTCTCCTCGCAGATCACCAGATCGCATGCCAGCGCCAGCTCGAGCCCGCCACCGAGCGCGAAGCCGTGGATCGCGGCGACGGTCACGCACTCGGCGCGCAGCAGTGCCCGCACCACTGCGTGAAAATCCTCGAGCATGCCCTCGACCGAGCCGGGCACGTGGTCCGCGACCTCGACACCCGCCGAGAACCCACGCGCCCCTCCGCCGTCGAGCACGATCGCGACCAGGTCCCGATCGGCCGCGAGAGTACCGACCGCCTCGGCGAGCGCACGGTCGAGCGCGAGGTCGAGCACGTTGAGCGGCGGCCTGGCCAGCGAGACGCGCACCACCGCCCCGTCGCGGCGGATCTCGAGCGATGCGCTCATGGATCGATGCCGCGCTTGGTCGGCAAAGGCGCCGGCAGGGCCGTCACCGGGTGCGCGATGCTGTCCTCGGCGTAGAACGCCCGCAGCGAATCGGGAGCGAAGCGCCGCGCCGAGCTGATCGCCGCGGTGGCGCGCGCACGCTCGGCGGGCTTCTTGAACAGCTTCTCGGCGCGACGCAGCTCCTCGAGTCCGCCGCGCGCATCGCCGGCCGCGCCGAGCGCGATGCCGAGCACCAGGTGTGCGTCGCCCGACCTGTCGTCCGCGCGCACACCGCCGCGCGCCAGCTCGAGCGCGATATCGGGCCGGCCAGCCGAGATGAAATGCCGCACCGCATCGAGCCGTGCCGCCACATCGCGCGGGCGGCGTTGCAGCCAGGCGCGGTAGAGCGCTCCGGCCCCGGCGTCGCGCCCCAGCCCGTGCAGCGCTTCGATCTGTCCCTGGAACGCGAGGCTCGAGGTGCTGTCGCGACGCAGCGCCTCGCGATACGCCGTGAGCGCCGCCTCGGTCTGATGCTCGCG
Organism: Candidatus Eiseniibacteriota bacterium; assembly: GCA_031370785.1. Taxonomy (GTDB): domain Bacteria; phylum Eisenbacteria; class RBG-16-71-46; order RBG-16-71-46; family RBG-16-71-46; genus DATJGS01. The sequence goes on along the minus strand of JANMQY010000140.1, from coordinate 79,942 downwards.
AGCTTCGAGATTCCCCAGGTTGAGCCATGCGCCCGGATCACGAGGGTTCAGCCGCTGTGCACGCCGGTACGCCGCGCGCGCTTCGTCGAGGCGCCCCTGCGCCGCGAGCGTCACGCCGTAGTCGCGCACATAGGCCGCGCGGCGCGGCTGCAACCGCATCGCGCGGCGAATCGCGGTCTCGGCTTCGCGCGGGCGCCGGGCGGCGAGCAATGCGTTTGCGAGGCCGTCCCAGCTCTCGGCATCGTTCGGATTGCGGCGGGTGAGGATCTCGAACTGGCGGATCGCGCGCCCGTGGTCGCCGAGCGCGATCAGGCCAAACCCCAGCTCGCGCCCGGCCGCGGCGTGGGCCGGGTGGTTCGCGACCTCCTGCGTGAAGCAGTCGACAGCCTCCTTGACCTCGTTGACGGTCAGGAACAGCCTGCCCATCCGGTAGTAGGCCTCGGGCACGGTTTGATCGAGCACCACCGCATTGCGGTACGCGCTGATCGCCGCCGCCGGCTGGCCGCGCCGTTCCAGCTCGAGGCCCACCTGCACCTGCTCGCGTGCGCGTGCGCGCGGACTCTTCTTCGGTGTATCTCCGGGCGTCGCCCGCCCGGGGATGAGAAGCGGGGCGGGCGCGGCGTCGGCGATGCTGTCGGCGCGGGCTGGCTGCGGCGGCGCGGCCTGGGCGGACGCCAGGTCCACGGCCGCAATCTGAAGCGCGAGCGCGAAGATCGCGATCAGCATGCCGGAACTCGCGATGCGCGGGGGCGGTGCGCTCGAGCGAAGGGACGCTCGGAGCGCACGCGATGTCATTCGGGCTGATTTCACGGCAACGACTATAGCCCAGCCCGACCCGCTCCCGGCACCTGCCTCCCTTCGGAGAGCGTTCAGGTGCGCGTGCTATGGTCCTTGCCGCATGAATCGAGCTCTGCTGCGCAATGCGCTCGCGCTGGCCGTGGCGGCGATGGGAATCATCGATCTCTGGTCGGCATACCTCTCCCATCCCCCGGACCGTCTGCTCGCCATTCGCCATCTGATCCCGACCGAGGTGCTGGATACCAGCCGCACCTTCACCCTGCTCGCCGGCGCCCTGCTCATGGTCACGGCGTGGGGGCTGCGCCGGGGCAAGCGCCGGGCGTTCGTGACAGCGCTCTTCCTGTGCGCGCTGTCGGTGCCATTCAACCTGCTCAAGGCGTTCGATTTCGAGGAGGCGACCGTCGCCGCGGTCCTGATGTTCGTGCTCGGCGTGAGCGCGAGCGCGTTTCAGGTCAAGAGTCGCGAGATGTCGCTGCGCGGCCTGCGCTCGCCCGCGCTCCTCGCCCTGCTCGGCCTGCTGGTGTACGCGATCGTCGGATGCTGGATCGTCGGCGCGCGCTACGGACAGGGGGCGACGATCGGAATGGCCGCGCACGAGGCCGGCTATCGGCTGTTCGGTCTCGGCGACTCGACCATCGTGCTGCGCCCGAACCTCGGCCATGTCGAGCATCGGGTCGCGGGGTGGTTCCTCAATTCGCTGAGCGTGATCGGTCTCACGCTGCTCACCGCGATCGCCCTGCTCGGGCTGCGCCCGGTGCGCCACCGCGGGCGTCACCGCGCCGCGAGCGCGCGCGTCGCCGACCTGGTCAGGCGCTACGGCGACAACTCGGTCGCGGCCTTCGCGCTCGCGCCGGACAGCGACTACTTCTTCAGTCCGAACGACCGGGCGGTGATCGCCTACAGGTTCGAGGCCGACACGCTGCTGGTGATCGGCGATCCGATCGGTCCGCCGGAAGAGATCCCGTCACTGCTCACCGCATTCCAGAACCACTGCAGCGAACACGACTGGCAGTTCGCGTTCTTCCAGGCCCGCCCCGAGCGCCTGGCCGAGTATCGCCGGCAGGGATGGCGCGCGATCCACATCGGCGAAGACCCGTTACTGTGGACCGATCGCTTTACGCTCGAGGGTTCGGCGGTCGGCGAGCTGCGGCGCATGGTGCGCAAGCTCGACCGGCAGGGCCTTCAGGCGCGCATGTTCGTGCCTGGCGAGAATCCCTTCGATTCGGAACGAGATCCCGACGGGCTCCTCGACGAAATGCGCGCGATCTCCGCGGAGTGGATGCGTACGCGCCACGGCGGCGAGAAGGGTTTCTGCATGGGGCGCTTCGATCCGAACGCGCTCGCGGACGTGTGGCTGGCGGTGGCGTGGAATCCGGGCGCGCGCCGGGTGGAAGCGTTCTGCACCTTCGTTCCGATCTGGGGGCGGCGCGGCTGGACGCTCGACCTGATGCGAAGGCACAGCGACTCGCTGAGCGGCTCGACCGAGTTCCTGGTGGTGAAGGCGGTGGAGCACGCGCGCACGCGCGGCGACGCGATGATCTCGCTTTCGCTTTCGGCGCTCGCGAAGGTGCCGGATGATCCGCACGTGCACGTGAAGGGCACGCAGGCAGCGCCTGCGGCAGCGCCCGACAGTCCGACCGGCGACGACCGCGCGCGCGATTTCCTGATGGAAACGCTCGCGCGCTATTACGACTTCAAGAACCTGTTCCGCTGGAAGCGGAAGTTCAATCCCGCATTCGAGGACCGTTTCCTCGTCTACCCGGACGCGCTTGCGCTGCCGCGGGTCGCGCGGGCGCTGCTGCGCGCCCAGACGCCGGCCGGGCTCCTCTCCTATTTCCGCAACGCGGGCTGAGGGGCGCTCCGCTTCGACGCATGCAAAAGGCCCCGTCGCATCGCGGCGACGGGGCCCTGCCAATCTCGAACGCTACTTCGCCTGGAAGTTCGGCTTGCGCTTCTCGACGTAGGCGGCGAGTCCTTCCTTCGCATCCTCGCTCTGGAACAGCTGCTGCTGCAGCTCGCGCTCGACCGCGAGCGCGCTCTCGAACGGGATCTCGATGCCGCTCTGCACCGAGCGCTTGATACGGCCGACCGCCTTGGCCGCCCGATTTGGCGGGCAGAAAGTCTCGGCGTACTTCATGACCTTCTCGATGAACTCGTCGTTCGACGCCGTCTCCCACACATGATTCACGATGCCAAGCGCGAGCCCTCTCTCGAAGTCGAAGGTCTCGCCGGTGACCATCAGCTCGATCGCGGTGCTCTTGTTGACCAGCCGCGCCAGGCGCTGCGTTCCGCCGGTGCCCGGCAGCACGCCGAGCGTCACCTCGGGAAGCCCGATCTTGCCGGCGCCCTTGCGCGCGATGCGGATGTCCGCGGCCATCGCGATCTCGAGCCCGCCGCCGACGGTGTGGCCGTTGAGCGCGGCGATCACCAGCTTGGGAGTGTGCTCGAGCCGGTTGAGGGTCTCGTTGGCATGCAGGCAGAAGTAGTACTTGAAGGTGGGATTGACGGTCTTGAGCATGTTGATGTTCGCGCCCGCGCAGAAGAACTTCTCTCCCGCTCCACGCAGGACGATGACGTGCACGTTCTCGTCGAAGCGCGCCTGAAGGATCGCGTCGTCCAGGTCGCGCATCATCTCGTGGGTGTAGGTATTGGCCGGCGGGTCATTCAGCTCGAGCACGGCGACTCCGTTCCGGACCCGGTAGTCGACGAGCTTGGTCTTGGTGGCGTCCATGGGGCTGGTTCTCCCTCGAAGGCGTGAGGAACGGCGGCACGGGACTTAAGTCCGATCGCGCGGCGCCTGGCAACGCGCAGAGCACGGATCCGGCCGCGGCGGGCGCGGGCAAATGCGGTCGGAGTATAGAAGGGGCGCCGGAACAGCGTCAACGCGGCGGCTTCCCTGATGCGAAGGGCGTCGCGACCCGGGCGTGCATCGGGACTCACCCGCGTGGCAGTATGCGTAACGTGATCGCCCACCGAAACCGATGTCTGCTCGCCGCGATAACGCTGACATTCACCGCGCTCGCCGCCGGATCCGGACGCGCGCCTGCTGCCGGAACCGGAACTGCGCCCGCCGCGGAATCGGCCCTAGGTGTCCTTCCCCACGGCACCCTGCGCATGCTGCGCATTCCGGCGCCTTCGCTCGGCGAGAGCGAGCACAGCGTGCGCGTGTATCTGCCTCCCTCCTACTTCGACCCCGACTCGAGCGCGAAGCGCTATCAGGTCGTATTCATGCTGCACGGCTGGCCGGGCGGGGATGGCAACTGGAGCGGGCAGGGCCATGCGGACGAGACGCTCGACACGCTCATCGACGAGCATCGCATCCCGGAGCTGATCGCGGTGATCCCCAACGGCAACGGACACGGCATGCTCGGGCGCTCGCTGTACGTGAATGCCGCCGACGGCCGGTGCAACATGGCGGACTTCATCAGTCACGATCTGGTCGCGTGGGCCGACTCCACCCTTCGCACCATCCGCGACCGTCGCGCCCGCGGCATCATCGGGCTCTCGGATGGGGGGACCGGTGCGATCAACCTCGCCTTCCGCCATCCGGAGCTGTTCTCGCGCTGCGCCGGGCACAGCGGTGACTACGATCTGCAGCTGGCGTGGGACAACCGGCGGATCTTTGGCGAAGGAAAGGACGCGCAGCGCCTGCTCGCCGAATACAGCCCCGCGCTCTATGTGGAGTGGATCGCGCCCGCGCTGCATGCGCTCACCATCTACTTCGACGTCGGCGCTCACGATCCCGAGCTGGAGAGCAACCGCGAACTCGATCGCGAGCTCACCAGGCTCGGCATCCCCCACACCTACCGCGAGTACCCGGGCGGCCACAACTGGAGCTTCTGGCGCGGACATCTGGATGACTCGTTGCTGGCGCTGTGGGGCCAGAACGCGCCGGTCCCACGCGGGTCGAGCGGGTCGCGCTCGCGCTGACTCTTCGCGACGCCGGGGCCCGGATCCGGCTCGAGCGCCTGTAGTCCGGATCCGGGTCGAGCAACCCCGGATGGGACTGGGGCGCCTTCTCCACCGCGGTCCGGATCCAGCTCTGGTGACCCCACAGGAAAGATGTTGCACCTGGGCGCGCCATCACTCATCGTATATTTACGATTTACGATAAAGGAGGTTCAATGAGCCCGTCCGCACCCGTCGCCCGCACCCGTCGAACACGCTCCGCGCCACGCGCGGCCGCATTCCGCCCCGCCGATCTCGAGCTCGCCGCCCTGGCGCGTGCGCTGGGACATCCCGCGCGGGTCGCGATTCTGCGCATGCTGGCCACCAGCGGCGAATGCATCTGCGGTGGAATCGTCGACCGGCTGCCGCTCGCGCAGCCCACCGTCTCGCAGCACCTCAAGGTGCTCAAGGAAGCCGACCTCATTCAGGGAGAAGTCGAAGGGCCGCGCGTCTGTTACTGCGTCAAACCCGAAACCGTCAACCGGCTGCGCACGCTGCTGAACGAGCTGTAAACGCCTCCAGGGAGAGTTCCTCATGAGCACGAATCCGAACATCGAAGCCACCGCCTGCTGCACTCCGGCCTCGGACTCATCCGTCTGCTGCGATCCCGCCGCGAAAGCGAAGGCGATTGCCGAGGGCGCGACCTGCTGCGGCAGCCCGAGCGCGGAGGAGGTCGCGCTGCTCGAGGGCGGCGCGGACAATGTGCGCACCCTGGTGCGCCGGCGCTACGGCGCGATCGCCGAAGGTGCCTCGAGCGGCCCTGGATGCTGCGGCGGACCGTCCTCGGCGGAAGAAGTGCTCGCACAGGTGGGATACAGCGCCGATCAGGCTGCGGCAATTCCCGAAGGCGCGAACCTCGGGCTAGGCTGCGGCAATCCGATCGCGCACGCCGCACTCGAACCCGGCGAAACCGTGCTCGACCTGGGATCGGGAGGCGGCATCGACTGCTTCCTCGCCTCGCGCGAAGTGGGTCCCCTCGGTCGCGTGATCGGCGTGGACATGACGCCGGCCATGGTCGAGCGCGCCCGCGGCAATGCAACGCGCGGCGGCTACGCGAACGTCGAGTTCCGCCTCGGAGAGATCGAGCACCTGCCGGTCGCGGATGCCAGCGTCGATGCGATCCTTTCGAACTGCGTCGTCAACCTTTCTCCCGAGAAGGCGCAGGTGTTCCGCGAAGCGTACCGGGCGCTTCGCCCGGGCGGGCGCATGCTGCTCAGCGACCTGGTGTGGACGCGCGAGCTCCCGGCCGAGACCCGACACAATGTCGATCTGTATTGCGGCTGCGTCGCCGGCGCCTCGCTGAGGGCAGACTACCTTGCGCTCATCCGCGAAGCGGGTTTCCACGACGTGGAGGTGGTGAGCGAGTCCGGCTACGGCGTCGGCGTCGAAGCTCTCCCCGAAGACAGCGCAGAGCGCGAGGCATTGGCGTCGGTGGCGTCGGTGAAGGTGAGGGCAATCAAGCGATAGCGGATGTTCACCCGACCACCGCGTTCGTCGCTGATTGCGCCGGTAAGCGTGAGGCTTGACGCCTCCGGCGCAACGCAGCATGCTTCTTCTCCTGATGAAGCCCGTTTCCGCCGACACGCCCGCCCACCCGCTCGCCACGCTTCGCCGCTACCTGCGGCGCGGCGCTCCAACGGTGATCTGGGCGCTGCTGCTGACGCTGATCGTTGGCGGCCTGCACCATCATGCGGATGCCGGTGTCCATCATGAGTGCGCGGTCTGCTCACTGAGCCATGCGCCGGCCACCGCGACGATTGCGGCGGCCGAGCCCGCGCCGACACTTCACTATGAGCGCATCGCCATCCCCGCGCTCGTCATGCCGCGCGCCGTCCGCGTCGCGGCTGCTTCGAGCCGCGGGCCACCCGCGCTCTGATCGCTGACCCGGCGGCGCGATTCCCGCGCTGCCGTCGCCTCCTGCAATCCGGATCACCTGGGCCGGCACTTGTCCGCACCTGGTGGTCGATTCCTCCCACGGACTTTCTGAGCACCCGAAAGGGGCCTGTCCATGTCGAGACGTTTTTCATTGGCGATCCTTGCCGTCCTCCTCGCCGCCGTTGGCGCGATGCCGGCACGCGCCGGAGTCGTCAATCCCGATATCTCGGTTCTCGGTCAGCCGTTCATGCGCTGGACGAACGATGGTTCCGATCCGTCGCCCAAGCGCGTCACGTTCGACCAGGGCGAAGTCGAGATGATCTACGACGCCTATCTCAATCCGTATGCCAAGGGTTTCTTCGTCGCCTCTCTCGCCAGTGATGGCTTCGCGCTCGAGGAAGGCTACTTCACGCTGGTGCGTGGGCTCCCCGGAGGACTGGCGCTCAAGGGCGGCAAGTATCGCGTGAACTTCGGCAAGCTGAACCCGATGCACCCGCACGCGGTTCCGTTCGCGGAGCGCCCGCATGTGCTGGCGGCCTACCTACCGGGCGACGAGGCGTTCAACGAGACCGGTCTCTCGATCTCGGAGCGTATTCCCCTTCCGGGCACGTTCTCGCTCACCGCCGCGGGCGATGTGCTGCAGGGCGACTCGTTCCGCACTCCGCGCGAGTTCAGCGGAGCGACCAACGATCCGCTGATTGCGGGTCCCGAGACCGGCGACCGTTCCGCCGAATCGCGTCCCGCGTTCGTTGGACTTCTGAGTGGTTTCGGATCGATCGGAGAGCGCTCGGGCTACGAGCTCGCAGTTTCGGGGACCGGCGGCACGAACAACGTCGCGGCCGGGACCCGGACGAAGGTCTATGACGCGGCCGCCAAGCTGAAGCTGTGGACGAGCGCGAATTCCTACCTGCTCATTCAGAGCGAGGTGCTCAAGCTGGATCGCGAAAAGGCAGGGTGGGATTCGGTCAACTCGACATACACCGTGACGAGAGTCCAGCCACTCGGCGGTTACCTGTATGCCGATTACAACTTCAGCCCGCGCTACGACGCTGGAGTGCAGTACGAGCGCTTCCAGCAGCCCACCGCCGATCGCACCTGGGATCAGGCGTTCGGCGCGTTCATCGGCCTCTCGCTGATGGAAGAGACCACGTCCTTCCGCCTGGACTGGAATCGTCTCATGCCCGGCACCCCGACGGGGGCGTCCGAAGATCCGAAGGCCGTGGACACGGTCACGATGCGCGTCATTTTCTCGATGGGCCCGCACAAGGCCCATCAGTTCTAGAAGGAGTCGACCGATGAAAACCATCTTTCGCACGCTCGCCGCGGTCGTAACGCTGCTCGTGCTTTGCGCCGTCCCCTGCCTCGCGGCAGGCAAGCTGCGCGTCGCCGCTTCCATCACCGATCTCGCCTCAATCGCCGGCTTAGTCGGCGGCGATCAGGTCGAAGTGTTCACCATCGCACGGCCCACCAGTGACGTGCATCACGTCGAAGTGCTGCCTTCCTACATGGTCCAGGTGTCGCGCGCGACCGTCTACCTCAAGGTCGGGCTGGGCCTCGACCAGTGGGCCGACGGAATCATCGACGGCTCGCGAAACTCGAAGCTGATGGTGGTCGACTGCAGCAAGGACATCACCCCGCTCGAGAAGCCCACGTCGGTCAATGCCTCGATGGGCGACGTGCATCCGTTCGGGAATCCGCACTACTGGCTCGACCCGCGCAACGGAGCAATCGTCGCGAAGGAAATCGCCGAGGCACTCGCTCAGCGCGATCCGGCACATGCCAGAGCGTACGAGGAGCGCGCGGAGGCGTTCGCGAAGGCGGCGGAGGACACCTACGAGCGCGGACGAAAGCTGGTCGCGGGAATGCCGGTCAGGGCCATCTTCACCTACCACTCTTCGTGGGTCTATCTCGCCAACGCGTTCGGGCTCGAGATCGCGGGCACCGCCGAGCCGGTTCCCGGCATTCCTCCGACGGCCAAGCACCTGCAGCAGCTGGTCGACATCGCGAAGCAGCGCAAGGTGCCGGTCTTGTTGCAGGAGCCGTACTTCTCGGACGACGCGGGCAAGTTCCTCTCCCGGCAGACCGGGTTGCGCGTGGTCAAGGCATCACCGTCGTGCGACGGACCCGTTGCAGGCAGCTACCTCACGCATTTCGACACCGTGCTCAGACTAATCGCCGGCCAGTCTTCCGACGCTCACGCAAACTAGGCGGACTCGACCATGACCGAAGCATTCGCGCTGCCTTTCTTCTGGACCGCACTGATCGCGAGCCTGGTGCTCGCCGGGATTCATGCCTACATGGGCTTTCACATCGTGAGGCGCGGCGTGATCTTCGTCGATCTCGCGCTCGCGCAGATGGCGGCGCTGGGCGTCGCGCTCGCGCTCGTGTTGCGCGTCAAGGAGGACGGCCCCTACACCTACCTGCTCGCGCTCGGCATGACCTTCGTGGGCGCAGCGGTGTTCTCGTGGCTGCGTGGGCAGGAAAGGCGCAACGTGCCGATGGAGGCACTCATCGGCATCGTGTTCGCGACCGCACAGGCGACGGTATTCCTGATTCTCGAGAAGACCTCCGCCGGAGCCGAGCACATCAAGGAAACGCTGGTCGGCAGCCTGTTCACCGTCGATCCGCGGCGCGTGATCACCGTTGCGTTGCTCTATGCGGCGATCGGCGCCGCCCACTTCGTGCTGCGCAAACCGTTCTTCGAGATCACCAACGATCCCAGGGGCGCAGAAGCGCGAGGGCGGAAGCTGTTCTGGTGGGACCTCGCGTTCTACGCCATGTTTGGTCTGATGGTGACTTCGAGCGTGCAGATCGCGGGCGTCCTGCTCGTATTCGGCCTTCTGGTGATTCCAGCCGTGGCCGGACTCATGGCCACCTCGCGAACCGGCGTGGCGCTCGCAATCGGCTGGGTGCTCGCGCTGGTCGGGAGCATGATGGGCCTGATCGGCTCGATCCGATTCGATCTGCCGGCGGCGCCGAGCATTCTCGTTTCTCTGACAATCCTGCTCGTGTTGCTCGGGATCGTTCTGACGCTTCGCCAGAAGCCGGCCGCTCGCACCTGACGTCGCGGCTTGATCCAAAACGGTCGGGCCGGCGGCGTGTGCTACCGGCCCGTTCGTCTGGAGTTCGAGATCAGCTCGTGAGTGCGCTGCTAGAGCGCCGTCAGCTCCGCGGCGATCGCCGAAGCGATGCGCGCATCTGCTTCGATTGCGGTCGTGGCCGCCGCCCATGCGGTGGCAGCGTCGAGCCATGCGTCCTCGGCCGACTCCGCGCGCTGAGCGCGATCAGCGGCCTGGTTCGCGCGCCACGCCGCGTGCACGGCCTCGCCCGCGTCATCCGCGCCCAGCCCTGAGCTCAAAGCCCAATCGCTCGCCGCGTTCGCGGCATCCATCGCAGCTTCGGCCGCAGCCACCGCGTCCGCTGCCGCTGCCGCCTGTCCCGAAGGAACCTTGGCTGCCGTCTTCATGGTCCTGCTCCTTTGGCACTCGAGAGGGGTTGGGGCCAGCTCGACGCACCGCGAATGAGCAAACGCGAGGCCAATCGGGTCATCGCCCGCAACCTCGTGGATTGACAGGCATATCATGATTTTGGGCTGCGATTGCGGGATGCGGAGCGGCAACAGATGTCGCAGGGCTGAGCCAAAAAGGCTCAGGAATCAGCCGCCGCGGCGAAGTCCGGGGTCGCAAGGGCGTAACGGGGACTTTGCGCCGCGCTAAGCAGTCGGCGCTACACGCGCTCGACCAGCACCGCCATGCCGAGGCCGCCGCTCACGCACAGCGTCGCGAGCCCGAAGCGGCCTTTGGTTCGCGCCAGCTCGGCGAGCAGCGTGACCATGATGCGAGTGCCGCTGCAACCGGTCGGATGGCCGAGGGCGATGCCGCCGCCGTTCACGTTGAGGCGCTCGCGGTCGAATTTCAGCTCGCGGTCGCAGGCGAGGACCTGCGAGGCGAACGCCTCGTTCAGCTCGACCACGTCGATCTGTTCGAGCTTCATGCGGTGGCGCTCGAGCAGCTTCCGCACCGCCGGCACCGGAGCGATTCCCATGCGCGCCGGATCCACGCCGACCGAGACCGAGCCGAGCACGACCGCCTGCGGCGTCACTCCATGCTGCTTCGCCGCAGCTTCGCTCAGCACCATGATCGCTGCGGCGCCGTCGGTGATCGCCGAGGCATTGCCGGCGGTGACGGTGCCGCCCTCCTTGAAGACGGGCCGGAGCTTCGCCATCTCTTCGAGCGTCGCATCGGCGCGGAAGTGCTCGTCGCGATCGACGGTGACCACGCGCTTGCCGGTGCCGATCGTGACCGGCACCACTTCATGCGCGAAGCGCCCTTGCTGCCACGCGCGCGCCGCACGCAGGTTGCTCTCGCGCGCGTAACGGTCCTGCTCGTCGCGCGGGATCGAGTATTGGGCGGCTAGCGTCTCGCTGGTCTCGCCCATGAGCTGATTGCACAGCGGGCACAGGTAGCCGTCGCGGAACATCGCATCCACCAGCGGCTCATCCCCCAGCTTCTTGCCCCAGCGCAGTTCGGGCGCGAGAAACGGGATGCTCGACATGTGCTCGACGCCCGCGGCCAGCACTACCGCGGAATCCCCGAGTCGAACGCTCTGCGCGCCGCTCACGATCGCCTGAAGCCCGGAGGCGCATGCCTGGTTGATGGTGTAGGCGGGCACCGCGTCGGCGAGCCCGGCGCGGCGCACGATCTGGCGCGCGAGGTTGGGGCCGTTGCCGGCCTGGCGCGCGTGGCCCGCGATCAGCTCGTCCACGGCATCGCCTGGAACGCCGGCACGAGCGAGCGCCGCCGCCGCGGCGATCCCGCCCAGCTCGGCGGCCGACGATGCTGCAAGGGCTCCACCGAAGTTTCCGATCGGCGTGCGCGCGCCACCGGCGAGCAGCACGCGGGGTTCGCTCAACGCTTTCCCCCGCGGGCCGCGCGGCGAGCGGGGCGGGAAGTCCCCGCCCTGGTGGGCTTGCGCGCGACTGCGCGCTTGACCGGCTTGCTCGCCGCTGCGCGTTTCACCGGCTTACGCACGCTCGCGCTCGCGGCCGCACGCTTGATGGGCTTGCGCGCGCTTGCGCTGGCCACCGCCCGCTTCTTGGTTTCCAGGGTGCGCATCGTGGCCGCCTTGAGATGGCCGGCCGCCGGCCGCAACTTCACACGCTCGGGATCGCGCTTCTGCCGGGGCTCACGCCGGGTTCGCACCGGCCCCGCGCCGCGCACCGACGGAATCTTCCTCGCGAGGCGCGGCCGCGGCATGGTCTTTCGCGCCGCCTGCGCGGAGCCGGTCGCAGCCTTGGCGAGCTCGACCCGCGCGCGCGTGCTCGCGGAGTCGCGGGCAACCCCGTCGAGCTTCGCCGCGGCGCCCTTCGCTTCCGCAGGCTCGTGCTCGACCTGAGGCGCGAGCCGGCCCGCCGCCTTGGAGATCTTGATGACGGGACGGCGGATCGCGACCTGACGCGGAGCTTCGTCGCTCTCGTAGTCCTCGGCCAGCTTCTCTTCGAGCGTCGTGGGGGTCGCCGATTCCCGCAGCACCAGCGTGTTGCCATCCGGATCCTCGGTCTCGGCGAACCGGCCGAAACCGCGGTCGGCGATGCCCTGCGGGAAGGAAGCGCCTCGCAGGCTCAGCTCCTCGACCCACTCGTCGAGGTCGCCCGAAGAGAAACCGACGGTGAGCGGCTGCGCGTGATGCGCCTCGAGCACTCCCTTGTCCACGAACGGATGCAGCGCGAGGTGGGTTTCTCCGGCGTCGAACTCCACCCACCACGGCGAGTCGATCAGCACTTCGAGCGCAAGACGATCGCGGTAATACGCCTTGGCCGCGACGATGTCGCGACAGTTGAGCACCGCGGTGGTGAGCGCTGGGCCGTTGCCTTCCGGCGGCTCGGCAGCGGGATCGAGCAGCGAGAACAGATTGCCCTCGGGATCGCGCGCATGGATCACCCGGCCAAAGTCGAGAGTCCTCGCCTCGTCGATGAATTTCACGCCGCGCCGCTTCAGCGCGAGCGCGTCGGCATCCACGTCGCGGGAGCGAAAGCTCAGCTCGAACTCGCGCTTCTGCTGGGAAGGGACCGCGATGAGGGCCAGGCTCGCGCCGCCGGTGTCGAACGACACGAAGGCCGGACTGTCCACGGCGGGCTCGAGTCCGACCGTGTCGCGATAGAACCGCTTCATGGCTTCGATGTCGTGCGTGAATGCAATCACATAGAGAAGCCGCTCCATGACGCCTCCTACTCGATGCTCATCCACACGCTCTTGACCTGCGTGTATTCGCGCAGACAGTCGGGCCCGAGATCGCGGCCGAACCCCGAACTCTTGTAGCCGCCGAACGGCATGCCGGCGTCGAAGAAATTGTAGGCGTTGACCCATACCGTTCCGGCCTGAAGCCGCCGCGCGACCGCGTGCGCCTTCTTGACGTCGCGGGTCCACACCCCGGCAGCGAGGCCGTAGATCACGTCGTTGCCCTTCTTCACCGCGTCGTCCTCGTCCTCGAAGCGGATCACCGACAGCACCGGGCCGAAGATCTCCTCCTGCGCGACGCGCATCGCGTTGTCCACGCCGTCGAGGACCGTCGCCTGGACGAACCAGCCCTTGCCGTCGACCGGCGCGCGCTGTCCGCCGGCGACCAGCTTCGCGCCCTCGGCGACGCCGCTCTTCACATAGCCCAGCACGCGGTTCATCTGGGTCTCGCTCACCAGCGCCCCGAGGCGGGTCTTCGGGTTGAGCGGATCGGCGGGCAGGTTCTTGTTGGCGCGCTCGGCGAGCTTGGCCACGAACTCATCGTGCACCTTCGCCTCGACCAGCAGGCGCGAACCGGCCGCGCACACCTCGCCCTTGCCGTAGAAGATGCCGTTGGTCGCGCCGCGCAGAGCGGCCTCGAGGTCGGCATCGGCGAATACGATGTTGGGCGACTTTCCGCCCAGCTCGAGCGTCACCTTCTTCATGCTGTCGGCGCACTGCCGCATGATGTGTTTTCCCACTTCGGTCGAGCCGGTGAACGCGATCTTATCCACGCCCGGGTGATGCACCAGTGCCTCCCCGGCGATCGAGCCCTTGCCCGGCAGCACGTTGAGCACACCAGGCGGCAGACCGGCCTCGAGCGCAAGTTCCGCGATCCGGATCGCGGTCAGGGGCGTCAGCTCGGCGGGCTTGAGGACCACGGTATTACCCGTCGCCAGCGCGGGTGCGCACTTCCAGCCCACCATGATCATCGGGAAGTTCCAGGGGATGATCGCCCCGACCACGCCCAGCGGCTCGCGCAGCGTGTAAGTAAAGAACGCCGGGTTGACCGGCAGCGTCTCGCCGGACAGCTTGGTGGCCCAGCCCGAGAAATAGTGGAAGCAGTTCGCCACCATGGGCACGTCGATCTGCCGTGATTCGAAGATCGGCTTGCCATTGTCCAGGGTCTCGAGCCGGGCCAGCTCGTCGCCGTGCTCGAGAATCAGATCACCGAGCTTCCACAGCACGCGCTGGCGGTCGGCCGGCTTCATTTTCGGCCACGGCCCGCTCTCGAACGCCGCGCGCGCGGCGCGCACCGCGCGGTCCACGTCCTCCGGGCCCGCTTCGGCGACCGTGGTGATCGGCGCTTCGGTTGCAGGATTGATCGTCGTGAACGTGCGGCCCGAGGCGGCGTCCACCGCCTCGCCGTTGATGATGAGCTTGCCCGGTGCAATCGTGGCGAGGGTGTCGGTCATTAGGCTTCTCCAGGGTTCACGCGCCCACCGAGGCGCGCCAGCGCTTGATGGCATCGGCGTGATGGCGGTCGTGTGCGGGCAGCCGCTGCATCATCCAGCCGAACGGATGTGGTTCGCTCCACACTACCGCCGGCTCCTCGGGAATGCTCTCGAGGGCTTCGATCAGCTGCTGGCGGGTGGTGTGAAGCAGGCGGAGGGATTCGTCCCACGAGTGGTGCCGCAGCTCGGCCAGATCGCGCTCGTTGATCGCGTTCTGCTCGTCGCCGGAGATGTCGACCCACGACGCTTTCGTGCCGCGCAGCACCGCCTCCATCTCGCGCAGCCGGATGCGGTCGCGGGTTGCCAGATGCAGCACGATCTCGCGCACCGACCAGTTGCTGGTGCCGATCGGTTTCTCGGCCGACGCCGGGGTCATGCCCTGGATCGCGGCCAGCACCGCGGTGCGTGCGCGCATCAGCTCGAACAGCAGAAGCTGCTTGGGCGAGGCGCCCGAGGTCTGCTGGAACGCGGGCGAGGCTGGCGTGCGGCTCGCGCGCCGCGCCGGACGCTTGACCAGCGCCAGCCGGGCGCGAGCCTTCGACGCGGGAGCGCGGCGGGCGGATTTCTTCGCCGCGGCGCGCTTCGGCTTCGAGCGCTTCGCCACTGCACGCTTCTTCACGCTGCTCCGCTTCTTCGCGCGCGCCTTCTTCGCCGGACTCATGCGCTCTCATACTCGTAGACGCCGCGTCCCGCCTTGCGCCCGAGCCGGCCCGCGGCCACGTACTGCTCCATCAGCGGACACGGCCTGAATTTCTCGCCCAGTGTGCGATGCAGGAATTGCAGGATCGAAAGTCGCGTGTCGAGCCCGACCAGATCCACCAGCTCGAAGGGGCCCATCGGATGATTGAGTCCGAGCTTGAGCGCCTTGTCGATGTCGCGCGCGCTGGCCACGCCCTCCTGCAGCATGTAGAACGCCTCGTTGCCGATCATCGCGTTGATCCTGCTGGTCACGAAGCCCGGCGACTCGCGCACCGTGACGCACTCCTTGCCCATCCGCGTGCCGACCTCGCATGCAGTGGCGATTGTCGCCTCGCCGCTCTCGAGTCCGCGCACGACTTCGAGCAGGCGCATCCGGTGCACCGGGTTGAAGAAGTGCATGCCCACCACCTGCTGGGGGCGCTCGGTGGCGGCCGCCATCTCGGTGATCGAGAGCGACGAGGTATTCGAAGCGAGGATCGCGTGTCGCGGGGCCAGCCGATCGAGTGCCGCGAAGATCTCGATCTTCAGCTCGATCTTCTCCGGCACCGCCTCGATCACGAGATCCGCGTGCTTCACGGCATCTTCGAGCGAGCGCGCCGCGCTCAGCCGCCGGTGCGCCGCAGCCGCGTCCGGGCCGTTGACCTTGCCGGTCGCGACGCCCTTCTCGAGCAGCGCGGTGGTCTCCTCGAGGCTCTTCTCCAGCGCCTCGCCGCTCGCATCCTGCAACAGCGTGTCGAACCCGCCAAGCGCCGATGCATAGGCGATCCCTCGCCCCATGATTCCGGCGCCGAGAACCGCGATCCTCTGAACGGTCACGCGCCCGGGCCCCTCCGCCGCGCGATACGCCAGACCGCCGGGAACGCGAGCGCTGCGAGCCCGGCCTTGACCAGATCGCCGGGGATGAACGGGAGCAGACCCTGGGCGAGCAGCGTGTCGTAGGGGACGAAACGAGAGAGCACCGCGAGTCCTGAGGCGAAGATGACCGTGCTGCCCAGCAGCATCGCGGCGAACGTCGAGACAAGGTGCCGATCCCAGCCGCGTTCGGCGAGCCAGCCGGTGAGCGCCGCGGCGAATGGGAAGGCGATCAGGTAGCCGGCCGTCGGGCCCGCGAAATACACCGCGCCACCCGCGCCGCCCGCGAAGACCGGCAGCCCGCTCGCACCTTCGAGGAGGTACAGCAACTGTGCGAGAAATGCGCGCCGCGCGCCGAGCACCGCGCCGGTCAGCAACACGACGAAGGTCTGTCCGGTGATCTCGACCGGCGTCCACGGCAGCTTGATCGCGAGTTGCGCCGCCGCCGCGGTCAGCAGGCTCGCGCCGATGACGAGCAGTGAGTTGCGCAGGACGCCGGCGTGCGGCAGCGCGACGTCGGCAAGGGTGAGCGTGCGGACGCTGGACATGATGGCCTCGCGAAGTGCGGTACGAGAGCCGCACCGGCGGCGGGAGCCGCGTGGCGGCGGCGTGTGCGGAAAGCGTTGCGAATCGCGGCGAAGCTAGCACGCGCCCGAGCGGCCCGGCAACCGGCACAAGCGTCCAGGGGCGGACCCGATGGCGCAAGGCATTGCGCGGGCAGGCGGAGTCCTAGGCCTGCTCCCGGAAGCGTTTCTGCGCGTACATCAGCGAGTCTCCTTCGGCCAGCAGCTCCTCGATCGAGGAGTGGCGCTCCGGGTCGAAGCGCACCCGTCCGAGCGTGAGCGACAGGGTATAGCTCCCGCTCGACGCGCGACGCTCGGCAGCGAGCTTGCGGAACACGCGGTCGGTCATGTCCTCGCCGCCCTGACCCGTCGATTCGACCGCGAGCACCACGAACTCGTCTCCGCTGAGCCGCGCGACCACGTCGGACCGGCGGTAGGTCTGCTTGAGGATGCGCGCCGCTTCGCGCAGCGCTTCGTCGCCCTCGGCATGTCCGAACGTGTCGTTGATCCACTTGAGCTGGTCGACGTCCGCGAACACCAGCGTGATCGAGGTGTGCGCCCGTTCGGCGAGATCGATCTGCTGCTGCGCCATGATCATGAACCCGCGACGGTTGTAGAGTCCGGTCAGCTCGTCGACCAGCGACAGCAGAAGCAGCACGTGCTGAAGCTCCTCGCGCTCGGTGCGATTTTGCTGGAGCGTCTCGGCCATCGCGTCGAACGCGCGCGACAGCTCGCTCAGCTCGCCCTTGCCGTACGGGAGTCCGGTGCGCGCGGTGAAATCGCCGGCGGCGACCCGCCGGGTCGCGGCGACCAGCGCGTCGAGCCGGCGCAGCACCACGCGCCGGGCACCGCGCCATGCCGCGAGCGCCATCGCCAGACCGAGCGCGAGCAGGAACGCGAGGCTCTCGAGGAACAGGCGCTGCGCGCGCTGCACGGTTGCCTTGCGCGACAGCCCGACCCGGACGAACAGCCGGTCTTCGGGCACGCTCTCGAGCGCTTCGAACCCGGACAACCGCTCCACGCCGTCCAGCTCGGTGAAGACCCCCGTCCCCCTTCGCTCCAGACGCATGCGTTCGAGCTGATCCCGCGGAATCGAGCGCACCGGCAAGCGTTCGCTCTCGGGAAAACGCGCCAGCACGTGCCCGTCCCGATTGAACAGAAGCACCGAGGCGCTCGGCGGCAGTGCCAGCTCCGAGGCGAGATTGCGCAGCCATGCCTGATCGAGCGTCGCGAACAGCACCGCGTGCAGGTTTCCGCGCGCATCGGTCAGCGGAAGCGCGTCGGTCAGCTCGATCGAGCCCGGTACGTCGGCCGTGCCGCGCCCTCCCACCACGAAGCGGCGGGTCGCCGCCGCGCGCGTGAACCACTCGGCCTCGGCCACCGGTGCAGCCGCATTGCGCCCAGCCGCCGCGATTACGAGACCCGAAGCGTCGGCGAGAGCGACACGCTCGAAGCCCTGGTGATTCGCGATGATCTCCCTGAACTGCTTGCGAGACGCGACGACATCATGGCGCTGAATCTCGGGCAGACGCGCCAGCCCTTCGAGCAGGAGCCGGGCACCCTCGATGCGCTGGTCTTCGTGCGCGGCAATGAGACGCGCGAGTCGCAGCGCTTCGGAGCTGGCGGCACGCTCCGCCGACCGTCGCTGCTGTACCGCGGTGTAGGTCATGAGCGCGATGGGCGGCAGCACGGCGAGCAGGATGAAGAGCAGCAGCTGCGTGCGCAGACTGGCGGGCAAGAGGCGCATCAGAATCGATTTCTCCGGATCGATGAGCGCGCGGGACATCTTCAGGTGCAAATCGGCCTCCGAAGATCTACTACCGCGGCCGCGTGGCCTCCCTGGGGAGATGCGAAGAATCAAGCAGCCGTCTTCACGACAAGACGTGATGACCGCTCGCTTCAGGAAGCCAGGCAACCTTCCTTAGATAACCACAACCGCCTTCGCGATACCGACTTTCTTCAGCACACGATCGAAAGGTGGCCGGTTTGGCCGGCGCAGCCATCCGTGCCCGGATCACATTTTTCGAGTCACCCCTGCGAAGCGCGCGGCAAACGCGGCCCGGCCCCAGGGTGGGCCGCCGTCGTATCATGGCGCAGCGGCGTGTGTTAGCATGCCCGCTCTCTGCCGGACGCCACCCGCTCACGATCGAGACCTGTCTTCATGCCCGAGATGATCCGCATCGCCAACGCCGGCGGCTACTGGGGCGACGACCTGGCGCAGTTCAAGCGCCAGATCGAGCTCGGTCCGGTGGACTTCGTGACCCTCGACTTCCTGGCCGAGATCACGATGTCCATCATGCAGAAGCAGCGCGCCCGGGAGCCTCGCGCGGGCTTCGCACGCGACTTCGTCACCCAGGTCGAGCAGAGCCTGCCATTGCTCGTCGCGCGCGGCACGCGCGCCATCACCAACGCCGGCGGCGTGAATCCGCTGGCCTGCCGCGGAGCCCTGCTCGAGATGGCGCAGAGAAACGGCGCGGCGCTCGAGGTGGCAGCGGTCGTCGGCGACGATCTGATGGATCGGCTCGGCGAGCTGAACGCGACCGGCGTCACGCTCGACAATATGGAGGACGGCGCGCCGTTCAGCGCGGTCCGCGAGCGCATCTCTTCCGCCAACGCCTACTACGGCGCGTGGCCGGTGGTCGAGGCGCTGAACAGCGGGGCGCAGATCGTGGTCACCGGGCGGTGCACCGACACCGGCATCACGCTCGCGCCCATGATCCACGCATTCGACTGGAAGCCGGACGACTGGGACCGACTCGCCTCCGGCATCGTCGCCGGCCACATCGTGGAGTGCGGCGCGCAGAGCACCGGCGGCAACTTCACCGACTGGCGGCGCATCCCGCGCTTCGCCGACATCGGATATCCGGTGCTCGAGGTGTTTCCCGACGGTTCGTTCGTCGTGACCAAGCACGCCGGCACTGGCGGCGCGGTGACGGTGCGCACCGTGAAGGAGCAGCTGGTCTACGAGATGGGCGACCCGCGCGGCTACATCACCCCCGACGTGGTCGCCGACTTCGCGACCATCCGGCTCGAGCCCACGGGGCGCGATCGCGTGCGGGTGTGGGGCGTCCGCGGACGGCCCGCGCCGGCATCGCTCAAGGTGAGCGCATCGTACTTCGACGGCTGGAAGGCGAGCGGCGCGCTGATCATCTCCGCGCCCGACGCCACCGCCAAGGCGCGCGCATTCGCCGACCTGTTCTGGAAGCGGCTCGGCCTCGACTTCGACGCGCGTCACGTGGAGCTGGTCGGACACTCGGCGTGCTGGGGCCCGCTTGCGCCACCGTCGGATCCGCCCGAGGTGCTGCTCCGGCTCTCGGTGCGCGACCGCGATCGAGACAAGATCGAGAAGTTCTCGAAGATGGTGCCCGCGGTGATCCTGTCGGGCCCGCCCGGAGTCGCGGTCACCGGCGGACGCCCGCAGGCCCAGGAAGTCGTGGCCTACTGGCCGGCGCTGGTGCCGCGCGATCGGGTGAAGGCGAAGCTCGTCACGCGTGAGGGCGAGCGCATGCTGGAGTGGCCGACGCCGATCGTGCCCGCCGCGAGGCCCGCTCCGCTGCCGCGCGTGAAGCCCGTGCCGGCGCGCGGGTCGACCAAGCACGTTACCGTTCCGCTTTCGGCGCTCGCTCACGCGCGCAGCGGCGACAAGGGTGACACCGCGAACATCGGAGTGATCGCGCGCGCGCCCGAGATCTGGCCGTGGCTCAGGCGCACCCTCACCGCGGCGCTCGTGAAGCGCCGGTTCCGGGGCATCTGCCTCGGGCGCGTCGAGCGATTCGAAGTGCCAAACCTTCTCGCACTCAACTTCCTGCTGCACGAGTCGCTCGGCGGCGGCGGCACGGTTTCGCTCCGGCTCGACGCGCAGGGCAAGACGCTCTCCCATGCGCTGCTCGCGCTCGAGGTGACCGCGCCCCAGGCGCTGGTCGACGCCGCAGCGCGCGGCGATGAGGCCGATCGCAGGCCCCCGCACCGCGCGGCGGAGAAGCCGCCGCGAACCAGGGCCAGACCGGGGCGCAGTCCGGGAGCGAAGCGTCCCGCACTCCCCCGCGCGAATCGCCGAAAGCGGCGCTGAGCGCGCGTCGTTTGACCGTTTGCGCGCGCCGCACGACACTCCAAGTCAGATCCCCGCATGTATTGGACGTATGGCCGGACGGACCGCGGCCGCAACCCGAGTCGAACGAGAGTGAGGAATCCCCATGAACAAGGCACAGATCGACAAGAAGTGGGATCACATGCGCCAGTTGAACGGCATCGCGATTCGTTGCGTGGAATTGATACCGGAGTCGAAGCTCGATTCGCATCCGGTTCCCAACATGCGCACGCCGAAGGAACTGGTCGTGCACCTGTATGGGATGTCGGTCCGCGCCGTGGTCGAGGGCTCGGCGCGTGGCGAGGTCACGGATCTCGACGAGAAGGCGATCGTCGCCGGCATCAAGACGAAGGTCGATCTCATCCAGTACTGTCGCGACTCGTGGGCGGCGGCCGACCAGGCGACGCAGACGATGACCGACGCGAAGCTGATGGCCACGGTGAAGACGCCGTGGGGAATGGATTTTCCGGCGTTCGTCGGTTACGGAATCGCGTACGATGAGCTGCTGCACCACCGCGGACAGCTCTACGCCTTCTTGCGCCAGATGGGCGCGGAGGTTCCCTCGATGTGGGATTTCGAGCACAACGCGGCCGAGTACGCGCCCAGGGCTGCGGCCCAGGCATAGTCGCTGCTCACGCCGGCTCGGGGCCCGGGCGCATCGCCCGGGCCTTCGCGCTATCACGGGGGAGTTCGATTGACCGACGAACGCAGTCCGAGCGCCGAGGAGATCATCGCTCTGCTCGGGCTCGAGCCGCATCCCGGCGAGGGAGGGCTCTACGCCGAGACCTGGCGCTCGGACGAATCGCTCGCCGCCGACGCGCTGCCCGGGCGATACGCCGGACCGCGCGCGCTCGGCACCGCGATCTACTACCTGCTCACCCCCGACACCTTGCTGGTGCCTCGCGGCAGCTGGCAGGGCTCCCGGCTGATTCCCGGCGGACGCGTCGCGCTGCTCGGCACCACCGTCGCCCCCGGCTACGACCCCCAGGACTTCGAGCGCGGCGACCGCGAGAAGCTGATCGACGAGTTCCCGGGGCACGCCCCGCTGATCCGGGTCCTGACGCGCGAGAACCCGCGCGAATCCTGCTTGCGCGTCGGCTATCAAAGCGATATCACTTTGACATCGCCCCACGAAGGAGGAGGCCGACATGATCCGTGAAAAGGAAGGTTCTGCGCTGCCCGGTGGTCTGATGCTGGTGGTCCTGCTCGCCGGTGTGCTTGCCTCGGTCTACGGCACCATCGCCGGGATCAGTTCCGGCTCGATGGGAATGGTGATCGGGTCGCTGCTGATGCTCGCCGCATTCGTGATCGGGTTCGGCGGGCTGGTGGTAGTGAATCCCGGTGAGGCCCGCGTGCTGCAGCTGTTCGGCGGCTACGTCGGCACGCTCAAGCAGTCCGGGCTCTGGTGGGTGAATCCGTTCACGGCTCCGCGCCGCCGCGTGTCTCTGCGCGTGCGCAACTTCGAAAGCGCGAAGCTCAAGGTGAACGACCACTCCGGCAACCCGATCGAGATCGCCGCGGTCGTGGTGTGGGAGGTCGTCGATACCGCCGAGGCGATGTTCCAGGTCGACGACTACAACAACTTCGTCAAGGTCCAGACCGAGGCCGCGCTGCGCAACATGGCGACCTCGTTCCCCTACGACGCGCACGTCGAGGGCGAGATCGCGCTGCGCAGCAACACCGGCGAGGTCGCCGAGCGCCTCAAGCTCGAGATCCAGGAACGCCTGTCACGAGCGGGCGTGCAGGTGATCGAGTCGCGCATCAGTCACCTCGCGTACGCGCCCGAGATCGCCAGCGCGATGCTGCAGCGCCAGCAGGCGAGTGCGATCGTCGCCGCGCGATCCACGATCGTGGAGGGCGCGGTCGGCATGGTCGAGATGGCGCTGGCCAGGTTGAACGAGCGCCACGTGGTCACACTCGACGAAGAACGCAAGGCGGCAATGGTGAGCAACCTGCTGGTGGTCCTGTGCAGCGACCGGCACACACAGCCGGTGGTGAACACCGGCACGCTGTACGGCGGGTGAGTGATGGCGGAGCGGAAGCCGTTCCTGCTGCGGCTCGACCCGCTCGTGATGGAGGCGCTGCAGCGCTGGGCTGGCGAGGACCTGAGGAGCCTGAACGCGCAGATCGAATTCCTGCTGCGTCGCGCGCTGGCGGACTCGGGGCGCCTGCCCCGCGACGGCGCCGCGGCGGCGCGTGCGGCGAAGCGAGGCCGGGGATAGCGCTCGCCGCACGCACACGCCCAGGCTCGAGAGCGACCTTCGCCCGAGTGTGAAAAGGCGTCGCCTTGACTTGCGCACTCGAATGGCATGACCTACCACACGTGCGACGCGTCCACCGACACCTCTGCCTCGCTCTCGCCGCGGTCCTGCTGGCCTCGCTGCCGGGCGGCGCGCTCGCCGCAAAGAAGCCCGTGAAGCGCGGGTTGCGCGATGCCAGGGCGCTGGTCGAGCGCACCCGGACCGTCATGGACGAGAGCTGCGTTGCCGCGGCCGAGAGCAAGGACGCGGCATGGACCGGGCGCTGCATCGAGGCGGCGTTCGACGAGATCGCTCGGCTCGATGGCGTGCTCAGCTCGAAGCGTCAGGACAGCGAACTGACGCGCGTGAACGCCGCGGGCGCCGAAACCCGCATCCCGTGCTCGCCGGACTTCATCGCCTGCCTCGACTCTTCGCTCGCAATCGCCGCCGACACCGATGGCGCGTTCGATCCCACGGTCGAGCCTCTCAACCGGGCCTGGGATGTGCGCGGCGAAGGCCGCGTTCCGGAACCCGACGAGCTCGCCGAGGCGCGAGCGGCGGTGGACTGGCACCGCGTCGCGGTTGTGGATGGCGACCGCACGGTGCGTTTCAACCGCCCGGGGATGGGCCTCGACTTCGGCGGCATCGGCAAGGGTTTTGCGCTCGAGAATGCGACCACCCTGCTGCGCATGCGCGGCGTCAGGCGTGCCCTGCTCAGCCTCGGCAGCCAGATCTCGGCATTCACCGACGGCGAGGCGTGGGTGATCCAGATCTCCGACCCGGCGGACGACACGCGACCGGTGTTGCGCCTGATCGTCCGCCAGGGCGCCGTGTCGACCTCGAGCCAGGGCGACGGAGGCTTTACCGCGCGTGGCCGCAGATACGGACTCACCTTCGACCCGCGACACGGCGACCCGGTGGACTCCCGGGCCGCGGTCACTGTGATCGCGCCGGGCGCCACACGTGCCGATGCGCTCTCGACCGCATTGCTGGTGATGGGGCGCGAGAGAGCCGAGGCGTACGCGACCGATCATCCCGGAATCGGCGTGGTGTGGATGGAGCCGACCAGCACGCAGATTCAGGCGTGGAAGTGGAATCTCGGTTCATTCTCGGTCGAGCCCGATGCGAACCTGCGCTGGATGAACTGAGTACCTCTTCTCCATTCGTTTCCCACCGCTGAACCAAACGCGTCACTCCACTGGCGGATCGCAGGATTCCTCGCGAGGCCCCGCGCCCGTTCGCAGTCGCTAAACGGTCCCGGGTGACCGCAATTCCTGTCAATGACATGATCGCAACGCACCGCGTTTGGTGTACAAATGATTCACCGACGGATGGTCGGGTGATGCTCCAGTCGGGCCGTGAAACGGATCGGGAGCCGAGGTTGGTTTCCTCCAAGGAGGAGTTTGCATGACGAAGCGACGCTGGTTCTGGGCATCCACGACCGCACTCTCGATCGCGATCGCGACCCTGGCCACGATCTACGCATGTGGTAGCAGCAGCAAATCGACGGCTCCTCCGGGTGGCGGTGGTGGGCCCGAGTTGAGTTCGGGTTCCATCCCGGCGTCCGGAACGTTTCCGCACACGTTCATGACCGCCGGCACGTTCCCGTATCACTGCACGATCCACTCGAACATGACGGGTAATTCGGTCATCGTCGATGCTGCGTCGTCGAACACGTCAGCGGCAGTCAGCATCGTCGGAGGCGTGCCCGGCTTTTCCCCGAGCTCGGTTACGGTCAAGCCGGGTAGCATCGTGACCTGGACCAATAACGCCGGAGTCGCGCACACGGTCACGAGCGGCAGCTAGGATCGGGGCTCGCTTCGAGCGGCCGGCCTCGTTCCTCCCCAGGCCGGCCGTTCCGGTTTCTGCGCGGCGGGCGCGCTGCGCACGCTGTGGCGGGCGCGCAACAAAGCTCGTTCGCCGTTGGCGGCCTGGCCCCTCAACCGACTGCCGCACAACGCTTCGACTCCATGCGCCACCACTGGCACGCGGCCTGCTGACAGAGAGTCCATCGACAGTAGCTCACGTTTACGAGGACAGGGAGGGAACATGAAGAAAGTCTCCAGTCCCAGAGGCTGGGCCGCCGGAATCCTGCTCACGGCGCTGGCGCTGGGCGCGCTTGCTCCGGAAGCCGATGCCGGTCAGGGACGCGGCAACGGGCACCGCAGGTATCGCGGCAATGAGGACCGTTACGTACGCGCCGGCTACCCGGTGCGGCGAGTCGTCGTCCAGCATCACTCGGACAACCTCGGCCCGGCGCTGGTCGGATTCATCGGCGGCCTGGTCGTCGGCAGCGCGATCCACAGTCATCCGGTGTACGCGTCTGCGCCTCCGCCCGAGTGTGACTACTACGACTCGTACTGCGACGAGCGATTCTCGTCGATGAGCGACTACGACTATCACCTTCGCAATCACCACCACCCCCGAGTGGTGCTGGTCGTGAACATCAACAGCGGCGAATGCGTCGGCGGGCGTAGATGGCATGACGGCCGCTGGTACGAGGAAGACATCTCCGGGTACCGCGGCAGCCGATATGGCAACCAGGATCGTCGGTATTGCATCAGCCGCTACGAGGAGCGCGATCGCGGATACAGCCGGGGCCAGTGCGACGATCGCGATCGCGGATACTACCGCGGCCAGTACGACGACCGCGGCCGTGACTACAATCGTGGCCGCGACGAGGACGACAACGAGTACGAAGACGGTCGGGACGACAGGTAGGAGGGCCCGACACATTCAGCAGGCGTGTGGATCCACCGACCGCGGTTGGAGACGGGGAGCGTCCAAGGCCGCGGAGGGGCTTCCACCGAAACACGACGGGCGGCATCAATACGATGCCGCCCGTTCGTGCATCCGGCGCAAGGCGCCGGTCGCGGCCTACGCCGCGAGAAGATCAGCGGTGTTCGCCGAGTATTCCTCAGGCTTGAGCACGCGGGTCACGCTCTCGGTGTCCGGCATCGGATCCCAGGTCTCGGGCTGATCGTCGGGCACCGCGGTGCCATCCGCGCGCACCAGCAGGCGACAGTGCGGGCGCCTGAGATCTTTCGGATTGGGACTCACCGACAGCACGACCGCGCCCGACGCGGTGGTCAGCAGCGATCCCGCGGGGTACAGGCCCACGGTACGCACCAGAGCCCAGAGCACCGCCGGGTCGAACTGAACGCGGACCGGGCCCATCAGGTACTGGAGCCCCTCGAATGCGCTGCGCGGGCGCTTGTGGTACGCGCGGTGCGCGGTGATCGCATCGAAGCAGTCGGCCATCGCCACGATCCGCGACAGCGACGCCTGCCCCCACTCGTGCCCGATGTCGGGATAGCCGGTGCGGTCGAAGTTCATGTGGTGTTCGAGGCACACCCGCATCGAGTCGAGGGTCAGCGGCGAGAGCCCGGGCAGGCGCGTCAGCATCTTGACGCCTTCGAGCGGATGGCGGCGCATCTGGCCCCACTCGTCGGCGGTGAGCGCGGCCGGCTTGCGCAGCACGTCGCCCGGAATGCTGATCTTGCCGATGTCGTGCAGCAGCGCGGCGACGCCGAGATCGGCGAGCGCCTGGCGCGACAGGCCCAGCACCTGACCCATACTCACCGACAGGATGCTCACGTTGACGCAATGGGCGTACGTGTATTCGTCGTGGTCCTTGAGCGCGGTGAGCCCCACGATCGAGTACTCGTGGCGCATGACGCTGTCGACCAGCGGCTGCACGAGGCGCTTGGCGTGACGCAGGTCGGGTCGCCCGGTCTGCTTGGCGCGCAGCAGGATCTTCTTGGTTCCGAGCACAGCGCGCCAGAACACGCGCTTGGCGCGGCCGCGCTCCGATGCCGGGTCCTTCTTGTCGTCGATCGATTGCGTCATGTCGTCTTCATCCAGCGAGACTGCGGGCAGGGGCACGATGTGCTGGATGCTCGCCTCGACCACCGCGTCGGCCAGCCGCTCGGCCACCACCGGATCCTCGGCCGCCATGAACAGCTGGAAGAAGCGCTCGAGCTCTGCCGGCGACATGCCGCTCACGAAACGAATACCGCCCAGCGAGCGCCTCTCGAACTCCGACATGAGCGAGTGGTAGACCGAGAGCAGCGAGGCGGTGGCGCGGATACGCACGCCGTTGATGTAGAAGTAGTCGGTGACCGCAACCAGCGCGAGGTCGTCTTCGTCCTCGAGCATCTGCGCGATCAGCGCGTGGCAATCCTGCAGCTGGCGCTGGAACGCCTGATTCGCGGCGTCGTAGGTCTTCGCGGTGCGCAGGAGCGCGGCAAGGCGGACCAGCAGGCTCGCGCCCAGCTCGGCCAGCCGCGCGGGATCGTGCGCGTCGTGTCCTGCGCCGTTCGAAGCCGGCGGGACCGGAGAGTGGTCACTCACGGTCGTTGAACCCCATCAGTGCGTCTTCGCACGCCTTGCGCAGCGGCCCGCGCTTGGAGAGCGCACCACGCTCGAGAACCATGCGCGAGAGCGGCGTGCCGAGCCGGGCGAGGCAGCGGGCGACCGTCGCGCGGTGCGCATCCTGCGAGCGCGAGAACCAGTTGCCACGATGCATCTCGGCCTCCAGCTCGGGCACGATCTCGTCGCCGCCGACCGCGGAGATCGTGGAATAGATCGCGCGCTTTTCCTCGGCCGGGCGCTGGTCGAATGCCGGATCCATCATCAGGCCCATGATCATGCGCGCGGTGTGCGGATCCCGGGTCGAAGACAGCTGATGCGTGATCGAGCAGAACATCCGCGTGTCCGCCCCTTCGAGCATGCGCGTGAGCAGCGGCCGCGCCAACTTGGCGTCCACGTGCCCGAGCGCCGAGACCACTTCGAGACGCACGCGCGCATCGGGATGGCGCACGGCGCTCTGAAGCAAGCCCACGATGCCGTTGCCGCCGATCCATCCGAGGATGTGCACGACATTGCGCACCACGAACCAGCGCGGATCGGAGAGCCACGGCGCGAGCCGCTCCGGGTGGCTGCGGCACATGTCGGCGATGGCCTCGGCCAGTGCGCGACGCCCGCGGCGGCTCTGACTCTCGGCCAGCACCAGGTTGAGCCAATCGATGCTGGGGTCGCCCAGCCCCCTGGCGAACTGGATGAAATCCGCGGCGTTCGCGCCGTCCGCGGCGTCGACGCGCTCGACCGTGCTCGCGATCGTGATCGGCTGCATCAGCTCCTGCGTGAAGGTTTCGACCGACCACTCCGGGCTGCTGCATTCGCGCAGCAGCGAGAGCGCTTCGCGTGCCTCGAGCCATGCGCCGAGGCTGACCGACAGTCGCAGCACGCGCGGCAGGAACCGGCCGATCTCGGCGCGATCGTCGGGATTCGCACCGGAGTCGAGGTAGGCGTGGGCGACCGCCAGCATCGAAGTCACGATCGGCACCTGATGCTCTGCCTGGTACTCGCGCATGAAGCGCGCGATCTCGGACGACGACAGCGCATCCAGCTCTTCGAAGCCTGCCTCGAGCTCGTCGGTGAGCTCGGCTGTCGTCCAGTCGTCCGAGCGCGAAGCGCGTTCGGCGCTCGAGCCGGACTCCGGCTCGACGGCAGCCTCGGGCGTCGTCGAGTCGGCGCCGTCTTCCGCGCTGCTGGTGGGCCAGGGCATGATCGCGCCCTCGCCGCTGTCGGCCGCGGTGCTGTTCCCGCCCGCCTCGCTCTCGCCCGGCACGTAGTCGATCGACACGTGATCGAGGTGCGCTTCCCACAGCAACGTGACCAGGTCGTCGTCGCTCGGGTTCTGTCCGGTCACCTGCAGCACCGAGTCGATCAACGCCTCGATCTCGCGCGGCTCGATGCCGCGGTGCAGGGTCAGGGTGCGTACGCCATCGCGGTAGAACGCCAGCGCGAGATTGTCGTCACGCGAACGGGCCGGGTAGAGCGAGGTCTCGCCGAACAGCACGTCGTCGGAGTGGAACGTGTACGCGATCTCGCCGTACTTGTTCAGCAGCCCGCGCGCGCTGATGGTCAGGTCTTCACGGAACTTCACGACCGTGGGATTGGCGCCGTCGTAGAGGCGGCAGGTCTTCAGAGTGCGTGCGAACTGGTTGAGCAGCGCGCCCGCGGCTTTGACCGTGGCTCCGCCCTCGACCTGAGCATCTGAAAACGCAGGGTCCTCTGCTGTCCGGGCACTCGTGTCCATTGAGGTGATCCCACTCCGTGGGTAAGGGTTGCGAGGCATGAAGCGACAACCGTTTTATCGGCCTCGGTGGGGGTGCCCTTGAGACGGGAATTCCGTGGCGGGCGCGCGGACTGACAACGGGTTAGCGAGCGACGCAGCACCGCGACCGTGCAGCGGCGAGGCGTCGTGGCGGGAGCGCCTCCGACGGTCTTGCGAGCGCAGCGCGCAATTTGACCCAAACACGACGGGCGGCGCAGGAGCGCCGCCCGATCGAGTGAAGTGATTTTTCGAGAAGAGAAAGGCCTCAGGCCTTGCGCACGTTACCGGCCTGAAGCCCCTTGGGCCCTCGCGTCACGTCGAACTCCACCGCCTCGCCCTCGGCGAGGGAGCGGAAACCGTCACCCTGGATCGCGGAGTAATGAACGAACACATCCTCGCCGCCCTCCTGGGAGATGAATCCGAAACCCTTTGCCTCGTTGAACCACTTCACCGTGCCTCGAGCCACTTGAAGCTCCTTGAAAGAGCAGGGCGTGCGCCCTGGTGGTACACCGCCGGATACGCGGCGGCTGCGCCCGATCGCGGTCGACCGGCCGAACTGCGGGAAGAGGTAAACACGGACGAAGGCCGCCCTAGGATTTCCGGCGGCCCCTGGTGCGTCTGCGCGTCCGCTTCACCCGAAGCGGGCGAAGAATCCAAAAGGACGCCGCACCGCGCAAGCTGAAATTTTCCGCCAGCGCGAGTCCGCGGCGAGCTTCCGCCGGCGCCGGGCGGTCACTTCGCGCGTTCGTCGCGCCGACCGCCGCGCCCGGCGCTCGGGCGGGCGCGGCGCTTGACCTCGTCGCGAGAGGTCCCGACACTGCACGCGCTCCGCAAGTCTGCCCCCCGCACCTGGAAGGAGTCGTCTGACATGCTCCGTCTTCGCTCAGCGATCGCAGCCGCCACCGTTGCGGCGCTCGCCCGCTTCGCCTCGCCCGCCGCCGCGCTCGAGGAGTGCCGCCTGCTGCGCCAGCCCGATATCGAAGGCTCGCGTATCGTGTTCGTGTACGGAGGCGATCTGTGGTCGGTCGCCCGCGCCGGCGGAGTCGCGAACCGTCTCACCTCGCACGAGGGCGTCGAGTCGTTCCCCAAGTTCTCGCCCGATGGCAGGACCATCGCGTTCACGGCGGAGTACGACGGAAACGTGGACGCCTATTCCGTGCCGGTCGAAGGCGGCGAGCCGAAGCGCCTCACCTGGCATCCGTCGCCCGATCAGGTGGCCGAGTGGTATCCGGACGGCAAGGAGATCCTGCTGCGCTCGAATCGTGCTTCGGCGATTCGCGTGGACCGTTTCGTGAGCGTGCCTGCCGCCGGCGGATTCGAGACCGTGCTTCCCCTGCAGCAGGCCGGCTATGCCACGTTCTCGCCGGACGGACATCAGATCGCGTTCGTCTCGCCGCAGTACGACCGGCGCACGTGGAAGCGCTACAAGGGCGGCAACGCGCCCGACATCTGGACGTACGATTTCACGCGCAACACCAGCGAACGCATCACCGACTGGGAAGGCCCCGATGAATGGCCGATGTGGCACGGGCGCACGATCTACTACTGCTCGGACCGCGGCGGACGCGCCGCGAACCTGTGGGCCTACGATCTCGACAAGAAGGCGCATCGCCAGGTGACGCATTACACCGAGTATGACGTGAAGTGGCCGAGCATCGGCAGCGATGCGATCGTATTCGAAAACGGCGGCTATCTCTGCGTGATGAATCTGTCGAACGAGCAGGCCACCAGGATCCAGGTGCTCGTTCCCGACGACAAGCCCGCGACGCGCGCCGAATTCCGCGACGTGTCCAAGTGGACCGAGAACGCCGACCTCTCGCCTTCGGGGAAGCGCGTCGTGGTCGAGGCGCGCGGCGAGCTGTTCACCGCTCCCGCTGAACACGGCGACGTGCGCAACCTCACCAACACGCCGGGCGCGCGCGAGCGCGATCCCGCGTGGTCACCGGACGGGAAATGGATCGCGTACCTGTCGGACAAGAGCGGTGAATACGAGCTGCACGTGATCGGCAGCGACGGCAAGTCACCCGACCGCCAGGTCACCAGGGGCGGGCATACGTTCCGCTTCCAGCCGGTGTGGTCGCCGGATTCGAAGAAGCTCGCGTTCTCGGACAAGACCAGGACCCTGTGGTGGTGCGACGTTGCGAGCGGCGCGCTGACCAGGGTCGACAAGAGCGACGAGGCCGAAATCGGCGACTACGTCTGGTCGGGCGATTCGCGCTGGATCGCCTATGCGCGCCAGGAGCCGAACAACTTCCGCCGCGTGATGCTCTACGCGCTCGACGGCGGAAAGATCACGCCGGTCTCGACCGGCATGACCGACGACTTTTCCCCCGCGTTCGATCCGGACGGACGCTGGCTGTACTTCGTTTCGCAGCGCACCATCGACATTCCGGCATTCCAGTTCGAATACAACTTTCCATACCCCGAGACCAACAAGATCTACGCGGTCTCGCTCCGCGACACGACGCCTTCGCCGACCGCACCGCGCAGCGACGAAGAAGGCATCGATTCCGGAGACGAGGGCGGCGGGGACAAGAAGGGCGATGAGAAAGGTAAAGGCGACGAGAAGAGCAAGGGCGGCGACAAGAGCAAGGGCAAGGACGCGCAGAAGGCGACGAGTGTGCATATCGATGTCGCAGGCCTGCAGAACCGTGTCGCCGAGCTGCCGATCGCCGCGGGGCGCTACGCCGGATTGCAGGCATTCACCGACAAGCTCCTGTTCCTCGCGCTCGATCCGCCCGATGTCGAACAGGACGGCCCGGGCACCGCGTCGATCCACGTGTTCGACTTCGAGGAGCGCAAGGACCAGGCCGTGATCTCGGGAGTGAGCGCCGGCTTCGCCGCGACGAAGGATGGCGGCAAGGTGATGTATCGCGCCGAGGACGCGTTCGGCATCGTCGAGGTCAAGCCCGATCACAAGGTCGGCGATGGCAAGGTCGCGACCGACAAGCTCATGGCGCTGGTCGATCCGCGTCAGGAGTGGCTGCAGATGTTCAACGAGGCGTGGCGGCTCGAGCGCGACTTCTACTACGACCCGGCGATGGGCGGGCTCGACTGGAACGCGGTCGGCGCGCGCTATCGCCAGCTGGTGCCGTTCGTGGCGCACCGCAGCGATCTCAACTACATCCTCGGCGAGCTGATCGGTGAGCTCTCCACCTCGCACGCGTACGTCGGGGGCGGCGAATATCCCGACCTCAAGCGTGTCGATGTCGGCCTGCTCGGCGCCGACTGGTCGGTGGACAAGGCGAGCGGGCTCTACCGCTTCGACCGCATCTATCGCAACCGCGACTGGAACTCGAAGGTCGATGCCCCGCTCGGCGCGCCCGGCGTCAACGTGCGCGAGGGCGATCTGCTGATCGCGGTGAACGGCCGGCCGGTGCGCGCGCCCGAGAACCTGTACGCCGCGTTCACCGGCACGACCGGCAAGATCACCACGATCACGGTCGGATCATCGGCCAAGGATCCCAAGGCACGCACGTTCACGGTCAAGCCGATCGCCGGGGAACAGCTGCTGCGCTACACCGCGTGGGTCGACGCCAACCGCGAGAAGGTGTGGAAGGCGACCGACGGGAGGATCGCGTACATCCACGTGCCTAACACCGCGACCTGGGGTGTGCAGGAGTTCACCAAGCAGTACTACCCGCAGGTCGACAAGCAGGGAATCATCGTGGACGACCGCTTCAACGGCGGTGGATTCATCCCCGACTTCTTCATCGAGCGCCTGCGCCGCACCACGTGGTCCTACTGGTCGACGCGCGACGGGAACGATTTCCGCACACCGTCGAGCGCGATCGACGGGCCGAAGTGCATCCTCGCGAACCATTACGCCGGCTCGGGTGGCGATTGCTTCCCCTACTACTTCCGGCTCGCGGGCGTGGGGCCGGTGATCGGCACGCGCACCTGGGGCGGACTGGTCGGGATCAGCCATAGCCTGCCGCTGGTGGACGGTGGCGTCGTGACCATGCCCGACTTCGGGTTCTGGAATCCCAAGACCGCGGTGTGGGACGTCGAGAACCACGGAGTGGATCCCGACATCGAGGTCGAGAATACGCCCGATTCGATGGTCTCGGGGCGCGACCTCCAGCTCGAGCGCGCGATCGCGTGGGAGCTCGAGCAGCTGAAGACGAACCCACCGGTCAAGCTCCCGCGTCCCGCATACAAAGTGCAGGGCGGGCTCGGCAAGTAGGTCCGGGGTGCGCGGCCAGCGGCGCCGTCTCGATGAGCGAGGCGGAGGCAGGATGCCGTAGCCGAGCGTACCCTTCTCACGAGCCCGCGCCGCTGGCCGCCCTCAGTCCTCCATCGTCGACAAGTCGCCGGCCGGCAACCCCTGATCCCATGCCTTGAGCACGCGCCTCATGATCTTTCCCGAGCGCGTCTTGGGCAGCTTGTCGCGGAACTCGATCTCGCGCGGGGCGGCGTGGCCGGCGAGGTTCTTCTTCACGTGCGCCGCGATGTCGGCCTTGAGCGCATCGCTCGGTTCGAATCCGGCGCGCAGCGAGATGAATGCTTTCACGATCTGCCCGCGCAGCTCGTCGGGCTTGCCGATCACCCCGGCCTCGGCGACGGCCGGGTGCGAGACCAGCGCACTCTCGACTTCGAACGGGCCGACGCGCTCCCCGGCGGTGTTGATCACGTCGTCGGCGCGCCCCTGGAACCAGAAGTAGCCGTCCTCATCCACGTACGAAGTGTCGCCGCTGAAGTAGTAGCCGGGGAATCGGAAGTACTCCTCGTACTTCGCGGGGTTCCGCCAGATCTGCCGCATCATGCCGGGCCAGCCGACCTTGATGCACAGCAGGCCGAGCGTGTTCGGCGCGACCGGCTTGCCGTTCTCGTCGAGGATCGCGGCTTCGACGCCGGGAATCGGCTTACCCATCGAGCCGGGACGGATCTCCATGCTCGGATAGTTGGAGATCAGCTGGTGGCCGGTCTCGGTCATCCACCAGTTGTCGTGAATGCGGCGCTTGTACACGCGCCAGCCCCAGCGCACGACTTCCGGATTGAGCGGCTCGCCGACCGACAGCACGTGCCGCAGCGAGGAGAGGTCGAACTTCTCGACCACCTGCTCCCCCGCCGCCATCAACATGCGGAACGCGGTCGGCGCGGAATACCACACGGTGACGCGATGGTCCTGGATGGTCTTGTACCACGCCGCGGCGTCGAACCGTCCGCCGCGAATCAGGTTGGTCGCCCCGTTCAGCCACGGCGCGAAGATGCCGTATGAGGTGCCGGTCACCCATCCGGGATCGGCGGTGCACCAATACGTGTCACTCTCCTGCAGATCCAGCACCCACTGGCCGGTCTGATAGTGGCCGATCATCGCGTTCTGAACGTGGAGCGCGCCTTTGGGCTTTCCGGTCGAGCCCGAGGTGTAGTGCAGGATCAAAGGGTCCTCGCGGCCGAGCCATACCGGCTCGAAGCGGTCGCTGGATTTCTCCATCTCTTCGTCGAACGAGCGGTAGTGCTTTTCGTCGCCGCGCCCGCCGACCAGAATCACGTGCTTCAGGTCGGGCAGATCCTTCTCGGGCACGCGCTCGAGCAGCTGCCGGTTGGTGAGCAGCGCGACCGCGGCGGCGTCCACCATCCGGTCGCGCACCGCGTCGCTCATGAACGCTTCGAACAGCGGGCTCGGGATCGCGCCGACCTTGAGCACGCCGAGAATGCCGATGTAGGTCTCGGGCACGCGCGGCAGAAACACGAAGACCCGGTCGCCGCGCTTGACACCCATGCGCACCAGCGCGTTCGCGAAGCGGTTCGAGAGCCGCATCAGGTCCTCGAACGTGTACTTCTCGACGCGCTCTCCGTCGGTGTAGATCAGCGCGAGCTTGTTCTTGCGCGGGCCCCGCGCGTGCCGGTCGATGGCCTCGTGAGCCATGTTGACCTTGCCGGTCCGTGACCAGTCGAATGCCGCCTCGACGCTCTTCCAGTCGAACGAGCGCCGGGTCGCGTCGTAGTCGCGCAGATTGCCTTCGGTACCGGGAACGGGCGGCAGGGCTTCCTTGGGCACGGATCCTCCCCGGGACGGTGTCGGGTGCGTCGTGGACGGCAGCGCGGGCGAAGGCTATCCAACGCGCTCCGGCCGCGTCAATAGCAGCGCGGCGAGCGGCGAGCTCCGGACGTGTCAATGGCAGCACGGCGAGCGGCGAGTTCCGGACCCGGAACGTGGTGCGGCTCGCGCGGATTCGCCCGGCGTGCGCCGTGCTGGTGTGCGGCGCGCTCTGCTATGTTCCGGCCCCATGCGCCCGGCTCCGCTCATCCTCGCCGTGCTGTGCCTCGCGGTGCTTTTCGCGGGCGCGGAGCGAATCGGATTCACCGACGATCGCGAGGCGCGCGACGTGGCGGTGGCCCGCGAGATGATCGCGCGCCGCGAGGTGCTGACCCCGGTGCTCGGCGGCGAGGCGCTGTTCGAGAAGCCGGTGCTCGCCTACGCGCCCGAGGTGGTCGTCGCGCTGTTCGGGGACGATTCGCCGCTGCACTCGCGCCAGATGCGTGCCGGACTCGCGGTGGCGTTGCTGCTGCTGACCGCCTCGATCGGCGCGCGACACTTCGGCACCCGCGCCGGCTGGTGCGCCGCGGGCGTGCTCGCGAGCTGCGCGGGCCTGCCGCTCGCCGCTCGCACCGACGGCGCTCAGCTGCTCGGCTCGCTGTTCGGCTGGGTCGGCGCAGCCGGCCTCGCGGATGCGATGTTCGGCCGCAGCGCCGGGCGCGACCTGCGGCTCATCGTCGCGTACGGCGCACTCGCTGCGGCGTTGCTGGTTGCCGGACCTCTGCCCGCGCTGTGGCCGCTCGGCGGACTCGTGCTCTACGCGCTGCTGGCGCGCACACCGGACGGCGTGTCACGCGCGCGGCCGCTGGCCGGGCTGTGCGTGATGATCGGGCTCGCGCTGCCCTGGTACGGCGCGATGATCGAGCGCTACGGAGCCAGGTTCCTCGCGCACGCGCCGTTCTTCCCGTATGCGATCGAGCCGCGCGGGCCCTGGTACTCGGGCCCGCTGCTCATGCTTTCGTTTCTGGTGGTCGCGTTCTTCCCGTGGAGCGCGCTCATGCCCGAAGCCATGATCCATGCCGCCACCTGGTGGCGTTTCGCGCGCCGCCGCGCGCCGCTCGCCGGCGCCCCGACGACGCCGCCCGAAGCGAGCCCGACCGGTCCGCTCGGGCGCGAGGCGCGCGAAGAGGCGACCGCGCATTTCTTCATCGCCTCGCTGGTCGCCGCGGTGCTGCCGATCGCGATCTACCCCGGGCCACCGTTGCCCGCCGCGCTGCCCGCACTGCCGGCCGCCGCGCTCCTGTGCGGCCGGATGCTGGACCACCTGATGGAAGACGCGGAACGCCTCGCGCGCCCGATCGCGCGCGCGACGCGCATGCTGGCGATCACCGGCAGCGCTCTGGCGATTGCGCTCGCGGTGCTCGCGAGTCGGGTACGCGAGGCCGCGCCCGAGCTGCGCCTGCTCGGCGCGGTGATGTTCGGCGCATCGTGGCTGCCGTTCCTCGCGAGCTACCTCGGCCGGCGCCGCGTCGCGGCCGCGCTGATGATGTTGCCGGTCGCGCTTGGGGCGCCGATCGTGACCGCGCGCGTGCTGCCCGAGATGGAGGGCTATCTGAACGCCCGCTCGGTCGCGCTCACGCTCAATCAGGTGGCGCCGGAGCGGGCGCCCCTCGGGCTGATCGAAGCCGCACCGCCTTCACTGAGGCTGTACGCGCGCCGCAATCTGGTGCCGATCGCAGACGTCGCGTCCGGGCTGCGCGATCTGGTCTCGGCGGACGGGCACGTGTATCTCGCGTTCTCGCCATCGCACGAAGGCGAAGTGGCGCGGGCGGCGGGCTCGCCGCTCGAGATCGTGATGCGCACGCCGAGCCTCGTGCTCGCGCGCATCCGGCCCTGACCGGGGACGCGCCCGCTCCTCGCAGAACCTTCCGCACCGCACCGCGTTCGAACCGCCATTTGTTGCCGACGCAACCATGTCCGAAAACGGCCAGACTCCCGGGCCGGGGCGGGGTATCTTGTGCGCATGGAACTCGACTCCCGGGCTTGCTACCAGGCATTCGTCGCGCGCGATCGGCGTTTTGACGGGCGGTTCGTCACCGCCGTCGTGACCACCGGTGTCTACTGCCGGCCGGGTTGCCCGGCGCCGATGCCTCGCGCGCGGAACGTGCGCTTCTACACCTGCGCGGCAGCGGCGGAGGAGGCGGGCTTCAGGCCCTGCCTGCGCTGCCGGCCCGAGACCGCGCCCGGAGCGCCGGCGTGGAGCGGAACGTCGGCGACCGTGAGCCGCGCGCTGCGCCTGATCGAGACCGGTGCGCTCGATCTCGATGGGGTCGAAGCGCTCGCGGACCGGCTCGGCGTCGGGGATCGTCACCTGCGGCGGCTGTTCCACGAGCATCTCGGGGCCTCGCCGATCGCGGTCGCGCACACGCGCCGGGTGCACTTCGCGCGCCGCCTGATCGACGAGACCGACCTGGCGATGGGCGAGATCGCGCTGGCGTCGGGCTTCGCGAGCATCCGCCGCTTCAATCATGCGATCCGCGACACGTTCCGCCGCGCGCCGCGCGAGCTGCGACGCGGCACGCGCACCCGGGTTCAAACCGGAGCAGAACTCGAGCCGGCCGGCGCGCTCTCGCTGCGCCTGCCGTATCGCGAGCCGTTCGACTGGGACGCGCTGCTCGCCTATCTCGGGCCACGCGCGATTCCCGGCGTCGAGTCGGTGGCGGACGGAGTGTGGCGGCGCACGATCGTGAACGGCGGCGTGCCGGGCTCGATCGAGGTAAGGCGTCACGATGAGCGCCAGCTCGAGCTGCGCGTGCGCCTCGCGGCGCCCCGCGACCTGATCCGGATCGTTTCCCGCGTCAGCCGTGTTTTCGATCTGGGCGCCGACGCCCGCGCGATCGCGATTCATCTGCGTCGCGATCCACGGCTCGCAAACGCGGTCGAGGCGAGCCGCGGGATTCGCGTGCCTGGCGCATGGGATCCGTTCGAGCTGGCGGTGCGCGCGATTCTCGGCCAGCAGGTCTCGGTGCGCGCGGCGACCACACTCGCCGGGCGCATCGCGCGGACTTTCGGGACGCCGCTCCTGGGGCCGGCGCCACCCGGGCTCTCGCACTGCTTCCCGCCGCCGGCCGCGCTCGCTTCTGCGCCGCTCGAGCGCATCGGCCTGACCCGCGCCCGCGCCGATGCGGTGCGATCCCTCGCCGCCTCGGTGCACGACGGCACGCTGGACTTCGACCAGCTCGGCGCGCTCGATGCGGCGATCGAGACGCTGTGCAGGCTGCCCGGCATCGGGCCCTGGACCGCTCAGTACATCGCGATGCGGGCACTCGGCGAGCCGGATGCTTTGCCGGCCGGCGACCTCGGCGTGCGCCGGGCGCTCGCGGTGCACGGCCGGCTCCCGACGCTGCGCGAGGTCGAGGCCCGCGCGGAAGCGTGGCGCCCGTGGCGCGCCTACGCGGTCATGACATTGTGGCGGCGCGACACCGTCCCGACTCTCCAACGAAAGGAAAGAAAATGATCCTGCATCGCACCACACTCGAAACTCCGGCGGGCACGCTGGAGCTGTACGCCCGCGGCGGTCGCGTCTGCGCGCTCGGTTTCGTGGAGGGCCGCGCCCGCCGCGTGCGCACGCTCGCGCGCCGCTTCGGCGACGTGGAAGTGCGCGACGTGGCGCCGGCCGCGGCCCCACTCGCGGGCGCACCCGCGCGGATCCGCGCCTATCTCTCCGGCGATCTCGCCGCGCTTTCGGGGCTCGCGCTCGATGAGGGCGGCACGCCGTTCCAGCGCAAGGTCTGGCGCGCGCTGCGCCGCATCCCCGCGGGGCGCACGGTGTCATACCGCCAGATCGCCACGCGCGGCGGAGCTCCGTCCGCGGTCCGCGCGGTAGGCACGGCGAACGGCGCGAACCCGATCGCGATCGCGACCCCGTGTCACCGGGTGATCGGCTCGGACGGGAAGCTCCACGGCTATGCCGGCGGACTCGCGCGCAAGCGCTGGCTGCTGGAACACGAGGGCGCTGCGGTCTCCGGCTAGAGGGAGACGGGGGGCGGGGGGCGGCGGACGCCGCTCGCCTCCCCCTCGAGCCGTGCTTCCCCAATGCCACTTCCCGCAAGGCGGCCTCCTCCTCCTCGAGCCGCGTTCACTTGGGGACTGGTCGCTGCCCCGGCCGCGCTGTCGATTCTGAACTCACGATATTTCGTGATTCACGAAATGCCGTGACTGTGCTCTACTTCCTGGCATGCCGGACGCTCTCACAAAGCTCACCCATGACGCCGTAGTCGCTTGCGATGCTGTACTTTCACGGCTCTGGAGGATTGGACCCGGGGATCAGTGCACGACGTGCCAGATGCGCCCAGAATGCCCTGACCAGGCTCTCTGTCTCCACCTGGTCGCAAGCGCCGGCACCACGGAACGCATCGATGGCGCCTTCCGGCGGTTTCCCATCGGGGCGCGCGAAGTAGGCATGGCGGTGGTGCGCCTGCGCCCGTACGTCGCCCGGGGCGGAATCGCGACCCGCTCGCTTGCCGAGGCCACCTGGCTGGCCACGCACCGGGTGCGGAGCTTCGTCGCGGTGCCGCTGGTGCGTGACAGTGTTTCCATCGGCGTGCTCGCGTTGTTCTCGCGCCGCGAGCTGACCGACGCCGAGGTGAGACTCATCGGGTTCGCCGCCGATCAGGCCCTTGCCGCACATGCGAAGGAAGGGCGAGAGATCGACGCACGCGCACGCGACACCGAAACGCAATCACGGAAAGCCGGGCCGCCTTCGCGAGACGCGCGCGAGCCGTCGGCCGGCGCCTCAACCGTGCGCGAGCTGTCGGCGGACGCCTCAGCCGTGCCCGCGCCAGAACGCACGCTCGCCGAAATCGAACGCGAAACGATCGAACGCACGCTCGCGCACACTTCCGGTCGCATCAGCGGACCGCGCGGCGCGGCGGCCATTCTCGGGCTGCATCCCAACACGCTCGCCTCGCGCATGATCAAGCTGGGCGTCAAGCGCCCGCGCGGCTGACCTCCGCCGTCCACGCCGTCCACGCCGGGCACGAATCTGCACACATCGTTTCCACCCTTTGAAATCGCAGTCAAAATGCTTGACGCCCGCCGCTCCGGTTCCTAGCATGCGCCTCGCCCCGCCTCCAGAGGACGAGAGGAGGTGAGAGGAATGATGAAGGGATGGAAGGGGGCCGCGCTGGTCGCGGCACTGCTCTCGAGTGCGATGGCGCTCCCGCTCGCGCACAGCGCTCACGCGGCTGCGAAGGCAGCCGCGCCCGCGAAGGCAAAGGCGCGGACTGCGCTGCATCAGTTCACTGGTGTCGTGACTTCGGTCGACAAGAACAGTCTGACGGTCGAGAAGAAGGGCAAGACACCGCGCACGATTCAGTTCGTGAAGCACTCCGAGATGACCGCCACCGGCGAGATCGAGAAGCAGACTCGCGTCACGGTGTTCTACCGCGACGAGGATGGGCATCCGACCGCGCATCGGGTGGTGGTGCGAACGCCGGTCGCGCGCTGAAGCGGGCAGAACAATCGAAACGCCGGGTGCGCCTCCGCGCCCGGCGTTCGTTTCGGGCGCGCAGGGGTCGCGCGCTACACTCGCGGGTGCGATGCTTCATGTCAGACGATGGACCGGCCTGGTCGGTGCGTTTCTCGCTGTGCTCGGTGCAGGCGGCGCCGCCGGCTCCCGCGCACCGCATCAGTCCCACCCGCTCGAGCGAGGCCGTGTCGTGCGTTATCTGGCGCTGGGTGATTCCTACACGATCGGCGAGGGCGTCCCAGTCGCCGAGCGCTGGCCCGAGCAGCTTGCAGCCCGGCTGCGTGCGAGCGGCGCGAAGATCCCAGAGCCCGAGATCATCGCGAAAACCGGATGGACCACCGACGAGCTCGCCGCCGCGATCGCCAGGCGCAATCCTCAGGGGCCGTACGCGCTGGTCTCGCTGCTGATCGGCGTCAACAATCAGTTTCGCGGACGCAGCGTCGAGGAATATCGCGCGCAGTTCATCGCCCTGCTGGATAAGGCCACCACGCTGGCGGACCGCGAGGCGAGGCGCGTGATCGTGCTCTCGATTCCGGACTGGGGCGTCACGCCGTTCGCGGAAGGGCGCGACCGCGCGGAGATCGCGACCGCGATCGACTCCTTCAACGCGGTCGCGCGCGACGAGACGCGACGCGCCGGCGCGCACTGGGTGGACATCACACCGGCTTCGCGTGCCGCAGCGCTGGACGCGACCACTGTTGTGGCGGACGGGCTGCACCCGTCGGGTGCGATGTACGCGAAGTGGGCCGAACTCGCGGACCCCGAAGCGCGGGCTGCGCTCAGCGGCAAATAGCACCGTACGACGAGACGAAATCGACGTGTCGGGGCGCAAAATGTGCGCCAGATGTCAGATGTTTGTCGATCCCGTCCCATCGGGAAGCCAGCCCCGTATACTCAGCGAGACCCGCCGCAGGCAGAGCGCGCCGTTTCGCACCACGTAGAAGGAACGTCATGCCGACACGAGCCAGCGGTCCGTTCGAGGTCAAGCTCGCGCCGCAGCCGCATCAGGAAGGCATCGGCGATCCCAGCGTCGGCCGCATGTCCATCGACAAGCAGTTCCATGGCGATCTCGAAGCGACTAGCCTGGGCCAGATGCTGGCGGCCATGACCGGGGCTTCAGACTCGGCGGGCTACGTTGCGCTGGAACGCGTCACCGGCACGCTGCACGGCCGGAGCGGCAGCTTCTCGCTCCAGCACACCGGCACGATGAATCGCGGCGTTCCGGAACTCTCGGTCACGGTCGTGCCCGATTCCGGCACCGGCCAGCTCGCCGGGCTCGCAGGCCGGATGGCGATCGTCATCGCCGGGAAGGAGCATTCCTACGAGTTCGAGTACACGCTTCCCGACTCGCCCTGAAGACCAGAGGCGCCACTCGAGCGACACTCACCGCTCGATGCGCCTCGAGAGGAGACTGAAAATGAACGTTCGATTGCTGGGCGCGGTCGCAGCCCTGGTAGCGATACTCGCCGTTGCCGCGTGCGGCCGACGTTCGGCCGGCGCGGAAGCAACGGCATCCGTCACGATGAAGGCGGGCGCAATGAAGACCGACGTGAAGAAGAACGACGCGAAGAGGAACGACGTGAAGAAGAACGACGAAGTGGGCAGCGTGGTAAAGACCGACGCCGAATGGCAGAAGGCCCTGACTCCCGAGCAGTACCGGGTGCTGCGCAAGAAGGGCACGGAGATCGCTTTCACAGGCAAGTACTGGAACAACCACGCGAAGGGAACCTATCGCTGCGCGGCATGCGGGCTCGATCTTTTCAGCTCGGACACGAAGTTCGAGTCCGGCACCGGCTGGCCCAGCTTCTGGGAACCGATCGCGGAGAGCCATGTCAGGAAGGCAACCGATGCCTCGTTCGGAATGCAGCGCGACGAAGTCCAGTGCGCGCGCTGCGGCGGGCATCTCGGACACGTGTTCGACGACGGCCCGAAGCCGACCGGCCTGCGCTACTGCATGAACTCGGTGTCGCTGGATTTCGCGCCGGCGAAGTAGGAACTGCGGGAAGAGCCCGGGGCGGCCCAGCCTCGTTGCATGCGCCCTGGCCCTGCAAGCCGGGGGGCGCTTCGCGTTTCCGGCTCCGCATGCTCTGCTGGCGCGGCACGCACGCGTTCGCTAATGTGCGCCCGCTCGAGGACATGCCCTCCCTCCTACCCCGGAGACCGGATGCGACGTCTCATCTGCGCCTTTATCGCCCTGGGCGCTTTCGCACTCGCCGCGCCTGGACTCGCGGCGAAAAAGGCCGCGCCCGCCGAGAACCATGTCTTCGATCTCGACCATCTGTTGACGCTCAACTCCATCGGCGACCCGGTCGGGTCGCGCGACGGAAGGCGCATTGCGTTCGTCGTGACCGCCCCGGACACTGGCGAGAACACGAATAATGCCGATCTGTGGCTGGTGGATCTCACCGCCACAGGCGACGGGGGTCCCGGCCGGCCCGTGCGCCTGACCCGCCACCCCAAGGGCGACACCAGCCCGACGTTTTCGCCGAGCGGCGACACGCTCGCTTTCATCGCAAGCCGCGGCGCCGGAGACGATGCGAAGAGCGCGATCTGGATGATGTCGTTGCGCGGTGGCGAGCCGTGGGCGTTCGGCACGTACGACGACGCGGTGACCGAGGTCGCATGGTCACCCGACGGTCGATGGCTTGCGTACGTGAAGCTCGACACGCTTCCGAAGCGGGTGAACGAGTGGAAGAAGAAGAAATGGGACCACGTGATCGAGGATGAGCGCCTGCAGTATCCGGCGCTGTGGATCTTGGACCTGGCCGCGCCGGCCGGATCCCCGGGCGCGAAGCCGCGCCGGATCACCTCCGGGCAGCAGTATGTGTGGTACCTGCGCTGGTCGCCGGACTCCAGGCGCATCGCTTATCTCGTGAGCCCGACCGGAAAGCCCGACGACACGCTGCTGGCCGACATCGGCGTCGCGGATGCGGTGAATGGCGCGGCGAAGAAGCTCGGCGTGGTCGGCACCGGCTTCGCGTGGTCGCCCGACTCGAAGTGGATCGCCTGGGCGTCGGGGCCGGATCGTACGACCCATATATTCAAGACCGATCTGCGGGTGATCTCGGCTTCCGGCGGAACGCCGCTCAATCTCACCGCGAACTTCGACGAGGACGCATCCACCCCCGCGTGGAGCACGGACGGTGAGACGCTCTACTTCTGGTCCGAGCAGGGCGTGACCACCCGCCTCGCCTCGGTGCCGCGGTCTGGAGGCCCCGTGTCCCTCGGGCTCGACGTGCGCGGCCAGACGGGCACGCTGGTCCGCGCCGGCGACGGACACGTCGCGTGGGTGCAGTCGCAAGCGATGCAGCCGAACGAGCTGTGGGTTGCCGACGGTGCAGGGCTCGCGGGCCGCGCCGCGACCGTGTTCAACGCCGGCACCGCGGGACTCTCCCTCGGCACGACGCGCGTGGTGCAGTGGACCAGCAGCGACGGCGCGCACGTCGAAGGGTTGCTGCTGCGGCCGCCGAACGCGCCAGGAGCTGCGCCACTCAAGACGCTGGTGCTCCTGCATGGCGGCCCCTACACCACGCGCTACGCGCTCGGCTTCGAGAGCGGAGCGCAGTACTTCGCCGCGCATGGCTATCAGGTGTTCATGCCAAACTTCCGCTCGAGCGGCGGCTACGGCACCGCATTCATGCTACGCAAGCGCAGCGACTGGGGATTTCAGGATTGGGCCGACGTGACGAGCGGCGTGGACTTCCTGGTACGGGAGGGCCTC
Organism: Candidatus Eiseniibacteriota bacterium; assembly: GCA_031370785.1. Lineage (GTDB taxonomy): Bacteria > Eisenbacteria > RBG-16-71-46 > RBG-16-71-46 > RBG-16-71-46 > DATJGS01. Next base: position 35,796 of record JANMQY010000140.1, on the reverse strand, counting down.
GCGGATGCTCGCAAGCTCGGCGTGTACGGCGGCTCGTACGGTGGATATCTTTCCGCGTGGGCCATCACCCACACCGATCGCTTCAAGGCCGCGGCGGTGCTCGCGGGCGCGGTGGACCTGGCCGCCCACTACGGGCAGAGTGACATACAGCAGTATCGTGCCTTCGACTTCGGCGGCCCGCCGTGGGAGACGCCCGAGAACTGGAGACGCTCCTCGCCCATGACCTACATCCAGAACGCGAAGACTCCGACGCTCATCCTGATCGGCGAGGCCGACCAGCGCGTTCCCTATCCGCAGGCGCAGGAGCTGTATCGCGCGCTGACCGCGCTCCAGGTGCCGACCGAGTTCGTGCACTACCCGCGGGAAGGGCATGGGTTGCGCGAGCCGCGGCATCGCGCCGATCAGTTCACGCGGATGCTCGGCTGGTTCGATCGATGGATCCGCTGATGCTCAGGCTGTGGATCGAGCGGTTGTGGCGGCTCGCGCTGCTGCTGATCGTCGCCGCGTTCGCGTTGTGGGTGTGGCCGACGCGCTTTCGCTACGATCACATTTTCGATGACGGGAACGCCTACCCCGTGCGCGTCGATCGGTTCAGCGGCGACTCCGACATGTTGGTGCCGGATGAAGGCTGGGTGCCGGTCGAAGGCGATGGGAAGGGCAACCCGAACGACAACCAGACGACGGGCCATTCGGCGCCGCGAATCTAACGCGCCGTCCCCTCGACCTCAGGTGTCGATTGCGCTAGCTCTCGAGTTCGCGCGCGAGCCCGGGTCCGGGTTTTCCCGGCTGCATGAAGTACCACCACTGCACTTCGGGCTTCCAGCGATGGCTGGCCGCGACTCCGGGACCCCACAGGCAGCGCGCCCGTGGCTTGAGCGCGGATCGGATGCGAGCATCTGCGGCGGCAAGGCGCTCGCGACGCGCGGGACGCACCGCGGCGGGCACCGAGGCGAGCGTCAGCGCGACCAGCTCGCGCACGTCCATGTCGTTCAGATAGTCGTCGAGAGAGTCGGGCTTATAGCCGGTCGCCACCGATTCGGCGATGCGCGCCCATTCGGTGATCAGCGCATCGATGCCGCCGTCGACGATGCGCTCGGTGCAGCCGCGCGAGGTGAGAAAGCGGCGCACGGCCTCGCGCTCGTCCTCTCGCTTTGCTGCCGGGGTGGTGCGTGTGTCGGTCGTCAATCTCTCTCCTGCTCTGCCTGGCGACTGAAACTGGCGTCCCTGTCGCAGGGCTTGAAGGTTCAAGTCTTGCTACTGGGTCTCACGGGCAAGTCATTCAGAGGATCCGCTTTCCGAGCGCGCTCTGGGCCAGCTCGGCGGCCAGAATCCCGGTCATGTTCTGTGTGTCGAGCACCGGATTCACTTCGACCAGATCGATCGCCACGATCTGGGCGCGGTCGCTCATCAACTCCATCGCAAGGTGCGCTTCGCGGTACGTGATTCCGCCCCACACCGGAGTCCCGGTGCCGGGCGCGTCCTCCGGATCCACCACATCCAGGTCGAACGAGAGATGGATTCCCGCGGTGCCGTCGCTCGCAAGTCGGATTGCCTCGTCCACCACGTCGCGCATTCCCCGCTCATCCAGATCGCGCATGGTGTAGACGCTCACGCCGGACTTCTTGAGGGTGTCGCGTTCGCCCTGATCGAGATCGCGGATGCCGATGAGCACGGTGTTGCGCGCCAGCACCTTTGGAGCACGCCCGCCCAGGTTCACGAGGTCGGGATCCCCGAGACCGAGCGAGACCGCGAGCGACATGCCGTGGATGTTTCCGGACGGCGTCGTCTCCGGCGTGTTCGCGTCACCATGCGCGTCGAACCAGATCAGACCGAGCGTTTCATTTTGCTTCGCAAAAAAGTTGGTCGAGCCGGCCACCGAGCCGATGGCGATGCTGTGATCGCCTCCGAGCACGAGCGGCAGGCGATTCTTCTCGAGGCTGTTGCCGACCGCGCGCTCGAGATCCACGCACGCGGCGAGGATCGGCGCTTTGTACTTGAGCTTACCCTCGCCCACCTTCTGGGTTTCGGGAATCATCACATCGAGGTCACCCGAGTCCAGCACCTTGTGTCCGAGCTGCTCGAGGCGGGGCTCCAGGTCGGCGATCCGGATCGCTGAAGGGCCCATGTCCACCCCACGCCGGCCGGCACCGAGGTCGACGGGGACGCCGATGATCTCGATGGAGCGCTTCCGGGTACCCATAAGCACGGCATCATACCAGCGGGTTCCGAGGGCGGCAAACCGGTGGCACCGGTTGACTTTCGCGGGAAATGGGGCACTCTGGCTCGCCGTGAAGCGCCTTCGCACACATGGACCCGTGGCTACCGGCGTTTTTCTGGCCATTCTGGCACTTGGCGCCGCCCCGGACCCCTATCGTGACGCCTCCCCGTCCGCTTCTCCGCACTTCGTTGCCCCGCCGAACGCCCTGTTCAGCGACGATTTCCACGACAGGAGCCTGAAGGGCTGGGGGCCCGATCGGCCCGGCGTCTGGACCGTGCGCCACGGAATGCTGCGCGCCGACCTCCCCGACGTGAAGCAGTTGCGGGGGTTCCTCTACGCCGGCTCGGAGAGCTGGACAGACTATGCCGTGGACCTGGACGTCTGCCAGATGCGCGGGGTCGACAAGGGCGTGGTCGTTCGGGTGACGGGTGAGCGTGGTGTGGGCGTGGATCTCCGCGGGCAGGGCTATCAGGACGTGGTGATGTACCGGCGTGAATGGCCGATGGGCAAGGCGCGCGTGGTCAACGCCAACGGTGTGTGGCACCACCTGCGCGTCGAGGCGCGCCGCTCGCGCTATCGCGTGTTCGTCAACGGCGAGCTGCTGATCGACCGACTCGATCAGAAGAACGTCTGCCCGCAGGGACGGATCGCGCTGCCGGCCTACACGGGCGGAGTCGGACAGTGCACGTTGTACTACGACAACGTGGTGGTGACTCCACTGCCCTGACCCGTCCTGCCCGCTCCGCCGGCCGGCGCGGGCTCGCATCGAACCAGCGCGGTGGGTTTGCTCCGGCTCCCGATGTACGATGGCCGCCAGGCCTCGTCCCACTCACCAAAGGAGCCGCCATGCGTGAACGAATCGAGCGCCGCATCGTTTCCATCAACGACCGCCGGCCCGTACTGCGTGCCTCTCGTCGCTCCCCCGCCGTCGCGCGCGGCGCTCTCGTCGCGCTCGTTCTCATGGTGGCTGGCTGCGCGACCGTTCCGGCCAACATGCCGGTCTCGGGCAGCGCTTCCGACGTGGCTCGGCTTGCCGGCGATTGGTCGGGTGAATACTCGGGCGGGCCGAGCGGACGAAACGGCGCGATCAGCTTCCATCTCGCGGCCGGATCCGATTCCGCGCAGGGAACTGTGGGCATGGTCTACCCGGGCGCGCCACTCGGAGTACCGCGCGCAGTCGATAGCAAGCGCATCCAGATCGTCATGGTTCAGGATCTGGCCGTCACGTTCGTGCATGCCGCGGGCGGAGGCGTCACCGGCCGGCTCGATCCCTACACCGATCCTGCCTGCGATTGCACTGCGTTCACGACGTTCGATGGCCGCATCCATGGTGACGTCATCGACGGAACGTTCTCGACCTCGCATGGCGCCGGCTCGTCGACCGCGACCGGCAAGTGGAAGGTGAAACGCAGGAAGGCGTAGAGCTTCTACCGCGCGCGCTTCTCCCCCAGCAGTCGCAGGCCGTTGAGGATCACGATCACCGTGCTGCCTTCGTGCCCCGACACGGCGATCGGCAGCTTGAGCGCGCCGAACGGCGTGTGCTGGCCGAGGAACACCCAGGTCACGAGCAGCAGCATGACACCCGAGGCGATGGTCACGTTCTGGACTACGACCGATCGCGCGCGGCGGCTGAGGCGCACCGCGTAGGGTAGGGCTCCGAGATCGTCGGACATGAGCACGACATCGGCGCTCTCGAGGGCCGCGTCGCTGCCGATCCCGCCCATCACGATCCCGACCCCGGCGCGCGCTAGCGCGGGCGCATCGTTGATTCCATCGCCGACCATGGCGACCGCACCGTGCGTGCGCTCGAGCTCGGCAATCGCGTTCACCTTGTCTTCGGGCAGCAGCGCGCCCCGGAACTCATCGACGCCGGCCCGGCGCGCGATCGCCTCGACGGTGCCGGGGTCGTCGCCGGAGAGCAGCACGACCGACGCGATTCCTTCGCGCTTGAGCTCGGCCACCATCCCGGCCGCAGCGGGGCGCAGCTGATCGGCGGCGGCGATCACGCCCCACGCCGCGCCACGGCGCACGATCATCGCGGTGTGCGCCTCGCGGTGGAAGGTCGCGACGCGCTCCAGCACCGGCGCGGGCACCGCGACCCCGAGGTGCGCGAACAGCTCGGGCGTTCCGATCTCGACCTGGATCCCGTTCACGCGCGCGGCCAGGCCCTTGCCGAGATGATTGGTGAGCTGCTCGGCCGCGATCGGATTGAGCCCGCGCGCTTCCGCCGCGCGCACCACGGCCTGCGCCAGCGGGTGCGGGGAGCGTTTCTCTGCGCTCGCCGCCCAGCCCAGAATCTCCTCCTCGCGTGCGCCGTCGAGTGCGAACACGTCGGTCACTTCGAATCGACCGCGGGTCAGCGTGCCGGTCTTGTCGAACGCGATGGCCTTGACGCGGCCGAGCGCTTCGATGAAGCGCCCACCCTTGAACAGCACGCCGTTGCGGGCCGCGTTCGCGATCGCGCTGAGGATGGTGGCCGGGGTCGCGATCACCAGCGCACACGGCGAGGCCACCACCAGCAACGTCATGGCCCGATAGAACGAGCTCTGGAAATCGTGCCCGAACGCGAACGGCGGAATCACGATCATTGCGAGCGCCGCGAGCATGACGACCACGGTGTAGTAGCGGCCGACCCACTCCGCCACCTCTTCGGTGCGCGACTTCTGCTCCTGCGCTTCCCGAACCAGGGTGACGATGCGCGCGAGCGCGGTGTCGGACGCGGCGCGGGTAGTGCGCACGTCGATCGAGCCCTGCTGGTTCAGCGTGCCCGTGAACACCCGGTCGCCGGCCTCCTTGGCGACCGGCACCGATTCGCCGGTCAGGCTGCTCTGGTCCACCAGCGAGGTGCCGGTCAGCACCACTCCATCCACCGGGATCGCTTCTCCGGGCTTCACGATCACGCGCTCGCCGATGGCGACCGACTCGGCGTCGATCTCGATCTCGCGCCCATTTCGCACGACCAGCGCACGCGCGGGACGCAGCTTGAGCAGCGCGTGCAGCGCGCGCCGCGTGCGGCCCATGGTGTACACCTCGAGCGTGTTGCTGAGCGAGAACAGGAACATCAGGACTGCGGCCTCGAAGACGTAGCCGATCACGGCGGCGCCGAACGCCGCGAGGATCATCAGCAGGTTGACGTCGAAGCGCAGTCTCGCGAGCGAGCGCAGCGTCGAGCGCAGCGAGAACCAGCCGCCGAAGATCGCCGCGAGCGTGAACGCGCCGCGCGAAAACGCCAGCGGAAGCCCGGCGTGCTCGAAGGCGACCCCTGCGATCAGCAGCGTGAGGCACACCCCGGTCAGCACCGCCATCGAGCGGCCCTTCGAATGGTGCTCCTGCTCCGCGTTCGAGAGGGTCGCGCCCCACGGCTTGGCCGAGCCCAGCGGGCGGCGCAGCTCGGCGCTGTCGGTCGGCACCAGACGCCGGCTGATTCCGACCCGATCCGCCTCGGCGGTGACCGCGAATTCGCGCTGGTCGAGCTCGGGAATGTGCCCGAGCCGCATCGCGCATTCGCTGCACGCGTCGAGTGATTGCCGGCGATCGCAGTGGGTGACGCGCTGGGCGAACAGGGCGGCGATCTCGTCCGCCAGCGCGTTCAGCCGGTCGGGCTCGATGCGCGACGGCTGATAGCGGACGGTGAGCGTGTGATCCCGGAAATCGGCCTCGAGCGCCACGACCCCCGGCGTGGTGCGCAGGCGCTCGGCGACGATCTCGAGGCAGCCCTCTCCCGTGCCGACGAGCGGAAGGTGTTCGGCGCTGGCGAGCACGCTGGAGGCATCATCGGCGGGCGGAGTCATGGGGCAGCGACTCTAGCACTTGTGGGCGTGTCCGGCCGTGCGCCCGACATGCTGCAAGGCCTCGTAAACGCGAACCGCCGAAAGCCGACAGGCGTCGGGGAACGCCTACGGCTTCCGGACGGTTGCGCGCGCAGCAAGGGCCGCGCGGTGCTTCGCGTCAGCGAATCCGGACCGCCGCACGCGTCCACTGGCCGTGCTCGGTCTCGAGGCGGATGAAGTACACGCCGGCCCTGGCCGAAGCTCCACTCGCGTCGCGGCCGTCCCAGCGCACGCTCTGCGGGCCCGCATCCAGCCACAGGCCGCGTGCCACGCCGCGCACCTGCCGGCCCATGACATCGTAGACGGTGACGCTCACCCTGCTGCGCGCTCCGAGCGTGAATGCGAGTTCGGTCGACTCGCGGAACGGATTCGGACGCACGCCACGCACCGAGAACGCGAAGACATTCGGCGAGTGACCGACGCCGACGTTGGTCGGGTTCGATTCGAAGCTGCCGGGATCGCTGAGCGCATCGAGCTCATCGCCGTCGAGATAGCCGTCGCGATCGCGGTCGATGCCCATGCGATGGCCGCTGCCCTTGGGCACACCGGTCACGGTCAGCTCGGTGCCGAGCTCACCCAGCGCGCGCAGATCGGCGCTGGTCAGGTTGGGCGCGCTCGCCTTGTCGGGCTTCCACAGCCCGCCGCCCAGGTATTCCCAGCCGCGCGGCTGGCCATTGACCCGGCCCTTGGCGATCAGGTCGCAGTAATTGAGAGCGGCCTGGCCCTCGAGAGTGTCCATGCGCGCGATCTCGGTGAGATCAGCGTTGTTCGGCCCGTCAAAGGTCATCTGGTATCCGACCGCCGGCGCAGTTCCGGTGTCGAACGCGTGCAGGAACGCCTCGAGGTCGCGGCGGTTCTCTCCGGCCGCGGGCTCGGCGCCGAAATCGAACTGCGCCGCGTGCAGGAACGCGGTCAGGGTATCGACGGCCCCGTCATGCGTGTATCCGAACCCGCGCTTGTTGATCCAGCCGGGCTCGTCGCGGAACCCGGTCTTCCGGTACTGGGTGCGCAGCTGCGGCACCTTGAGATCCTGCGATTCATTCAGCTGCGCCGCGGGAATCATGACGCGATTGGTTCCGGGGCCGAAGCTGGTCGCGGTGTGGCAATCGTTGCACTTGAGGATGCCGTCGACCGGCGTGTTGAAGAAGAACGTCTCGCCGCGCAGCGCGCTGGGATCGGTGCTCGGAGCATCCGGCATGGTGCGGTCGAGGTACTGCGCGGGATTCGGAGCCAGCGCGAGCGGCATCACGAAGTCGCCGAACGCGGTCATCTCGCTGTCGGGGAGCGGCGCCGCGCGCCCCAACAGCGTCACGATCGCCCCGTTGAACGCCGCCATGTTCGTGCGATCGCCCCGCCAGTGGAACGGCTCGGTGTTGGTCAGCCCACGCAGGGTCTGCGTCAGCAGCGGACCCTTCATCGGATGGAATCCCTGCAGGCCCTGCGGATTCGGAACCGGCGGCGGCACGTACGCGCCGAAGGGATCGCCGAGATCCCACACCATGTTGTCCGAGTCGCCGAAGATGTGACAGGTCGCGCACGACTGGTCGCCGTGCGCCGACGTGAAACCGCCGTAGAAGAACTTCCGCCCGTTCACGATCTCGTTCGGGGTCGGGTCCATGCCGATCGAGCCCAGAGCGATCTGGCTGAAATCGGTGGAGGACAGGGTCTGAATCTGGTTGCGGTCCCGGCCCACGATGTAGATCTGCCCGCGAGCGTCATCCACCACCACGCCGGTCGGACCCGCGACGGTCGGCACGCGTGCCAGGACTCCGACGGCCGAAAACGTGTTCAGCACCGCCAGCTTGTTCGTGGCCATCGAGGTGACATAAGTGCGCGCACCGTTGCTGGAGAACGCGATACAGACCGGAGTGCCGATCGCCGAGTCGGCCTCGGCCTGCGTGCCGGGCACGATCGTGTAGTCGATGTGCGGATCGAGCTTGCGCAGGCTGACCACGCCGGCGGTATTGATGTAGCCCACCTGGGTCTCGACCAGATAGCCGATCAGCCTCGGCTCGAAGCGGAAGTTGTTTCGCGAATCCGTGGTGCTGACCGCGACGCGCCCGTCGGTCGGGCTCACCGCGATTCCAAAGTTGTTGGTGCCGACGTTTCCGAAGTTGCGGGTGACCGTGTTGGTCGCGGTGTTGATCTCGGCCACGTCCACGTCCGCCATCGAATACTTGATCTTGGAGTTCCACATGTTGCCGTAGGTGTCGTACCAGCTACCTTTCGAGAGCTGGACGATGAATCCGGTCTTGGGCGCGCCATGGCCGGGAATCGAGTCGGGCGGGAACTCGAGCTCCTGAGGGATCGAGTCGTTCGGGACCTTGTTCGCGCCCAGGATCGAAGTCTTGTTGCCGCCCTGGAGCACGTTGACGAACACCAGTGTCCCGGCCGCGTTGCGCGCCAGCGCGCGCGGCATCCGGCCGAGCACCGGGATCATCGCGACCTCGAGCCGGGTCGACGGATCGTACACCTTGACCACGTCCTCGTTGGTGACGCTCACGTAGGCTCGGGTCGGCGTGCCTGCGAACACCACGTCGTTCGGCTCATCGCCGACGCGCAGCGCCTTCGTCACGTGCATGGTGTTCAGGTTGACGATGCTCACGTCGTCCGAGAGGTTGTTCACCACCCACGCGGTGCTGTCATCGAGCGCGGCGACCGCGACCGGCTCCATGCCGACCGGGATTTCGGCAATGCGTGTGTCCCTGCTGGGCGGGCCCTGCGTGAGATCGAACACCGTGAGCCGGTTGTCCGGAGTGTTCACGACCAGCAGGCGATTCCCGCTCGGTGTGATCGTCGCCGGGTGCACATGTCCGCTCTCGAAGTGAACGAAGTCCGGATTCGTGGCGGTGCGCGAGATGAGATGTCGCGGCGCCGAGGCGAGGCCAACGACCAACACGACACCGGACAGGAGGAGAGCGATGCGGCGCATGGTTGAGAGGCTCCCGGTGCGGGAAGGGACCGTGAGGGAGTGTAACGGGCTCGGAACAGGCGAACTGTGCCCGCGTAGTCTACCATCGTCATCCATGGCCCAGATACGACTTGTGCGAAGAAAAATATGTGCAGTGGGCCAACCGTCATCGGTCTGTGGGCTGAGCCGGCCCTCTTTTCCCGGGCATCCGGGTCGGCCCGGCGCAGGGCGAGAGCACGCGCATCAGGTCGGAATTCTCTCGGAGCCTTGGCCTTAGACCGGCTGTCCGGGCCCGACCAAGAGGGGCTGCCGGTGCTTCCCGATCAATCGCGGGCGACCGACCCCAGATATCCGGGCCCGGCCCGGCCGATGGTGGCGGTCAGCGCCGTATCGGCGACCGTTCGCGCGCATACCACGTAGGCACGGCGCTGCGGCAGGCGGACTTCGACCGCGGAGACGCCGGGCAAAGCCTCGAGCTCGGACTGAATCTTTGCCGCGCAGCCCGCGCAGGTCATGCCGCCGACTTCGAGGGTGACCACGCGCTGGTCGGCGCGCGCCGCGAGCTCGCTTCCGCGCGGAAGGCTGCGCACCTCGCGCACCAGCCAGGGACCGAGCGCCACGAGCGCGATCAGACCAACCGCCAGCCCCACACCGCTCGCAATCTCACGCCTCATGCCTGGTCTCCTCGGGGGGAATCACGGGGCGCGAGCATAGCGCAGAATGTCGTGCGGGGCTCATTCGCCGGCGGGCTGCGGGCGGAACATCAGGTCGGCGGCCAGCCACAGCGTTTTCGAGTACGAGTAGAACAGGATCGGGGCCAGGATCGCGCCGCCGACTCCAGCGATCTCGATCGTGCTACGCATGCGGCTTCTCCGTGGGCTGCTCCGGTCCAGCGAGCATGCCGTGGAGCATCAGGTCGATGTGAGCCTCGAGGTACTGCTGCACGTCCACCGTGCAGCTCTCGGTCTTGAGCAGCGAGTGCTTCCAGACCGCGGAGAGAAGGAGCGGCGCGCGCAGGATCCGTGCGGCGTAATCCGGATCCACCCCGCGGAATTCACCGCTCTCGATGCCGCGCTGAATGATGCCGCACAGCAGGCGCTGGCTGCGATCCACGACCTCGGTGTGATAGAAGCGCGCCATCTCCGGGAAGTTCGCGGCCTCCGAGATCAGCAGCTTGGGCAGGCCGGAAAGCGCGGTGTTGTAGACGGTGTCCATCCAGCCGCGCACGTACTGCACCAGCAGGTCGCGCGAGCTGCCCTGGAACTCGGCGATCAGATGCTCGGCGCGCTCGATGGCGGGAACCACGTTCGCGAGCACCACCGCCTTGAACAACGCGCCCTTGCTCTCGAAGTAGAGGTACATCGTGCCCTTGGTGACGCCGGCCCGCTGCGCGACGTCCTCGAGCTTGGTCGCCGCGTAGCCTTTCTCGACGAATTGCTCGAGCGCCGCCTCGAGGATTTCCCCGGGGCGCGCTTCCTTGCGGCGCTGCCAGCGCGGCTCGGGACGCGCCCGCTTTGCGGGCGACGCGCTGCGGCCGGGGGATGCACCACCTCCGGACGCGGCGCTCATCGATGGTGAATTGCGCGCGGGCGGCGCGGTCTGCGCGAAGGGCGCCGTGCGCGCGTGCGGGGCCGCCGACGCCGTGCGTTCGATCGGCGCATTCCTGCGATTCTTCTTCACCTGGCTCATCGAGGTCTCCCGGGGGCGTTGCATGGGCCGTCTGATGACTGAACGGTCGGTAAGCTACAAAGCAAATGACTCTTGAGTCAATTTATTTCTCGAAGAGACTGACAGTACCGCTAACCGGCTGCCCGACAGCGCCCTCTCCCGACGGCCCCCACCCGGTGCGGACCCGAGGCCGGACCGATTCGAACGTGCACAGTGCATGGGCCCGACCGCGCGGCGCGGTTTGCCGACCGGTTCCGGACCCCCTAGACTGCGCCCTGCGCCGGATCATTCCCTGGCGCTCCCGCCGCAGTCTTCTCGATTCCGAGGACCATTCGACCCATGAACGCCCGCGTCGAAATCGACGTTGCCGCACTCCTGCCCCGTGAGCTCGCGGCCGAGCTGATCGGGCTGGGCCGCGGCCAGGGCGCCGAGTTCGCCGAGATCTATGCCGAGTACACGGTGCAGACTGCGTTCTCGCTCGACGAGCAGCGCCTCAAGAACTCGAGTCACAGCGTGCTTCAGGGCGTCGGCGTGCGCGCGATTCGCGGCGAGCAGACCGGTTACGCCTACGCCGACGGCTTCGCGCCCGACGACCTGCGCGAGGCGGCCAGGGTTGCGGCACGCATTGCGCGCAACGGGACCGGCGGCGCGCCCTCGGCTTTCCGGGTCAACGATGCGCCGGCGCCGTTCACCCTCCGCCATCCCGCGCCGCTCGCTCTCGATGCGCCGGCGCGCATCGCCCTGTTGCGCCGCGCCGACGAAGCCGCGCGCACGCACGACGGGCGGATTCGCGAGGTCGAGGCGACGCTGGCCGACTCTTCGCGATCGTTCGTGGTCGCCAACAGCGACGGGCTCTGGGCCGAAGACCGCCAGTACCTCACCCGCCTCAGCGTTTCCGCGCTCGCGCTCGAAGGCGATGGCCGCCAGCAGGGCTTCGCCGCGGGCGGCGGCTGCGTGGAGGCGGACTACTTCCAGAACGAGCGCACCCCCGAGATCATCGCCCGGGAATCCGCTACGACCGCGGTGACGCTGCTCCACGCGCACGAGCCCGAGGCCGGCGCGTATCCGGTGGTGGTGGCGCCGGGCTGGGGTGGGGTGATGGTGCACGAGTGCTTCGGGCACAGCATGGAGGGCGACACGATCCGCAAGCAGACCTCGATCCGCGCCGGCCAGCGCGGGCGCCAGGTCGCGGCGCGAGGCGTCACCATCGTGGACAGCGGAGTCGTCCCGTACAGCCGCGGCTCGTTCCGCGTGGACGACGAAGGGACTCCAGCGCAGCGCACCGTGCTGGTCGAGGACGGCATGCTGGTCGGCTACATGTGGGATCTGCTCAACGCGCGGCTCACCGGGGAGAAGCCCACCGGCAACGGGCGCAGGAATTCCTATCGCGACTATCCGCTGTGCCGCATGACCAACACCTACATCGAAGGCGGCCCAGCCTCTCCCGACGACGTGATTGGCTCGGTCCAGCGCGGCCTGTTCTGCAAGAACCTGGGCGGCGGCTCGGTGAATCCCGCCGACGGAAACTTTTCGTTCCAGGTCACCGAGGCCTGGCAGATCGAGAACGGGCGCCTCACCCATCCGGTGCGCAACGCGACACTGACCGGCAACGGCAACGACGCGATGCTCAAGATTGACGCGGTCGCGAGCGACCTCAAGATCGACGGCACCACCGGCTCATGCGGCAAGAACGGTCAGTGGAAGCCGTGTGGGGTCGGACAGCCGACCGTGCGCTTCACCGAGATGACGGTGGGAGGAACGCGCACGTGAGCGCACGCGACGGAAACCACGACAGCATGAACGCCGAGGCGTTGAGCGAAGCCCGCGCCGCGGCGGGCTCCGGGCCCGCATCGGGCGATCAGCTCGAGGCGATCGCCGCGCAGGCGGTCGAGCGCGCGCGCGCGGCGGGCGCCGCGCATGCCGAGGCCTGCGTCGAGAGCAGTCGCGCATTCACGGTCACGGTCAACGGCGGCATCATCGAGACGCTCAAGCACAGCGCAACCCGAGGGCTTGGCTTGAGGGTGTGGGTGAACGACGCGGTTGGATTCGTCTCGACCACCGACCTGCGCCCGGCGGCGCTCGACGATGCCGCGCATCACGCGGTGGCGCTCGCGCGGCTCTCAACGCCCGACCCGTGCAACGGCGCGCCGACGCCGGCCGAGGCCGGGCCCGCCCTGGACGTCGATCTCGCGCTGTTCGATCCCGCGGTGCCCGCGCTCGAGGCCGACCGCCAGATCGAATGGGCGCACGAGCTGGAGCGCCTCGCGCTCGCCTACGATCCCCGCATCCGCCGCACCGAGGGCGCGAGCGCGCGCAGCAGCGATGGCACCAGCGCCATCGTCAACTCGCATGGCGTGGCGCGGCGCTGGAGCGGAACCTCGGTCAGCCTGTCGGTGGTGCCGCTCGCCGACGATCGCGACGGCAAGCAGCAGACCGGATACTTCGGCAGCGCGAAGCACGCGGTGCGCGATCTGCCGGCGCTCGAATTCGTCGCGTCCGAGGCGGCGCGCCGCGCGGTGGCTCGAATCGGCGCGCGCACCATTCCCTCGGCCCGGGTCCCAGTCATCCTGCATCCCGACATCGCGGGCGCCTGGATCTCCGAGATGCACGATGCGTTCAGCGGCGAGTCGGTGATCAAGCAGTCGTCGTGGCTCACCGGTCGGCTCGGCGAGATGATCGCGGCGCCGCAGATCACGCTGGTGGACGATGGGCGCATGCGCGGCGGGATCGGCACCGATCCCTACGACGGCGAAGGCGTGGCCACCCGGCGCAACGTGCTGATCGATCACGGCCGCTGCGCGATGTTCGAGTACGACTATTACTACGCGCGGCGCGCGGGCACGACTTCGACCGGCAGCGCGGTGCGCTCGTACTCGTCGCAACCCGGCATCGGCTACTCCAACCTCTACCTCGAGCCCGGCACCGAAACTCCGGAGCAGATCCTCAAGAAGGTGGAGCGCGGTTTCCTGATGGACGACCAGGGCTCGTTCGGATTCAACCCGGTAACCGGCGACTACTCGTACCAGGCTCAGGGGTTCTGGATCGAGAAGGGCGAGAAGCTGTTCCCGGTCGATGGGGTCACGGTCGCCGGCAACTCGCTCGAGATGCTTCGGAACGTGATCGCGATCGGCAACGACCTGCGCTTCGACCACTCGGTCGCCTGCCCCACCGTTCTCATCGCCGAGATGACGGTCAGCGGCGGCGCCTAGAGCTGCGTTCAGGTATTCCGGAACGCAGAGACCATCGCCACCGCCCGCCGCACGCTCGGCGATGGCGCGCGCGCATGCCCGAACCGCAGCAGAAGGAGCGGATCGGTCCCGGGCGCACCGAAGCGCCGCGCCAGCTCGACGCGCATCGAGCCGACTTCGATCGGCGCGTGGATCGGCTGGTGCGCGATCCCGAGCTGCGTCGCCTTGAGCGCGAGTCGCTGAAACATCTGCCCGGCCATCAGCCACACCGCTTCTCCGCGACGAGTGGTGGTGATCAGCGCCACTGCCCCCGCGGAGCGGATCGCGCCGCGCGCCTGCTTCGATTCGCTGTCCGCGCCGAAGCGGTGGAACCAGCTCGAAGGATTGAACGAGCGCCCCGGCATCCAGTGCGCGATCCCGCCGTACTCGAGCGCATCGGCGGTAATGCCGTCTCCGCGCCGGCGCGCATCGCGGTTCCCGAATCGCATCCACGCGTAGTGCTCCGCCTCGGCGCGCGCATCGCGTGACTGGGTGCGGGTCGCCTCGTACGCAACGTCGGCCACTCCACGCATCGCGTCGCGGTCGTCCAGCCAGTGGAGAACGTAGTCCTCGGATGCCTGCGCCATCAGCTGCGCACGGTTCTCTGGATAGATCGCGCGCCCATCGAAATCCCGGCGGTTGGTGCGGCGCGCCGGGATGGTGGAGAACAGCGCGCGATCGCGGCGGGCCTCGCCTTCCGTCCAGGTCACCTCCGCCACCACGCCGCCCGCCCCTTCGAACGGCATGTAGGTGACGTTGGGCTGAAGCCCGTACGCGCGTGCCGCGATCAGGAGGTTCTCGAGCGAAGCTCCGAGCGCGATCATCATCGAGCGGCGCTCCGGATCGGTGACCGGCAGCGCCCGCTGCGCATCGGCGACGATCCGGATCGAGGGACCCTCGACCTCGAAGCGCCACGGCTGGGTGTTCCAATGACTGGGCGCAAGCACCGCGGCCGCGATCAGAGCGCGCGCCAGGTCGGTGGGATTGCCAGGCAGCGCATCGCTCAGTATCCAGGGCTGAAGGGCGGCATCGGCGGACCCGACTCGGCGAGCCAGAGCGAGCGAAGGGCGCAGCGCGACGTAGGCTGCGGTTCCGGCCAGGGCGATCAGGAACCTTCGGCGTCCGAGTCGGATTTCGACCGTCTCGTGCGGGGGCGAGGGAGCGCGCCTCCGTGGCAGGTCCATAGGGCGCACAGACTGGCGGGAGCGGACCGTTCCGTCAACGGCCTTCCTCAACCTTCTCGCGCGCGGGCGGTTGCGAGCGCGGTCCGGGGCGCGAACTCGCGACGCCGCGGGCGGACGGGCTCCGCGGCGCGGGCGCGCCCGCATCACCTTGTGTGTCGCGCACGCCGCCCCGCGCCGCCTTGCCGCGTGCTTCGCGTCTGATTAGGGTCCGCGAGTGCCCGCCGATCGCTTCGTCACCGACGCCTCGCTCGAACTGCTGGCGCGCCGTCTGCGTTTTCTCGGTTTCGACGTCGCGACCCATCGTGGCGCGCGGCTCGAAGAGCTGTGCGAGGTCGCGCGGCGCGACGGACGCACCGTGCTCACGCTCAGCGCTCGACACCCGCGGCGCTTCGCGAACGTGCGCGTGCTCCGCGTTCCGGCAGGCGACACAGCGGCCGCGCTGCGTGAGGTGGCGCGCACGCACGAGCCATCCGGCGCTCCGTTCAGTCGTTGCGGCGCGTGCAACACGCCGCTCCAACGCCGCCTCGCGTTCGAGGCGGGAAGCGACGTGCCGCCGCGCGCGCGCCGTCAGGCGGAGCACCTGCACTACTGTCCCGGGTGTGGCCGCTGGTACTGGGCCGGCACTCACGTCGCGCGCATCCGCGAGTGGCTGACCGCAGCGCTCGGTCGCGATCCGTTCGCGGCGCCCGGTCGCGACCCGATCGCGGCGCCGGACGAGCCAGGCCCGTCCTGAAAAAATCTCGCGATGGCCTGCCCAATCGGGTTGCAGGCCGGCCCCGGGCCGGGCATCATGGGCCTGCGAGTCGCTCGCGCCGTGTTGGGGCCCGGAGAGTTTCGTGGGGAGCGGTTCCGACGCACGTGGTCAGGCTCGTGAAATGCGAACCGTCGGGCGATGTCGAGCGACCTTCTCGCCATCCCCGGCGGTTTCGTTTGCGCCCGAAGGCTCACGCGCCCGGGATGCTACAATCGCCGCGCTCGCAGCCGCACGCCGACCCTCGCGGAGCCCTCCGCCGACGCATGGACCTCTCCCACATCCTCGTGAACTACCACTCGCGCGAGCCGCTGCTCGAGGTGCTGGCCTCGCTCCCGAACGGCGCAGCGGAACTCGAGAGCGAGACCGTCGTGATCGACAATTCCCCGGGCGACGGAACTGCCGAGGCGCTGGCCGCGAGATTTCCGGCGGCACGCATCATCGCCAATGCGGAAAACGTGGGCTACGCACGCGCGGTCAACCAGGGCCTGGGCGCCACCTCGGGCGCGTTCGTGCTGGTGATGAATCCCGACTGCGAGGTGCCTGCGGGCGCGATCCGCATTCTGGTGGATCACCTGCGTGCACATCCGCGCGTGGGAATCGCCGGGCCGCGCATTCTGAATCCGGATGGGACGCTCGAGTATTCGGCGCGCGCCTTTCCCGATCCGTTCACGTTCCTGTTCAACCGCTACTCGCTACTCACCCGGTTGTTCCCGGGCAATCCATGGTCACGCCGCTATCTCATGACCGACTGGGATCACGCGTCGATGCGCGAAGTGGACTGGCTGTCGGGAGCGTGCATGGTGGTGCGTCGCGCGGCGATCGACGAGGTCGGGCCGATGGATGAAGCGTTCTTCATGTTCAACGAGGACGTGGACTGGTGCCGGCGCATGAAGCGGGCCGGATGGGCCGTGGTCTACGTGCCCGAGGCGACGGTGGTGCATCACATCGGCGCGAGTCGCAAGCGCACCGCGACTCGCGTGATCCTGGAACGGCACCGCGGCATGATCCACTACTTCCGCAAGCACCATCCCTCGAATCCGATCCTGAGCGCGCTGGTCGGCGCGCTCATCACCTTTCGCGCGTGGCTGATGGTCGCGGCCAACGCGCTCAAGCCGCGCTGAGGCCCAGTGCCCTATTCGCTGATGCTGGCGCTGGCCGCGTTCGCGATCGCGTTCGCGACGACCCCGCTGGTAGTGCGCCTCGCGCGCGATCAGGGGTTGCTCGACCGCCCGGGGCCGCGGCGCGTGCACCGCTCCCCCGTGCCCCGACTCGGCGGGCTGGCGATGGCGGTCGCGGTGCTCGGGGTCGCATGGGCGGCACGCCTGCTGCCCGGACCCGCGCGCGAACTCGAGCTGCGTCCGCTGCTCGGCCTGACGCTGGCGTCCCTGCCGATCCTCGCGCTCGGCGTGGTCGACGATCTGCGTGGCGTCGGTCCGCTCGCCAAGATCGTCATCCAGGCATGCGCCGCATCGGTGCTGGTGCTGTTCGGCTACGGCATCCCCGAGATCACGAATCCGTTCGGCGATCCTCTCCGCTCGGTCGCGCTGAGCGCACCGCTCACTGTGGTGTGGGTGATCGTGGTGACGAACGCGATCAATCTGATCGACGGGCTCGACGGCCTGGCTTCCGGCGTCGTAGCGATCGCCGCCGCCACGCTGTGGTGGGTCGGGCACTCCCACGGCGATTTCTACGTGATGTTCCTCTCGGCGCTGCTCATCGGGGCGACCCTCGGATTCCTGCGCTGGAATTTTCCTCCAGCGCAGATCTTCATGGGCGACACCGGCAGTCAGTTTCTGGGGCTGGTGCTGGCCGCGGCCTCGCTGCTCGAAAACCGCAAGGGAACGGCCACGGTGACGCTGCTGTTCCCTCTGGTGGCGATGGGCGTGCCGATCGCCGACGGCGCGCTCGCGTTCGTGCGGCGCATTCTCGCCGGGCAACCGGTGTTCCGCGCCGACTCCGAGCATATCCATCATCGCCTGCTTCGCTTCGGGCTCTCGGTCCGCGGGACGCTGTATGCGCTCTGGGGCCTGTGCGCCGCGCTCGGCGTGATCGCGGTCCTGCTCTCGCGCCTGCCGCGCGAGCAGGCCGCTCTGCTCGCGGCGGCCCTCGCCGCCGTGCTGCTGCTCGCCTTTGAAGTGCTCGACTGGATGGGCGAGCGCCGCGCCGGCGCCCGTTCGAACACTGGCGGTCCAGGCGGGGATCGATGCGACTGACGGCACAGCTTCGAGAGCGTGGAGCGCGCACCTCGCGAATGACGCCCCGATCCGCCTTGCGCCGCAGGGACTCCACACGCGACGCAAGGCGGTTGCCTGAAGCTCGGCACCTACTCGCGCTGTGCGCTCATGCGAAACTGGAGCTCGCGCGCGGGCGATTGCTGAGTGATCTCCCGCTGCAAGTCTGTCTGAAGTACGCGAACCCGCTCGGCGTGGCCCGGAGCGGAGCGGTCCAGCATCTGTCCATCGATCGCAACCGCATAGAGCTTGCCGTCGATTATCATTCGTGCGAGCAGGAGATCGTCGCCATCGACGTTCTGCTGGGCGATGACCCGGCCCGGCCGGCCCTGGCTGAGGCCGCTCAGGAACAATCTCGGGCTGATCGAGCCGCAGATCACCCGGACGGTGAACCCATCGCCTGAAGGCGTCTGGAATCGCGCGGCGAGCGGCGCCGAGAGGAACGTCACGAACGCATCGTCGAGCCGCAGCGCTCCGGGACGCGTGGCACCGGGCCGCTCGATTGCGCGCAGCGTGCGCGCATACACGCCCTCGCCTGCGCCGGCGGATGACGTCGTCCAATCTTTCGCGAGCAGCTTCGTCTGGCGTGCGTCGCGCAACTCGACCAGCGCGATGCGGAGCGCTGCGACCTGTTTCCCCTGCGCGAAGCCGCATCCACCGCCGGTTCCGCCGATGGGCGCACAGGGGATGGCGACCCCGCACGCTAACCCGTTTCCCTGGCAGATCATCCCGCCTGCCGAGGACCCGGAGCACAGCAGAGACTGATCGCAGACCCAGCAGTTTTGCGCCTGCGCCTGCGTCCAGAACGCGAGTGCGCCCGCAACCAGCAGCCCGCCCATTACCAGGAATTTCTTCATCCGGTCACCTCCGTCCGACGAATGCGTTTCGCAGGGGCGTCTCTCCGCTCGAAGGGCAGGACCCCGGGGGCTCCCCACATCCCATCACGACCCGGTCCCCGAAGTGCGAGCGCGGCGACGCGCCGGCGCGCAGATCCGCTGGCGCCGACGAGTGCGTCTCAAAGCACGCGACATGCCGGGAGCGATCTGGCGTGGTCTCGACCGCAATCGTATGTATCGGAGCGAGCAGCGCGGACTGGGTCCGCGAGCGCGCGACCTCGATTCAGCGTTCGGTGTCCGGATCTGGACGCTGCGACGTCACGCGCGCGGCGGATGCCCCACAAACACACAGCGCCCCGCGTGAGCGGGGCGCTGCGCGAGGATCGGGGCTACGGCGCGCGGGGGACGCACTGAACCTCGTCCTCAATACGTGAGGGACCAGTTGACCTTGGCGCTCCAGTGGATGGTCGAGCCCTTCTCGACGCCGAAGACGGGGTCGATGCGGCCCTTCTCGCCCCTGACGACTGCCATGCGGATGTCGATGCCGAGCAGCTGGCGCGCATCGAGCGGCGTGTTGCCGCCGAGCAGAAGGTAGCCGCCGCCACGCGGATCGCTGAGATCGGCGCCGGTACCGGCGTTCTTGTGATAGTACGTGCCGCCTCCAACTCCCAGATACGGACGGAACGCTGCGCCGAACTTATAGTGACGCGCGAGTTCGAGCGTGAACGGAGCTTCGGACTCGACCGCGTGGCCGAACTTGCCGAGCACGTCGTACTGCGCGTAGCCGCCGAAGGACCAGCGCGGGTTCAGCATGCGGTTCACTCCGAAGCCGAATCCGACGTTGCCCGGTCCGGCCGAACGATAGGCCGCGCGCGCGTAGCCGGTGCGCACCGACAGCCAGGTCGCGCCCTTGTCCCACGGACCCTGCGCAGGCGGCGTCTTCACCTTCGGCTTCTTCACCTTGGGCTCACGCGCCTTCTTGACCTTAGGCGTCCTGGCGACGTTCGCGCCTGGCTTTGCCGCGGCCGAATCCGTGACCGTCGGCGCCAGCGTCACGGGCGCGGGCGTTACCGCGACAGAATCCGCGGTCGCCGGCGACGCAGGAGCTTCCTGCGCGACTGCGGGCTCCTGTGCGGCGAGCACGGCCGCCAAAGCGAGCGCAGCGAGCGACGCCACGAACCACGACCGATACGAACGCAACAGCTTCACGCTCTCTCCTCCTGGTGTCTCATGCTGCGAAAACCCGGTCGGCGTTCGCATCCGCTCCGCGGGCGGCCAGCGCGACGATGCGCGGCTGCCGGGCGGGCAAGCAGGCCGGGAACACTAACCCGACGACTGTCCCGATCTCAAGGTCCAAGAGCGCAGGCGTGAAGTGCGCCAATCATTGAACGTTCGTCCGAGTGGGGTCGCGGCCGTCTGGGCGGGGATGGGTTTCCGGCCCGCGAGCATACACCCACGCGTTTCACGCTTCCCCAATCGCGCGGCGTTCGCTAGTTTGAAGACGCATGAACCGTGTCTGGGTGACCCTGGCGGCGATCGCGCTCGCGGGTTGCGGCGGGGGATCGCACCAGTCCTCGTCGCTCTCGTTCGACACGATCACGGATTCCACGGTACTGGCCAGCGGCAAGTCGATCCTGACCACGTTCGAGCCATATCGCATGGCGAACGGCGCGATGCGGATCAGGGGCACCGCGGACTTTCCCGACGGGACGCGGCTGCAGATCTCGATCTATCGCAAGGCGACGAACGAAATGACCGGCCGACTGCAGGTGATCCTCGCGAACAGGCGTTTCGACTCGCCGCCAATCCTTGGGAGTGCGGGTCCGCTCCCCAGGGACGACTACCGCTTCGAGGTGCTGGCGCACTTCGACGAAGAGTGGCAGCCGCCCGCGGTGCTGAACGCCACGCATCACGGGCTCGATCTGCGTGGTCCCGGTATCAGCCGCGACAAGCTCGGCGGCGCTGAGTTCCGGCTCACGCGCGAGGCGCGCCTGTGAGCCGCGCGCGCGCGCTGCGTCCGCCCGCGCTGCGCTACCGCGCCGCGCGGCGCACCGATGTCGAGACCCTCGCCGACCTCGGCTGGCGCGCCTACCGGGTGTCGAGCCTCGAGAAGCGCCGCGATTTCTACACCGACCATCCGCGCTTCGGGCTGCGCGACGTGCGCGTCGGCGAGATGGACGGCCAGATCGTCGCTTCGCTCGTCCTCTATCCGTTTCATGCGTACGTGCGCGGGCAGAAGGTGCCGGTGACCGGCGTCGGATCGGTCGCGGTCTCCCCCGAGCACCGCCGCCGCGGCGTCGGCGAGGCGCTGATGCGCGCCGCGCTGCGCGAGATGCGGCAGAAGGGCGAGGCGCTTTCCCTGCTCTACGCGTTTCGCGGCTCGTATTACCGCAAGCTCGGCTACGGCGTGATCGAGGTGGCGCATCAGATGTCGTTCTCCCCTGGGAACCTGCCCGCCTCGGACGAGGCGCGCCGCGTGCGGCGCCTGATGCTGCCCGACCGGCCCTCGGTCGAAGCGCTGTTCGAACGCGTCGCAGCGCAGGGACACTTCGCGCTCGCGCGCCGTCCCGAGTGGTGGCGCCAACGGCTGTGGACCTACGGCGGCGAGTGGGTCGTATACGAAGGGCGACGCCGCGGGCAGATCGAGGGCTATCTCTACTACGAAGTGGACAACGCGAACGGACCGTTCAAGCTTTCTCTCTCGCTCAACGAGTTCGCGGCGGCCACGCCAGAGGCGCATCGCGGGCTGGTCGGATACCTCGCCTCGCTGTCGGACCAGGCGAACGAGATCCATGCGGTGGTGCCGGGGGACAACTCGTGGGCTCAGATCCTGAGCACCGCGCAGAATCTCCGTCCCGGGCTCGAGATCGGTCTCTATACCGACACCGGAAACGTCGCCAACGGGGCGATGCTGCGCCTGACCGACGTGAAGGCCGGGCTCGAGCGGATGCCGGTTTCTCCATCGGCGCGTGGCGAGATCGCGCTCGAGGTGATCGATCCGGTGCTCACCCAGAACGCTCGCGGGTACCGGCTGAGCGCGCGCGAGGGCAAGCTCAAGGTCGGCGCCGAGCCGCAGCGTGCGGGCCGCGCGCGGCTGCCGAGGCTCACCGCGAGCGCGGACGCGCTGGCGGCGATCGTGGCCGGCACCATCGATTCGACGCGCGCCGCCGAGATCGGGCTGGTCGATTCCGCGGGCGGCGCGGCCGAGGTGATCGAGCGCTGGTTCCGCGCCCCGCCGGCCTTCATCTATCAGCTCAACGGATTCTGAAAGGCGCCCGAGTGAAGCTTCCGGGATTCACCGTGACCCACGAGCTGCATCCGCGTTTTCGCGACACCGACGCGATGGGCCACATCAACAACGCGGTCTACGTCACCTACCTCGAGGTGGCGCGCCAGGAATACTGGCGCGCGATCGCCGGTGTGCCCGACTATCGCCGGGTGCCGTTCATCCTCGCCCACGTCACCATCGACTTCCGCTCGGAAGCGCTGGTCAACGATGTGCTGCTGCTCGGCATCCGCTGCGGCGCGGTGGGCACGAAGTCGTTCACGTTCGAGTATGAGATTCGCGAGAAGACCGGCAGCCGGCTGGTGGTCGAGGCCTCGTCGGTGCAGGTGTGCTACGACTACGGCGCCAAGCGCAGCATGCCGGTGCCGGACGATCTCAGGCGACAGCTCGAGGCATTCGAGGGCCGTTCGTTCCCAAAGGGAGCCAGAGGATGAAGACGCGGCGAGAGTTTCTGAAGACGGTCGCGGCCGGGTCCGCGGTCGCGATCGCGACCGTGGCGACGCAGTCGGCCGCGGCGACGGTGGTGAAGACCGTCGTCGGCAGCGCGAAGCGCCCGGATCCGAAAACCGCACCATCGAAAGGCGCGGAGCCCGCGGCTCGCGCTGCGAACGTGCACAGGGTGGATCCGGCCGAGCTCGCGAAGCAGAAGAAGTACACCGCCGATGCGCTCAAAGTCATCCGCGATTATGTCCTGCCCGCGGGCAGCCCCATGGCGTTCTCGTTCAAACCTCTCAAGGCGGCGCGCGGCCGCAGATCGAGGTAGGCATGCTCGACGAGTCAGTGCTGTATCAGAGTGTGGCCGAGCTCGGCCCGCAGATCCGCTCGCGCCAGATCTCGCCGGTCGCCCTGACCGAGGCGTACCTCGATCGCATCCACCGCTACGGCGCCTGGTTGAACGCATTCGCGACCGTGACCCCGGCCCTCGCGCTCAAGCAGGCGCGCGCCGCGGAGGCCGAGATCAACGCGGGCAAGTATCGCGGTCCGCTGCACGGCGTGCCGTACGCCGCCAAGGACCTGCTCGCGACTGCCGGAATCCCGACGAGCTGGGGCGCCGATCCTTGTCGCGGCCAGATGTTCGATCGGGACGCGACCGTGATCACGACGCTGCGCGACGCCGGAGCGGTGTTGCTCGGCAAGGCCGCGATGGTCGAATTCGCAGGCGGGCTTGGCTATCGCTTCGCCGACGCCTCGATCAGCGGTCCGGGACGCAATCCATGGAATCGCGATCGCTGGACCGGAGGCTCATCGTCCGGCTCGGGCGCCGCGGTCGCGGGCGGACTCGCTGCCTTCGCGATCGGCACCGAGACGTGGGGATCGATCCTGTGTCCGTCCGCGTTCTGCGGGCTCACCGGACTGCGCCCGACTTACGGCCGGGTGAGCCGCGCCGGCGGCATGGTCTGTTCGTACACCTTCGACAAGGTCGGCCCGATCTGCCGCTCGGCGAGCGACTGCCGGCTCGTGCTGCAGGCGATCGCGGGACCCGATCCCGACGATCCGAGCGCGAGCAGCGAGCCGGTCAACCTTGCGTCGGGAAAGCGCAACCTGGCGAGGCTGCGCGGCGCGATCGTGCCGATGGACTTCACGCAGAAGGGCGCGGAGAGCGAGGCCAAGGCCGCGTTCGACCGCGCGGTCGGAGCGCTGCGGCTCGCGGGCCTGAAGCTCGAGGATGCGAAGCTGCCCGAGTTCCCGGCCAGCGAGGTGGCCGGGCTGATCATCGGCGCCGAAGCGCTTTCGTCGTTCGAGAGGTTCTATCGCGACGGCAGCGTGAAGCAGCTCAATGATCCGTACGCGCCTTATCAGTGGGAGATCAACAGCGCGGTGGCTTCGCAGGACCTGGTCAAGGCGTGGCGCATGCGCGAGGTGCTGCAGCAGAAGACCGCCGATTGGTTCGGCAAGTACGACTACGTGGTGACGCCCAACTTCCTCAGCATCGCGCCGCCCGTCGAAGGCGACATCAACGTCGCGCTTCCCTACGGAGATCCCGCGGGCGGGATCGGCAACGCGTGCGGGCTTCCCGCGATCGCGCTGCCGTCGGGCTTCGGGCGCGAACAGATGCCGGTCGGCTTCCAGATCATGGGCCCGCCCTTCGAAGAAGCGATGCTGCTCGAAATGGGCGAGCTGTACCAGAGCCGCACCCGCTTCCATCTCGAGCACCCTGATCTGGAGAAGGTGGCGCAGTAGGAATGAAGGCAATCCGCGTCGCGGCGCCGGGAGGACCCGAGGTCCTGCGGCTGGAAGAGATCCCCACCCCAGTGCCGGGCAAGGGTGAGGCGCTGATCCGGATCGCCGCTGCCGCGGGTCATATGCCGAGCTCGCGATCGCTCCCGTCGATCGGCTGATCGTGCTTCCCGAGAGAATCGATCTGCGCGTCGCCACCGCCGTGATCCTGCAGGGCATGACCGCGCACTTTCTCGCGCACTCGGCCTACTCGCTGCGCGTACGCATCGACCGCGAGGTTCCACTGGCCGACGCGGCCGCGGCGCATCGAGCGCTCGAATCCTGGGAGACGAGCGGGAAGGTACTGCTGGTGCCGTGAGGTGTTTCGGCCCCGCCCCTACTCGAAGATTCGCTTCCGAGGCATCGCGGGCAGATCGCTCAAATGGATCACTTTCGTTGAGCTCTTCCCTGTGCCCGGGCCTCGGACCACCAGCCGCAGATTCCGAATCGATGGCTGGCTCCGCGTGGCATTCGTCATTACAGATTCAAGCGTGGCATCAATGATCCCATCCACTGTCGCAGTTGGAAGGCGACCGGCCTGAATCTTCGTGCAATCGACGACCACCGTCACCGTGTCAACGCTGTCTTCCCTTCTGAAACTCATGAACGCCCACCGCTTGTCCTCCCGCACCTTGACCCTGATGCCGCACAGCGACACAACATTTCGGTTTTCACCCCGAACGACGCCCTCGATCCGGATGCAGTTCGGCCTATCCATCAAAGTTAGCTGGACTCCAGGCCTCCACCCTCCCACGTTGGCAATGCACGGCACATCGGCCAGCCCTATGTAGTTCGGTGTTGCGATCGGTTCCATCACTGAAAATACGACCTCTTCACTCGATCTTGCTGTCATCGGTGTGCTCGCAATCACAGCAATCACTGACAACATGATCTCGAGCTGGCCCAGACTCACACGCCTTGCCTTTAACGTTCTCGAGGACATTCTCATTCGCACCCTGGTTGTCTGGTCACGCGATTTTTTGTGAATCCTGCTGGGCTGCGTCGCGCGCCCTACAGCAGCTCCTTCAGCACGACGGTCGCCTTCTTCTCTTTCCCCTCGTGCGTCATGACCACGTTCACCTTGCGGCCGACCTCGCCCTTCTCCAGAAGGTCGCTGATCGTGTCGGGGTCGTATTCGCTCGCGGCTTTGCCGTCGAGCTGCACCAGCACGTCGCCCTCCTCGATGCCGGCCTTTGCCGCGGGTGAGCCCTCGAGCACCTGCATCGCGATCACCTTGTCGTCCTTCTTCGCGAACTGGACTCCGGCGCGGGAGAACGAGTCAGGCTCGCGATACTTCTTCCCGGGTTCCAGGTACAGCGCGTGGTGGTCGTAGTCGAACGTGACCCTGAAGCGCTCGAGGAGCGCGTTGCCCGCATTCCCGGCGTAGTCCTCGCTGGCGAGCGCGCCGCTGGTCGCTTGCGACAGCGAGACCAGCGGCCGAAGCCATGAGTAGGGGCCGATCGCGAGGCTCTTCATGCGCACCAGCCGGCTGGTGAACGTGCCGCCGAATCCGCCGCCCTGCACTTCCAGACTCTTGCCGCTGCGCCTGTCGAGATCGTTCGCCTTTGCGAACGGGCCGTGGATGTCGATGGTGGAGTTGCTGCCCACGTCCAGTCGGTAGTCGCCGACGATGTCTCCATCCAGCGTCATCTTCACGATCGGCACGGTGCCGGCGAGCGTGAACGGGATCTGTGTGCCCTTGCCCTGGTAGGTGAACGTCCTGGGGTCGCGCAGGGTCAGGGTGTCGTTGTCGAAGTCGATCTCGTTCACGAACTGGCTGATGAAGTTGTATCCGAGAACCCCGGCGCAGTCGCGCCAGAAGAAAGGCGCGAGGAAGGGATTGATCGAGAGCACTCCGACCTTGTGCTCGCGCACTTCCACGCCGTCGCCGTCCTCACCCGCGACGCGCAGCGTCTGCAGGTGCGCGAACGAGGCGTTGCCGGCCGAGCCGGCGCCGGTGGCCTGCATGCTGCCCTCGGTCTTGAGCCCGATCTGGGCGGCGTATGCACTGTCGATCACGCTGATGCTGGCACCGGTGTCGTAGAGGAAATCGGCGGAAGGCCCGCCGTTCACCGACGCGCGCAGCCACACGTGCCGCCCGCGATATGCGAACGGCAGGCGCGCGACGCCGTCATGCTTGAGCCAGATCAGCGGGGCTGCGTCGGCGTGCGGCGCCGCGAAGCGCGAAGCGGCGATCGGCGGATTGATCCACACCGAGTCCACGTTCACCGTGATCGTGTTCGCGGGCATGCCGACGATGGTGGTGACGGTGTGGAACGGGATCTTCCTGCCTTCGAGGACGCGATAGTCGGAGAGCGTGGTGACGATGGTCTGTTGGTCGTTCTTCCCGGTGATCCGCACCGGCAGCCAGGTCACGGGATCGAACGCGTAGCGGCGCGAGGGCCCGACTGGCGGGGCGATCTCGAGGTCGGCGTGCGAGCCGGTCGAATCCTTGAACTCGCCGACGAACTCGACCTTGCCCCCGCCCTGATCCGGGGCGAGATAGCGGTCGTTCTCGAACCATGCGTCGGCCTTTGCCCGGTCGTAATCCTTGCCGTCGAGCATCTGCAGCCGGCCGCCCGGATCGGTGCGCCAGCCGATCGAGCCGTCGAACCCGCCCTGCAGGTTGAAGGGCCCGAGCTTGGTCGCATTCGCGGCGCGATCCGGTGCCTGCGACCAGGTCTCGACCGTGCCGGTGAATCCGAACGCGGTGAGCGTGGCCTTCTGGTGCGAGCTGGTGACGGATTCGACCAACGCGCGCCCGCCCATCGCCTGCACGTAGCGCTCGAGGATCTCCTTCGCGCGCGGCGAGAGATCGGCGGATGCCGGTGCGGCGAGCGAGGCCACGGCGAGCACGGCCACACCGAGGGAAACGATTCGATTGAGCGCGGCGCGCGACGAGCGGTGACGGCGGAGCGAAAGCTTCATGGCGTTCCTCCTGAACGACTGACGGAATGGATTGAGTTCGCAGCAGGATAGCGCACGGCGCGAACCGCGGCGATTTGCGTCACTCCGGTGCTTTGCCTATCTTGCCGCCTGCCGCGACGCTCCCCGTCAGTGGCCCCACTAAGGAGAGTGAGATGAGACTGAAGAACCTGCTGCCGGCCCTCGCGCTGGCTTTCGTCATTCCGGTCGCAGCGCATGCCGCACCCCCGGCCCTGGTCGGCGGATGGGGTCCGCGCGTCGGACTCAGCAGCAATCCGGACCAGCTCGTGCTGGGCGGACAGGTCGTGATCGGCGAAGTCGCTCCGGATGTGACCTTTGATCCCAATATCGAGCTCGGCATCGGCGACAACATCACCACCGTGCAGTTCAACTTCGATCTCAAGTACCACATCCTGGTGCAGGGCAGCAGATGGCGGCCTTACATGGGCGCCGGCATCGGGATCGCCTTCTACCAGTTCGACAATCCCGCACCGTTCCGCAACGACTCCGACACCGAGGTCGGCGGCACGCTGCTGCTGGGCGCGGGCGTCCCGACTCAGGCCGGCAGCCGGTTCTTCACTGAATTCCGCGCCGGGATCGGCAACATGCCCGACTTCAAGATCATCGCGGGGTGGAACTTCAAGATCTAGCGACGGCAGGCCAGCGAAACGCCCCGGACTCGAGCCACGGTCCGGGGCGTTTTCCTGTCGGCTCGCTCGCCGCGCGCGCCCTACAACGAAGGCAGGTTCGGCTTGAGCACCATGATCGCGACCGCGATGGCGGGCGCGACAAGCGCGATCGCTCCCCAGAACGCCCAGTCGCGCGAAAGCCTGTGGTAGGCGGCCCAGTCGAGGTCCCTGTCGGCGGGGGCCGAGCGGAACATGCGCGCCATCTGACGCTGCAGCGGCGAGACCCCGCGCCCAAACGCAAACCCCGAGACGACGAACAGCACGATCGGCCACAGCACCCACCCGACGTGCAGCATGCGCAAGCCCCCGGCCATCGCGGCCCCCACGCCGCCCAGCACGATCACGATCACCGCCGGAATCGTGAACCAGCGGTCGCTCGCGATCAGGCCCTCGAGCATGTGCCCGATGATGCGCGGATCACGCGTTCGATCGGCGTGCGCCTTCCAGAACACTCCGGTCGTGATATTTCCGAGGAACAGGATCACCGCGACGATGTGGACGAGCTTGAGTACCAGGTAGAGCATCGTTCCCTCCTTGGAAGTTCGCTAGCGCGAGGCCGCGCGTCCGAGCGCGGCGACTCTCTCCATTCTCTTCACGAACTCTTCCGCGGTCATGACACCTTCGACTCGCGCCTCGCGCACCTCGTTCCCGCCCGGCGCCACGAACACCACCGTCGGCACGCCGGCGATGCCATACTCGCGCCGCCACTCTTCGGACTCGGGCGAATCGTAGTGCGTCAGGTCCACGCGAAATGCCCGGAAGCCGCGCGCCGCGGCGATCACGCGCCGGTCCGCGAAAGTGGTGCGATCCATCTCGTGGCACGGCACGCACCAGGCTGCCGAGAATTCGATCATCACCGGCGTCTCACCCTTGAGGGACGAGCCGAGCGCGGCGCGCGTGCCATCCTCGAACTGAAGCTGGCTCGACGGTGCGAGCGCGATGATGGCCGCGCCGGCGATGATCCCCACCGCGCCCACCAGCCACTTGAGTAGGCGAAAGCCCTTCCACTGTGACGTGCTTTTTTCGAGGAATCCGAGGTAGAGACCGCCCAGGATCAGGGCCGTCGGCAGAACCCATCCCGCGAGTTTTGGAGCGAGCGAGAGCAGAATGTAGTTGAGCCCGACCGCCACGAGGATCACGCCGAACACCTTCTTCACCCAGACCATCCACTCGCCGGAGCGAGGCAGCGCGGAGATCAGGTTCGAGAACGTGGCGAGCAGCAGGTAGGGAAACCCGAGACCCATCGCGAGCGTGAAGAACGCGCTCAATCCGAACCACGGGTCTCCGCGCGCCGCGACCACACCGAGCAGCGCGACGATCGGCGGGCCGATGCACGGCGCGGCAAACACGCCGACCACGAGGCCCGATGCGAAGATGCCGATCGCTCCGGTCGGCCCGACGCCACCCAGACGCGAGAGCAGCGCGGGCGGCATGTTGAATTCGTAGAGTCCGAACATCGAGAGCGAGAGCGCGATCAGGAGCACGCCGATGCCAGCCTGCACGATCGGGTTCGCAAGGAACCCGCCGAACAGCCCGCCGGTAAATGCGGCAACTAGGCCGAGCACGCTGTACATCGTCGCCATGCCGAGCACGTAGAGCAGCGCGGAGCCGAACACCTGGAGCGGCGGCGCGGCCCGGCGCGCTCCGAAGATCGAGACGGTCACGCCGATCATGGGATAGACGCACGGCGTCAGGTTGAGCGCGAGCCCGATCAGGAACAGCGAGAGGTATGCGATCCACCCACCGCGATTGAGGACATCGGCGAGCGGCCCGCCCGCAACGCTGGTCGCGCCGGCGCCTCCCACTGGCGGTGCGGTCGTGAACCCGCGACTCGACTGGAGGCTGTTGCGGGTATCGGGCGTCGTGAGCTCGCCCGCCGCCGGCGTCGATCCGGGGGCGGGTGTGGTCGCGACCGGTTCGCGCGTCGGCGTCTGGCCGCTCGGCAGACCGGCGGAAGGTCCGGAGGAAGAGATCGCGGGGTTCGCCTCCACCACCAGCTCGAACTTGAGCTTCGCCGGCGGAAGGCAGATCTGATCGTTGCACGCCTGGAAGCGCACCACACCTGCGAGACTGTGCGTGCCGGGCTTTGCGGTTGCGGCGGCGCTCACCGGCACCTGAATCACGGTCGAGCCGTCGAACACCAGCAGCGGCTGATCGCTGAACGCCAGCTTCTCGATGCGCGGCCTGGGATAGACGGCCTGCCCGCAGGTGAGGCCGGATGCGCTCTCGACCGAAACTTCGGTCGGGATCGAGTTCTCGTCCGCCGCGGGATTCGCGTTGATGTGCCAGCCCTTGAGCACGGTGAGCGTGACGTGCGCCATCGCGCGGCCGCCCGGTCCCACGACCACCTTGTCGGCCGAGATCTGCACCAGATCCTTCGCCGGCGGCACCGTGCCGAACTGCGCGCGCGCGAGCGGCGCGATGAGCAGGGAGGCGCCGATGAGCGCGATCGTAAGGCGTCTCATTTTTCGCCTCCCGCCGCGAGCGCAGTCTGCGGCCGCGCGTCGAGCTGCGCGGCGAACGCGCGGGTATCGGTGGTCGGAAGCTGGCAGGCGTAGTTCACGCACACGTACGCCGTCGCCTTGCCATCTTTCGGCGCAAGCGCCGCGGTGAAAGGCACGAGCCCTGCGAGATGCTTCGCGCTCTCGCCGGGCGCCACCAGCAGGATCTGGTCGTGAGGCAGGAAGCGGCGGTTGAACTCGCGCACCATCGCGCGGGTGTCCGCGGCCGTGGGGTCGCCGGCGATCACGATGTGGCGCGGCACGGCCTGCTCGAGATCCATCGCCACCAGCATGCGCGGCATCGCGACCGCATGGCCGCCCAGCCGCCGTGCGTAGTAGTCGAAGGTTCGATGCGCCTTGTCGCGCCAGTCGGGACGGTCGAGCAGCACCGAGAGCTGCTGGGTGACGTAGGCCGCGATCGAATTCCCCGCGATCTCGGCGCCGTCGAAATCGTCCTTCATGCGCACCGCAATGCTTGGGTCCCCGGCCGGGCTCTCGAAGAACGCGCCGTCCTTCTCGTCATAGAAGCGCGCGATCATGGCTTCGGTGACTGCCGCGGCGCGCTCGAGCCACCTGGGGTCGAGCGTGGCCTGATAGAGGTCGGCGTATCCGAATGCGATCGCCGCATAGTCATCGAGCTGCCCCGCGCCCGCCGCTTCGCCCTCCCGCCAGCGCCGCTTCATCTCTCCGAGCTTGGCGTTGTAGAGCCTGGTCCACGCGAACTCGCCGGCGTGGGCCGCGGCGTCCGCCAGCGACGGATCTTCGAGCGCGCGTGCGCCGCGCGCCAGAGCCGAGATCATGAGGCCGTTCCACGCCGCGATCACCTTGTCGTCACGGTAGGGCCTGATACGCTTCGAGCGCGCATCGAGCAGCGCCGCACGCGCGCGCTCGATCCGGGCGCGCGCGTCGGCCGGCGCCATGTGATGGCGGGCGGCGAGGTCATCGAGGGTCCGCACCCGGCGCAGGATGCTCGTGCCGTGCTCGAAGTTGCCGCGCGGCGTCACGTCGAACCAGTCGCCGATCAACTCCGCGTCCTCCTTGCCGAGCACCGCCTCCAGCTCGCGCGGAGTCCACACGTAGAACTTGCCCTCTTCGCCTTCGCTGTCTGCATCCTCGGCAGACCAGAATGCTCCATCGGGCGAAGTGAGATCGCGCTTCACGTATGCGAAGACATCGCGCGCGGTCTCGGCGAATTCGGCGCGACCGGTGGTCTGGTAGGCCTCGAGATAAGCCCACGCGATCTGCGCCTGGTCGTAGAGCATCTTCTCGAAGTGCGGCGCCAGCCACTCGCGGTCGGTCGAGTAGCGGTGGAACCCGCCGCCCAATTGATCGTGAATGCCGCCCGCGGCCATGGCCTCGAGCTGGCGAAGCGCAATCTTGCGCGCCCCGGCGTGCCCGGCGGGATCGCGCGCCCAGTAACGCATCAGGAAGTCGAGGTTCACGATCGAGGGGAACTTGGGCGCATTGCCGAACCCGCCGTGCTCAGGGTCGGCGCTGGCCGCGAGCGCGGTCGCGCACGAGTCGAACAGCGCCAGCCGCTCGGCCGAGCCGCCCTCGGGCGTGCGCAGCGAATCGAGCGCGTCGATCACGCGACGGCCGGACTCTTCGATCGCGGCACGCTGCGTGGTCCAGGCTTCGTGCACCTGCGGCGCGATCTCCAGAAGTCCGGGGCGCCCGGAACCGCCGGCGCCGGAAAATTTCGCGCCTGGCGGGAAGTAGGTTCCGCCGAAGAACGGGTGCAGCTCGGGGGTGAGAAAGACGTTCAACGGCCAGCCGCCGCCCATGCCCATCGCCTGCATCGCGGTCATGTAGATCCGGTCCACGTCGGGGCGCTCTTCGCGGTCGACCTTGATGCACACGAAGTACTGGTTGAGCGCCGCGGCCACTTCGTCGTTTTCGAACGACTCGCGCTCCATCACATGGCACCAGTGGCAGGTCGAGTAGCCGATCGACAGGAAGATCGGCTTGTCCTCGCGCCGCGCGCGCGCGAACGCCTCTTCGCCCCACGCGTACCAGTCCACCGGGTTGTAGGCGTGCTGGAGCAGGTACGGGCTCTTCTCGTGAATCAGGCGGTTGGGCTTGCGCTTCTCATTTGCGGCGTGACCGACGCCGAGCACGGCGGCCATCAGCGGCGGCAACACCGTGGTTCGCGCCGAGCGGCCCGGCGGCTCGGCATGCGAGCGCCACAGCAGGAGCGACCCGATCAGCGCCAGGACGAGGACGAAAAGCTGGATCGCGAGGCGCACGGCGTTTCGGCGCAGGCTGGATTGGTCTTCAGGCTTGCCAGGCGGGGAGCGGAACATGGGCGCGCAGTATACGTGTAGCGCGGGCGCGCCGTGTCAGTGAAGTGTGAGTCTGTGCGAGGCTTTAGCGCCTTGCACAGGCGGTCAGGCGCGACGCGCAGCGGGCTCGACTCGAGGCGCGCACGCCCTCTCTCCCCATGCATAGAGCCGGAACGCCCCCCATAACGCGAGCGGTGCGATCGCGAGCGCAAAGGCGAGCGAGACGTAGGGAACCTGGAGCGGCGCGGGCAGCGCGGGTGTCGCGCGGCCGGCGGCGGTGGCCAACTGGGCCACGTTTGCGGTGAGCGCGAGGCCCGCCCGCAACATTGCTTCGCCGCGCCACAGCAGCAATGCCGCCACCACCAGCGCGAGCGCTGCTGCGGGATCGGCCGCCACCCGCACCCACCACGCGAAAGCCGGCTCGACCATGCGGTCGGCGGCGCGGGCGCGCTGCTCGCTGACCCTGCTCATCACGCGCCGGGTGAAGTGCAGCGGGGCCGGGGTCGCGGCGCTCTCGAGCGCGTGTTCGAGCTCGAGCATCGCGGCGAGTGCCGCCCCGCAGCGCGCGCAGTCCGCGGCGTGCGCGTGCATCTTAGGCTCGCTGGTCTCGAGGCGACCGTCGTCCAGCCAGCGCTCGAACGCTTCGCAGTTCATTCGCTGTGTCTCCATCAGGCCCTCGTCCACCCGTCGCGCAGCGCCGCGCGTGCGCGCGACAGGTGCGTCTTCACCGTGTTCTCCGGCAGGCCCAGCGTGCGCGCCACTTCCTCGACCGACCGGTCCTCATAGTAGAACAGGGTCACCGCCGCGCGCTGCATCGGCGCCAGTGTCGCGATCAGCAGCTCCAGTCGTCGCGCCCGCGTTGTCGCACTCGGATCCCCGCCGCCGAACGCAGGCAGCTCGCCCGCGTCCTCCAGCCCGGTTTCGCGTCCGCGCCGGCGCTTCAGCTGTTCGAGCCGGTCGAATGAGCGGCGGACCACGATTCGATGCAGCCAGGTCATGAAAGTCGACTCGCCGCGAAACCGCGGCAGGGCGACCCATGCGCGAACGAACGCTTCCTGCGCCACATCCTCCGCGTCCGCCGCCGAGCGCACGATCCGAAGCGCCAGCCCGTACACCCGATCGCGATGCCGATCCACCAGATCGCGGAACGCCTCGGCGTCACCCGAGCGCGCCCGCTCGACCAGTTCGTCGTCCGCTCCCTCGCCCGCCTCGACCTCGCGGTCGGCGCCGGACAGGGTTCCGACACCTAGGTTGGACCGGCGGAGTGGGGACTCGGGTTTCAGAGAAATCGGCGGCCTTCCTTGCTCGAGGTTTCTGAAACCTGGCGGACCGGGACTTAGGTCCAATTCGATGAACGCCGGCCAGCCGGCCGACGCTGGCACTCTAAAGGCTGAAGGAACCAACACTGGACGAAATTCCTGAAACCCGGCGCACTGCGCGTCCGGTCCAACCTTGCGAACCGCCGGGAAACCGGCCATCTCGACCCGAATCACCAAAAAGGAGCCCCTCCCCATGTTCAGCTTCGACGGCGGCGACTTCGTTCCGTTTCTGATCTTCGCGGTCCCGATCGTCGCCATCGCCGGCGGCATCACCGCGGGAATCGTCCGCACCCTCGGCCAGCAGCGCCTGCTCGAACTCGCCCAGCGCGAACGCATCGCGGCGATCGAGCGTGGCGTGGACCCGAGCAAGCTTCCGCCCATGCCGATCGCGACCAGCGGCCACGATCACGACCTGGCGAGCATGTACATGTCGTACGCCGACTACTCGAGGCGTCGTTCGCAGAACCTGATGATCGGCGGGCTGATCACCCTGTTCGTCGGCATCGCGCTCGCAGTGTTTTTGAGCCAGGTGGCGGACGGCCAGGACGAGAAGGCGGTGTGGCTGGTGGGCATCATCCCAGCGTCGGTGGGTCTGGCGCTGCTCATCGGGTCGCAGATCGTCAAGCCGCGCAATGGAGACAGCAGCTCGAGTTCGCCGCCGCGCAGCTGACGTCGCCGAGCCGATCGGCACCCGAGCCCCTCGCGAGAGATCGCGGGGGGCTCGATCGTTTGGGAACGAGTGTCACCCGCTCCGTCACCCGGTGACGATGGGTCCACGCACCGCGTAACACTCTGCGCATCGGTGCGCCGGAACGCGGCGTGCGGCGCACGGACTTCGCGGTGCGCCGCGTGCGGCATGCGAGATGCAATACGCACCGCGCGGTCGCCGATTCGGATCTCCCAAATCCTCCCGCTGGAAAAGCGCCCAGGGACGAAATCCCTCGGACCGGAGTATTGGGAGGCATCATGAGACCCGATCGACCGAACATCCCGCGCTCCGAAACCGTTGCGCCCGTCGCGGCCACGGTCCCTCACGCGACCCCACGTATCGCGACCGCCACCGCGCCTCGCCGGCTCGATCCGCGCCTGTGGCAGATCGGTACGTTGGCCGGGCTGCTGGTCTACGGAATGTCCTGGCTCGACTTCGAGATCCGCCCGCCGCAGGCCGCGATCACGCTGGCGACCGCGCTGTTCGCGCAGTGGGCGTGCACGCGGCTGTGGAAGCTCCCGGCGTTCGATCCCAGGAGCGCGCTGATCTCGGGCCTCTCGCTGTGCCTGCTGCTGCGCACCAACAGCCTGCTCGTGGCCGCGCTGGCCGCGACCCTCGCGATCCTGTGCAAGTTCGTGCTGCGCTGGCGCGGGAAGCACCTCTTCAACCCCACCAACTTCGCGGTGGTCGCGATGCTGATCACGGGGAACGGGTGGGTGTCGCCCGGCCAGTGGGGCAACGTCGCGTTCTTCGCGTTTCTGATGGCGTGCCTCGGCGGGCTCGTGGTCAACCGCGCCGCGCGCAGCGACGTGACGTTCGCGTTCCTCATCGCCTACGGCGCGATCCTGTTCGGGCGTTCGCTGTGGCTCGGCCAGAAGTTCACCGTGCCGCTGCATCAGGTGGAGAACGGCGCGTTCCTCCTGTTCGCGTTCTTCATGATCTCGGACCCGCGCACCACCCCCGACTCGCGCATCGGACGCCTGCTGTTCGCGAGCCTCGTCGCCGCGGG
>JANMQY010000117.1:0-10909 GCA_031370785.1 Candidatus Eiseniibacteriota bacterium | reverse complement strand
CGCCCGCGACCCCGAGCTTCCGGCTCCGAGAGGAGAGTCATTGGACGTCGCATTCTGGCATCGCCTTCAGTTCGCGTTCACCGCGACCTACCACTACATCTTTCCCCAGCTCACGATGGGGCTCGCGCTGCTCGTGTTCGTGATGAAGACGCTCGGATTGCGACCGGGCGGCGAAGGCTGGAACGATTCGGCGCGATTCTGGATCCGCATCTTCGGCATCAACTTCGGACTCGGCGTCGTCACCGGCATCCCGATGGAGTTCCAGTTCGGCACCAACTGGGCAGTGTTCTCGCGCTTCGCGGGCAACATCGTCGGGCACACGCTGGCGATGGAAGGGCTGTTCGCGTTCTTCCTCGAATCGAGTTGTCTCGCGCTCCTGGTGGCGGGCGAGTCGCGCCTCGGACGCATCGGGCACTGGTTCTCATCGCTCGCGCTGTTCGTCGGTAGCTGGCTCTCGGGCTACTTCATCGTGGCGACGAACGCGTTCATGCAGCGGCCGGTCGGACACGCGATCGGAGAGGGCGGGCGCCTGGTGCTGGCGGACTTCGGAGCGTTCGTGCTCAACCCGTGGGCGATCGCGCAGTACGCGCACACCATGATGGCCAGCGTCGTCACCGCCTCGTTCGTGGTCTCAGCGGTCGGCGCCTTCTATGCGCTGCGCCGCCTCCATCTGGAGCATGCGCGACGCTTTCTCTCCGTCGGCGTCGTCGCCGGGCTGCTCTCGAGCGTCCTCGTCGCGTTCCCGACCGGCGACCAGCAGGCGAAGCTGGTCGCCCGCCACCAGCCGGTCGCTCTCGCCGCGATGGAGGGACGCTTCGAGAGTGGTCCGTACGCGCGGATCACCCTCATCGGCCAGCCCGACGTCGCCGGGCGGCGAATCGACAACCCGCTCCAGGTGCCGGGCATGCTGAGCTTCCTCGCATTCGGAACGTTTCACACCAGCGTTCCCGGACTGAATGCGTTTCCGCGCGAGGTGTGGCCCGACAACATCGAGCTGCTCTACTACTGCTTCCATATCATGGTCGGACTCGGAACGATCTTCATCACGGTGATGCTGGTGGCCGCCGTGTTTCACGCCCGCGGCCGGCTCGAGCGCCATCGTCCCCTGCTGTGGGTGCTGATGCTGGCGTTCCCATTCCCGTACATCGCGAACGCCGCGGGGTGGCTCACGACCGAGCTGGGCCGCCAGCCATGGGTGGTCTATGGCCTGCTTCGCACCACACGGGCTGCGAGTCCGCTGGTTCACCCGGGCAGTGCGCTGTTCACGCTCATCGGCTTTGCCGGGCTCTACTTCGTGCTCGGACTGCTGTTCCTGTTCCTCATCATGCGCGAGATCTCGAACGGCCCGCCGCCCCGGCCCGCCGGCGCGGGGGAGAGCTCGGCCGGAGCGCGGGCGAGGTCCGACCATGTTTGAGCTGTGGTTCGCCATCGTCGCGGTGATGCTCACTCTGTACGTCGTACTCGATGGCTACGACCTGGGGGCCGGCGCTCTTCACCTCGTGGTGGCGCGAACCGATCAGGAGCGACGCACTGTGCTCGCCGCGATCGGTCCGTACTGGGACGCCAACGAGGTCTGGCTCATTGCCGCAGCCGGCGCGCTGTTCGTCGCATTCCCGGGGGTGCTCGCGGCCGGCCTGTCGGGGTTCTACCTCGCCATGTTCCTCGTGGTGTGGTGCCTGATCCTGCGCGCGATCGCGATCGAGTTCCGCAGTCACCTGCGCGAGCCGCTGTGGCGTCGATTCTGGGACGGGCTGTTCGCGCTGGCGAGCGCATCGCTGCCCGTGCTGTTCGGCGCGGCGCTCGGCAACGTGATCCGCGGCGTGCCGCTCACCGCCGAGGGTTGGTTCCAGCTCACCCTGTTCACTTCATTCCTCCCGCGCGATCCGGTCGGGATCCTCGATGCCTACACGGTGCTCGCCGGAGTCTTCGCGCTGATTGCGATCGCGGGCCATGGCGCGGCGTTTCTCGCCTGGCGCACCACCGGGCCGGTACACGAGCGCAGCCGCCGGCTCTCGCTTGCCCTGTTCGCGGGACTCGCGGTCCTGTGGCCGCTCACCACGCTGGTCACGAACGCGGTGAACCCGGCGCTCTTCGCAGCGTTGCCGCATCGTCCGCTCGCCTGGCTCGGGCTGGCGCTCGCCATCGGCGGTCTGGGTTTCACGATCCGCGCAACCCTCACCAGGCGGTCGCTGGTCGCCTTCCTTGGCTCCAGCGCATTCCTCGCCGGGTTGCTGCTCGCGACCGCCGCGTGCCTTTTTCCGACACTGCTGCGCTCGATCGGGGATCCGGCGCGCAGCATCACCGCATTCAACGCGGGCTCGACGGTCGCTGGCCTGCGCACCGCGCTGGTCTGGTGGTCGATCGGTTTTCCGCTCGTCGTGCTCTACTTCGTGGTCCTGTTCCGGATTCATCGCGACAAGGCGGTCGCCGCAGGCGAAGGGGAAGGGTACTGATGTCGCCACCTTCCCTGGGCCGCGTTCGGATCGACGACATTCGCGCCGCTGCGGCGCGGCTCGACGGCCTGCTGCATCGCACGCCGCTGCTCTCCGCGAGCGCCCTTGGCGCGGGCGCGAAGGTGCGGCTGCTGCTCAAGTGCGAGAGCTTTCAGAAGACCGGATCGTTCAAGCCGCGCGGCGCCCTCAACATCGTGCTCTCGCTTTCGAACGCGGAGCGCGAGCGGGGCCTGATCACGGTCTCGGCGGGCAATCACGCTCAGGCCGTGGCATGGGCGGCGCGTCACGTTCAGGCGGCGTGCACGGTGGTGATGCCCTCGGGTGCGCCGCGCTCGAAGATCGACGCGGTGCGGGGCTACGGGGCCGAAGTCATTCTGCATGACGACCGAAAGACCGTGTTCGACCGCCTCGAGGCCGAACGCGAGCGCACCGGCGCGACCTTCATTCATCCGTTCGACGACCCGATCGGAATTGCCGGCGCAGGAACGGTGGCGCTCGAAATCCTGGCGGAGGCGCCCGAAGTGAACGCGGTGGTGGTGCCGGTCGGAGGTGGGGGCCTGATGGCGGGCGTCGCCTCGGCGGTCAAGGCCGTGCGCCCGCGCTGTCGGGTGATCGCCGTCGAGCTCGCCGAGGGGCCCGGCATGGGGCCCGCGATCGCCGCCGGGAAACCGGTTCCGGTCTCGCGCCCAACCGACACGCTGGCGGACGGGATGACGCCACCGTTCGTCGGCGCCATTCCGCTCGCGGTCGCGCGCGAATGCGTGGATGAGATCGTCACCGTCACCGAGGAGGAGATCCGCGAAGCCATGCGAACGCTGGCGACACGCGCCAAGCTCTACGTCGAAGGATCGGGCGCCGCGGCGACCGCGGCGGTGACCGCGGGCAAGGTCCGGATGCGCGAAGGCGCGCTGGTGGTGGCGCTGGTCTCGGGCGGCAACGTGGATCCGGAGCGCTGGATCACCTTGTTCCAGACCCCAGGCGCGACGGTGGAAGGCGAAGCCTGACCCGCGTCCACGAGGGATGGGAGACGCGATGGATACGCTGATCATCACGCACGAGGAGGTCTACCGCCTCCTGCCCATGAGCGATTGCGTGGACCTGATGGAGCAGGCCTTGAAGGCGCTCTCGCGGGGCGATGCGGTGCTGCCGCTGCGTTCGATGGTCTGGTTGCCGGACCGTTCCGGGCTGCTCGGACTGATGCCGGGCTACCTCGGCGAACCGCGCAGCTTCGGCCTCAAGGTAGTGAGCATCATGCCCGGCAATCATGGCGGTAAGTACGATTCGCATCAGGGCGTCGTCCTGCTGTTCGGGGTGGAGCACGGCGAGCCGCTCGCCGTCATCGACGCGAGCTCGATCACCGCGATCCGCACTGCCGCGACCAGCGGGGTCGCAACCCGGTCGCTTGCCCGTTCCGACGCCGGCGACCTCGCGATCCTCGGGTCCGGCGTGCAGGCGGTCAGCCACCTCGACGCGATGCGCGCGGTGCGCCCGCTGAGGCGGGTGCGGGTCTGGAGCCGCACCGAGGCGAACGCGCGCCGCTTCGCCGATCGCGAATCGAAGCGCACCAGACTCCACATCGAGGCGGTCGACTCGCCACGCACGGCGGTCGAGGGCGCCGATCTGATCTGCACCACGACTACGGCGAAGAGCCCGGTGCTCGAGGGGAAATGGATCGCACCGGGCGCGCATGTGAACGCGGTCGGCGCCTGCTTCAAGGGCAATCGCGAGCTCGACACCGCCGCGGTGGTCCGCGCCCGGCTTTATGTCGACCGGCGCGAGTCGGCCCTCAACGAGGCTGGCGACTTCCTGATCGCGAAGGAGGAGGGCGCGTGCACCGATGCACACATCCTCGGCGAGCTCGGCGACGTTCTGCTCGGGCGGGTCACGGGCAGGACGTCGCCCGAAGAGGTGACCCTGTTCGAATCGCTCGGAGTCGCGATCGAGGATCTGGCCGCCGCGCATCGGATCCATCAACGCGCGCTCGAGACCGGCACCGGGGTCTCGGTGGCGCTCGCCGGACGGAAGCCCGGGCAAACGTGACGCGCGAAAGCGTGGAGCGCTTTGGCCAGGCCACGCCGCGCAGACGAGGCGTCATCACTCGCCGCGCGCGCGCCGCGTGCGGTCGACCTTGCCGGTCGAGGTCTTGGGCAGCTCCTCGAGCACCTCGAAGCTCTCCGGGACCATGTGGCGCGGCAGCTTCTCCAGGCAGTAGCCGCGCAGCACTCCGGCCCCAGGTGAGAGCGCCTCGCCGAAGGCGACGAATGCCCATCTGATTCGAAAGCCGGTCCAGCTCGCCGTAGCGCACCGCTTCGACTCCGAAACGCACCGCGATTCTCCCCGGCCGGCGCTGCGCGGATTCCATCAACAGGTGCTGAAGGAGAGCGACCATCGCTTGCGTGGGAAGCGAAGTGAGCGTGGGGCGGCGGACGCATCCGCGATCCATCCGCGAACGGAGCGCTGATCTGCCGAACGCCGGACGCGTCAGCCCTGGTCGCGCAGGCGGGTCAGATCTGCCTCGAGGCGCTCCAGCCGGTCCAGCAGATCCACGATGATCGCGGCCCCGATGAGATTGACCTCGAGATCATCGTGCAGCCGCAACATCCGCCCGAGCCGCTCGGCGGTGGCCGCGGTGAACTCGGATCCTCCGGGCGCGACCGGCTCGATCAATCCGAGGTGGACCAGGCGCACGAGGGTCGCGGCGCTGATGCCGGCG
This sequence comes from Candidatus Eiseniibacteriota bacterium, assembly GCA_031370785.1. Taxonomy (GTDB): domain Bacteria; phylum Eisenbacteria; class RBG-16-71-46; order RBG-16-71-46; family RBG-16-71-46; genus DATJGS01. The sequence continues at coordinate 5,743 of JANMQY010000117.1, read as the reverse complement.
GCTCTCGCGAGATCGCTGTCCGTGATCTGCATCTCGGCTCGAAGCGGCCCGCCTTCGCTCGAAACGCGGAATGGCACCGGCGATTGCGCACGCATGTTCGCTCAACGCTCCGCGGGCTGATCGGCGGGAGCCGAGGCGCCGCTTTTGAGACTTTCGTAGCCGGCCCGCTCCGCCTCGGTCGGCCGTTCGGGAATGACGATCCGGACAATCGCATACAGATCGCCGCGCGCGCCATCGGTTCGTGGCAGACCGCGACCGCGCAGTCGCAGTCGGCGTCCACTCTGCGTGCCCGGCGGCACCTTGAGCGTGACCGGACCCTCCGGGGTCTCGATTCTGACCGAGGCCCCGAGCACCGCCTGCCACGGCCAGAGCGGCAGGTCCATCTCGAGGTCGTCGCCCACCACGCGAAAGCGCGCGTGCGATAACACGCGCACGCGCAGGTAGAGATCTCCCGGCGGAGCATCGCCGGTGCCTCGCTGGCCCTGGCCGGCGAGACGCAGCACGGTGCCCTCGTGCGCCCCGACTGGGATTTCCACCTCGAGGCTCCGATCTCCGACCTGGATCCGACGCCGGCCGCCGTGGAGTACCTCTTCCAGCGTTACTGGAAGTTCGGCCTCGACATCGCTGCCCGGAAAGGTCATCCGAACACGGTGCCGTCCGGATTTCCCGTTCGACCGGCCGAACAGGGATTCGAAGAAGTCGCTGAAATCCCCGATGTCGCCCCATTCGGTGGAGCCCGACGGGTTCGTGGCGCTCCACCCCGAGCCCGGCGGAGGGTTGAAGTCCATTCCGCCCTTCCAGTTCTCGCCGAGCGCGTCGTACTTCGCGCGCTTCTGGGGATCGCGCAGGACCTCGTAGGCCTCGTTGATCTGCTTGAAATTCTCGGCAGCCCTGGGGCGCTCGGCCGCCGGCTGGAGGTCGGGGTGCTTCTTGCGCGCGAGCTGGCGGAACGCCTTCTTGATCTCGTCGGCGGAAGCGGTGCGGGGCACGCCCAGCACCTCGTAGTAGTCCCGGAACTTCACGGCCACGTGCCGGAGATCTCCCCAGGTGACGCGATTTCAGCCAGCGCAGGGCTCGAAAAACCGCCCGTTGAGTGGTCAAGAGGAGCCTGGATCATCCATCCCCTGAAAGGCCGCGTCAACTGCCCGGCGGAGCTGTCGAAGTTCGTCGGCGAATCATTGAAAGAACTTCCACGAGTTGAAGAATGTGCCGACCGAATCGGCTTTCGAACGCGGTCGCCGCACACGGGCCAGCTTTCCAGGAAAGCGCCAGATCCTTTGACCGCAACAGACTCTGAAATGCAGTTCAGAGTTGGCACCGGACTGGCATTGCCCGAGCACCTGTGGGAGTCCCATGTCTGGAAACAGAACCGCCAAAGCGAGGTATTCAATGCATGCAATGAAAATGAAGAGAATTCGAGACATTGCGCTGCTGAGTTGTGCAGCCCTGACCCTGGCCGTCGCCGCGGGAACGGCTCGCGCGCAGACCGTCGTCCGGCCCGGGTTCAACATCTTCTCGGTGCAGCAGGACGTCGAGATCGGAAAACAGTCGGCGATCCAGGCAGAGAAACAGCTCCCGATGCTGAACGACGCAACTGCCCAGCGCTACGTCTCCGCGCTCGGTGCAAAGCTGGCCGCGCGGGCGCCCGGACCCAAGTACAACTATCAGTTCAAGGTCGCGAATCTTTCCGACGTCAACGCCTTCGCCCTCCCGGGCGGCTTCATCTATGTCCACCGCGGCCTCCTCGACAAAGTGCGTACTGAGGGCGAGCTCGCGGGTGTCATGTCCCACGAGATTGCACACGTTGCGCTGCGCCATCCGACGAACCAGGCCTCGAAGGCGTATCTCGCGCAAGCGGGCCTCGGAGTGCTCGGCGGGTTGCTCGGCGCGAAGACACAGTCGTCGACCGGCCAGATCATCGGCGCCATTGGCGGCTTCGGGCTGAACACGCTGTTCCTCAAGTTTTCGCGGTCGGCCGAGAGTCAGGCGGATATCGTCGGCTCGCAGATCATGGCGAAGGCCGGATACGATCCGATCGAGATGGCTCACTTCTTCACATATTTAGGGCAGCTTTCCGGAAGCAGTCAGAGCAACGTCGCATCCTTCCTCAGCAGTCACCCGTCATCCTCGGATCGCGAGGCGCGAGTTCGTCAGGAGGCCAGCCTGCTGGGACCGGTGCGCGCGACGGCCTATGTCGGAAATCTCCGAAACGTTCAGACTCAGCTCCGCCGCCTTACGCCGGCGCCGACTACGGCTCAACTGGCGGGCAACACGACGACTCAACCGGTGAACACGAACACCAGCGGCCTTTCGATCGAACAGCCCTCGACTTCGTACCGCGTCTTCCAGCAGTCTGACGGCGGGTTCCAGATCGAGCAGCCGTCCAACTGGAACGCCTACGTGCCGAACGGCGGCTACGGCGTGACGATCGTGCCGAACGGTGGATTCGAGACCACTTCTTCGGGACAGCAGAGAATCTCGTACGGCGTCATCGTGAATCATTACGTGCCGTTCGACGGGTCGATCGGCACCAGCTTCATGGATCCCAACGGCTCGTTGTTCGGATCCGCCCCGCTCGAGGAGTCGACCAGCGATCTCGTCCGGCACATCGAGAAGACCAATCCGTATCTCAAGCCCGTCTCCGGGTCCGAGCAGCGGACGAGTCTCTCGGGACAGCAGTCGCTCGCGGTTCAGATGGCCGGTCGGTCGCCTGAGACCGGAGTGGATGAGCGCGTGACCGTCGTGGCTCGCGAGCTGCCCGACGGACACGTCGTCTACATGCTGCTCATCGCACCGCGAAAGGATTACGCGATGCTCCAGCCGACCTTCAGCCGCATGGTCAGCAGCTTCCGCGTGAGTGACCAGACGGTGCACAACTGATGCGGAGAAGTTGACCGAAAGGACCACCAGCGTGAGCACGGAACGCGATGTCGCGGTGATCGTGGGGAGTCTGCGCAAGGGCTCCTTCAACCGCATGATGGCAAATGCGCTCAGGACTCTTGCGCCCAGGGGGCTGCGCCTCGAATCTGTCGAGATCCGCGACCTGCCGCTCTACAACCACGATCTCGAGACGAACGCGCCGGCGCCATGGACGGCCTTTCGCGAGCGGATCAAGCGTGCCGATGCCGTCCTGTTCGTCACGCCCGAGTACAACCGCTCGGTACCCGGAGTGCTCAAGAATGCGGTGGACGTCGGATCGAGGCCGTATGGAAAGAGCGTCTGGACCGGCAAGCCCGGCGCGGTGATCAGCGTGTCGACCGGCGTCATCGGAGGCTTCGGCGCAAATCATCACCTGCGGCAATCGCTCACGGCGGTGAACATTCCGACCATGCCACAGCCCGAGGTCTACATCGGTGGAGCGGTTGATCTGTTCGACGCCGACGGACAGTTGATCAGCGACAGCACGCGTGAGCTCGTGCGCACCTTCATCGAGGCGTTCGAGGATTGGATGGACGTTCACTCCGGGGCACGGGAGCGCGAGCCGGCGAAGGCCACCTGACACGAAGTCGCGCGGGGTTGCGGGGCCGCGCTACGCTCCGGACTGCTCGTCGGCGGGGCCCTTCCCGCGCCGCAGCTCCCGCAGCGCATCGAGGCTGATCTCGATCGACTGGTTCGAGCGCAGGAGATCCTGCAGCACTTCGTGCCGCTCCCTCGGCACGGACGGGGCCTTCACGCGCGCCACTCCATCCGTGTCGAGGTAGGGCCAGAGCACGTCCCGGATCGGCGGGGGCAGGACGCTCTCGAGGTACTCGAGCGCGGTTCCACGCAGCATGGTATCGCCGGCGTACAGGCCCCGGAACGCGATCCGCAGCGGATCGCGCGGCAGCACGAGCGACAGCAGCGTGAATACGTGCTCGAGGCTGCGCCCCGCGCGTTCGCGCAGGAAATCGTCCACGAAGCCCTCATCGCTGCCCTCTTCGAGCCGGTCGAGCAGGCGCTGGGATTCCCACACCTTCCTCCCGATCGCCGCCTCTCGATGAACGGTGCTGAGGATTCGATCGCGATCGACCGAGAGATCGCTCCCGGCTCCGAGCATCCGGGCCAGTGCGCAGCCACAGCGGAAGCGCACCTCGAATCGCTCGTCGGAAAGCCCCTGGCTGAGCCCGGCGATCACGCGCGGGTCCCTGGTGTCCGAGAGCACACCCGGGATGCGGCGCCGAATCGCGAAATCGCTGCCGGGATCGAGCAGTGCGTCCACCAGCTGGCCGACGTGACGCGCGGCGACGCGGTGCAGCGCCTGGAAAGCCTCTCGCGCCACCTCATCCCACGCGAGGAGCTGGATTGCTTCGGGCACCAGCGCAGACTCGATCGGCGCCGGCCTTGCGAGAAGGCCGCGCACACGCGCGGCGTCTCCCGAGCGCAGCTCGCGCATCGCGTGCGTGATCGCATCGTCGGGGCGGGCAATCGGCTCAAGGAAGAGTTCTGGATCCGTGACTCCCGCCGTTCCCTCCTGAGGCAAATGGAATCCCGAAAAGGATTCGAATCCGGAGGATGCGGATTGGCGGAGCGCCCGGAGCTCGTAACCACTGACGCTCCGCTCCAGCGTCTCGCGCGTCGTGCCATCTTCGACGTCGAGGCGATCGAGATCCAGCGCGCCAGCGCGAAGTCCGGCCTCGAGTGACGACACGTAACCGTGCTGCAACCGGACCACGACTCCGAGGGTCGCGAGTGCGATCAAGACCGCCAGAACGAGCAGCGCGAGATTCTGATCGTTGGGAACGGTGGCCAGGGTCCACAGCGTGAGCCCGGCGCCGATCGCTTCTCCCAGCCGGTCACAGCCCACGTCCACCAGGGCCTTGGTCGCACGCTTCTCGGCGGGGGGGATCGGTGTGTACAGAAGCTCGTAGCTCGAGCGGAACAGCGAGCCGCGCAGCACGGCCTCGAGTCCCCGCGCGATCCCGATGCTCCAGGGTCCGGGCAGCGCGGCGGCCGCGACCCCACTCAGGACGACCGAAGCGGGCAGAGAGCCGATGGTGCGCGGCAGCCCGACGCGCTCGAGCGCCGACCGGGTGAGCAGCGTCTGGATCGCGAAGGTGAGGACCGCGACGATCGCGTAGAACGCGGAGAACACCCGCATGAGCTCGGGGCCCTGGCGCGCCACCCCGAGGGTCTGCGACTTGAACACGAAGTCGAGGAGCACCGCGCTCACTGAAGTGCCGAGGACCAGGAGCGCCAGGTTGCGGATGTAGGAGGTCGAAAGCAGTCCGCGGCCTGCCTGCGCCAGGCTCAGCGTGGCTTCGTCGCCGGCGCGTCGCCTCGCAGCGGGCGAAGATCTCACCAGGCGGAACAGCATCCAGGCACTGCCCGCGTGCATCAGCGCGAGCGCGGGCAGCGTGTTCGACACGCCACTCCACGTCGCGATGCGCTCGGCCAGAACGCCTCCCAGGAGTCCCCCGAGGGTCCCGACCGCCGCGATTCGTCCTACGGCGCGTTTTGCCGCCCGCGGATCGAAGCGCTCGTTGAGGATCGACCAGAACCCGGAGACGAGGACCGGCCCGAGCGCGCCAACGTGCAGGTAAACCGCGATCGCGGCGGCACCGGTGTCGAACGACGCCAGCCACCACTCGCCGAGGCTGAGCACTGAGCTGACCGCGAAGCTGGCTGGGATCAGGCGGGCCGGGCCATACGTGACCATGGCGCGCGAGGCGGCGAGTGCGACCACGATGGAAAGTGCCGAGGCGCCCGCGACCATCATGGGCAGACGCGTGACGTCGAAGCTCGACAGAAACAGCGTATCGCGCGT
>JANMQY010000109.1:0-1594 GCA_031370785.1 Candidatus Eiseniibacteriota bacterium | reverse complement strand
GCCCGAGCACGATCACGCGATGCGCGGCGGCCATCATCAGTTGCCCGCAACTACATCCGAACGAAGTCTCCGCGGATGGAAACACCGTATGCAGCGTGCCGTGGTAGTGACACACCACCTTCGCTCCCGAGAGCCGGGCGATTGCCATCATCGCCCAGTCGCGCGTGAACGAGATGCCGGATGCGGCGTGCACGTACACCAGGTCCGGCCTGAAGCGCGCGAGCCGCGCGACCAGCCGGACCGCGTGGCGCACAAAGTCGACGACCGAGCGCCACGACTGCTTCTCGACCGCCCAGCGCATCGCGCCTTTCGAGGTATTGAGGCACTCGATCTCGAAATCGCGCGAAAGGCTCGAGCGCACCAGCATCTCGTTCATGAGCTGCACGCCGCCGAGCGGTGGCGGCAGGGGTCCGACGACCAGCATCCGGGGCCGCGGCCGCGCGGATGCGCCCGGCGCATCGGTGACCTGCGGAGCCTGGCTCATCGCTGGCGCGCGGTTCAGCTCGGCGCGTACGGGAAGTGGGTATCGAGAGCCACCGCGCGACGCTCGCGAATCGAGCGATGCGCGGCGAGCAGGGCCTGCGCCGAGACCACGAAGCTGTCGGTCAGGTCGCTGGCGCCGGGCACGGCGCGAAACTGACGCATCATGGCCTCGAGCATCACCTTCTGTCCCAGGTCCGGTTGCAGCTTCTGCGTCCTGCCCCCGCCACTTCCGCCGTGCAGGGTGAGCGCGCGGAATCCGGAGATGCGCGCCGAGCGTCCGCCGCCCAGGATGTCGATGGTCTCGCGCTCCCAGCCCTTGTTGCTGCCACACACGTAGTGCACGGTGCCGATCCCGCCGTTCGCGAAGCGCATCTGGATCGCCCAGCTCTCTTCGCGGTGACTCGGGTCGGGCGTCGCGAACGCGTGCACCTCGACCGGCAGGCTCTGCTGGAAGAAGATCGCAAGGTCGATGAAGTGGCAGACGTCCCCGAACAGGATGCCGCCGCCTTCGGCCGGATCCTGATACCAGCTGTCGGCGGGCACCCCGGCCGAGCGCACCGTGCAGTTGACCTGGCGCACGTCGACGCCGGAAAAGTGCGCGAGCGCATGCGCGCTGTGCGTGCTGAAGCGCCGATTGTGCCCCACCCACAGCGTCGGCCCGTCTCCACCGCGCGCCGCGAGTGCCTCGAGCACCGGCGCGAGCTGTTCGCCCGTGAGCGCGAGCGGCTTCTCGACGTACACGTGCTTTCCCGCGCGCAGCGCCTCGGCCGCAAGGCGCGCATGGCTGTCGTGCCGGGTCGCGATCGCGATCGCGTTGATCTCGGGATCGCGCAGCAGCTCGGAGGCGTCGGTCGTCGCCTTGCGGAAGCCGTAGCGCCTGGCGAGAGCCTCGGCGTTGGCGCCGCGTGCGGTGCAGATCCCCTCGAGGCTTAAGCCCGTGAGCCCCGGGAAGTACGGCATGATCATCGTTTTCGCGTAAGTGCCGGCGCCGATCATCCCGAGTCGCACCGCGCCGCGCGCCTTGCCGACGTCGAATCGAATGGTGCGTGCTTCGCGCGCCGGGGTCACCGTCTCGGCTTCGGGGTAGGCGAAGACGATGCCGACCGCGGAA
>JANMQY010000077.1:0-7958 GCA_031370785.1 Candidatus Eiseniibacteriota bacterium | reverse complement strand
TGATTCCCTAGCGTCCGTCTGAGGGTCACCCTCGCGGGCGCGCGCGCGGATCGGTAACAATGGCATGACACGAGGGGCGAATGCGCCGAGCCCGACGCAGCCATGGAGCTTGTGCCGAAGTTGTGCCGTAACCGCGCGCTCAATCGTAGCCATCATCCGCGACGCCGCGCGCGGATCACGCTGAAAACGAGGCATTCGCACTGATAGAACCCGTGGCGTCAGTCAGTCGCGGGGCGTATTCCCATTCAAATCTCGCCCCGGGCACCACTTTCTCGGTAGGGTTTGCAGTCAGTTACGGAAACGCTCGCAAGAATCGTCCGAGTGTTTGTCCGAGTCAGTGCTCGGCGGTGTGGATTGAGAGGCCACCCTCGGCCCCCTTCGCACCACTGGAGGCGTCGAGCGCGGCGAGCTTTTCGACCGCGCGCTCCAGCATCGGCACGTTTCGCTCTGCTTGATCGCTTCCCCTTTACACGGTGCCGCTGCGCGAGCCAGAGCGCGAGAGCCTGCCGGACGCACTCCCCCATCACCAGCCCCTCGCGCTTGCGGATCGCGTCGAGACGCCGCCACATCGGATCGGGGATCGCCACCTGTTTCGTGTCAGCGTGAATGGGATGTACGTCGCCAAATGAACTGGGATACCGACGACCTGGATCAAAGCGAGGGCGAAGCTACCCCCGCCGACATCCAGGATGTCGTGATACTATTGGCGATCGCGCTCTGGCGGGGGAGAGACTCCTCCCCGCATACTTTGAGAACTTCGCCCACCACCGCATGGGAGCCTCCATGGTCAGATCCGCGCGCAGCCCTGCCTCGTCAGACCGGTACCCACACGGAATGCTCTGCACTCCATGACGAGCGAGCTTGCGGCGACGCGGAACTCGGCGTTGCTCGATCTCACATCAGTACTCGGCGGCGCGCTGGACGAGGCCGAGATCTGTGAGCGCCTTGTCGAGTGTCTCGCGCGGCCACCCCTCGGCTACGACCTCGTGGCCGTGCTGGCCGGCGAGGACTCCCGGGACGAGATCGTGCTGCGGGCGGTTGCCGGTCCGACGGCGTGTCCTCCGGGATGGCGGATTCCCCGAGGGACTTGGCCGGGCGGATCCGTCGCCGGGGGCGCGCCGCACATTCAGACGAGCCTCGCGAGCGATTCCCATCTTCTCGAGAAGTTGGTCGGAGGCTCGAGCATCGAGGCTCCGATCCGGCACGGGAACGAGACGATCGGGCTCCTGGTGCTGGGCTCGCGGCGGAGCGACGGGCTCGGCTCCGAAGACCTCGAGTTCGCTCGTCAAGTCGCAGGTATCACCGGAATCGCGCTAGCGCACGCCCGCCTCGAGGCGGCCGAGCGCCAGCGGGCCGGGGAGCACCGCGCGCTCCTGGAGAGCATCGCCAGTCTCTCGTCGGAGCTGGATCTCACGCGACTCCTTCATTCAGTGCTTCGGCGCGCGGTCACCCTGATCCGTGGGACGGGCGGCGAGCTCGCGATCTACGAGGAGGCCACGCGGGAGATGGTGGTGGCCGCCAGCTACAACATCGGCGGCGAGGATTCGAGCGGTACCCGACTCGGTCACGGCGAGGGCGCGATGGGCCAAGTCGCCGAGACGCTGCAGCCCATCATCATCCCCTCCTACCGCGACTGGGCGGGCCGCTCGGAGAAGTACGCGCAATTCCAGGTGCACTCCGTGATGGTCGCGCCGCTGCTCATCGGCCACCGGCTGGTCGGTGCGATCTCGTGCGTGGATTCGGACCGCGCGCGGAAGTTCGGCGAGGAACACCTGCGCCTGCTCAACATGTTCACCCCGCAGGCCGCGATCGCGATCGAGAATGCGCGCCACTTCTCCGAGGCGAAACGGCAGAGGCAGTATTTCGAGGCCGTGGTCGTAAACAGCCCGGTCGCGATCGTCACGGTGGGCCCCGACGGAAGGATCGCTTCGTTCAATCCCGCTTTCGAACGATTGTTCGGCTATTCGCTCGAAGAGGCGGTCGGCAAGGATCTCGATCAACTCATCAACACGCCGGAGACGCTCGCGGAGGCGATCGGTTATACGGAGCAGGCGCATCAGCGCGCCGCGCACGGGATCGGGAAGCGGCGGCGCAAGGACGGAACCTTCATCGACGTCGAGCTCGCGGGCGTGCCGGTCTACGTGGACGGCCGACGCCATGGGCTGATGGCGCTGTACCACGATGTGAGCGAGTTGATGCGCGCGCGCGAGGAGGCCGAATCGGCCAACAGGGCCAAGAGCCAGTTCCTCGCCAATATGAGCCATGAGCTGCGTACCCCCCTCAACGCGATCATCGGGTACAGCGAAATGCTCGAGGAGGACGCGGCAGACAAGGGCCTCGAGGCCTTTGTGCCCGACCTGCAGAAGATCCGCTCGGCCGGCATGCACCTGCTCTCGCTGATCAACGACGTCCTCGACCTGTCCAAGATCGAGGCCGGCCGGACGGAACTGTCGGTGGAGACCTTCGACGTGGCGCGCCTGGTTCGAGAGGTCGCCACCACGGTCCGCCCACTCGTGAACAAGAATGCGAACCAGATTCGGGTGGAATGTGCCAGCGAGGTCGGCACGATGTGCACTGATTCGACCAAGCTGCGGCAGGTGCTGCTGAACCTGCTTTCGAACGCCTGCAAGTTCACCGAGAACGGCATCATCACCCTGCGCGCGTCACGGGCCACGTTCGACGGCATCGGCCAGGTCTCCTTCGTGGTCGAGGACACCGGTGTCGGAATGACGCCGGAGCAGCTAGGCCGGGTGTTTGAGGCCTTCGCCCAGGCGGACGCGACGATCGCCCGCAGGTACGGTGGGACAGGGCTCGGGCTCACCCTGACGCGCCGCTTCTGCCAGCTCATGGGGGGAGAGGTCAACGCCACCTCCGAGCCCGGCAGGGGCTCGATCTTCACCGTACAGCTGCCCGCCGCCCCCTCCACCAGAGCGCCGGCCTCGGCAGAAGCCGTCCGGAGCGATGGACTCTCGCCGGATGCCGCGACGGTGCTCGTGATCGACGATGACCCGGCGGTCCTCGATCTGCTGTCGCGCACGTTGCACAAGGAAGGCTACCGGGTCGCCACCGCCGCCAGCGGAGAGCGCGGGCTCGATCTCGCGCGGAAGCTGCAGCCCGCGATCATTACGCTCGATGTGCTAATGCCCGGCACCGATGGCTGGACCGTGCTGGCTGCGCTCAAGGGCGATCCGGCCCTGGCGGCGATCCCAGTGGTCATGGTGACGATGCTCCACGAGGACGAGATGGGATACGCCTTCGGAGCCTCCGACTTCCTCACCAAGCCAGTCGAGCGCGAGCGTCTGGCAGCCGTGCTCAATCGGTACCGGAACGGTCCGCCGGGGTCGATTCTAATCGTGGAGGACGATGGGTCGACGCGCGACCTCATGCGCCGCGTTCTGGAGAGCGATGGCTGGAAGGTCGAGGAGGCGAGCGACGGTCGCGAGGGGCTGGCGGCCCTCGAGCACGGCGTGCCGAGTGCAGTGCTGCTGGACCTCCTGATGCCCAAGATGGACGGTTTCGAATTCGTCGATGCGCTCCGCCGCCACGACGCCTGGCGCTCAATCCCGATCGTGATCCTGACGGCAAAGGATCTGGACGACGAGGATCGCCGCAGGCTCAACGGCTCGGTGCAGCGCATCCTCCAGAAGGGCCGACACAGCCTCGAGCAGCTTCTGGCGGAAGTCCGGGATCTCGTGAAGACCCGCATCCGCGGGCGCGCAACCTGAGGAGCCACGAATGCCGAAGATCCTCCTGGTCGAAGACAACGAGATGAATCGCGACATGCTGTCCCGGCGTCTGATGCGCAAGGGCTATGAGGTCGTCATGGCCCTGGACGGCGTCCAGGGGCTGGCCATGGCCCGCAGCGAGGCTCCGGACCTGATCCTGATGGACATGAGCCTGCCCGAGATGGATGGCTGGGAGACCACGCGCCGACTGAGGGCCATCGAGGAGATTCGCAACATCCCCGTGATCGCCCTCACGGCGCACGCCATGAGCGGCGATCGCGAGAAGGCGATCGAAGCCGGCTGTGACGACTACGACACCAAGCCGGTGGACATCCTCAAGCTCGACGGGAAGATCCGTCAACTCCTCGCCGTGAACCCGCGCGCATGAGTCCTGACAGCGGACGGCTGCTGGTGGTGGACGATAACCCCGACAACCTCGACATGCTGTCCCGCCGGTTGCGACGCTGCGGGTATGAGGTGGCCTCGGCCGAGCACGGTCGCCAGGCCCTCGAGCAAGCCGGCAGGGAGAAGTTCGACCTCGTTGTCCTCGACATTATGATGCCCGACATGGACGGCTTCGAGGTCCTGGAGCACCTGCGCCGCACGCACACAGTCGCCGACCTCCCGGTCATAATGGCGACCGCCAAGGACGCCAGCGATGACATCGTGCGGGCACTGGAGCTGGGCGCCAACGACTACGTCACCAAGCCGCTCGACTTTCGGGTACTGCTGGCACGCGTGCGCACGCAGCTTGCGCTGAAACACGTGACCCGGGCGCTGGCGTCCGCCAATCAGCGCATGAAGCGCGACCTCGACGCGGGCGCTCGGGTCCAGCGCGCGCTGATTCCCGCGTCATCCCCCGCGGTTCGAGGGATAGAGTGCGCGTGGATCTTCGAGCCCTGCTCGGAACTCGGCGGAGACACTCTCGACGTCTACTCCCTCGAGGACGGAATGCTCGGGCTGTACTTGCTGGACGTCAGCGGACACGGCGTGCCGGCCGCTCTGCTGTCGGTGACCCTCAGCCGGGTGCTCTCCCCGCACGGGGCGGGCCTCATGCTCCAGGACGGCGCGGAGACGGCGGGCCGGGGTTACGGCGTCGGTCCGCGCGGGGCCGTTGGCGGCCCTCATCGGACCAGAGCGCTCTCGCCCGCGGCCGTGGCTGGCCGCCTGAATGCCCGCTTCCCGATGGATCCCGCGACGTGCCAGTACTTCACGATCCTCTATGCCGTCCTCGACGTCACCGGCCGCGAGCTTCGCTACGTCGCGGCCGGCCATCCCGGCCCCATCCACGTGAGCGCTGGGGGCGGTGCGACGGTGTTCGAGAGCACCGGACTGGCGATCGGCTGGCTGCCCGAGGCCACTTTCGAGGAACGGACCCTGAAGCTCCAGCCTGGCGACCGCGTGTATTTCTACTCGGACGGCGTGGTCGAAGCCCAAGGCGCGGGAGACGAGTTCTACGGGCTCGAGCGTTTCAAGGAACTCCTCGAGCACACGCGATGCGAGTCGCTCCAGCAATCGCTCGAGGCGCTGCGGACGGAACTGGGTGGATGGTGCGGAGCGGCGGGCCCGTCAGACGATGTCTCGGTCCTGGCGCTCGAGATGCGGGAGTAGGGGCCTTGCTCCGAGGCAGTTTCGTCTGCGACGTCGGCAAGACCGAACGAGCCGCCGATCGCTGATGATGGTGTCAATCGCCATTTTCTCATCGCGGCGCTCCCCTTATTCATAATGTAGCGACTAGGTTGCATGCCGCTCTAGCGATTCGCGACCATGCAGCGTAAGCTAACCGTCTACGAAATCGGGGCAAGCCCATACCCGATTGGTTCCCTGCTCTCAAAGAGGCTGGATCATGCGGGTGCGCGACAATGGCGCAAGTAGGCGCATCCAGCCATGACACGACGAATTGAGGCTGAGCCGCGAACCTCCGCACGCGATCGCTCAGCGACCGTGCGGGCGATTCGTCCTCCGTCGTCGTTTCACGAGCGTGTGTCGCGTGTGGACCATCGGTGGCCGTTGGCCCTTCTTGGGCTCTTTAGTGTTGCCCTTGCGTGGAGACTCGGTCTCCTGACGATCTACTCGCACCATGATCTCTTCGGCCACTTGAACGCTGACTCGGCAGTCTATTGGGACTGGGCAACTCGACTCCGAGAGCATGGGCTCATGGGGCGAGCCCCATTCTTTCTTGGGCCTCTCTATCCTTACTGGCTCGTCCTGGTGCGCACGCTGGCCGGCGACTCGATCCTTCAAGTCCTGCGCGTGCAGGTCGTCCTGGGTGCGGTTGGGGCTGTGCTGATCGCAGACGCCGCCAGGCGCCTGACGTCTTCGCGGGTCGCGTTCGTTGTCGGGCTGGTATTCGCCCTGAACAGAATGACCGTGTTCTTCGACCTGCAGATTCTGATGGAGTCCCTGCTCGTCACGCTCGGATGCCTCTATCTCTGGCTCATGATCGCGCTGCCATGGCGCCGCAGACCCTTGCTGTGCAGTTGTATCGTGGGGGCGCTCATTGGCCTCATGGCGCTGGGACGTCCGCTCTTCGCAGTTCTCGTCATCCCCACCATCATCCATGCCGTTCGAGTGCTGAGGGGACAGGCATTGGCCAGGGCCGCCGTGTGTCTCGCGGCGGCGATCGTGGCGCCCGCGCTTCCCGTTGCGACCCGTCACCTCAACCTGTTCCATGAACTGGTCCCGTACACGTACAGCTTCGGCTACAACCTCTATGTCGGAAATGGTCCGCTCGCGAATGGCACCTTTGTCATTCCCACAGGCGCCTACGAACCTCGGTCCCTGGAGGGGTTCGGACAGGAGGGGGGCACCTCTGGCGACGGTCGCAGCTTCATCAGCGACACAGAGGGCCGCGAGCTCGGTCCTCTCGAGAGTTCACGATACTGGGCAGGGCGCACTACCGCGTTCGTCCGCGGGCACATCCCGCAGACGATCGGGCTGTACGCGAAGAAACTGGGATTCCTGCTGAATCGGTCGGAGCTCCCACAAATTGAGAGTGCGGCAGCCTTCGAACGCTCGGTCGCTCCACTGGGTCCGCCCCTTGTCGGTGGCTTCGCGCTCATCGGAATGCTGGGCATTCTGGGCGCGATGGTCGCCGGAGGGCGTGACCCAAGGGGGGCTGTGGTCGCATGGACTCTTGCCACCATGGCCATTGCCACCGCCGTGTTCTTTGTCACGGACCGATATCGCGTGCACCTCCTGCCGCCGCTGGCGATTCTCTCGGCCGTTGCGATCGAGCGCGTCCGGGATGCCCTTCGCACCGGGGATTGGCGCACCTGGATGAAGCTTGGAGCGCTGGCATGTGTGGGTGTCGGCCTGGTGTGTCTCCCGCTGATTCCCGACGATCAGAAGCGCACTCAATACGACGCGCTTGCGTCGGCCGGGGATGCGAGGCTTGCTGACGGAGATGCGCTGGGTGCGATTCGCGCGTATCAAGCGGCGGTGTTGCTGGACGAACCGGAACAAATGCGAGGGCGCACGACACCATCGGCGGTAATCGCAAGAGCTTCGGTCCTGGAGAATCTGGGTACGGCCCAGATGATCGCGGGCGAGTATCGAGCCGCAAGCAGGAGTCTCGGAATGGCCCTGGCTCTGGCGCCGCAGGCGCTGTCGCTGCGATTCAAACTTGCCGAAGCGCTGGCGGTACTTGGAGAGCCGCGATCCGCGGTCGAAGAACTGCGGGGCGTGGGGGCTGACAGCGCTCAGATCGTTCAGTTCTTCCTGAACAGCGCGAGGCGCGCCAACGCCGCGCTCCGCGACTCGATTACGGCCTCATTGTTGGTGGCCGCTGCGGAAGTGGGGCCTGGAACCGTAGAGGTGGTGGTTCCGCTCCTCAGGGCTCTCATCCCTGCTGGCCGCCTGGCCGAGGCCGAGGCACGTCTCCGGCGGGCGGAAGCTGAGGGTATCGATCCAGCGGTCTGTGGGGTCTTTCGTGCGTGGGTCGCCGCGACGAGAGGTCGATTATCGAGCGCTCGTGCGATTCTCGCGGCAATGACGCCCGAGCAAAGGCGGAAGCCTGTGGTTCAGAGCCAGATCGCCTATCTGGGAGAGGCGTATCCGAGCGTCGCGCCCTAGAACAGCTCCCGCGCGTACGCGTCCATGGTCTCCTGATCGATGTAGCCGACGACCCGGCGCACGATGTCCCCGCGACGATTGATGAAGAAGGTGGTCGGGATCGCGCGGATGGGTCCATAGAGATCGAGGATCTTCTCGTCGGCGAGCGCGATGCGGAAC
>JANMQY010000036.1:0-1810 GCA_031370785.1 Candidatus Eiseniibacteriota bacterium | reverse complement strand
GTTAGGACCACCTCGCCGGCGTCGCCACGATCGTCGGTGCCGCTCGGTTCCGCGGCGACGGTGGCGCGTTCCGTCGCCAGACTCACGGTCGCGGACTATCTAGGCATCGCCCCGGTGGCCCGCGTGGTATGCGGGGCCCCGGGGCAGGTCTTGCAAACGTCCGTGCCGTTCTACGAACCCGGATCCCTGGAATCAGCAGCTCGTGCCATTACGGGCAGCCAGGGAAGTTGTGATCGTCGAGCCGGAAGACGGGCGGGCTGGCCTGCGGCGCAACGAACGTCGCATAGCTGATCACCGGAATGGTGCCTCGATTCGAGGCTTGGCTCGGTCCATCACCGCCCTCGACGAACACGGCACCGTCCGGTTGGCCCGGCCCGTACGTCTTCGAGCTGCAGTCTGAATGCGTGAAGGTCACCGCACCCGACGCCACAGTCACGATCACGATGCCCGGGTGGTGATGCCAGCCGCTGGAGCCGCCTGGAGCGATGTCGATCCGGGCGACGCGGACGTCAGTCGGATCCTTCGTCTGGAACTTGACCCGGTCGCTGTTCAGATTGATGTCATTGACCAGGTTCCCCGTCGCAAGAGGTGTCGTCGTGAAATTTAGCGGCGTGTGCGATGCGAGAGCCACGGTTGCGAACATTCCGACCGCCGCAACTCCGACGATCGCGGCAGTCCACTTCTTCTTCGAACCTAATACTCGCAAGACCTTGTCCGTAAGACCACCGACCAGTAGGACCCGCTTCATGGCTTCCCCTCTCCAACAGGAATGGCCTGGATCGCGGCGGAGGAGCCGTCCATGGGCATTGACGCCGTCAGCTCAAGCCGCGTAGGGGTTTGGTGTACTCCGATGCGGACGGTAGGTCAAGATGTTGACAGCCGTCACCACGGAGACCGCAGAGGGAAGCTACGGAGGCCGGAATTGAGGGTTGCCACTCGCAGTCGATCACTGACCGCTTTCGCGCTCGTCGATGAGCGCGATGCGGCCGGTAGCACAGCGCCGAGGACACCCGAAGCGGGACGTCACCGACGACCACTCGAGCTGAGTTCCTCGATCGCGCCCGCCTCATCACCCTCACAGGTCCTGGTGGGACTGGCAAGACGCGGCTCGCCCTGCAGGTCGCAGCAGAGCGCCTCACCTACTACGCGGACGGCGCCTTCTTCGTCGAGCTCGCGCCGGTCACGGAGCGGGACATCGTCCCGACGGCGATCGCGGCGGCGCTCGCCGTTCGCGAGGCCATGCACAAGCCGTTGATGGACACCCCCAAGGAGTGGCACGATCGGGAGTTGCTCCTGGTCGTCGACAACTTCGAGCAGATCCTCGAGGCGGCTCCTCTCGTAGGCGACCTCCTGTCGGGCGCACCGCGGCTTCATGTCCTGGTCACGAGCCGGGCGGTGCTCCATGTCCGTGGTGAACAGGTGCACCCCGTCCCCCCACTCAGGATCCCGGATCCGGCCACATTGCCAACGGTGGAATCGCTCTCGCAGTACGAAGGGGTTGCGCTGTTCCTCGAGCGCGCGATGGCCGTCCGGCCCGACTTCAGGGTGACGGCATGACAATCCACCCTTCGGCGAGAGCATCTCGCGGGCGGCGCGAAGCACATCTGGCCGTGACGCCTGGGCGTCGCGCCTGACGCGACGTGATGAGCGGCAGATCAGGTATGCGGTCTATCGGAGTTATGTGCTCTTCGTCAACTCGCAGATAGAGCCTATAACTGAGCATCTTCCCGATCGGGTCCCACTCGGGAAAGCACAGCGGTTAGATGGGCGGGCTTATGAGTCCCCTGCTCTACCACTGAGCTACTCCGCC
>JANMQY010000139.1:0-26350 GCA_031370785.1 Candidatus Eiseniibacteriota bacterium | reverse complement strand
CCGAGCTGTGCGCTCACCGACTCGGTGACGCCGAGCGAGAACAGCTGACGGGCATCGCCCTCCCCCGCGCCCGGGTCGGTGAACGGGATCACCGCGAGGTAGCACGGCGCCGCCATGCTCTCGCCCCAGGTGAGAGGCGTCGCGCCCGGCGAGCGCTGCGGGTTGCTGCCCGCATGCGGCGGGCGCGGCGTCGAGGCCGGTACGCGCTCGACCACGCTTTCATCGAGTGCGCGCAGCGCCTTCGCAAATGCCGCTGCTGCCGCGAATCGGTCGGCGGGCTCGCGGGCCAGCGCACGGGCCGCGATCTCATCGACTCCCGCGGGGAGCCCCGACTGGCGGGCGCTCGGCGGCTCGAACCGCTCGTTGACGGTCGCGTACAGCAGCGCTTCGGGGCGCTCGCCGCGGAACGGCAGGGTGCCGGTCAGCATTTCGTAGAAGACGACGCCGAGTCCGTAGACGTCGCTCTGCGGATTGCAGCGGCGGCCGAGGATCAGCTCGGGGGCCAGGTAGGCGGCGGTGCCGAGAGTGCTGCCGCTCGAGGTGAGACGCGAAGTGCCGTCGCGCAACGCGAGGCCGAAGTCGACCAGCACCACCCGGCCATCGCGCGCGACCATCACGTTGCGCGAGCTCACGTCACGATGGAGGATGCCGCGCTCGTGCGCGTGGGCGAGCGCTTCGGCCGCCGCGTGGGCAATGCGCAGCGCGTCGAGTGGTGCGAGCGGGCCACGGGTCAGCAGCTCGCTCACGGTCTCGCCGTCGACGCACTCGATGGCGATGTACATCCGGCCGTCGATTTCGCTCGCGTCGTAGACACGCGCCACTCCCGGATGGTCGAGTCGTGAGGCAGCTCGCGCCTCGCGCAGGAATCGGCGGCGCGCATCGCCTGCGGCGGCGTGGGAGTCGGGCAGCAGCTTGAGCGCGACGGTGCGGTCGAGGACCGTGTCGCGGCACTTCCACACCGAGCCCATCCCGCCCTGGCCGAGCTTCGCGAGAACCTGGTAGCGCCCGATCGTGCTGCCGATCATGGACTACCTGCTCGTCGATCTGATGGGACGTGCATGAGATGACATCGCGGGCCCTGCCATCGAAATGTCGGAGATTGTCGCGGATGGTCTCACGGACTCTGTGGAGCCAG
Organism: Candidatus Eiseniibacteriota bacterium; assembly: GCA_031370785.1. Taxonomy (GTDB): domain Bacteria; phylum Eisenbacteria; class RBG-16-71-46; order RBG-16-71-46; family RBG-16-71-46; genus DATJGS01. The sequence goes on along the minus strand of JANMQY010000139.1, from coordinate 25,215 downwards.
GGGGCGTCCTGCCCTCGAGATCAGTCTCGCGGGACGGAACCAGTGTGCGCCCGGCATGGCCGGAATGCCCACATCAGTTTCTCGCCAGAGCGATGAGGCGACGAATGCAGGTATGCCTAAGCGGTTAGGGCGCCATACGTTCCGTGTGGGACTTCAAGTCCCGCGTGGGGTCTGGCCCTGCGCCCGCATGGCGTCACGGCGCAGCACGGCCGAATCGCTGGCCGCGAGGTAATGCACGAACGCGTCGCGGCTCACCAATGGCGAGTAGAAGGTCGTGACCATTCCGTTGCCGAGATCGTAGAACCGGAGCTCCGCGCGGATGTTCCCGAGCGTGTCCGCTTCGCTCCAGCCCACGAGTACGAAGCGAAGCCGGTCAATCCAGAAGGCATCGCTGTTTCCGCATGCGGTGCCGCAGTCGAGAAGGCGCGTCGCACTTTGGGTGGCGAGGTCCACGAGTCGCGGGGCGGAGTTCGCGTCGCGCTCGATCATCGGCGCTCCGCCGGTCCCGATCCCGATCGAGCGATAGATGTCGGGATCGATGAACCGGGTCGAATCCGGCGCGAAGACCCCGTAGCGCAGGCGTCTCTCGCGCTCGCGAGGATCGCGCGGTCTGTAGGCCACGATGTCGAGAAGCGTGAAAGGCGCGGGTCCGTTCTTCTGGAGCAGGGCGAGCTCGAACTCCGGAGCCGCGCTCCGCCACTGTGAAACCCACTCCGCGAGCTGCGCCGCATTCGCCGCGACCAGCGTATCGACCTCGGCATGCGCGGCGGGCGGCGACGGGCCCGGCTGCTCGCGCCGCGCGCAGCAGACGGAGACGGCGAGCCACGCGACGAGCACGAGGCCGAAGCCTGCGCGCGAGATCCCTGGCCTCACGCCCCAGCCTTCCTGAGCAGCGAGATCTGTCCCGCGTGGTAGATCGCGTGCTGGATGATGCCGAGCATCAGCACGTAGGGCGAGTTGGTCTTGCCCGGCGGCGTCCGCATGAGATTGCTCGCGTCGAAGTCGGCCACCACCGCACGAAGCGCGCGCTGCCCCGCTTCGAGCCTGGCGACCGTCTCCGCCCACTCGGCCTCGCTCGTGTCCGGGATGGCGGGCCAGTCGTCGATGTCGGTGGACGGGAAGTTTTGACCGGCGAGCCAGCGCCGCACCGCGTCGTCCCACGAGATGATGTGCAGCGTGATCTCCCAGATGCTATGGGCGCTGGGGATCGGTTTTGCCGCCGCCTTCGCGGCGGAAACCTTCAGGAGCGCTTCTCGCACCGAGGGTCCGTGCCACGCTTCCCCTTCATGAGCGCGACGCAGCTGCTCGGTGATGCGAATGATTTCCGACATGCATCCATTCTCCGTTTGCGGCGTTCGACAACGGGTCGAAACCGTACCAGATTCCCGCCCTCTCTCCATCAGATTCCCTTCCGTTTCGGGGAGGACAGGGATGCGTTGGCGCAATCTTCGTTCACCTCCGTGCGTTGCTGGGGTATCGTGCCGCGATTCCATGGGAGGAATTCATGCGTTTGAAGAAGTGGTTCAACCTGATGCTCGGAGTGGCTGCACTCGCCGCACCCGCCGCCGCGTTCGCCGCCATCAAACCCGGACTCCAGTTCCAGGTGGATGGAGTCGGGGCGGGTCCCGTGGGGAAGTACCCCTCCTACGGCAATATCGCGGCGTCGCGCGTGTACAGCGAGGGCCCGGGGCCAGGCTTCATGGTCGGCGCCTCGCTGGGGCTCACCAGCCATTTCGTGTTCGGAGTTCGAACCGGGATCTATCAGAACGAGAAGAGTGACGTCTTCCCGCTGTATCCGGGTGCAATCGTTCGGCGCAAGCTGACATCGGTTCCCGTCCACGCCGTCCTGCAGTATCGCGGTCGGCTGCCGTGGTGGAAGCTCGGGATGTACGTCGAATCCGGAGTCGGTGTCACCTCGCACACCGCCAAGGCCGAGCTGGACATCTTCGATCCTCCGCTCGTCCTCTCGCAGTACCAGAAGGATTTCGCCTTCCTCGGAGGCGCGGGTCTCTCCTACCCCGCGATCAAGGGCGTCGACGTCATCCTGAGCAGCGACTACCACCAGGCGCTGACTCGCGACGGAGATGTGTGGAAGAGCGGCGACAATCCCAAGGCGATCGTCGTCTCGCTCGGCATACGATTCCCGCAATACTAGTCCGACCGGGTCGTGGTGTAGGTCTCGGTTCGTTCCACGGGTAGCACCAGCACCGGCCGGTCGGCCGAGGCCAGCAGCGCGGCGACCAGCGGTTCGATTTCGTTCGTCTGATGCGGGGCGCGCCGTATCACCGGCACCGTCAACAGGTCCGAGGGGAATTGCAGCAGCGCAGTCGCCTCCGATCCCGGGTCCGGCGCGGTCACGCGCTCGCGGGTGCGGACCTCGATGCCGCGCGCGACAAATGGATCTTCGCCCCGCGCCATCTGACGCTCCTCTCCCGTCTCGATCAGTGTCGCCGCCAGTTTCAGGGGGCGAGCCAGCCGGGCGCTCTCGCGCAGGAAATCGGTTTCCGCGGCGCCAGGGGTCGAGACCACCAGCGTGTGTTTCAGCTCGCGCGGACGTCCCGCCACCACCAGCACCGGGACGCGGGTGCTCTCGATCAGCGCGAGAACGGTGCGGCCTGGCGCCCGGCGCATCGCCTTGCCCGGAAACGCCCAGTCGATGAGCGGATGGAGTACGGAAGATGACGAGACGACGATCATCTGGCTGAGCAGCTCCGCTTGCTCGTTGAGAATCTGCGCGGATGGGCTGCTGCCGTAGCGCACACGCAGCTCGCCCGAGGCGAGGTGCGCGCGCGTCAGGCGGCGCTGGATGCGCCAGCCCAGACCCCCGGCCTGACGCGCGTCCACGGCGACCCCGAGCACGGTCACCTTCGCACCGAGTGCCTGGGAGAGCGCGCGCGCCAACTCGAGCGCAACGATCGAGCCGTGCCCGGGATCGGCGACCAGCAGCGAGGCCGAGGGTGGATCGAGGAAATGCCAGCGGCGCAGCGCGACGCGGACCTCGCCGTCGGGAAGCTGTTCGTGAACGGTGAGCAGGGCTTCGACCGTGAATCCGTCCGAGTCGGAGCGCGACGAGGAGGCCTGATGCACCTCGGCGCGATTCGGAAACCGGATGCGCACGCGCCGGACCGCGCCCGCGAAGCTCTCCTCGACCACGGTTCCCCTCCCGAGCTCCGGCAGATCGTCGGGGATCGCATCCGATGAGACCTGTAGATCCTCGGGGCGCACCAGCAGGTGCGCGGGCGCGCCGTCCTCGTGAGGCTGATCGGGGACGACCGAGAGTCCGAGGCCGCGAAACCTCGCGCGGCCCGCCTCGACGCGCCCCATCAGCAGCGTGCCGCTGCCGAGGAACGTGGCGCCGAACAGTGTGCGCGGGCGCGCGTACAGCTCCTCGGCGCGGCCGACCTCGATCAAGCGGCCGCGGTCCATGAGCCCGACGCGATCGGCCAGCTCGAACGCTTCGTCCTGATCGTGCGTGACCAGCACCGTGGTGATGCGCAGCCGCTCCTGGATCTCGCGCAGGCTCCGGCGCAGCTGGGTGCGGATCCGCACGTCGAGCGCGCCGAACGGTTCGTCGAGCAGCAGCACCCGCGGCTCGTAGGCCAGCGCGCGGGCGATCGCGACCCGCTGCTGCTGTCCGCCCGAGAGCTGCGCGGCATCGCGGCTGCCGAATCCCGGCAGGCCGACCAGATCGAGGAGCTGGTCGCAGCGCCGCGCGCGCTCGGCGCGCGGGACCTTGCGCAGCTTGAGTCCGAACTCGATGTTCTGCCCGACGCTCATGTGGCGGAAGACCGAGTAGTTCTGGAACACGAACCCGGTGCCGCGTTGCTGCGCGCGCAGCGTGGTCACATCGCGCCCGTCCAGCAGCACCCGGCCTCGATCCGGCATGGTGAGCCCGGCGACCACGCGCAGCAGCGTGCTCTTGCCGCTGCCGCTCGCGCCGAGCAGCACGAACAGCTCGCCCTCGGCCACCTCGAGCGAGATCCGCTCGAGCACGACCTGAGCGCCGAAGCGCTTGTCGAGATTCTCAATGCGTATGGACATGTGCCCGTGGCCGGCCGCGGAAACCGCGCGGGATCAAAGCGAGGCGCGTCACGTGTGGCGCTCTGCGCGCCGGGTCATGTTGAGCAGCAGGAAGAAGATGACGAACGACAGCGTGGCGAGCACCGCCGCGACCGCATTGGCCGCGGCGAGATTGCCCGCCTCGAACTGCGCGAAGATGTAGAGCGGAGCGGTCTGCGTGCGCAGGCGCAGGTTGCCCGACACCAGCACCGTCGCCCCGAACTCCCCGAGCGAATGCGCGAAGGTGAGCAGCGCTCCGGTGAAGATGCTGCCGCGCAGCGCGGGCAGCGTGACGTGCCAGAAGGTCTGCATGCGCGAAGCCCCGATCGTCGCCGCGGCCTCTTCATACGTGACCTCGAGCTCGTCGAGCAGCGGCTTCACGGTGCCGAGCATGTAGGGGAAGGTCACGAACAGGTGCGCGAGCAGAACTCCGATCGGAGCAAACATCGGCTGCAGCCCGAGCGGCTCCAGGGTGCGGCCCAGCAACCCGATCGGCCCCCACAGCAGCAGCAGCGAGGTGCCGACCACCACGGTCGGGATCGCGATCGGCAGATTGACGATGGTGGTGAGCGCGCCGCGCCCGGGGAAGCGGAACTTGCTCAGCACGTAGGCCGCGAACGTGCCGAGCACGGAGTTCACCGCCGCGGTCGCGAACGCGATCAACAGGCTGAAGCGAAGCGCGAACTGGGATTCCTTCCCCGCCAGGGCCTCGCGGAACGCATCGGTGCCGCCGCGGAACGCGAACACGAACACCGCCGCGAGCGGCATCATCAGCAGCGGCAGCAGCACGAGGACCAGCAGCCCGACCGGCACGAACACGCCGGGGCTCGGGGCGCGGACGATCGGCGGATCCAGCGGGGCCTCGTCCGACTCTCTCATCGGCCCAGCTCCTTCAACACGCGCCGGCGCCACACGCCTTCGACGATCCCAGGGCGGGCGCGCTCCCATCCGCCGAGATCGGCGACGAAGAACGGGTCCTCGATCCTGTGGAAAGTCGTGTCGGCATCCGCCAGACTCTGGTTCACGCTACGAAAACCGTTACGAACGAACATCTGCTGCGCCGGCACCGACCACAGGAACGCAACCAGGCTGTCGACCAGCGCGCGATCGTTGCTCGCGACGTTCTTCGAGACGACGACCAGCGTGTGCTCGGTGAAGATGGTGCTGCGAGGATACACGATCTCGCCGTGCAGTCGGCCGCGCGCGCGGTCCCAGAGTCCCTCCTGCTCATAGGTGATCAGCGCGTCACCGAAGCCGAGGTCGAACTGAGTGCGCGCGGCACGCGCCGATGCGGCCTGTGCGACCACGTTCTTCCAGATTCCGAGCAGCAGATCGTGCCCCGCGTCGGGATCGCCGGGGTGCGCGCGGGCCCCCGCGCCGTATTCGGCCAGGATCGCCCAGTTCGCGGCGCCCGAGGTGAGCGGGTCGGGATGCACGACGCGCACGCCCGGACGGGCGAGATCCGCGAAGTCGTGGATGCCCTTCGGATTTCCCGAACGCACCAGGATCACGATCGGGGTGCGATTCACCACGCCGTAGTAGGGCAGCGGAAGCCAGCTCCCGGGTGCGACGTCACCGGCATCCGCAAGCCTTACGGCGTCGGCCTCGAGCGCGAGCAAAGCGAGCTGCACCGGAACGCCCATGATGATCTGATTGGTGACCGTGCCCGAGCCGGCGAACGAAGAGATCAACTCGATGTTCTCGCCGGTGCGCGCGAGCCAGCGCCTCTGGAACGCGGGGAAGACGTCGCGCGTGATCGCATGGTCCAGAATGCTGAAGCCGTAGAACACCAGGGTGCGCGGCGCCGAGGCGCGCGCGTGACCCGAGAGCCACGGCCACAGCGCGTAGAGCAGGAGCGCACCCAGCAGGAGCGCGACGAATGCGGCTCTCGTCTGCTCGAGCGCCTGGCTCAGCCACTCACGCATGGGTTCGATGTGCCCCGGCCGTTCGCCAAGAGATGTGGGATGACGCCGCGTCATCCTATGCGATCGGGCGCAGCGCTCCCAGCGAGCTTGTGCGCGAAATGCGGGACGCCCCTCTCGGCCCGGCCTGCGCCGCCGATTCCCGGGTTGACTTGGACGCGGTTTCCCGGATAGTGGTCTTCCATGACCGTCTCCCGTCTTCTGACCGGCCTGGCGCTCCCGCTCGCCTTGATCGCGTTGCCGGAACCAGCGATGGCAGCCGGGAGCGACTCCTCTTACGCGGGCCGGAGCCTGCGCGCATCCACCGCTCCGCCATGGAATCCGCCGCCACGCAGGCCACCTGTGGCCCCCACGGATTCGATCCCTCGCGAGCCCGTGCCCGCCGCCAAGCCCTGGGAGATGGCGATGAGGTTTCCCGGGCAGGTCGTGACGCTTCCGCTCACCGTGTTGAATCGCGCCGCCGAGCAGACCATGGTCTACACGGAGCAGGCGGACCTCGTCGCCAGGGCTCTCCTCCTGTTTGCGCGACAGGGGGCGCTCGGGGTCTCGGTGGCCCCCGCCTCGCTCGGTGATCGCGCCGGGCTGGGAGGCGAGGCGCGCTGGCAGCCACCTCAGATCGGTCGCCATCTGTTCGGCGAGGTCGCCGCGACCACGAACCAGTACAACCGCGAGCGCGTCGGCGCGCTCGCCGGCCCGCTCAACGCGATCTACACCTCGGAATGGCGTCCGCGCGAGCCCTACTTCGGGCCCGGGCTCGGCGCGCCACGCTCGGGGGCGTCGGCCTACGCCGCTCGCTCGGAGTCCGCGAAGCTGTTCGTATCGTGGCCCCCGAGCGGAAGCGCGACCAAGCTCCAGGGATTCCAATCCCTGATTGCAACCGACACGCTGGCGCCGGTTCCGGCCACACAGGTCAGCGCATGGGCGGGCCCACGTGTGACATTCGTGACCAGAGGCCGGGACTCCGACCGTCCTTCATTCGAGGTGGTCCATCCGACCGAGGCCTCGGGCTCGATCGACCGGCGCGTCGAACACCTCACCTATGGCGCGCGGCTTTCTCACGATGCGCGCTCGGGCATGCCTCACTGGTCACGCGGCTGGCACGCGTCGATCGAGGCCGAGCGCTACGACCGGTCGATCGAAGCGCTCGCGCTCAAGGACGCGCACAGCCGCGCCCGTTCGTTCAGTCGCATGACCTATCGCGCCGAAGCCGGCGCATCATTCGGGCGCGATCCTCGCACGCTGCGGCTCGAGGTCACGGCGGTCGACCAGAGGCTGGACACGGGCGGCGGCACTTTCCTCGTCAGTGACCTGGCATCGCTTGGTGGCGCTGGGGGCCTCGCGGGATTCGACCCCGGCCGCTTCCGCGACCTCGATCTCATCGTCGGCAAGCTCTCCTACATCTACCCGCTGGTGAAGAATCTCGAGTTCGACCTCCATACCGAAACCGGCGGGGTGTATCCGGATCTCGGCAGGGCGCAGATGACGTCGTTCGAGACCTCTTTCGGAGCCGCGCTGCGTTTCCGCACCGAGTTCGCCCCATTCGCGATGGTGGGATTCGACTGGAGCTCGGAAACGACCCGCTTGCGATTCTCGATCGGAGGGGTGGAATGAGCCGCGCACGCGAGAACGCGCGCCGGGGGGTTCTTGCCGCCACCGGGGTGGCGGCGGCCCTGCTCCTGCCCCGCCCCGCCGCGGCAGTCGCGAGCGCGCCGGATTCGGTGCCCATGCCCCGCGAGACGCATCTGTCGTATGCCTTCGACGCCTTCACGCAGGCGGTCTCGCGACCGATTGCACGCGGTCTGGATCCGTCACGACTGGTGCGCAAACTGGGCGGGAAGCCACGCGAGGCGGTGAATATCGACGATCAGGACCGGGTGCTGTTGCCCACCACGTGGTGGCAACCGCGGCTCGGCTACCGGCCGGTGGGCATCAAGGACATGCTGACCGGCCCGGGCCCCGGCAGCGGCCCCTCTCCGGGACGCTGGACGGTCGTGAAGTCGAAGACCGGTGGCGTCTCCAAGGGTTTCCAGATCAAGGATTCCGCGGGGGATCGGTTCGCGATCAAGTTCGATCCCATGCCATTTCCAGAGCTCGCCACCAGCGCCGACGTGGTGGTCTCCAAGCTCTACTGGGCCGCGGGCTACAACGTGCCGGACAACACGATCGCGTACTTCCGTCGAGAGGATCTCGATATCGGGAAGGATGCGAACTACGACTATGCCGGCCAGAAAGTTCCGATCACGCCCGGATTCATCGACAGCCTGCTGAGCGAAGTGCCGAGACAGGCCGATGGACGCTACCGCGTGGTGGCGAGCCGGTTCCTCAAGGGGAAACCGCTCGGCGAGTGGCGCTACGAGGGGCGGCGCAAGGACGACATCGAGGACCTGATCCCGCATCAACTGCGCCGCGAGCTTCGCGGACTGTACGCGATCAATGCGTGGGTCAATCACACCGACTGCAGCGCGCGCAACACGCTCGACATGTACGTCAAGGACGGCGGGCGTTCGTTCGTGCGCCATCATCTGATCGATTTCAGCGGTTGCCTGGGCTCGGCCTCGATCGCGCCGCAACCGTTGCGTAGCGGGCACGAGTACTGGGCGGACTACGGGGTCACGGCGAAATCGACGGTAACTCTCGCGCTGCCGCCTTACGTGTGGGAGAGCTCGGTCGATCCGGGAATCACCAGCGTTGGATTCATCGACTCGCAGACCTTTGACGCCGGCAATTGGCGCCCCTACCTTCAGAATCCGGCGCTCGATGAGCGTACCGAGCGCGACATCAAGTGGGGCGCGCGGATCGTGGCCGCGTTCACGGACGACCTCATTCGTGCCGCGGTCGAGAGCGGCCGCTACAGCGACCCGCGCGCGACCGAATACTTGGTGCGCGTTCTCGAAGAGCGACGCGACAAGATCGTCAAACGCTGGCTGACGCCCGACGAGGTCGCAGCGGTCCGCCGCACGAACGAGGAATGACCCGCTAGAGCTCGATTCCCATGATCACGCGGGTCTGAACCTTCTCGAATCCCTCCAGGTTCCTGTTTCCGCTGGTGGCGGGGCTCCCCCACACCTGCGGCAGCACGCCGACCGCGAGCTGCATCTCGCCCATTCGCAGGTTGACGCTCGGGCCGACCGCGAGCAGCGCCGCGGATTCGCGGCCGAAGTTCGGGTGCTCCGAGCGGTACCGCGACTCGACGCCGATCGAAAGGCGCCGGCTGAACTCGTAGGCGATTCCGCCCGTGACTTCCCCAGCGACGGCGTTGCTGAGAACCCGTCCGCCCGGCAGCAGCTCCTTGTCGTCGTGCCGGAATTCGAACTCGCCAATCAGATTCATTCCGCCGACCCAGCGCGCGACGCGGTGAGCGAGCAGCAACTTGCTTTCGATCTCGAGCTCATCGCCGGTCTCGCTCGCCTCGAGATACAGCGCCGGATCTCCCGCGATCTTTCCCGGAGCTGCGAGTCCGTAGATCAGCTCGAGCGAAGGCGACCGAAACTCGAGGTTGCTGCCCGGATCCTTTGCGAAGTTGAGATACGCCGCAGTTCCGAGCCGGCCGTGGAGCGCGTACTCGAACTCGACACGCGGTTCCCACTGGGTGCCGACCCCGGGATCCTGCTTGCCGCTCCTGGTGGTGAGCCAGGTCTCGATTTCCATTTCGCCGGGCGGTTCGAGGAAAGGCGAATAGGTGTAAAGGAAGAAGCGCCGGTCGGCGCGAGCGGAAGCGGGAAGCATCAAGAGAATCAGAGCGAGAGCGACGAAGCGCGTCGCGACACAGCGAAGGATTCGGACGGCGGGAACGGAACGACGCATGTGGTCAACGTCTCCTGAGAGTGATCAATTGTCGTCGATGGATGAACGGAAGGCCCGACTGGTGCGGGCGAAGTGCGGCAGGCTAGCGGATCTCAGATCTCCGTGCCAATGATCCCGTGCGGTCGGGGATCAGTCGCCCTGTTCGTTCTCGACGCGAATCGGCTCGCCCTGCTCGAGCAGGCGCGGCTTGCCTTCGAAGCCCAGATGGCCGGACCTGGTCGACTTGGTCTCGAGGTAGAACCGATTGAACTCGTTCGGCGGGATCACGTGCGGGAGGCGCCCGGAGATGCGCACGCCGAAGCTCGTCAGCTCTTCGATCTTGCGGGGGTTGTTGGTCATCAGCCGGATCGACTTCACCTTCATGCTCGCGAGCATGTGCGCCGCGACCGAGTATTCGCGCTCGTCATCGCGAAAGCCGAGCACCTGGTTGGCTTCCACGGTGTCGAGGCCCCGATCCTGAAGGTAGTAGGCGCGAAGCTTGTTGAGGAGCCCGATGCCGCGCCCCTCCTGTTGCATGTAGAGCACCAGTCCGCGCTCGAAGCCGGCGATCGCACGCAACGACAACTCAAGCTGGTCGCGGCAGTCGCAGCGCAGGGAGCCCAGGGCATCGCCGGTGAGACACGAGGAATGAAGCCGGGTCGGCACGTCTTCGCCACCGAAGGCATCGCCGTACATGACCGCGACGTGCTCCTTGCCGTCCCGGTTGTTCCAGAAGCCGAGGATCTGAAAGCGCCCGAAGCGGCTGGGCAGTTCGGCGATCGCCTCGATTCGCACGCAGACGCGATGTTCGCCGAAGCCGTCACACTCGTGACCGGCTTCGGCGAGGAGGATTGCGTCGATCTGCGCGCTGGTGAGTGCCATCTATTCCGCCGTGGTCGGCTCGATGACAGATAGTACCTTGGAAATCCGGTTGGCCGGGAAGCCGCCGAGCTGCGCGTGCTTCTTGACTGCGGCCCGCTCGATCACGAACTTGGGCATGACGGTCTCCTCGTTCTCGACTGAATCGGGATCCGAACATCGTTGACGCGGGCGCAGCGACACTAGCAGCGAGCCCCCGGGTGAACAAGGCACGCGGGCTCGAAGTGCTGGGCGGTAGTGCGGCGCACGCTCGGAAGGCGCCCCTCAGTTCGCCGCAAGCTTCTCCAACAGCCGCCGCTCGACCGCCGGCAGCGTGTGCACGTGTTCCCACACCGCGAGCTTCGGGCGATAGACGTATTCGGGCGGCGTGTTGTTCGCGATGCGGGCGCGCACCGATGACCACGCGCGCTCGGCGGCGGCCGCATCCCCCGCGCGCTTCGCAATGCCGCCTTCGACGATCCGCGCAAGGTCGCACCACGGCCCCCATGCGAGCGAATGCATCATGTGCGCGCGCGCCGCACGGAGATCACCCGATTGCAGAGCGGCCCAGCCACGCAGCGCCTCCGCGGTCGCATTCTGCGCATCGAGCAGGCTCGCCGCATCCAGCTGGCTGACCGCCTCGGCCGAGCGCCCCGCCCACAGCAGATCCCGCGCATAGTCGCAGCGCAGATCGACGACGCCGGTGCGCTCGCGCACGGCCCGGTCGTAGAGCTTGAAGGCTTCGTCGCTCCGGCTGGCCAGCGCGAGCGCAGACGCCCGCCCATGCAGGCCCTCGGGATTGTCCGACTGGTAGGCCAGCACGGAATCGAACGCCGCCAGCGCGGCGGCGGTATCGCCAGCGGTCCACGCGTAGGCGCCCAGCGCCTGATCGATCTGGTAGCGATCCTCGGCGCGCACTGCGCTCCGGCTCGACTTGAGCCCGGCGCGCGCGGCATCGAGACCGCGCCCGGCGTTCCAGGCCGCACTGGCGAGCGCGAGGCGTGCGGGACCGCTCGTGGGGTGCGCCGCTACCGCGCGAGCCGCCACGGATTCCGCCGCCGTGGCCTGACCTCCGAGCGCGAGTGCTCTCGCATACGAGACCAGCGCGATCTCTTCGTCCGGCCGCGCCGCCAGCGCCTTGCGATAGAACGGCAGCGCTTCCTTCACCCTGCCGCGCTCGACGCGATCGTCCCCGCCGGCGGCGTAGGCCACCGGATAGGAAGCGCTCACGTCGGTACGAGCGAAGAAGGCTCGAACCATGTTCTCGAGCGCGGGGTCCATCGTGTCGAGGCGCTCGCGCACGACCTCGCGCGGGTCGTAGGCGTCGCGCTTCGGAGACTCCAGCGCGTTGGCGCCCTCGGCGAAGTACTCGTAGACGCTCCCTCCCGCATAGCGCGAGAGAAACGCATCGTGGGTCGAGTCGTCGCGCACCTTGGCGCGCCGATAGGAGTCCTGGATCGCGCGCGAGTCGTCGGCCGGCAGCACCCCGTGCACCTGATGCGTCAGTTCATGAGTGACGGTGTTGTAGCGGTCGAAGATGGTGCGCTCGACATCCTCGATGCCAGTCACGGTGTGGAACCCGCCCGCTCCGCGCACGTCGTCCCACAGCCGTGAATCGTAGTCGATGCGCTGGTCGTGAAGCGTCTGCATGTCCGGGCATTCACTGAGCAGCATGTAGAGCGGCTTGATGTAGAAGGTGGCGCCGCCATCCACCAGCACCGGCACGAATGCCTTCCATGGTGCGACCGAGAGCGCAACGCGCTTCTGGTGACGCGGGCCGAGCGAGCGCCAGTTGACCACGAACTTCTCGATGTCGGGCACCTGTGGCGTCGGCATGGCGGCGAAGCGCCGTTCGTAGTCGGTGCGGTGCACGTCGACCACGAAGCGCTGCGACTCGAGCGCCTTGGCCAGCACCGCGTGAGCGCGGCCGTACTCGGGACACGCGCGGAGCGCGGCGAAGCAGGCGTCGCGCGACTCGGCGAAGCGACTGTTCTCGAAGTCCAGCGAGGCGAGCCGGACGTGCGCGTCCGCCCATCCGGGATGCGAGGCGACAACCGCCGCGTACTGCCTGCGCGCCGCCTCGCGGTGGCCGGCAGCGAGTTTCGCGTCGCCGAGCCTGAGCGCCCTGCGGCCGCCGGCATCGGCGAACGCCGCCGGATAGGCGGCCGCGAGCTGAGTGTAGTTCTTGCGCGCGTAGCCGTTCCCGAGCAGATAGTGCGACCCGTCGCTGTAGGGATAGAGCCGCACGCCCCACTCCCCTGCCGAGATTGCCTCGTCAGTGCGACCGAGCCGGATCAGCGTATTGGCGGAGGCCTCGAGCGCAGCGGCGCTGGCGTGCTCAGCCAGTGCGAGGCGTAGCTCAGCCAGCGAGCCATCCCAGTCGCGACGCTTCTGCATCACGACCGCGCGGCCAACGTGCGCGGCCGAGCGCGCCCGTCGGGCGGCAAACGAGGAGCCCTTGGGCGTGGCCTCCAGCGCACGCGAGAAAAGATCGTCGGCGCGCGGGTAGTCGAGCATGTCGTACGCGAGCTGCCCGGCCGCGAGCAGCTCGGGCACCGATCCCGCATCGCCGCTTGCGAGTCGAGCGCGGGTCAGCGAATCGAGGGTGCCGGCTGCGTCTCGCGCCGACTCCCAGAGGTAGCGAGTGGCGCGCGCGTCGGCTTCTGGCCTCAGCGCGAGCCGCGCGACGATCGGGGCCGCGGTCGCGAAATCCTGCATCGCGAGCGCGACGCGCGCTCGCGCGACGAGTGCCGCGGGATCGTCGCCGATCAGCGCGTTCGCGATCCGCGCCGCCGCATCGGGCCGACCAGTGTCGAGCAGCAGCCACAGTCGCTCGGGCGTCACGTTTCCGGCAGGAAGCTCCGCGAGCCGCGCGAGGCGCGCCTCGAGCTGGGCCGCGACCGGAGCGAACACGCCGGTGTCGGGCAGCGCGACCGAGGCAGTCGCGGCCGCGGCGCCTGTCCGCACGAAGTCGGCGACTGACGAAGCGAGCAGGAGCGCGATCGTGAATGCCCGCGTCGCGGCGCCTCCGGAATTCGACCTCGATCGAGAGTGCATGGTCTCTCCTCTTGTCAGTCGAGCCTCACGACGGTGCAGAATCGCGCACGCGACGCGCGGACTGCAAGTCGACACCTCCGCCGGGATTTGCGGCGCGCTTGTCCCTGCCCGATCGCATGGAGTCTGCGCTTCGCGCGCCGCGCCAATGCTTGCACGGCGCGCGGGCGACGCTCATCCGTGGACTCGAGTAAGACATGGAGTTGGGGCTGTACAGGTTTGCGGAGACTCCGCCAGGATCGAAGACCGTCGCGCAGAGGCTGCGCGATCTGCTCGAGGTGCGCGGGATCGCCTACGGCACTTCGCGCACCCAGGTATCCAGCGTCGAGATCCCAGGCTCGGTGTAGAAATTCCAGTTCGTGTCGGTGTGCTGGCGCTTCCAGAAGCTGCCCTGACGATCGAGGATGACGAGATCGTCCTTCACCAACCCGAGTCTCCCGACGACCTTTGCCGAGGGTGTGTCCTGGAGAATCGGCATCGTCCGCCCCTGCGTCAGCGCCGCGACGCCCGACTCCGTGCCGATGATGTTGATGAAGAGCGGGACGGCATCAAGACTCTGGGCCGGCCAGTACCCGGCGATGTCATTGAGAGCGGCGAACTGCCGCTGGCAGAAGCTTCAGGTGGAGGCGCCGACGAACAGCACCAGCGGCTTGCCGGCGAAGTTCGAGCGGGAAACCGCCTGCCCGTAGGTGGCCGAATTCGGGTTCACGTCGACCAGCGAGAAGTCGTAGACCCCGGTTGCCGGTTGAAGCGGTGACTTGTGACATGAGGTGAGCGGCAGAAGAAGGAGCAGAAGCGCGGCACATGCACGCGCGAGACTGCCGGCGCATGCACCGGAGGTCGTCACGGTGACGGCGGAGATTGCCATCGAGATGCGCTTGCGGGTTCGCACGGGTTCAAACGTAAGCGTGCGGAATCCGCTAGTCGAGTGAAATTGTGGTCATGGCCGGAACCCAGCATCCTGCACGCTGTGCGTTACAAGCTGCTGATTTCCCCTACATGCGCTCGTCTGCGGTCGGTCCGTAGATCGATGGGATCGGCACGTCGAGAAGTCGCAGGTAGACGGTGAGCTGGCCGCGATGATGGCTCAGGTGACTGATATGCGAGCGCACCACAACTCCTCGTGGCGCAGTGAATAGCACCCGATCTGCGCGCTTCAGCGACCACGGCACGGTGAAGTCGGTGTCCTTCACCGATCGGAGCGCTTCTTTCGCCTCGCGGACGTTCCGGTCGAAGCCGGCGACCAGTGTCTCGGTGGTCTCGAAGCTGTATCCGGGTGCGGTGGCGAGGTCCAGTTCAGTATTGGTCAGCGTGTTCGCGATCCAACCGGGCATCCACGAGACCAATTGAGCGAGATGGCCCAGCGCGAATGATCTGGGATGCGGCTTCCACTGGCCCTTTTCGCTCGGCACGCGCTCGAGCAGCCTGCGGGTCGTCGCCATCTCCTGCTCGAACTCGGGAATGAGTGCTTCAACGATGCTCATTCGGAGACTCCTCTCACATCCGAACCAGTTTGAGTTTCCTGATTCCATCCGGCGTCGCCAGACGCACGAAGTAGATCCCGGCGCCCGCCCGTCGACCGTCTCGCGTGCGACCATCCCAGGCGACGATGTGAACTCCGGATGGGTCCGTCTCGTTGACGAGGTCGGTCACGATCCGGCCCGAGACATCGACTACCGACAGCGTCACCGCCTCGCGCGACGGAACGACGTACGCGATCGAAGTGCCTGCGAAAAATGGATTGGGGCCCGCCGCGCGAAGGTCGAGTCGCGCAGCATCAGTCTCCGGCACAGCCGTGCGGCCGTCGCTGCATCCGTAGAACAGATACGCACGGCCGGCATCCACCAAGAGCCGAAGTCCTCATACAGCGCGCCGGTTCCGACGTCATCGAATCCGTCGCCATTCACGTCGCCCATTCCACGCCCGGAGTTGCCGAGCCCGCCGCCGGCCTGATCGCCGTCCTGGATCCACGCGGGCGTGGATGCCAGTCCCGATGGCGATCCCAGATACACGCAGGCGCTGCCGGCATCGGTGAATCCATTCACGTCGTAGTTCGCCGAAGTGAGCACGACATCGGCAAAGTTGTCACCGTTCACATCGCCGGCAGTATCGACGTGGTACGAGAAGTATCCCCCGGCCTGATTACCCTCGGCAGTCCAGGCAGGCGTCTGCGAGAGACCGCTCGTCGAGCCGAGGAACAGGTAGGCGATTCCTTCGTCCACTTCAGGGTGGTCGTAGCGAAACGCGCCCGCGATCAGATCGCCAAAGCCGTCCCCGTTGACATCGCCGGCGTTCGACGCGGACTCGCCAAACTCTCCATTCCTCTGCCCCCCATCACGAACCCAGCTGGCTGTGGTCGAGAGCCCGGACGGCGAGCCGTGGTAGACGTAGAGGCGCCCCTCGCGTGTGATGCCGTTTCCGCTGAAGCGCCTCGCCCCCACCACCAGATCATCGTACCCATCGCCGTTCACATCGCCAGCGCCGGTGCAGAAGTAGAGCGAGCGCAGCCGAGCCGGCAGGCTGCGCAGCTCGAGCCGGTGCGGCGAAACATGCGAGCAGCGCGAGCGCGACCGGGACGAATCGCGAAGGTTTCATGACAAAGATTGTTCTCCCGTTTCCGCGCGCGTGCAACCCGAAGTATCTGAGTTGCCCCAGGGAAAATGATTCAGCAACCGCGGCCCGGTACAGGTCATCGAAACTCAATCCACGTCGACCACGAACTCGGGAATGAGAGCGTTCGGCGATTTCGAGCCACTACTTCACAAGGAGGCAGACCATGGCGGGCAGCAAGCAGAAGACCAGGAAGTCATCATCCTCCGGCCAGACTCGGCGGCCTGCAAAGTCGCCCGGTCCGCTCGGGCCGGCCGCCAATCCCACCCGAGGACGCCACGAACAGGCCGGCGTCGACCAGAATCTGGACGAGCGGGAGATGGCGCGAAAGAACGCGAAGCCGCGGAGCGCGCGCCAGACCCTGCGAGGGCCCGACAACCGAAAGGCTCCGAGAACCTCGGGCCGCTGATTGCGCTGATGGTTGTTCCCCTCGGGCACGCAAGCGAAGCGGGTCGCCGCTGACTCCTCGGCGACCCGCTTCCGTCGGCGTTTGACTACCTGAGACTCACGAACATCATCTGGGGGCGGCTTCGTGCACCGGCGCCTTGATGAACGCGAGCAGATCCGCGTTGATCTGGTCCTTGTTGATCGAGCACATGCCGTGCGAGAGACCCGGATAGACCTTCAGCGTGGAGCCCTTCACGAGCTTGGACGACAGCATCGCCGACGCGCCGATCGGGACGATCTGGTCGTCGTCGCCATGCAGGATCAGCGTCGGCACGTCGAACTTCCTGAGATCTTCCGTGAAGTCGGTCTCGGAGAATGCCTTGATGCAGTCGATGACGGACTTGTGGCCCGCCAGCATTCCCTGGAGCCAGAACGAGTCCCGGATGCCCTGCGAGACCTTGGCGCTGGGACGATTCGCGCCATAGAACGGAACGCTCAGGTCCTTGAAGAACTGGGATCGATCGGCGATGACGCCCGCGCGAATCGCGTCGAACGCCTCGATCGGCAGGCCGCCCGGATTGGCGGACGTCTTGAGCATGAGCGGCGTCACCGCGCCGATCAGCACGGCCATGGCGACGCGGCTCGTGCCATGCCGTCCGATGTAGCGCGCGACTTCTCCCCCGCCGGTGGAGTGACCGACATGGATGGCGTTGCGCAGATCCAGCGCCTCGACAAGCGCCGCCAGATCGTCGGCGTACGTGTCCATGTCGTTGCCGGTCCAGGGCTGGCCCGATCGTCCATGCCCGCGGCGATCGTGTGCGATGCAGCGGTAACCGCGCGCCCCCAGGAAGACCATCTGGTCCTCCCACGCGTCCGAGCTGAGCGGCCATCCGTGGCTGAAGACGATCGGCTGTCCCGTTCCCCAATCCTTGTAATAGATCCGGGTGCCATCCTTCATCGTGATCGTGCTCATGGACGTTCTCCCTTCCTGTGAGCTGCAGCCATTGCGAACTACAGGGCCACCTGCGCTCCACGACGAGATCGCAACACGCCGCGAAGCACGAATCCGTAAGAGGAGGTTGGTGTCGCCGACACCCGAGAGCATTGAAGATGCGTCGCAGGGGCCGATGGGTCCACGGTACTTTGGTGTGACCCCTCGCCGGTCCTCTCCGGCAACGAAGAGAGGTGCTCCTAGGATTCGGAGCACCCTTTTGCTCGCCGCTCGCCGAAAAGTGCCCGCCCCGAAACCAGAATCGGTGCCGACCCGTAGGGCGGGAAGGAGGAAACATCTCATGCGCCTTGTGAGAGGTTGCGCCTTGCTGGTTCTTGGAGTCGTACTTACCGCCGCCGCCTCGCCGGCTGAAGCGGTGACGCCTCGAGTGGATTCGGAGTCATTTCAGGCAGGAGCCCCCTTGACGCATCACGCGTCACCGCAGTACCAATGCCACGTAAGACACGTGTGGCCTTGCCCCCACGACCAAAGTCTCGCGCCTGCGGATGGCGACGCGAGCGGCGAATTGTCTGCCAATCTCCACCTTCTCGCCGGGGGCCAGATAGTCGCGAATTCCATCCAGAGACGAAAGGAGAGCAGCAGGGTGACCGCAGTCGATCTGAAGACACTCGATGGAGGCCGGAAATCGATTCCGGCCGAGGTGCTCGAAGGGCTGCGCAAGGAATTGCGCGGAACACTGTGCCTGCCCGGCGAGCCGGGCTACGACGCCGCCCGCACGATCTGGAATGCGATGATCGATCGCAAGCCGGCGGCGATCGTGCGCGCTGCCGGAGCGGCGGATGTGATGCGCGCGGTTTCGCTGGCCCGGGAATATCGGCTGCTGCTGGCGGTGCGTGGTGGTGGCCACAATATCGCGGGCAACGCAGTGTGCGACGGCGGGCTGATGCTCGATCTGTCGTTGATGAAGTCGGTGCGCGTAGATCCGGCGGCTCGCACAGCGCGCGTCGAGCCCGGGGTCACGCTGGGCGAGTTCGACCGTGAGGCGCAGGCCTTCGGCCTCGCGACTCCGCTGGGGATCAACTCGACGACCGGGATTGCAGGCTTCACGCTCGGCGGCGGCTTTGGCTGGACCAGCCGCAAGCTCGGACTCACCGTGGACAACCTGCTGTCGGTGGACATCGTGACCGCCGACGGCAATCTGCAGCGGGCGAGCGAAAAGGAGAACCCGGACCTGTTCTGGGCGGTGCGTGGTGGCGGCGGCAATTTCGGCGCGGTCACCTCGTTCGAGTTCCGGCTTCACCCGGTGGGCCCTCAAGTGATCGCGGGCCTCATCGTCCATCCGTTCTCGCAGGCAAAAGAGCTGCTCGATGGGTACCGTCGCTTCGTCGCCTCGGCTCCCGATGAAGTCACGGCCTGGGTGGTGTTGCGCAAGGCTCCGCCGCTTCCGTTCCTGCCCCCCGAGGTGCATGGCAAGGAGATCCTGGTGTTTGCGGTGTGCGCCATCGGGGACATTCAGAAGGCCGAGAAGGCGGTCGCGCCACTGCGTGCGCTGGGAAAGCCGATTGCGGATGTGATCGGACCGGCCCCGTTCGCAGGATGGCAGACGGCCTTCGATCCGCTCCTCACGCCGGGTGCCCGGAACTACTGGAAGTCGCATGACTTCAAGAAGCTCGACGACGGATTCCTCGACGTCGTGCGCGACGCGGTGGGCCACCTGCCGACCCCGGAGTGCGAGGTCTTCATCGGGCACCTCGGCGGGGCCGTCAATCGGCTTCCGGCCGGCGCCACTGCATATCCTCACCGCGACATTGACTTCATCATGAACGTGCACACGCGTTGGAGAGAATCATCGCAGGACGCGGAATGCATCAAGTGGACGCGGGAGTTGTTCGACGCAGCGACCCCGTTCGCGACCGGTGGCGTGTACGTGAACTTCATGCCCGAGGACGAGACGCAGCGCGTGCAAGTAGGCGCCTACGGTCCCAACTACGACCGCCTGGCGAAACTCAAGGCGAAGTTCGATCCGACCAATCTGTTCCGCATGAATCAGAACATCAAACCCGCATCCTGAAGTTGGGCCGACGTACGGCACCGCGGACGAGAAGGTCCGCGGTGCCCAGCATTGTCAGGCCGATTGCCTCTGCGGCGGCATGGCGCCGGCGAGCCGAGCGTTCGTCCTGTGAGTCATGTGTGCTTCTCCTCGCGCGGCGTCGTCATCCCGATTTGCCGGCGTTCATGAGATTCGTTCCAACGTCGGTTTCGAGAACCGAACCGGAAGCGTCGCTGGGCCACGCAGGAACAACCCGACATCGGGAGGAGGCGTCTCGTCGGCGAGTCGCAGGTCGGGTAAGGCGTCTAAGATGTGACTCAACGCGACCTCGATCTCGAAACGCGAGAGTACGGCTCCGAGGCAGAAGTGCCTGCCGCCGCCAAACGCAAGGTGGTCGGCCGCGCCTGTGAACGCACGCTTGGGGTCGGCCTCGGGTCGGTTGAGGTCGAAGTGATCGGGATCGGCGAAGCGACGCTCGTCGCGGTTGGCCGAGCCGAGGAAGCACATGACATCGGCCCCCGCCGGCAGCAGTCCACCCGATACCTGCACTTCCTCGCTGGTCTGACGCGGCACCATGTGGGTCGGGGCGGTGTAGCGGAACGACTCGGCGATCGCTCGCGGCAGCAGCGACATGTCCCGCCGCACGGCTGCTAGAACGTCGGGATGCGCGAGCAGGTTGCGCAGAGTGGTCGCGAGCCCCTTCTCCGTGGTTTCGCCACCCGCGAAGACCATGAGCATCGCGAAGCGGATGATCTGTTCGTCGGTCAGCCGATCGCCTTCGACCGTGGTCGTCGCCAGGGTGGAGATGAGATCGGTGCCCGGCCTCTCGCGGCGGGCGACGATCAGCGGCCGCAGGTAGGCGTCGAGCTCGTCCCGGGCCCTGATGCCGGCCGCTGCCACAATAGGGTCACCGGCGAGATTGAGCGCACCTTGAATGAGGGCCGTGTACCACGTTCGGAAGCGGTCGCGGTCGTGCACGGGCAAGCCGAGCAACCCCGCCATGATGCGTACCGGAAGGTGCACGACCACATCCGCGATCAGATCCGCTTCGCCGCGCGATGCGACCGCGCCGATCAGCTCGTCGATGGCGTCGCGGATCAGATTCGAGAAGCGCTCTCGAATGCTCCCCTCGCGAAACGATGGCGTCAGCAACCCGCGCTGCAGCGCATGCTCGCGTCCGTCGAGCTGGATGATCGTCTTGCCGAGCAAGGGCTCGGTCTGCGTGGCATAGCTCCTGGTGGTGAACGCCGGGTTGGTCAGCGCCATGCGGACGTCGTCGTACCGGCTCAAGATCCACGCCTGCGTGGGTGCGTGGAAGTACAGGGGATACTCGTCGCGCATGCGGCGATAGTGCGGGTAAGGATCCGCGGCGAACTCAGGTGCGAAGATGTCCGGTGGTGACGCCATGATCTCGTCCTCGGTTGTCGCGGGATCGGGGCGGTAGCTCATCCCGCGAGCGAAACTGGTCAGGTTCCCCGCGCGCGCCTCGAGCGTACGCTTGATCGCCATGCTCTCCGCGCTCAGTTCGGAGGCCGTCGTGCGACCGTGCGTCTGCGACCCGTCGTTGCGGACGAATGCGATCCGGTGGAGCAGGAACCCTGGCGCCTCTGGGCCGAAGGCGCGAGCGCACGGCACCAGGACGATCGGGCAGCGCTGCACCACACCGAGATCGGGGTACGCATAGTCCTGCTCGACCAGCACGTAGTCGCCGAGATCGCACGCGGCGAACTCGACCTGGACACGCCGCGCATACTCGTCGAGGAACGACCCCGCATCAGCGTCGACAGCGCGAAAGAGCGGCGCCCATTGGGCGAGGGCCCCTCGATCGGCGAGGAACGCTCGAGCCATTTCGATCGGGGCATCGACCCACATCGTGTCCGAGATCACGGACAATCGCCCCGCGGCGGGCCGCTCAGCCCCCTCCCCGCGCTCGAGCGCGGCCTTGAGTCCTCGCGCCTCGTAGCGATGCACGGCCGAGATCCCCTGCATGATCATCTCGGTTCGGCGTGCGGGATCGATCACGCTGACCCAGTGGATGTAGCTGCCGTCTTCGTCGCCGTGTGGGTCCGCATACCGCGAAGGAAACACGAACACGGGGTACTGCTTGAAGTACTCGCGATAACGGTAGCCGCACTGCCATTCGATCGCGGACAGCCGCGGATGCTCGAGCGTGCGCACGTGGTAGCACAGCATGGCCTGGTAGCCAGATGCTGTGCCCATGAACGTGTCGTCGTCGATGCGCGTGAGCATGCGGCTGCCGAGGGTCCACTCATCGAGGTTCTGCAGACGCCGCAAGTACGCGAACGTCCGCGTCGCCGGTGCCTGGGCGTAGATCGTGGTAGCGAAGGTGTTGTTTTCCATCGAGTGACCGTTACCGCGGGTCCTCGCGCGAGGGGAAGATCCGCTCGCGATGCAGGGAGAGTTTCTCGGCGAGCGCGGCGTTGCGCAGCGACGCCGGCGCCTTGCACCGCGGGTCGATGCGAACGTCCACGACGAAGGGGCCGTCTGCCGCCATTGCCTCTGCCAGAGCTGCGTCGAGCTGCACCTCGTGGTCGACACGTGTCGCACGGGCTCCCTGTGCGCGTGCGAACGCCGCGAAGTCGACCTGCGGGATCTCTGCGTCGGCCGAGAGCCCGAGGGCGTCCATGCCCTGGGCACACATGCCATAGCGTCCGTCGTTGAGGACGACCCACACCACGGGCGCATCGAACTTCACCGCGGTGTTGATCTCGTTGGTCATGAGCAGGGCCCCGTCGCCGACAACCGCCACCGCCCGGCGCCCGCTGGCCAGCGCTGCGCCGATCACACCGGCCGAAGCGTGACCCATCGCCCCCACCCCGGTGCTGACCCGGTATCGGTGCGGCGTGGAGAACCGCAACCGATGCGTCGTCCATAAAAATGAGTTGCCGGACTCCGACAGCACGGTTGCGTCGCTGCGATCGACGACCCAGTCCTGCAGCGCGTCCATCAGCGCTTCGGGGCGTACCGGGCCGTCACTGCGCCGCTCGATTCGGTCGATGCGCGGATGCGGCAGCTCCGGCATGGCGTCGCCGCTCGAAGGTTGCAGGTCGGCGAGCACCGCCCGCAGCGTTGCTCCGACGTCCCCGACAACGGCGAGCGTGGGCGCGGCGCCGAACGCAACGCCCGGAACTTCCGGATCCACATCAACGTGAACGAAGCCCTCAGGCGTGATGAAACGGCGATCCCAGAACGAGGTCGGCTCGCCCAGCCGTGAGCCGAGGACCAGCAGGCGTCGCGGCTTGAACTCCTCCAGATAGCGCATGACCGACGCGTGTCCCGCCAGGCCGGTCACACCGACGAACAGCGGGTCATCCTCGGGGAAGATCCCCTTGCCGCGCGGTGAGCACATCACCGGCGCCTGCGTGCAGCGGGCGAGCGTCGCGACCTCGGCCGCGGCATCGCGTGCGCCATACCCGACCCAGATCGCAAACGGTCCATCGCTCAGCGCATCGATGCAAGCCGCGACCTGCGCGAGGGGCGGTGTTTCCGCGGACATCGGAACCGCCAGCGACAGAATCTGAGGTTGGGCCGCAGGTGCTCGCTGCGCCTCGGTGTCCAGCGCCAGATGCGCGACAAACCCGCTGCGGCGATGGAGGCCAGTCGCGAGCTCCCTCTCGACCGCGGCGAGTTGCGTGGGATCGTCGACAACGGTGGCGAAGTGGAACGGCCGTCCGGATTCGTACAGCGACGGAGGCAAGGTGCCGCGCGAAGTCTCCTGGATCGCGAACCGGCCCCGGGAGGACGCGGACGTATACGCCGAGACGACGATGACGCGCGCTCGTTCTTCGCGAGCCGCCACGATGCCAGTCAGCGCGTTGGTGAGTCCGGGTCCCGTGGTCGTGAACAGCACGGTCGGTCGCCCGCTGGCGAAGCACGCCTCAATGGCGGCGAACGCGGCCCCTGTCTCGTGACGGAAGTGATAGACGCCGAGTGGGCTCGATGACAGTGCGTCCCATAGTGCCGCCATTGCGCCACCGGAGACGCCGAACGCCTCTTGCACGCCCAGGCGGGAAAGCATCTGGACCAACGCCGACACGACCGTCGAGGGGTTCGGGACTTCCAGGGGCGGCATCGCGCTCAGTCGAGTCTGCATGTCGGTCAAGACAAGCCCCTCCGAAAGGACCTCTCGTGTCGCGGGACGTGCCTGCAATACGTGCAAGGAGGGCCGTGGGTTTCGAGGGGGGCCCGGGGGGACATGGCCCGGGACGTGCGTGAGGTTCGAGAGTGCGCTGAAAGTGCGCTGCCCACGCACCCGTTTGCCCCGGTCCCCGCAGGCATCGTTTCCGGAGGTGTCGCCGCGCGTGACAGATGTCCAAGCCCACGGCGTGTTCCGGGCCATACGCCCGGTCCGCCGGAACAAGGCACCTCTGACGGTCCCACCCTGCTCGAGGCGGGATACCGCTGGCTTGCGTCCTATGTCGCGACGACGAGGAATGCCAAGGGCCAGCGGCTCGCGAAGATTCGCTTTGACACCTACGCGCTCGGCTGGCTCAGCCCCACAACGCTGAGGGAACTCAACGGCGACCAAATCCGCGAGTTTCGGCTCATGCTCGAGGATCACTGGAAGCTCAGCCCCTACACAGTGACCCACGTGCTGAGCGACCTGCGCTGCTTTCTACGCTGGGCGGTCAGCGTCGGATTGCTCGAGCGCTCACCATTTCCAGTCCGCGTCATGCCGCGGATTGCGGAGGTGGCTCCACGCGGGTTCAACGACCGTGAAGTCGCGACGCTCGTCGCCGTCCCAGGACATGCTGGGTTCGTGCTCAGGTTCCTCCTCGGAACCGGCCTGCGCTGGGCCGAAGCTTGCCGCGCAACGCGTGACGATGTCCGTGGCGCGCTGCTCGAGGTCGGAAACACCAAGTCGGGGCGCCTGCGTCGCGTGCCACTGAACCCGGAACTACTCGACGAGATCTCCCGTTGCGAACACAGGCTGGTGCCGTATGCGGCCGGAAGCCCTGGATCATTCTCGCGCGGAGTCCGGCATCGGACCGGAATCCCGGACTTCCATGTGCATCGCTGCCGGCACACGTTCGCGATGCGCTGGCTCGAGGCCGGCGGCAATCTCGCGGTCCTCCAGCAGATCCTCGGGCACCGGGATCTCAGCACGACGATGCGATACGCGCGCGTGACCGACGAGCTGATCGAGCGGGAAGCGGCGCGGGTGGCGCTGCGGGAGAAGACCGGCGACTAGGTGTTGGTGGCCCCGACTGGAGTCGAACCAGTGGCACGCGGTTTAGGAAACCGCTGCTCTATCCGTCTGAGCTACGGGGCCACAACGACTTAAGAATTGCTGGCTACCCCTGTGGTAGCCCCGTGAGACTGCAGACGTTCTGATTCGCGCATGACGAGCTCGTCGGAGAGTCGCGCGTAGCGTTGCGTCGTCACGATTGAGGCGTGCCCGAGGATCTGTTGAAGGGCGGCAAGACTTCCGCCCCGCTCGAGCCACTGACATGCGAACGTGTGCCGCATCTGGTGACCGTGAAACCCTTCGATGCCGGAGAGCCTGCGAACAGCCTTCG
>JANMQY010000124.1:0-38366 GCA_031370785.1 Candidatus Eiseniibacteriota bacterium | reverse complement strand
TAGCGGCAGGGGGCCAACCACCGTCATTGCGCCTCGCGGAAGCCCACTCTATCGTGGCGCGGTCCTGAGTCCCTTCCTGCCCGGAGCAGACCTCATGACCCGCGCCGCCCCACGCCGTTGGTTGCTCGTCACGCTTGCCCTCACAGCGCTCGCCGCGATTGCGCTTGCATTCGCGTTCGCGCAAGACGCCGATCCCGCGTCGAATCTCGCCGCGACTGATTCGACTCACGCGCCCGACAGCACGACCGTTTCGACTGCGGCGCCTGCCCCGCCTCGCGACTACCTCGCGGAGGTGCGCGCCAACTTCACGCCCGAGAACCGCGCGTACGCCGCGCGGCGCACCATGCTGGGATTTCTCGAGCCGCTGTGGGCGATCGCGGTGGGGCTGGTCATCCTGTTCTCGGGGCTCTCGGCGCGTATGCGGGATATTGCGTACAGCATCGGGCATCGCCGCTACGTGCAGATCCTGGTGTTCTTCACGCTCTACACGGTGGTCGGCTTCGTGCTCACCTTCCCGATCGCGTGGTACGCGGGATTTGCGCTTGAACATCAGTTCGGGCTGTCCAACCAGGGCTTGAGCACCTGGCTCGCGGACGAGGTCAAGGGGCAGGCGATCAGCATCGTGTTTCTCGGCGTGATCCCGCTGCTGTCGCTCGTCTATATGGCGATCCAGAAGAGTCCGCGCCGCTGGTGGCTGTGGCTCTCACTTGGCGCCCTGCCGGTGATCGTGTTCTCGGATCTGATCCAGCCGATCGTGGTCGATCCGATCTTCAACAAGTTCACGCCGCTCCAGGACCAGCACCTGAAGGGCGAGATCCTGGCGCTCGCCGCCAAAGCCGGCATTCCGGCGCACAACGTCTACCAGGTCGACAAGAGCGCGCAGACCAGGAAGATCAACGCCTACGTGAATGGCTTCGGCGCCTCGCAGCGCATCGTGCTCTGGGACACGACGCTCAAGGCGATGAAGGAGGACGAGATCCTGTTCGTGATGGGACACGAGATCGGGCACTACAAGCTCGGTCACGTCTGGAAGGGAATCGCCCTGATCTCACTCCTGAGCGTGGCATTGTTCTACGCGAGCTTCGTGATCATGCGCTGGTCGGTGAGGCGCTTCGGTCCGCGCTGGGGCTTCACCGAGCTGCATGACATCGCCTCGTTGCCGCTGCTGGCAGTGACGCTTACCATCGTCTCGTTCATCGCGCAGCCGTTGATCAACGCGCGGACTCGCACGATCGAACACGAGGCCGACCTCTACGCGCTCGAGATCACGCATCTCAACGATGCCGGCGCGCGCGCGTTCATCAAGCTCGGAATGCAGAACAAGTCGAATCCGGAGCCGGGGCGGATGCTCAAGGTGTTCCAGTACACGCACCCGCCGCTGATCGAGCGGATCACCACGGCGGAGGAGTATCGTCCGTGGGAGCAGGGCAAGCCGAATTGGTACTTCAAGCCGAAGCGGTGATCGGGGCGGCGTTGGCCGGAAGCGGCACAGACGATTGGAGACACCAGGCATTCGGGGCATCGTCCGGATTCGGTCTTGACAGATGACCTTGTTCGGTGGTCATATGACCGCCAATGAAGGTCACGACTACTTCGAGCCCGTTCGGGAGCTACGCGCGAACGCGAGTGTTGCTGGCACTGCGACTGCTGGCGGAGACCTACGCGCGTGAGCTCGCGCGGTTTCTGGAGCTGAGCCTGTCGGGAGTCCAGAAGGCGCTCCGGTCGCTCGAGCGCGACGGTCTGGTCGTGGGTCGCGCTGCGGGCCGGACGCGGCTCTACCGGCTGAGTCCCCGCGCGCCCGCCCGACAGCAGCTCGAGCGCTATCTCGAGCAACTCCTCGAGTCCGAGGTCGACCTTCGCACTCGGGCCGCCGGCCTGCGCCGCAGGCCTCGTCGATCCGGCAAACCACTTTGAAGATCAGCGCTCGGTCCTCGCTGGCCGACGTAGCCGTCGGGGTCGGCGATGCCCTGCGGCGGGCCGAGATTCGCGCGGTGCTCACCGGCGGGGCTTGTGCGAATCTGT
Source organism: Candidatus Eiseniibacteriota bacterium (assembly GCA_031370785.1). Classification (GTDB taxonomy): domain Bacteria; phylum Eisenbacteria; class RBG-16-71-46; order RBG-16-71-46; family RBG-16-71-46; genus DATJGS01. The sequence goes on along the minus strand of JANMQY010000124.1, from coordinate 36,344 downwards.
ACTCGGGCGGCGAGTACCAGTCTCTCGACGCGGACTTCGTGCTCATCGGGCCATGCACCACGGAGGATCTGGACAGTGCTCTCGCGACGCTTGGCTTCAAGCGCGAGCGCGACCGCTACGTTCATCGGCTCGTTCTCTTCTTCGTCGAATTCCCCCGCGGGCCCCTTGGAATCGGGGATGATTTCCAAATCCGACCAGTCTGGAAGAGCCGCCGCACGGCAAAGACTCTGGCGCTCTCGGCAACCGACGCCTGCCGGGATCGGCTCGCGGCCTTTTACCATTGGAACGACCGGCAGAGCCTTGCGGCGGCGGTAGCGATCGCCGTACGCAATCGAGTGGCTCTCAACAAGATTTGGAAATGGAGTCGAAGCGAAGGGCACCTTGAGGGCTACGGAAGCTTCCTCTCGGAGCTGGGGAGGGCGCGAAAGGCCGGACGGCTGCGTCTCACGCAAGGGAGATGATTCATGCGCAGGTTGACGGTTTTCAATTCGGTCAGGCTGGATGGTTACTTCTCGAGCGTGAACGGCGACATGAACTGGGCGCACGAGCAGGACGCGGAATGGAATGCGTTCGTCGCAGACAGCACGAAAGGCGAAAGCGAGATGTGAAGGATGCCACTGGACCACTCATGGTGATCATGGGAAGCGGCACCATTGCGCAGGCGGGTCTGATCGATGAGTACCAGGTCGTGGTCGATCCCATCGTTCTCGGCAAGGGCAGAACGATGTTCGAGGGCGTCAAGGACAAGCTGACCCTGAAGCAGACCAAGACGCGAACGGCCTCACGCCGGTCCCACGCGCACGGTCGTGACGCACAGGTCGCTGCGCAGGGCTGTGATCAGTCGCAGCGTCGGTGTCACTAGCCCGAAGCGTGGTGCGCACTCGCTCAGCTCGATGCGCCACGGGGCGAGCTCCGTGGTCTCGAACTCGGCGCGGGTGTTGCCCATGAAGACCGTGGCTCTGGCGCCCGAGAGCTCGGCTCGCGCGCCGGGGCCCAGGACGAACACGATCTCGGGTTCGGCGCCGCCCGCGAAGTCCTCGATGCGCACCTCGCCGTTGTCGACGGTCACGCTGCGCTCGTGAGTCTCGCCCGAGGTCCATTGGCATTCGGCAGCGCGCGCGCCTTTGCGCGTCGAGGTGATGGAGCGCACACCGGGCAGCGACTCCCACAGGAATGGTCCGGCCATGACCGCCTGGCTGCGCCCGCCAAAGTTCACGGTGCTGTGGTATGGCGTCGAGCGACAGCGGGCGCGCCCGGCAGGATCCTCGTGGTACGCGAAGGTGCCGGGATCGATCACGATCGCATCGTCTCCTCGGAAAATGGTCACAGCGAGCGCATCGGCGTGGCCGTGCGCGGCGAGCGGCAAGAGCCCGAGCGGCCCGTGATCAAACGTGACGTGGAGCCCGCGCTCGCGCCACACGGTGTAGCCCGCGGTATCGCGCACGCCATCCAGCGCCACGCGCGCCTCGGTCGCGGTGCCGAACAGCAACGTCGCGAGCTCACCGCCGCGCTCCGAGAGCGCGTTGCGGCCGAGCCACGCCGCGAGCGCATTGCCCACCAGGTCGAGGCGCGTCGCATCTTCTGCGAGCAGCATCAATCGGCCATCGTCTTCATCGCCGATCTGAGGTGTGCGTCCGTCCGGAAGACGAACCAGGCGCGCGAACTCGAGTGACTTGGCGAGCCGCTCGCGCACTGCGCGCGGAACGGTGCGCCCCGCCGCCTCGGCTGCGATGAAAGAATAGAGCAGCAGCTCCCACACGAACGGCAGATAGCCGAACGACTGCTCGAGATTGACTCCGTCGGGATCGAACTGGCGCAGCGTCTCGCGCTCGAGCCCTGCAAGACCGCGGTCGAGCAGCGCTTCAACGCCGCGCGCGGCGGGGAAGACCGCGCCGAGCGTGGTCATCGCCGCGTACTCGGCGATCAGGTGGTTGTTCGCGCTCGACCCCAGGCTCAGGTGGTCTCTGCAGTGGAGCGCCTGCTGCGCGAGCAGCCCGAGGCACGGCTCGAGCGCCACATCCGGCGCATGCTTGCCGAGCAGCGCCAGCGTCCAGGTGACGTTTATCACGCGGATTGCCATCTCGATCCCGCTGGTGTGATGAATGCCGCGCCCGAGCGGATTGCGCGCGACGAAGTCGTCGAGCCAGCGGATCGTGCGCTCGGCGTAGGGCGCCTCGCCCGTGACCCGCGCCGCGAGCGCGAGGGTCGGGAGCGTGGTGAGCCGGCCCGTCTCCCACACGTAACGCGCGCCGCCGGCGATATCGATGCGCCGGTAGTCGAGCGCGCGGCTCGGCGCATCCGGCCATTCGGTGCCGGTGAGCGGGTGCGCGTTCCAGCGCGGCGGATCGGCGATGGGAACCGGGCGCCCGAACACGCTCCACTCGCCGCGCATGAGCCCATCGGCGGCCGCGATCTCGGCAGCGAACGCCCTGCGCGACGACTTGGGCGAAGGCCTGTGCATGAGCGCGGCGAGCCGGCTCGAGGCGAGGACTTCGTCCGGCTTGCCCGCGAACAGCTGGCGAAAGGCTTCGGCGGGAGTGCGGCGTTCGTAGGAGGGCGGCGCGAGCCGGTCGCGGCCCGCGATGCGCGCGCGATGCAGGATCTCGGGCGCGGTCATCGCGCGCAGCCGGCGCAGCTTCCAGGCGAGTCCGCTCACGGGCGCGGCAGCTCCGTGCTTCGCATCGCGTTGTCCTCGGGTCAGGAATGCTGTGGCGCGCGCGATCCTATCACGCGCCGCGGCCGGGACTCCTAGGGTGCGAGATGCAGGCGCAGAAAGTCGAGAGTCGCACGCCGGACTTCGAAAGGTGACACAGTTGCGCCCGCGGCGGGCAGGAAGCGCGATTCGACATCGACGCCGCGCGCCTTGAGATCGGCGGCGAACGCGCGGGCCTGAGCTGCCGGCATGCGCCGATCCTGGTCGCCGTGAATCAGCAGCACCGCGGAATGAATGCGTCCCGCCGCAAGTGCCGGCGAGCGATCGCGCCACGCGGCGCTGTCCGCGCCGACTTCAGCGGCGAGAGACGCCGCGTACGCGCGATCCTGCGTGCCGCGCGCGACCGCGGGAAGATCGTAGCCGCCCGATTGGAGGATCAGCGCGCGCACTTCGTGCTGGCGCGCGGCGAGCAGCGCCGCAGCGGTCGCGCCGCGTCCGATGCCCCACACCGCGATGCGCGACTTGCCTACCCCTGGCGTCTTCTCGAGTGCCTCGAATGCAAGGGCAACGGCCTCCACCGTGCGCGGCCCCGCGAAATCCGGGAAACCGCCGGAGCGGCCGTAGCCCGGCACGCTCACCGCTAAGACGGCATAGGCACGATTCTGCAGCAGCGCGGCGACTGGGAGCATCGAGCGCGCGTGCTGGCCATCGTCGTGGATCAGCAGGATTCCCGCCGCGTTCAGCGATTCGGCCGGAGCGGCGAAGCTCACGAATTCGACCTGGCCCGAAGGCCCTTTGAGGAACTGCGACGGGTGGGCCACCGCGATAGGTGCGGGGTCGGTCTCGGTCGCAGCATCGAACGTCGCGGTGTTGTGCTCGCCGTCGCGAACGTATAGCCGGCAGGAGAGGCGCGCGTGTTCGCAGGTGGCGCGGACCTGGACCTGGAAGACCGTGCTGTCGCCCGCGCTCAAGGATGAGGCGATCCGGCCCATGGTGGTCACCGCCCGCGAAATGCGCGGCGCGTGGGTGAGGCCCGGGTCCAGATCCTCGATCTCGCAGGTCATGCTGTCCGAGTAGATGCCGCGATCGCTGTAGTTGGCGAGCGCGAACGGCACGTTCCAGATGAAGTCGTCTGTGGCTTCGACTCGCGGCGTGGTGCACTCCAGCCGGGCGCGGATCGGCGAGGAGGCGGCGGGCGTCGCGGTGGCGCCATGGGCGGGCGCGGCGACCAGCATCCAGGCAGCCAGATACGCGCAGGACAGTCGTCGGATCACTGGGGTCCTCGAATGGGAGGGTGGAGAGCGCCCCCTATGCTAGCATGCCTCGCCCATGTCCGAGCCCAGATCCCACGGTGTCCATTCAGTGCGGCTGGTGTGGCTTTTCGACGTGGACGGCACGCTGCTCCTGACCGAGGGAGCGAGCCGCGAGGCGTTTTCGTGGGCTCTTCGCGAGCATCTCGGGGTCGAAAACGACCTCAAGAGCATCCGCTTCGACGGCCGAACCGAGCCCCTGATCCTCGCCGACATTCTCGTTGCCCACGGCGCCCGCATGACTGGCGCCGAGGAGGCAGAGTTCTGGCGCGTGGCGTTGGAGCGCATGCGGGCGCTGCTGGTGCCGCCGCGCGGCTACATGCTTGCCGGCATTCCGGAGCTGCTCGAGAGCATCGATCGCGAGCCCGGCTGGGTGCTCGGGCTATTGACCGGCAACATGACCGAGATGGCCGGGATCAAGCTCGACCGCTTCGGCCTGCGCCAGCGCTTCGCCTTCGGCACCTTCGGCGAGGAGGCCGCGGATCGCGATGGCCTCGCGCGGATCGCGGTCGCTCGCGCCGCCGAGCGCTACGGCGTGCCGCCCAGGCGCTGCGTCGTGGTCGGCGACACCGAGAACGACATCACCTGCGCCCGCGCCGCCGGAGCTCGAGTGGTCGCGGTCGCCACCGGCAGGCACAAGCTCACGGACCTGGCCCCGCACGCGCCCGATCTGCTCCTCGAGAGCGTCACCGACCCCACCCCGCTACTGAAATGGGGGCGGGAGATTGCGGCTGGCGCCTGAATTCACCGGCCTGACACAGCCGACGCGATAAAAAGTTCAGTTGCTAATTAGATTGGCCGAACATATACTTGTGCCATGGTTATTCGAACGAACAGTTATCAGGACCTCGACGCCCGGGATCGGCACATCCTGGCGCTGGTGCAGAAGGACGCGAAGCTCTCGCAGGCCGAGATTGCGAAGCGCGTCGGGCTTTCGACCGCGGCGGTCAATGAGCGCCTGCGCAAGCTCGACCACTCGGGCGTGATCCGGCGCTTCACCGCGCAGGTGGATCCGCGGGCCCTCGGGATCACGGTCACCGCGTTCGTCGAGGTGTTCATCGAGCATCCGCGCTTCGAGAAGCCGTTCCTCGAGCGCGTGCTGTCGCTGGACGAAGTGCAGGAGTGCCATCACATCACCGGCGAGTTCTCGCTGCTGCTCAAGGTGCGCGCGCGCGACATGGAGGGCTTGAAGGAGCTGCTGCTCCACCAGCTCAATTCCATGGAGGGCGTGCGCCAGACCCGCACCATCATGGCGCTCTCGACGGCAAAAGAAGAGAGCTACATCTCGACCGGTGTGAAAGGAGAGACGTCATGACCCCGCGCACTCCGCGCATCACTCCGGGCGATGTCCATGCGGTGCTCGGCCGCCACATGCTGGTGGACGGCTACGACATCGTGCTCGATCTCGAGAAGAGCAAGGGCCGCAAGTTCTACGATTCGCGCGGGGATCGCTGGTACCTGGACCTGTTCTCGTTCTTCGCGACGCTGCCGGTCGGGATCAATCACCCGAAGATGCGCGACAAGGAGTTCCTCGAGAAGCTGACTCGCGCGGCGCTCGTCAATCCGACCAACTCCGACATCTACACGGTCGAGATGGCCGAGTTCGTGGACACCTTCGGCCGCATCGCGATGCCCGAGTACCTGCCGCACCTGTTCCTGGTCGCCGGCGGCTCGCTCGGCGTCGAGAATGCGCTCAAGGCGGCCTTCGACTGGAAGGTGCGCCAGAACTTTCGCAAGGGCCACACCACGGAGAAGGGGCACCAGGTCGTGCACTTCACCGAGTCGTTCCACGGCCGCTCGGGCTACACCCTCTCGCTGACCAACACCGCCGATCCGAGGAAGTACCAGTACTTCCCGCACTTCGACTGGCCGCGAATTCCGAACCCCAGGCTGCGTTTCCCGGTGGATGCCGCCGAGATCGAGCGCGTCAGGCAGAGCGAGAAGCTCGCGCTCGATGCGATCAAGGCCGCCTACCGCGAGCGCAAGGACGACATCGCCTGCATCCTGATCGAGCCGATCCAGGCCGAGGGCGGCGACAATCATTTCCGTCCCGAGTTCCTGCGCGCGCTGCGCGATCTGGCGCACGAGAACGAGTCGCTGCTGATCTTCGACGAAGTGCAGACCGGCATGGGTCTGACCGGCCGCATGTGGGCGCACCAGCACGACGACATCCGTCCCGACCTTCTCGCGTTCGGCAAGAAGACGCAGGTGTGCGGCATGATGGGCGGCGGCGCGATGATCGAGCGCGAGCCCGACAACGTGTTCCGCACCTCGAGCCGCCTCAACTCGACGTGGGGCGGCAACCTCGTCGACATGGTGCGCTGCCAGCGCTACCTCGAGATCATGGCCGAAGAGAAGCTGGTCGAGAACGCGGCCAGGGTCGGCGCGCACCTGAAGAGCGCGCTCGAGCGCATGCAGGCGCGGCGCCCCGAAGTGCTCAGCGCCGCGCGCGGCCGCGGCCTGATGTGCGCGATCGATCTGCCGGACGGCGCGACGCGAGACGCCGCGGCGAACCATGCATTCGAGCTCGGGCTCATCATCCTGCCGTGCGGCACGCGCAGCCTGCGCTTCCGCCCGCCGCTCGACATCACCGAGGCCGAGGTAGACGAGTGTCTCGAAGTGCTGGGACGCGCGATCGATCTGGCGGCGGCCAAGTCGGCCTGAAGCTCGCGGCTCCTCGCAACTTGGGGGGCTCGATTCGGCTCGCGCCGCCCTGGCAGCGCGGGCCGGGCGGGGGCCGCTCGAATGCTACTTATGACCGAAGCTTCACACGAGCTTGATGCATGGGCCGGCCGGAGCTCCGATACTACCTATGTGATTTCGTAGTCGGACCCACTATGAGTCCCTCATGAACTTCCACACTTCGATCCAGAGCTGGCTCGGTCGCAAGCGCCCGGCGCGCGTCCTTCGCGCAACCGGCGTGCTGCTTTCGTTGTGGGCCGTGGTGCAGAGCGGACCGGCCGCCGGCGCCCCGCGCATCGATTGCAGGCGTGATGCCGTGCACGGGCGGGTCGCTTGCCAGGGTTGCGACCGGGCGACGCGACCTGCCGCTACTCCTGCCGCGCGCCCTTGCTGTCGCGTGAGCGCCACAGCGCCCACCGCTGCGCTTCCGCAATCCGCTTCGGTTGATGCCGGGCGAGACGATGCGCGTCACATGACCGCGCTCGTCGTTCTGCCGGCTCTCGCGGTCAGTCCTACCTCCGAAGTTCTCTGCGCGACGCCCGTCGCGGCTACTTCCAGTCCACCGCTCGCGCTCGCCGCGATCGGCACCACCATCCTCAGACTCTAGACCCTTCCTTCGGTTCCACGCCTTCGAGCGCGCCATGCGCCGGGGCGTGAATTCGTCTGTGTCCTGCCCGATGCGCGGGTACGGCTCAACCCGGAGGAAGTCTCATGACGCCCATTGGGCGAAACGTTGGCACCGCGCGCCGCTCGCGGCGCGGAATGATGCGATCGGTGCTCGTCGTCGCGCTGGTCACGAGCGCGGCATACGCCGGCGCTGCGCGCGCGGTAGTCACGACGCACGCGGCCGCTGCCGACGCAACCGGCGCGGCCATCGTCGGCACGCCAGGCGCGGAATCGACGCTCGCGCTCGAGGCCGTGCTGGCGAGGGTGCTCGAGCGCAATCCCTCGCTCGAGGCTGCGCGTGCCGCATGGCGAGAAGCGAAGGCAGAAGCGCGCGCGAGCGGCGTGCTGGCGGACCCGATGCTCGACCTGATGGTCGCGCCCCGGACGATCGGGCGAAGCGACGTGGAGGCCGGCTATCGTATTGGCATCACGCAGCCCCTGGCGCTGTTCGGGCAGCGCGGGCCGCAGCGCCGCGAGGCCGAGCGCGAGCGCGATGCCATGGGCTATGACCTGGGTGCGCTTCGACTCGATCTGGTGCGCCAAGCGCGCATGACCTACGTCGACTACTGGCGCGTGACGCGCGCGGTCGAGGCCAATCGCGAACTGGCCGGACTGCTCTCCCAGTTCCGATCGGTGGCGCTCGCCAAGTACGCGGCGGGTCTTGTCGGACAGCAGGACCCGCTGCAGGCCGACGTCGAGCTGGCGATGCGAGACCATGTGGCCGTAATGCTCGAGCGCGAGCGCCGGGTCGCGGTGGCGCAGCTCAACGTGCTCATGCACCAGCCGCCTGAGACCGCGTTGCCGCCGCCTGCCGAGCTGGCGCTGCCCGACACCAGCGCGATGCACGGGGACCTGCAGGCGCGGGCCCGCGCGCAACGATCCGAGCTGAGGGCGGCGGATGCTCGCGTGGGAGCGGGCGAAGCCGGCGTCGCTGGCGCGCGCCGGGCGCGTCTGCCCGAGACCAGCGTGAGCGCCGGCTACGACCGCATGTGGAGCGATGTGGCGATGCGCCCGAGCGTTGGTCTGGCGCTCAGCCTCCCCATCCAGTTCACCCGGCTGAACAGCGCGGCCGAGGCGGCGCGGGCGCGTCTCGCGAGGCGCGAGGCCGAGCGCGCCGTCGTTCGCGACCGTGTCGCGCTCGAGGTCGCCGACGCCGTCGCCCGCTTTCACGAGCAGGCGCACGACGTGGCCATCACGCGCGAACGGCTGGTGCCGCTCGCCGAGCGTGCACTGGCCGCGACCCGCGCCGGATACGAGGCGAATCGCTCGGACTTTCTGGCCCTGCTGAATGCGTCCCGCGACCTGCTACGCGCGCGCCTCGAAGCCGACGAATCGCTGGCCGCGCTCCAGCTGGCGCGCGCCGACCTGGATCGAGCCGTGGGCGAGGCGCCCCCCAACGCGGCAGAGGAGGAGACGCGATGAATCGGCGAAGCGTTTCGTGGAGCGGTTGGTTGATCGGCGCGGCGGCGATGGTGGTGCTCCTTGCCGCGGGCTGCGCGCTGTCCCGGCGTCCGGCGCTGGACACGCCGGACCGCGCGGGTCCGTGGCGCATCGGTGTGCGAAACACGCCCGACCCCGCGCGGGTCGGCGACAACACGCTCACCGTGGTGGTGCGCGATTCGAGCGGCCGGCCCATGGACGGCACGCTCGAGATGATGGTGGTCATGGAAGCGATGGGTGCAATGCCGCGCATGGAGAGCCGCGGCAAGGTGACGCGCGCCGCCTCCGGCGAATTCCGCGCGGGTTATGGGCTGTCCATGATCGGCGAGTGGGAAGCGCGGCTGCGGCTACTGCCGCGCAACGCGGCCCCGTTCGAGGTGGAGTACCGGGTGAGCACGTCGATCCGCGGCGTGGCATACCTGAGCGGAAGCGGCGATGCCGACGCGGCGCCGGGAGCTGTGCCGGGCGGCGCGTCGGGAACCACGGGCGTGCCCGGCTCTGCGCCGGGCGGCGACCCGGTCGCGGGAACCATCACGCTGGACACGGCGCGCCGGCAGACCCTCGACATCCGCACCGAGGCGGTCCAGATGCGCGATCTGAACGCGACGCTTCGGGTGCCGGGCCGCGTCGCGGTCGATGAAAGCCAGCAGGCCGACGTCGCGCTCAAGTTCGGCGGCTGGGTGCGCCGCCTGGATGCCAGCGTCAGCGGCCAGCCTGTGCACCGCGGCGGAGTGCTGTTCACCGTCTACAGCCCCGAACTGTGGTCGGCGCAGCAGGAATACCTCGGGGCGCTGAAGGCCGCCGCCGCCGACAGCTCGCGCGGCGTGGTCGGCTCGGGCTCTGCCGATCTGGCGCGGGCCGCCGGGGAACGGCTCGCGCTGTGGGATCTGTCGCCCGCGGACATCGCCGCCATCGTGCGCCGCGGCGCGCCGCGCGAGGAGCTGCCAGTGCGCTCGCCGGTCTCGGGCGTGGTGCTCGAGAAGAACGTGGTGGCGGGAAGCTCGTTCACCGCGGGGCAGGTGCTGTTCCGCCTTGCGCGGCTCGACCCGATCTGGGTCGTGGCAAGCGTGCGCCAGGAGGACCTGACCGACGTGCGCGAGGGTATGCGCGCGGCGATCCACGATCCCTATTCGGACACGAGGCCGCTCGCGGGGGGCGTGGTTTCGGTGTTCCCGAAACTCGACGACGCGACGCGCACGGCCGAGGTTCGCATCACGCTCTCCAACCCCAGCGGGCGACTCCAGCCCGGGCGCTACGTCGATGTCGACCTGATGTCGCCCACGGTACGCCGGCTTGCGGTGCCCGAGTCTGCGGTGCTCCCGACGGGCGAGCGCAACGTGGTGTTCGTGGATCTCGGTGGTGGCCGGCTCGCGCCGCGCGACGTGCGCCTGGGGCGCCACGCCGGCGGATACGTCGAAGTGCTGTCGGGCCTCACCGCGGGAGAAACCGTCGTGACCTCGGGCAATTTTCTGGTGGGCGCCGAGAGTCAGCTGCGCTCGGCGGGCCAGAAATGATGAGGCAGCCATGATCGAGCGCCTGATCGCCGCCTGCGCCAGGCGGCCCGCGTTCACCGTGGCCGCGGTGCTGATCGCCACCGGGTTCGGTGTCGCCGCGCTGATGCGCACGCCGCTCGACGCCGTGCCCGACCTGTCCGACACCCAGGTCGTGATCTCGACCGAGTGGATGGGGCGCAGCCCCGACCTGGTCGAGGACCAGATCACCTATCCGATCGTGACCGCGCTGCGCGCCGCGCCCGGTGTGCGCTACGTGCGCGGGCTGTCCATGATCGGCGACTCGTTTGTGTACGTGGTGTTCAAGGACGACGTGGATCTCTACTGGGCGCGCTCGCGCGTGATCGAGTACCTCTCGTCGCTGCGCAACCGGCTGCCCGAGGGCGTCACGCCCCAGATCGGTCCCGATGCGACCAGCGTCGGCTGGGTGTTCGAGTACGCGCTGATCGACACCACGGGCCGACTCGATCTGCAGCAGCTCCGCTCGTTCCAGGACTGGACCCTGCGCTACTGGTTGCAGGGCGTGGACGGCGTGGCCGAGGTGGCCTCGATCGGCGGGTTCGTCAAGCAATACCAGGCCGACCTCGAGCCCGCGAAGCTCCAGAGCTTTGGGCTCTCGATCCGCGACGTCGCCGACGCCATCCGCCGCTCGAACGGCGACGTGGGCGGCGGCGTGGTCGAGATCGCCGAGCACGAGCACTACGTGCGCGGCCGCGGATACATCAAGAGCGTGGCCGACGTCGAGCAGATCCCGCTCAAGCTCGGACCCGGCGGTGTGCCCGTCCTGTTGCGCGACGTGGCCGCGGTGCATCTCGGCCCCGAGCCGCGCCGCGGGCTCGCCGAGTTGAACGGCCGCGGGGAGGTAGTGGGCGGCATCGTCATCATGCGCCAGAAGCAGAACGCGCTGCGTGTGATCGAGGGCATCAAGCGGCGGCTGGCCGAGGTGCGCGGCTCGTTCCCGCCCGGAGTCCAGCTCGTCGTCACCTACGACCGCTCGGACCTGATCCAACGCGCCGCGAGAACGCTCCAGCGTGAGCTGCTCGAAGAGATGCTGATCGTCAGCCTCATCATCGTGGCGTTCCTTTTCCACTTCCGCAGCGCCCTGATCCCGATCCTGACGCTCCCGGTGGCGGTGGTGCTGGCGTTCATCCCGATGGCGATGCAGGGCCTGACCGCGAACATCATGTCGCTGGGCGGCATCGCGGTGGCGATCGGCGCGATGGTCGATGCCTCGATCATCATGGTCGAGAACGTGCACAAGAAGCTCGAGCGCTGGGAGGAGGGCGGCCGGCAAGGCCCGCGCTCGACGGCGGTGATCGAAGGGCTGCAGGAGGTCGGACATCCGATCTTCTTCGCGCTGCTCGTCATCACCGTGTCGTTCCTGCCCATCTTCACGCTGCAGGGGGCCGAAGGAAGGATGTTCAAGCCGCTCGCGTTCACCAAGACCTGGTCGATGGCGTTCGCGGCGCTGCTCGCGATCACGCTGACGCCGGCGCTGACCATGTGGTTCGTGCGCGGGCGCATCCGCGGCGAGCATCAGCATCCGATCTCGCGCGCGCTGATGCGCGGTTACGCGCCGGTGGTGCGCTGGGTGGTGCGCCGGCGCCGGGCCGTGGTGATCGGGGCCGCGCTGCTGCTGCTCTCCACGGTGCCCATCTTCCTCACGCTCGGCAGCGAGTTCATGCCGCCCTTGAACGAGGGCACGTTGCTCTACATGCCGACCGCGCCACCCGGGATCTCCGAAACCGAGGCTGGATCGGTGTTGCAGCAGATGGACCGTCAGCTCAAGAGCGTGCCGGAGGTGGCGACGGTGTTCGGCAAGATCGGGCGTGCGCGCACCGCGACCGATCCCGCCCCACTCTCGATGGTCGAGACCGTGATCACGCTCAAGCCCGAACGCGAGTGGCGAGCGGGCATGACCTGGGAGCGCCTGGTCGCCGAGTTGGATCGCAAGGTGCGCTTCCCCGGCATGCCCAACATCTGGTGGATGCCGATCCAGACGCGCAATGAAATGCTTGCGACCGGCGTGCGGAGCGCGGTCGGCGTCAAGGTGTTCGGCCCCGACCTTGCCGAGATCGAACGCATCGGCGTCGCCGTCGAGCATGCCGTGCGCGACGTGCCCGGCACACGCAGCGCGTTCGCCGAGCGTGTCACCGGCGGGCGGTTCCTGGACTTCGACATCCGTCGCGACGCTGCCGCGCGCTACGGGCTCACCGTCGGCGACATCGAGGACGTGATCGAGACCGCGATCGGCGGCAGCGCCGTCACCCAGACCGTCGAGGGCCGCGAGCGCTACAGCGTGGCCGTGCGCTACGCACGCGAACTGCGTGACAATCCCGAGGCGCTCGGGCGCGTGCTGGTGCCGACTTCATCCGGCGCGCAGGTTCCGCTCGCGACCCTTGCCACGATGCGCTTCCGCAATGGACCCTCCATGATTCAGGAGGAGGACGGACAGCTCGTCGGCCTGGTCTCGGTGGACGTGGCCGACCGGCCGCTCGGGAGCTACGTGCGCGACGCGCAGCGCGTGGTTGGAGAGCGCGTCACGCTGCCCACCGGTTATCGAATCGAGTGGTCGGGCCAGTTCCAGTACCTCGAGCGCGCGCAGGCGCGGCTCACTTGGGTGATCCCGATCACGTTGCTGCTCGTGTTCGTGCTGCTCTATTTCAACCTGCGCTCGGTGCCCGAGGCCGGCATCGTGATGCTGGCCGTGCCGTTTTCGCTGATCGGCGCGATCTGGCTGCTGTGGTTGCTGCACTACAACCTGAGCGTCGCGGTGTGGGTCGGGATGATCGCGCTGGCCGGGCTCGACGCCGAGACCGGCACGGTGATGCTGCTCTACCTCAATCTCGCGTATCGCGACCATCACGCGGCGGGCCGCATCCGCGACCGTGCCGGGCTCACCGAGGCCATCGTCGAGGGCGCCGCGCATCGCATCCGGCCCAAGATGATGACGGTGTGCGCCATCCTGTTCGGCCTGCTCCCGATCCTGTGGGGGCACGGCGCTGGCGCCGACGTCATGAAGCGCATCGCTGCGCCCATGGTGGGCGGCGTGATCACCTCGTTCGCGCTCGAACTGCTCGTCTACCCCGCGATCTTCGCGTGGTGGAAGGGGCGCCGCCTTCCCGAGCGCGCCGCGGTCGCGGACGCAGAACCCGCCTCGACTCCACCCCCTGTTCACCCAGCCCCACTCACCGGAGGTCTGTCATGAAAGCAGTGCATTGGATCCTGGTTTCACTCGTCGCGGTTGCCGCACTCGTCACACTCGTCGCCTGCCAGAAGGGTGGCGCCGTGGCAAAGGCTGGAGAGATCCATATCGACGTCACCGACCAGGGCTTTGAGCCGGCCCAGACCAAACTGCGCTCCGGCCAGCCGACGACGCTCGTGTTCACGCGCAAGACCGACCAGACCTGCGCGACCGAAGTCGTGATCGCCGACCTCGGCGTGCGCCGTGATCTGCCGCTCGGACAGCCGGTCCGCATCGAAGTGCCCGCGGGGCATACGGGCACGTTGAGCTACGCGTGCGGCATGGACATGATGAAGGGACAGGTCACGATCGAGTGAGTACGAGGGGCCTGGATGCGCCGCCGATTCGTACCCCAGGGCCGCGCCACTGGACGACTTACGATCGCGCACCGCGCTCCCGCGTATGGCGCGCCCTGACCGACGCGAATGTCGGCGCCCGGGTCCAGGGGAAGATCAAGCACAAGGGATACGAGGACTGCCCGTTGGAAATCACGATCGAGAAGATGGAACTCGAGCGAATGTTCTCGTTCCGCTGGCACCCGTACCCGATCGAACCCGGCTATGACTACTCCAAGGAGCCCACCACGCTCGTCGAGTTTACCCTTGAGGAGGTCGCGGAGGGCACAGTGCTCACCGTGACCGAGTCCGGCTTCGATCAGATTCCGTTCGCTCGTCGCGCGAAGGCATTCGAGATGAACGAGAGGGGTTGGGCAGGTCAGATGAAGGCGATCGACGAGTATCTCAACCGGTCGAAGTGATGGCGGCGTCGACGGGGGCGCGGCTCAGGACCTCCGCGCCCATCTTCGCCGCACTCGGGGACGAAACGCGGCTGCGGCTGGTGGCCCGACTGTCTGAGGGCGGGCCCCAGTCGATCGCTCAGCTCACGACCGGAACCGCAATCACGCGTCAGGCGATCACCAAGCATCTGATCATGCTCGCCGATGCCGGGCTGGTGCGCGGCAGCCGCAGTGGGCGGGAGAGTCGCTGGGAGATCGAGCCGCAGCGGCTCGTGGAGGCGGGGAGCTGTCTCGACCTGATCTCGGAGCAATGGGACAAGCGCCTCGCGGCGATCAAGCAGCTCGTCGAGGAGAAACCGGAGACCAAACCAGTCCGCAAGAGGTGATGCTGTGGCAATTGTCCCCGGGGACAGTTGCCCACCTCTGGAGTGATGCTGTGAAAATCGTCGGTCCGGAGCGCCATCACGGCCTTCATGTCCTTCGCCAGCCCAGTTTGGCAAGGCACAAGGCTTTCTGCTTCTGCAAAATGGCGGAGTGAGGCCGACCTACTGCTTGACCGCTGCCGGCCCTTCCACGAGAGTTATCGGCCCATGAGCGTTCCGAGCTGGCGCGTCCGAGTCCTGGTGCTGCTCCAACTGATCCTCGTCTTGCCGCCGATGGTGAGCGGCTCCATCTGTATCTCTTCGGATGGGAGCGAGAGGCCGGAGTTGGGTCACTGCGCGTGCGCATGGGTCGGTGTCGGCACCGCCGCGGCTGCGATTGGCACGCCCGGCACACCGGACTGCGGGCCGTGCCGGGACGAAGCATTCAGCGCCGTCAGAAGTGCCCGCACATTTGCGGCTCATGCGCCGGTGTCGGCCTCACAGTTCACCGCATCGTGCCTGGTCGTTCTTGCCCCGCTCGTCGCAGAAACCCAGGTCTTCTGGGTCGGCGAACCCCCCGGAACGCGCCTGCCAATCCTTCGTTGTTGATCCTTCGAGCTGCCCGAATCTGAACCGGCGCGCGTTTGCGCGCCCAAGGTCGGACATCCCTGGCTCGAAGGAGATCATTGCGTGCTCTCATCCGCGAGAGCCGGCTGCCGCTGCGCGATGCTGGTCGTGGCTGTTGCGTCGTTCGACGCCACGGCGGGCGCCGCGCCGACACCACCGGACACCATTGCCGTCGTAACGGGTCCTCTGACCCTTCAGCGTGCCCTCGCGCTCGCGAGGCGGTACGAGCCGCGACTTCGACCCGCCGGCCTGCGCGCCGAGGCGGCGCGCGCGCGAATCGGGGATGCGGGTCGCCGCCCGAACCCGACCCTGAGTGCCACTGAAGAGAACTTCGGCGGGCAGTTGGGCGGGAGCCATCGTGAAGCCACGGCGGCGATCGGCCAGGCGTTCGAACTCGGAGGCGACCGCCGGGCGCGCATCGCCACCGCTGATGCCGAGTACAGGCTGGCGGCTGCCGAGACCGACGTCCTCGGGAGCGAAGGGCTGGCCGTGGCCGCCGATCGTTTCATCGCTGCCTGGGCACTCCAAACTCGTCTCCGACAGCTTCGGGAAGGCGAACACCTCACCGATCAAGCCATCCGTGCGGCCACGGAGCGGTATCGAGCGGGCGCATCGCCACGGCTGGAGATCCTTCGAGCGCAGAGCCAGGCGTTGGCGCAGGCCGTGGAGCGGCGGCGCACCGGGTCGGAACTCGATGTTGCTCGCCAGGAACTCGCCCTCACCTGGGGCGCGTCCGAGGCCGACTTCGATTCCCTGGTCGCGCCCGCGCCTGACGATACGGCCTTGTGGCGATCGCAGCCCCAACCTCATCCCGAGCTGGCTCGTGCCTCCGCGAATGAAGCCCTGGCGATGGCCCGCGTTCATGTCGCCACAGCAGCCCGGATTCCGGACGTCGTTCTGTCGGCCGGGGCGCGCCGGCTGGAAGAGATTCCCGGCACCGGGTTCGTAGCAGGTGTGGAAGTACCGCTTCCACTCTGGAATCGCGGGGCCGGTGACATCGCCGGAGCACGTCATGAGCTGGAAGCCTCCGTCGCAGAGCGGCGGGCAACCGAGCAGAGGCTGGACGTCGCGCGCATGACCGCCATCGAGCGGCTTCAAGCCGCCACCGCGGTCTTCGACACCCTGCGACTTCGCGTGCGTCCCGCGCGCGAACAGGTGGTGGACGAGTTGCTCCGCGGATATCGCGCCGGCCGGTCGAGCTACCTCGATCTCGTCGCCGAACAGAGCAACCTCCTGCAAACCGAATTTGCTCTCATCGACGCGCAAGCCGATCTGTGGCGCGCACGCATGCGCCTCGCACTACTCGCAGGAACCGGGCTGCCCGCCCCGAAGGAGGAGCGATGAATCGACGCATCCCGGGATTACATGTGCCGGTCAGCCTGCTTCTCGCAGGCGCCCTGGCGCTCGCTGGCTGTGGGAAGCCGAACCCTGCCGCCGAGGAACACCACGAGGAGGCTCACACGACCGGACCGCATGGCGGGACCGTGGTCGAGCTTTCCGACGATGCGATTCGCAGCGCCGGAATCGTTCTCGGCAGGGCAGGGGCGCAATCAATCGAGGTCGCGTTCGAGCTTCCCGGCGAGATCAAGCTCAACGCGGAACGCAGCGTCGATGTGCGCCCGACCTATGCCGGTCGCGTGGTTTCAATGCAGGCAGAGCTTGGAAGTTGGGTGACGCGCGGACAACCGCTGGGCGTGATCTACAGCAACGAAAGTCTCAGTGAATACGTCGTGACCGCCCCGATGGCAGGGACGATCGTTGGTCGTCCCGCCAACCCGGGCGCGGTCGTGGATCACGAATCCGTGCTCTACACGGTGGCGGATCTCTCGAGCGTGTGGCTCGACTTTCCCATCTATGTGCAGCATCTGGGTCGGATTCGCCGCGGCCAGGTGGTCCACGTGCGAACCGAGGGTGGGCCTTCGATCGCGGCGACCGGCACGATCAGCTACGTGGGGCCGCTCCTCGACGTGGACACGCGAAGCACCTATGCGCGCGTCGTGCTTCCAAATCGCGATGGCCGCTGGCAGCCGGGGAGGCTCGTGACAGCGGTTGCCGTGGTCGAACGCGTCACCGTGCCGGTCGCCGTGCCCGAGGATGCGATCGTCCGGATGGGCACGGGAGCGGCGGTGTTCCGCGCCGATTCATCGGGATTCGAGGTACAGCCGGTGACGGTTGGTCGAAGCGACGGAACGACAACCGAGATCGTCTCGGGACTCGAACGCGGCGCGCGCATCGTGGCCAGGAACGCGTTCTGGCTGAAGGCCGAACTCGAGAAGGAAGCGGGCGGCCATGAAGACTGATACCAGCCTGCCGGAAGCGCAGACGCTCCTCGAGCGCGTGCTTCGTTTCTCGATCGTTCATCGGTGGTCGGTCGTCGTCATCACTGCCGCCCTCGCGAGCTACGGGTTGTTCAATCTCAGACGGCTGCCGATCGATGCCGTGCCGGACATCACCAACGTTCAGGTGCAGATCAACACTGTCGTCGAGGGGTTGCCTCCGCTCGACATCGAGCGACAGGTCACCTTTCCCATCGAGACAGCGATGGCAGGCCTCCCCGGGATGGTGGAGGCTCGGTCACTCTCCCGCTACGGACTCTCTCAGGTCACCGTCGTGTTTCGCGACGGGACGAATATCTACTTCGCCCGACAGCTCGTGAACGAGCGGCTGCAGGAGGCGCGGGAAAACCTGCCGCGCGGGATCGCCGAGCCGATGATGGGTCCGATCGCGACCGGGCTCGGCGACATATTCCTGTGGGAAGTGGAGGCCGCACCCGACGCGCGCAAGCCCGACGGTTCTGTCTATACGGCTACCGACCTTCGAGAGATCCAGGACTGGATCATCAAGCCGCAGCTTCGCAACACTCCGGGCGTCACCGAGGTCAATACGATCGGCGGATTCCGCAAGCAATACGACGTTCAACCCGATCCGGCACGGCTACGCGCCTATGGCCTCACGCTCAACGATATCCTGCTTTCTCTCGAGCACAACAATCAGGCGGTCGGAGCTGGATTCCTGCCGCACAAGGGCGAGCAGTACCTGGTTCACACCGACGGGCGACTGTCCTCTCCCGACGACATCGCGCAGGTCGTGGTTGCGACGCGTGGCGGCGTGCCGATCCGTGTCAGCGATGTTGCCAGGGTCGTGCTGGGACAGGAGCTTCGCACCGGCGCGGCTACCAGCCGCGGGAGGGAGACCGTCATCGGCACCGCCATCATGCTGTTCGGCGAGAACAGCCGGGCGGTGGCGAGAAGTGTCGGAGAGCGACTGAAGGAGATCAATCGTTCGTTGCCGCCAGGCGTCGTGGCGCGGCCGGTTTACGACCGCACTCATCTCGTCGACGCAACGCTGGAAACCGTGCGTAAGAATCTCCTCGAGGGCGCCCTTCTGGTGATCGCGGTGCTTTTCGTGCTGCTCGGGAATTGGGTCGCCGCGCTGATTGTGGCGCTCGTCATCCCGCTCTCGATGCTGATGGCAGTGAGCGGAATGGTTGAGGGTCGAGTCAGCGCCAATCTTCTCAGCCTCGGAGCGATTGATTTCGGGATCATTGTCGATGGGGCTGTGGTGATGGTCGAGAACATCCTGCGACGGTTGAGCCTTCGCCAACACGAACTCGGTCGCGTTCTCGCCCTTCCCGAGCGGCTCCACGAAAGCTATGCCGGCGCCCGTGAAGTCGCCCGCCCGACCCTCTTTGGGGTCGCAATCATCATGATCGTCTATCTACCGATTCTGACTCTCACCGGCGTTGAGGGCAAAATGTTCCGCCCACTCGCGGAGGTCGTGCTCTTTGCGCTCGCGGGAGCGTTGGTGCTCGCCTTCACCTTCGTGCCGGCGCTGATGGCGCTGATCGTTCGCGGGCGCGTTGCGGAGGCGGAAAGCCACGTGGTGCGTTGGGTCCGGCATATCTACTTGCCCGTGCTGCGCTGGGCACTTGCCCACCGCAAGTCGATCCTTGCCGGAACTGCTGCGCTTCTGGTGCTGTGCATCGCTCTCGCCACGCGTCTTGGCGGCGAGTTCGTTCCTACTCTCGATGAGCAGGACATCCTGGTCCAGCCTGTGCGCATGCCCGGAATCAGCGTCGATCAAGCCGTGGCGATGCAGCACAAGGTCGAGGCCACGATCGCAAGCATGCCGGAGGTGCGTGAGGTGTTCTCGCGGTTGGGCACGGCCGAAGTCGCCAATGACCCGATGCCGATCAGCACGGGGGACACCTTCGTGATGCTGAAGCCGCGACGGCAGTGGCCGGACCCGAAGAAACCAAAGGGGGAGGTAGTCGAGGAGATGGAGCGGAGGCTCTCGTCGCTCCCGGGGAACGCCTACGAGTTCACGCAACCGATCCAGATGCGCTTCAACGAGCTCATCGCCGGGGTGCGAAGCGATGTCGCCATCAAGGTATTCGGCGACGATCTCGACACGATGCTCACGACTGCGAATCGCATCGCCCGTGTCGTTCGCTCCGTGCGGGGGGCCACCGACGTGAAAGTCGAACAGGTGATCGGGTTGCCGACGCTCGCCATCGAGATCGACCGGAAGGCCGTGGCACGCTTCGGAATCAACCTCGCGGACGTTCAGGACGTGGTCCGCACCGCTCTCAGTGGTACACAGGCGGGAGAGCTTTTTACCGGGGATCGTCGCTTCCCGATCATCGTTCGCCTGCCTGAGCCGGCGAGGCATGATGTCGCCGCGCTCGAGATGCTTCCGATACCAATCCCCGGGCGACACGATGCTGCGGGCGCCTCTCGTGACGAGCGCGTCGAGTTCGTGCCCTTGAACGCCGTGGCGCATATCCGACTCGAGGAGGGACCCAATCAGGTGAGTCGCGAAAATGGCAAGCGGCGAGTCGTGGTCCAGGCGAATGTCCGCGGACGGGACCTCGCCTCCTTCGTGGCCGAAACCCGGCACACGATTGATACATCGGTTCCGCTTCCCGCTGGCTACTGGCTCGGGTGGGGCGGGCAGTTCGAGAACCTCGTGACGGCGCGCAACCGACTCGCGATCGTGGTGCCGATGGCACTGGTGCTCATTCTGGCGCTCCTCGTCCTCGCATTTGGATCACTACGCGACGCGCTGGTTGTCTTCAGCGGAGTTCCCCTGGCGCTCACCGGAGGTGTGCTCGCGTTGGCCATGCGCCAGATGCCGTTTTCGATCACGGCCGGGATCGGCTTCATCGCGCTCTCCGGCGTCGCGGTCCTCAATGGAGTCATGCTGCTGTCGTTCGTAAGGCAGCGAGTCGCGGACGGACTGGAGGTCGACCTCGCAGTTGTGGATGGATGCACTCGACGGCTGAGGCCCATTCTCATGACGGCGCTGGTCGCTGCGCTCGGGTTCGTTCCGATGGCACTCGCTACAGGGGCCGGCGCCGAAGTGCAGCGGCCGCTCGCAACGGTCGTCATTGGCGGCATTCTTTCCTCGACGATTCTCACGCTCATCGTGTTGCCGACTCTCTATGCTGTGACCCACAGGACAAGGAGCCCAGAGCGTGGGGCTGGCCCGGTTTGATGCGAGACCCATTTCGAATCACCTTGCGGGGACGGAATCGGCCGGCGCGGGCGTCAGTCCACGTGTTTGACAGCACAAGGCGTGGCCCACTAGCTTTTCACCGCATGCGCTCTCCTGTTCGGCTGACGATCTGCTGTTACCTGGCGCTCATGACGCTCGCCGGACTCCCGGTTCGGGCGAGCCAGGCCGTGCTTTGTCTCGCCCCCAACGGACACCTGACCATTGAGGCCGGGCAGAATGTTTGCGTCCAGTACGCGCCCACCGTGAACGACGCCGTTGAGCCTGCTGCGTCTCAGATCGGGTCCGATTGCTGTGGCGAATGCGTCGACATCCCCATTGCTGGGAGCGCGCTCCGCCTGCGTGGTCGTGGCTACGCCCTGAGTACTGCCCTGGAGATGGCGCCTCCAATCCCCACGGTCGTTGCTGCGATCCAGTCGCCGGCGGCCCTGAACGAGGCGCCTCTGGCGCCCGAACGGGACTCGCGCTCGTCGTTCGCCCCTTCCAGGAAGACCATCCTCCGCAACTGATCCCCTCCGCTGTGCGGCCGCGAGACCGACAGGTCCTCGCGGTCGTTCGTATTGAGGCCGAGCCTTCTACTCGCCCAGCGGAGGAGTGTTCCCTTGAATCAGTCGTTCCATGCCATCTGTCGGTTGCGGCGTTCGTCGCTCGCGATCGCCGCGTTCGGAGTCTCGACGTGGCTGGTCATCGCGCCGGGCCCTGCACACGCACAATCGCTGACCCTTGATTCGTGCGTTGCCCTTGCGCTCAAGAGCAACCCCGGACTCCGCATAGCCGACGGAGAGCTCGAGGCCGCAAGGGCCAGACTCCGCCAGGCGGGCGCCTTCGAGGCCCCGAGCCTGAGCTACCAGGCCGGCAAGCTCGGCACGCCGGTGAGCGGCGAGGAACATGACGCCGCCGTTCGCCTGTCTCAGGATCTGGGCGCGCCTGGAGGGCGGGGGCGCGCGAAAGCGGTTGCCCGCATCGACGTCGCCATCGCCGAGGCGAATCGCGAATCCTTCGGGCTCAAGCTACGTGGCGACGTCACCCGTGCCTACCGACGCCTGCAGGCCGATGCCATCAGCATCCGCACGCTCGAGACCCTGCGCAAGACCGCCGCAGATCTGGAGCAGATGGTCAGCACGCGGCTTCGCACCGGCGGTGCCCGGTACCTTGATGTGTTGCGTGCCCGGTCGGAACGCATCCGGATCGAAAACGATGCCGTCGAGGCCGAGCGTGCATTTCGAGAGGACCGGAACACGCTCAAGGCTCTCATGGCTCGCGCCCCCGCCGAGCCTTTGGAGGCCGCGGATTCCCTGACCTACATGCCGCTCTCCGACAGCCTCGAGTCGGTCTTACGGCAGGCCATGGCGTCCCGTCCTCGCCTGCGAGCGACCCGGCTCGAGGTCGAGCGCGGCGGGGCACAGGTGGCGCTCGCCCGAAACGGAATGCTGCCATTCACCTCCATCAGCGCGGGGCTGGACCGAGTGCCGGGCTCCGACCGCTCGGGCATGGGCGGCGAGATCTCTTTCTCCCTGCCGTTCGCGCCGTGGACCGATCGGCGAGCGCGGATCAGCGAGGCGCGCGCTACGCGGGGAAGCGCGCAAGCGCGACTCGAGGTGGTGGAACGGGAGGTGGACTTGGCGTTGCGCAACGCCTTCGAATCCGCCCGCAGCGCGGAGCGACAGGTACAACAGTTCGACCGCGTGCTGCTCAGCGATGCCTCTGATGCGTTCCGGACCGCCATCCAGAACTACCAGGCCGGTCAGATCACCGGGCTCGAGCTGTTCGAGACCCTGCGGACCTTCCGCTCGATCGAACTCGAACACATCCGGGCGCTGCTCAACTACGAACTTGCCCTGACCGACCTCGCGGTCGCGGAGTGAACACCGACATGCGAACTTACTCTAGGACACGTCGTCTACTGCTGTTCGTCCTGTTCCTCGGCCAGCTTGCCGTTGTCAGTTGCGGGGCAGCCAAGCAGGAAACTCCCGCGGCGGCCGCGGCGCCCGACTCGATCATCCACGTCCCCGCCGCGAGCCTGTCCAGCGGTGAGGTCCGCGTGGAGACCTTGATCAAGCAGCCACTCGCGGACACCGTCGTCGTCAGCGGGCAGATCCAGCCCAAGCCGCTCAATATCGCTCACGTCTCGACGCGCGTGTCGGGCACGATCCAGGCTGTCAAACCCGTGATCGGCGACCACGTCACCCGCAACCAGGTGCTGGCCACGCTCTACAGCCCGGAGTTCTCGGCGGCGGAGGGCGATTATCTGCTCGCCCACGCGCGCACCGAAGCGGTCGGTGGCGATGTCACCGCGTTCCAGAGCGTCGCGCGCTCCGCCCGCCAGCGACTGGAGCTTCTGGGCGCGGGGGCCGAGGACCTCGATCGACTCGATCGCACCCACGAGGCGATTCCCACCCTGCCAATGCGCAGCCCGATCTCGGGAGTCGTGACCGAGGTCGAGGCCAGTGTTGGTCGTCAGGTTGCGGCAGGAACTGACCTGTTCGGCATCGTCGACCTCAGTGAGGTCTGGGCGGTGGTGGATGCCTACGAGCGTGACCTCGGCCGGCTGCACGTTGGACAGGCCGCCGCGCTCAGCACCACGGCATTCCCGAACCTCGTCTTCCGCGGCCGCGTCGTCAGTCTCGAAGGCTCGATCAAGGAGGCGACTCGCACGCTCGATGTCCGCCTCGAACTGATGAATCCTGGCCTCAAACTCAGGCCCGGCATGTTCGTTTCGGCCCGCATCGCCACCGGCTCGACGCGGAGCGCCCTTGTGGTCGATGAAGCCGCCGTCCAGTCGCAGGGTGATCTCAAGGTCATGTACGTCGCCCTCACGGACTCCACGTTCGTGGTCCGGCCGGTTGAAGTCAGGTCGCTGGGCGGGAATCGCGCCGAGATTCTCAGCGGCATCCGCCCGGGAGAGCGCGTCGCGACCCGCGGCGGGTTCCTGCTCAAGTCGCAGGCATCCAAGAGCCAGTTGGGCGAGGAGTGATCGCATGGACCGCCTCGTCACTCTTGCTCTGCGCCAGCGTTTGCTCGTCATTCTCGCCTGCATCGCGTTGATTGGTTTCGGCGTCCACTCCGTCACGCAGCTTCCGATCGATGCGTTTCCCGATGTCACGAATGTTCAGGTTCAGATCCTTGCCGAGGCTTCCGGCATGGCCCCGGTCGAGGTGGAACAGCTCGTGACCTATCCGATCGAGGTGAGCATGGGCGGTCTGCCCGGGCTCACGCAGGTCCGCTCGAAATCGAAGCTCGGCCTCTCGGTTGTCACTGTCGTGTTCAAGGACAACGTCAATACCTACTTCGCGCGCCAGCTCGTCTTCGAGCGACTCCAGCAGGCACGCGAGAAGCTGCCACCGGGGGTGAATGTCGAGATGGGGCCCATTTCGACCGGGCTCGGCGAGATCTACCAGTACACGCTCGAGAGCCCCCGCCGGGATGCCATGGAACTGCGCACCCTTCAGGATTGGGTGGTGCGGCCGATCCTTCGTGGCGTACCGGGCGTGACCGATGTCAACAGTTTCGGTGGGCTGGTGAGGCAGTACCAGGTCCTCGTGCACCCCGAAAAACTGACGAGCTTTCGCCTGACGCTGCGCCAGGTGCTCGAAGCACTGGCCGAGAACAATGCCAATGCGAGCGGCGGATACATCGAGCACAGCGGCGAGCAGTACGTCGTCCGTGGCCTCGGGCTCGCGAAGTCCGCCGAAGACCTCGGCCGGATCGTCGTCGCGCACCGCGGCGGCACGCCGATCTTCGTGCGCGACATCGCCGACGTGAAGATCGGCGCGGAGCCGAGGCAGGGCCTCGTCACTCGCGACGGCAAGGGCGAAGCGGTGGCGGGCATCGTCCTGATGCTGAAAGGCGCGAGCGGGAGGGACGTGGTGGCTGCAGTCAAAGAGAAGCTCGCCACCGTCCACAAGGCGCTTCCGAAGGACGTCCGGGTCGTACCCTTCTACGATCGCACCGAGCTTGTGGATCGCGCGATGCACACCGTGACGAAAGCCCTCCTCGAGGGTGGGGTGCTGGTGCTGGTGGTCCTCATCCTGTTCCTCGGCAACCTTCGCAGCGCGCTGATCGTGACGCTTGTGCTGCCGCTTTCGGCACTGGTCGCCTTCATCCTGCTCAACGCCTTCGGTTACTCCGCCAATCTTATGTCCCTCGGAGGGCTCGCGATCGGCATCGGCATGATCGTCGATGGCGCGGTGGTTATGACCGAGAACATCTTCCGACATCTGGCCGAGGATCAAGGCAAGAGCAATATCGTGGAGGCCGTGCGGGAGAGCGCTCTGGAGGTCGCGCGGCCGATCGTGTTCGGCATCTCGATCATCACCGTGGTGTTCCTGCCGCTCTTCACGCTCGAGGGCTTCGAGGGCAAGATGTTCGCGCCGCTCGCCTTCACCATCGCGACGGCGCTGGCCGGCTCTCTCGTGCTCTCATTGACGCTTGTTCCGGTGCTGTCGACATTCCTGCTCAAGGGACGGCTCTCCGAGCGCGACACCTGGCTCGTCGCGCGTGCCAAGCGACTCTACCTACCGGCGTTGCGCTGGTGCCTCGAGCGCTGGCAGGTGCCAGTGGCTCTCGCTCTGGGCGGGCTCGTCGTGAGCGGCCTCCTGTTCACGCGGCTCGGCCGAGAGTTCATGCCCCCGCTCGACGAGGGTGCGATCGGACTGCAGACGTTCCGGCTGCCGAGCGTCTCGCTCTCGAGTTCCAGGCAGATGGAGCTGGAGGTCGAGCGCGTCCTCCGCTCGTTCCCCGAGATCACAACGGTGGTCTCGAAGACCGGGCGTGCCGACATCGCGGCCGATCCGGAGGGGCTCGAGGTCAGCGACGTGATCGCAAACCTGCGCCCGCGATCGGAATGGAAAACCGCGAAAACGGGCGAGCAACTCGTGGAGAAGATCCGCGCGCGCCTCGAGACCATCCCTGGAATGTCCTACAGCTTCTCGCAGCCCATCCAGCTACGTGTGGACGAGCTCGTCTCGGGAGTCAAGGCGCAGGTGGCGATCAAGATCTTCGGTGACGATCTCGATATACTGCTCGAGAAGGGCGAAGCGGTCGAGCGCGTCATACGACAGGTTCGCGGCGCCGCCGACGTGAATCTCGAACGAATCGCCGGCACGGCGTACCTCGAGGTCGACATCGACCGCGAGCGCATCGCCCGTTATGGGATCAATGTGGCCGATATCCAGACCATCATCGAGACCGCCATCGGCGGCAGCGAGGCGACGGTGCTGCGCGAAGGGCAGCGGAGCTTCGCGGTCGTCGTGAAGTTCTCGGAACTGGTTCGCTCCGACCCCACTCATCTCCAGGACCTGTTGGTGACGACCGAGGAGGGCCAGCGTGTGCCGCTCAGCCAGCTCGCGCACATCCGAGTCGTCGAGGGCCCTGCCCAGGTGAGCCGAGAGAGTGGCCAACGGCGAATCGTCATCGAATGCAACGTCACCGGGAGGGACATGGGCTCGTTCGTCGCGGAGGCCCAGAGGGCTGTCAACCGCGAAGTCACGTTTCCGACCGGGTACTTCGTCACCTGGGGCGGCCAGTTCGAGAATCAGCAACGCGCCATGGCGCGGCTGTCGATCGTCGTACCGCTGGTCGTGCTGCTGATCTTCCTGTTGCTGTTCACGAGCTTCGGATCCCTTCGCAACGCTGTGCTGATCGTGCTGAACATCCCGTTCGCACTGATCGGCGGGGTGATTGGACTCTTCATCTCCGGACAGAATCTCAGCGTCGCCGCATCGGTGGGGTTCATCGCCCTCTTCGGTGTGGCAGTTCTGAATGGCGTGGTGATGGTTTCGTACTTCAACCAGCTCCGCCGGGAGGGAGCGACGCTTCAAGACGCCATCCTGCGCGGTGGCGAGCTGCGCCTGCGACCAGTGTTGATGACCGCGCTCGTCGGAGGGCTGGGCCTCATCCCGTTGTTGATCGCGAGCGGCCCCGGCTCCGAGATCCAGCGCCCGCTGGCTTCGGTGGTCGTCGGCGGGCTCGTCACTTCCACACTCCTGACCCTTTTCCTGCTCCCCATCCTCTACCGTTGGCTCGAACGGCGGGACGTGGAGATCTAGCGGAGTCACCGATGAAGCGAGTCGAAGCGTACATTCAGCCATTCATGCTGACCCGCGTGCTCCACGAGCTGCGCGAAGTCCATGTTCATGGGGTTACGGTCTCGGACGTGAGAGGATTCGGACGCGAGAAGGACGAGAGTTATCCGCACCATGCGTCCGACTATGCAGTCGACTTCACGCCCAAGGTGAAGCTCGAGATCCTGTGCCGTGATCTCGACGCGGAAGGCCTCGTCGAAGCGCTCGTGCGCGGGGCCCACACCGGCCGCAAGGGAGATGGCAAAGTATTCGTGGTCGAGGTTGAGACTGTTGTCAGCATTCGCAGCCGTCAGTCGGGCGACGAGGCGATCTGAGTCTGAGCTGCGGGGTAGAGAGCATGATGACCAAGGATTCAGGAAAGCTGCGACTCAGGGTTCACGGCCTCGACTGCGTGGAGGAGGTGGCTGCGCTCCGCCGGGAGGTCGGACCTGTGGTCGGTGGAGCGGAGCGCCTGTCCTTCGACATTCTGGGTGGGACGATGACGGTGGTGGATGCCGCGACCCCAGCCGGCGCCGTCATCGCCGCGGTAGCACGAACCGGCATGCGTGCTGAGCTCTTTCAAGAGTCGAGGCCGACGAGCGGGCTCCAAATACACGACGACCGGCGCGAGCGCAACTTGTACACGATCCTGAGTGGCGCCTTCTCGGCCGCAGGATTTGCGGCCCACGCCATCTTGGCTGGCGGTCCCTTGCAGGCGCTCGGGCGCGAGGGGCTCGGACACAGCCACGCAGTGCCCATCATTCCGATCGTTCTCTATCTGCTCGGGACCGCCTCGGGGCTGCGGTTCGTCCTCCGCAAGGCCTGGATCTCCGCTGTGCGGCTCCGGCCTGACATGAATCTTCTGATGACGGTCGCCATCATTGGGGCGATCGCCCTCGGCGAGTGGTTCGAGGCGTCGAGCGTCGCATTCTTGTTCGCTCTCTCGCTGTCACTCGAAGCATGGAGCATCGGCCGTGCGCGACGTGCGGTCGCAGCACTCCTCGACCTGAGCCCGCCCATGGCGAGGGTGAAGCTGGCCACCGGGGAGGAAGACCAGCCGATCGAGACGGTCTCAGTGGGCGCGACCTTCATCTTGCGTCCCGGGGAGCGCGTGCCGCTCGATGGTGTCGTCGAGGCTGGCAGCAGCGCCATCAATCAGGCCCCGATCACAGGAGAGAGCTTGCCCGTGCTGAAGGAGCCCGGGGCCGACGTATTCGCCGGATCCATCAACGGCGATGGAGCGCTTGAGGTTCGTACCACGCGGCCCGCCAGTGACACGACGCTCGCGAAGATCATCCGTCTCGTGCGTGACGCTCAGTCGAAGCGGGGCAGTGCGGAACAGTGGGTCGATCGTTTTGCGCGCCGCTACACACCGACAGTCATGGTGCTCGCGCTCGCGTTCGCTCTGATCCCGCCATTGCTCTCGATGGGCTCCTGGAGCATGTGGTTCTACCGCTCGCTGGTGCTGCTGGTGATCGCCTGCCCCTGCGCGCTCGTGATCTCGACCCCGGTCAGCATCGTTGCGGCGCTTGCCTCGGCCGCGCGCGCTGGCGTGCTGGTCAAGGGGGGGCTCTTTCTCGAAATCCCCGCCCGGCTCAAGGCGATTGCTTTCGACAAGACCGGAACCGTCACCGAGGGACGTTTGGAGGTGTCATCCGTGGCGCCCCTGAACGGCCATACCGACCACGAGTTGATCGAGCGAGCGGTTGCGCTCGAAAGTCGCTCCACCCATCCCTTGGCGCGCGCCGTGCTGGCGTTTGCGGCGGACAAAGGCATCAACGCGCCGGCCGCCGACGAGGCTGTCCTGCTCCCCGGCAAGGGTGCGACCGGTCGTATTGATGGCAAGGAGTTCTGGGTTGGCTCGCACAGGTATCTCGAGGAACGTGGGCAAGAGGAGCCCGAAGTTCACGACATCATCGAACGCATGTCCAGTTGCGGCAGCTCAGTCGTGGTCGTTGGAAACGAGCGTCATGTCTGCGGAGTGATCGCCCTTTCCGATCGCCCGCGCGCTGAGACTCAGGGAGTGCTCGAAGAACTCCGCCGGCTCGGTGTCGAGCGGCTGGTCCTGCTCACCGGCGACAATCGAAGCACGGCCGAGGTGGTGAGCAAAGCCCTCCATTTCGACGAGGTGCGCTCCGAGCTCTTGCCGGAAGACAAGGTCACAGCGGTGCTCGAGCTGGTGAAACAGCATGGCGCCGTGGCCATGATCGGGGACGGCGTGAACGACGCGCCCGCCATGGCCACCGCAAGTCTGGGAATCGCTATGGGAGCGGCTGGAAGCGATGCGGCGATCGAAACGGCCGACATCGCCCTGATGTCGGACGACTTGTCCAGGCTGCCATGGCTGATTCGTCATTCCCGGCGAACGGTGGCGATCATTCGCGAGAATATCGTCTTCTCAGTGCTCGTGAAGGTCGTCTTCGTCGCGCTCGCATTCGCGGGCCGCGCCACGCTGTGGAGCGCGGTCGCGGCCGACATGGGGGCGTCGCTGCTCGTGATCCTGAACGCACTGCGACTGCTCCAGACCCGGTCGACGAATCCAGATCACGCGAGCCGAGAACCACGTGCACACGCATGACCATGGTCCAAGTACTGGCTCGCGCGCCTTTGCGCTCGGCATCGGGCTGAACCTCGTCTTTATCGCGGTGGAAGTCGTATTCGGATTGAGGGCCCGGTCGCTCGCTCTCCTTGCCGACGCGGGACACAACCTGAGCGATGTGCTTGCGCTGGGCCTCTCATGGGGCGCCGCGGCACTGGCCAGCCGTGCGCCAACGCTGCGACACACCTATGGAATGCGGCGCGCTTCCATCCTGGCCGCCCTGGGCAATGCCATCCTGCTTCTCATTGCTGTGGGTGGCATCGCATGGGAGGCGGTCCAGCGAATCGGTCGACCGGGATCCGTGTCAGGCGGCACGGTAATGGTGGTCGCGGCTGTCGGGATGGTCTTGAACGGCCTGACGGCGCTTCTCTTCTGGGCTGGCAGGAAACGGGACATCAATGTGCGAAGCGCGTTCGTCCACATGGCGGCCGATGCCGCCGTTTCATTTGGCGTCGTTCTGGGCGGACTTGCGATAGCGCAGACCGGATGGTTCTGGCTCGATCCGGCAATCAGTCTTGCCATCGGTGCAGTCATAGTCTGGGGAACCTGGAGCCTCCTCCGCCAGTCCTTCAACCTCGCCATGGATGCGGTTCCTGCCGACGTTGACGTCCGCATCGTGGAGGCCTACTTGCGAAGCGTTCCAGGCATCACCGCGGTTCATGACCTCCATATCTGGGCCATGAGCACGACGGAAACGGCGCTCACAGTCCATCTCGTCAAACCGGACGCACGGATTGATGACGCGCTCCAGGCGCGAGTGTGCGCCGAACTCCACAAGCGATTTGGCATCGCTCACACCACGATCCAACTCGAGAGTGGCGACCGGGAATGCGGGCAGGCGCCGGCCAGCGTGGTCTAGAAGATGCAGCGTGATCGAGACGGTTTGGCACCGAGACTCGCGATGGGCGAAGAAGCCCGGGATTCCGAACCGAGGCGCCGCTCGATCGAGGATCCTGCTCAGAGCTGAAAGAAGTCGCCCTCTGACTTTGAAGGGGAAGAGTCATGGACTGGAACGCAAGTCTCGGCTGGATCCTGCTAGTCGCTTTCGGTATCGGCGCGCTCCACGCTCTGGAGCCCGGCCACGGCAAGTCGATCATGGGCGCATATCTGGTGGCGTCGCGAGGAGGGATTCAGCACGCCTTCCTGCTCGGCGTGGTCGTTACTGTCACCCATACGCTCATCGTCTTCCTGCTGGCGTTCGGGGCCCTCTCGCTCGCCGGCAGGTTCGCGACCGTAGAGGTGATTTGGTGGCTCGAGATCGTTTCTGGCGTACTGGTGCTGGGCGTCGGGCTGTGGATGGTCCTCACGACATTCAATCTCTTGAAGCACAAGTCAGCCGCTCGCGCGCACGTCCACGAACACGGTCCTGGGCACCGGACCGACCACCCCCACGCACACGAGCATGAGCACGAAACTAACCATGTGCATGGGCATGCCCACGGGCATGAACAACGCCACTCCCACGGGCACGAGCATCACGGCCATAGTCATGAGGCCCGCATTCCAGAGGGAAAGGATCCTTTGGGAATGGGTGCGCTGGTCGCGGTCGGCGCCTCGGGGGGTCTCGTGCCTTGCCCCGCAGCATTGACCGCATTACTCGCCGCGGTAAGTGTCGGGCGGCCTGCGACGGGTATTGCAGTGGTGGGAGCGATGAGCCTCGGGATCGCTGCGACTCTGATTGCGATCGGGATCGTCTTCGTCCAGGCGGGCCGGTGGGCGTCGCGCATGTTCGACTCGCGTGGGCTGACCGTGTATGTCCCGCGCGTCAGTGCCATCCTGATCACGGTGCTCGGTGGAGTTCTCCTGCTGCGGTCATTGCTGGGGCACGGTCATTGACATGGAACGCTGTGGAGGGCACGCCTTCAGGGGCTTCGCGTGGCGCTGAGGACTACACTGGCGCCCCCTTTCAACTCTGGGATTGAACCGCCTTGAAGGCGCCGCCATCATACGGATACGGATTTCCTTCGCACCCGCATCCACCACGCCGACAGGAGGACGCACATGAACTCCGCGAATGACCAGGACATCCTGCACAAGGTCCACGAGCTCGTGGCCGAGGAGCATCGTCTCCGCGCCGAGGCCGAGAACAAGTCGGCGGCACCCGATCACAATCGCATTTCCCAGATCGAGGTCGAGCTCGACCAGTGGTGGGACCTGCTGCGGCAGCGCCGCGCGCTCCGCAACGCCGGGAAGGATCCCAACGAGGCGAAGCTGCGTCCGCCTCAGGTGGTCGAGAACTACAAGCAGTAGCGCTCATCGGGTTCGCAGCGCGCCCGCGACCGGAGTTCGCGCTGGCGCGCCTACGACTGATGCAGTGACTCGCCCCGCTCGCGTTCTCCCGCGCGCGGATGTTAGCGTCTGCGCCTCATGCCGACGCCTGCCGAGCTGCCGCGCTTCAAGGAATCCGCCGCCGTCATCCTGATTCGCGGCGCAGGTGAAGCGCTCGAGACGTTCTGGGTCGAGCGCAGCGACTCGGTCAGCTACATGCCGGGCTTCCAGGCGTTCCTCGGCGGCAAGGTGAACCCCGAGGATCTCGAGCTCGAGGTCGAAGGCGCGGAAGAAGGCCCTGAGCGCGTGATGCGCGCGTGCGCGATTCGCGAGGCGTTCGAGGAAGCCGGAGCGCTCCTGTCGCGCGCTGGCGCCAGCGACCGCAAGACCCTCGCCGAAGCTCGGCGCAAGCTGCTGGTTGGCGAGGCGACATTCCCCGCGCTGGCCCGCGCGCACGGCTGGCGTTTCGCCGCAGCCGATCTCGCCTTTGCGGGGCGCTGGCAGACCCCGCCGTTCGCCTCGCAGCGCTTCGAAACCGTGTTTTTCGCGGCGCGCGTGCCCGAAGGGCAGGAGGCGAGCGTGCGCGTCGGCGAGCTGGCGAGCGGCGAGTGGGTGCGGCCGCACGATGCGCTCGCGCGCTGGATGCAGGGCGAGCGCACCTTCGCCGCGCCGATCCTCTACGCGATGATCGCGCTCGCCGAGGTGGCGACCGGGCAGGCGGAGTCGAAGGGCGAGGGCGAGACGCTCGAGCAGATCGCCGACCGCCTCGCGGTGGGGCCCGAGCGCGCCGGAGTTCCGACGCGGCGCATCGAGCTCAAGTGGGGCATCGTGCTGCATCCGATGAAGACGCGGCCGCTGCCGCCCGCGACCCACACCAATGCCTATCTCGTCGGCGAGACCGAGATGGCCCTGATCGATCCCAGCAGCGGCGATCCCGCCGAGATCGACGCGCTCATGAAGCTAATCGAGGCGCTCGAAGCGGACGGACGCAAGCTCAAGCTGATCCTGCTCACGCATCACCACGAAGACCACACCGGTGGCGTGAACGCGGTGCTCGCGTACCGCCGCGTGCAGGTCGCGGGGCATGCGGAACTCTCGAAGCACGTGAAGCTCGACCTCGCGCTCAAGGATGGCGACTGGATCCCGCTCACGCCCGGCCGAGGCGACTGGA
This sequence comes from Candidatus Eiseniibacteriota bacterium, assembly GCA_031370785.1. Classification (GTDB taxonomy): domain Bacteria; phylum Eisenbacteria; class RBG-16-71-46; order RBG-16-71-46; family RBG-16-71-46; genus DATJGS01. The sequence goes on along the minus strand of JANMQY010000124.1, from coordinate 3,499 downwards.
CGCTGCGCGCGCTCTACACTCCCGGGCACACGCGCGACCACATGTGCTACCTGCACCCGCGCACCAAGTCGCTGTTCACCGGCGATCTCATTCCGGGCGGCGCCGGCACCGTGATCATCGATCCGCCTGACGGCGACATGGCCGAGTACCTCTTTTCGCTCGAGCGGCTCATGACGGAGCCGGTCGAGACGCTGTTCCCCGGTCACGGCTCGCCGCAGGGCGGCGCGATGCGGCGGATCGCCGCCTTGATCGCGCACCGGCGCGAGCGCGAGGCGAAGGTCGCCGTCGCGCTCAGCGAGAAGCCGGAGTCGCTCGCCGACCTCGTGCCGCGCGCCTACGCCGACACGCCGCGCGAGCTGTGGCCCTACGCCGAGCGATCGCTGCTCGCGCACCTGCTCAAGCTCGAAGCCGAGCGCCGCGCCGTGCGCGAAGGCGAGTCCTGGCGGCGCTTGGACCCGAGCGCGTGAACCCCGCCTACCTGATCGCGGCGCTTGGCTCGGTGCTCTATGGCGCCGCAGACTTTTTCGGCGGGCTTGCCGCCAAGCGCGCCTCGGCGGTGGTGGTCACGTTCTTCTCGGGGCTAGCCGGGCTCGCGGTGCTGCTCGTGGGCCTGCTGTTCACGCCGGGCGCCGCGCATACCGCCGATCTGCTGTGGGGGCTCGCCGCCGGAGCGAGCGGCGCACTCGGCGCGACGCTCATCTATCGGGCGCTCGCGATCGGGCCGATGAGCGTGGCCTCGCCGGTGCTCTGCATCGTCGCGCTCTGCCTTCCGGTCGTGGTCGGCTTCGCGCTCGGCGAGAGGCCGCTGCCGATCGCGCTCATCGGCATCGCGCTCGCGCCGATCGCGGTCGCGCTGCTCGCGCAGAGCGGCTCGAACGACGACGAGCCAGGGCGCGCCGCCGGACGTCGCGTGCTCGTGCCCGCGATCATGGCCGGGCTTGCGGCAGGATTCTTCCTCGTGTTCATGGGACGCGTCCAGGCCGGCTCAGGCCTTCAGCCGCTGATCGTGTCGCGCTGCACCGCGCTCGCCGTGCTCGGCGCACTGCTCGCATTCCGGCGCACATCCCCGATCCCGATCGCTGCGGTGCGCACCGTCACGCTTGCCACGGGCGCGCTCGATTCGCTCGGCACCATCGCGTACGTCGCCGCGGTTCAGCGCGGCACGCTTGCCGTCGTCTCGGTGCTCGTCTCGCTCGCGCCCGCGACCAGCGTACTGCTCGCTCGCGCCGTGCTGGCCGAGCGCTGGAGCGTGCCCCAGCGTTGGGGCCTCGTGCTTGCGCTCGGCGCGGGCGTGTGCCTCTCGCTTGGATGAGGCGCGCGTGAGCAAGTCCGTGTGCGTGGTTGGCGCCGGCGCCGCCGGACTGACCGCCGCGATCCGCGCCGCCGAGGGCGGAGCGCGCGTGACGCTGCTCAACGCACATCCCAAAGTCGGGCTCAAGATCCTGATGAGCGGCGGGACGCGCTGCAATGTGACCCATCGCGAGGTGAGCGAGCGCGACTTCTTCGGCGGCTCGCGCCCGTTTGTCGCACGCGTGCTGCGCGCGTTCCCGCCCGCTGCCGCGCTCGAATGGATGAAGGCGATCGGCGTCGAGCTCAAGCTCGAGGACACCGGTAAGTACTTCCCGGTGACCGACGACGCGCAGACCGTGCTCGACGCGTTGCTCGGCGCCGCGACAAACGCCGGAGTCTCGATCGAGTCGGGCGCGCGCGTGGTACGGCTCGGGCGCAAAGGCGACAAGTGGCGGCTCGGAGTGCAGGCCGTGCACGACAGCGCCGCGCTCGGCGCGGAAGTGAAGGCGAAGGGCGAAGCGCGCTGGCCGCTGCCCGATGTCGAGCCCGGCCGCTGGGTCGAGGCCGATCGCGTGGTGCTCGCGAGCGGCGGCCTCTCTTTCCCGCGCACCGGCAGCGATGGCACCGGCTACGCGCTCGTGACCGCGCTCGGTCACACGCTCGTGCCGCCCATCCCCGCGCTCACTCCGCTCACCGCGAGCGATCTGCTGTGCGAGTCCGCGCAGGGAGTGACGCTGCCGCTCGAGCTGACGTTGCGCATCGCGGGGAAGAAGACCTTCACCACACGCGGGTCATTCCTGTTCACGCACTTCGGATACTCCGGGCCCGCCGCGCTCGATCTCTCGCGGCACTGGCTGCGCGCGGAGGGAGAGGGCGAACGCAAGGTCACCGCGAGCTTCGCGCCCGGATGGACGCCCGAGAAATTGTTTCGCGACTGGTTCGACTACGTGGCGAGCGATTCCCAGCGCACCGTGCGAACCCACCTCCGCACCTGGGTGCCCGAACGCATTGCGAACGAGCTGGCGCGCGAATGCGGCGTCGATTCCAGGCGACCGATCGCTCAGGTCAACAAGGAAACGCGCGACGCGCTGTTCTCGCAGCTTCTCGAGCGCGAGCTGCCCGTGACCGGTACGCTCGGCTACGAGAAGGCCGAGGTCACCGCGGGCGGCGTCACGCTCTCCGAGGTGAATCCGAGCACGCTCGAATCGCGTAAGGCGCCGGGAGTGTTCCTGTGCGGGGAGATCCTGGATGTCGAGGGGAGACTGGGAGGGTTCAACTTCCAGTGGGCGTGGTCATCGGGGACCGTTGCTGGGCGAGCGGCGGGCTCAAAGTGAGCTTGCGCCGTTTTGCGGGTAGCTACGCCCGAATCTTGCGCTGCGCGCGCAGCGGCACGAGGTGAATCTCGAGCCGCCGGTTGAGGGCCACGCTGATCCGCTGCAGCATCTTGAGCGAGTGCCCGGCATAGTCTGCGTCTTCGAGGCGCGAAATCACCGAGTCGGTCACCAGCGCCGCGAGCTGCTTCTGCGTGAGCCCCGCCTTGATTCGGAAGCGTGTAGATCTCCTGTGCAATCTGGGCGTTGAGCTTGGCCTCGGTGGGGCTGATGCCGAGCGAGAGCTCGAGTGGCGAACGTGAACGTTGCGGCTCGATCACCAAGTCGGGAACCGTCACGTGCGACGCCTGCTGGTCGAGACGGCATGGCACCACCGACACCGGCCCGCGATCTGTGCGACCTTGCGAGCGCGCCGCGAGGGTCAACCGGCGCGGGTGCTTGCAATCGCAGACCGTGCGCAGGAGCGTTGTGTGCGCGCTATCGGCGGATGAGCGAGGCGGGCACCATCGTGGCCATGGCGCGTGAACATGGGCGGTGCTGCATCCGCCCGCGGCGCCAACCTTCCTGGGGGGCGAACCCTCCCGACGGATCACAGTCCTGCGGCTTTGCCTCGAATGTCAGCGTGACTCGTCGTCGAAGCGCCTGGCCTTCTCCATTATCGCCTTGACGCAGGGTCGCTCCATCTCACCGCATGAGGACGAGCTTTTCGTGGCGCGTGGCCTGGGGGGTCCACAGCTTGAGGAAGTAGATGCCCGCGTTGAGATGGCCGAGATCGACCTGGAAGCGGTAGTCCCCGGCGTCCAGCACGTTGTCCACGAACGTGTGTACCACTCGGCCCGTGAGATCGTACAGGCCGACGCGCACCGGGCCGTGCTGGG
>JANMQY010000096.1:0-8826 GCA_031370785.1 Candidatus Eiseniibacteriota bacterium | reverse complement strand
CGACTGCACGTTCGGCGCCGGGTTCATGCATGAAAAGCGGCAGGAGGCTCGGCGCGTGGCGGCGGCTCGGAAGGAGGCGCTGGCTCAGAAGGAGCAGGCGCAGTCTGAAGCTGCGGCGAAGGCGCGAGCGCAGGCTGCTGCAATAGCAGCGAGCGACCTCATTCCCTGGCTTCGCGGGCTCCGGTTCAGCGCCGAGGAAGCTCGCCGAGGGGCCGCGCTCTGCACGCACATCCCGGAGGCTCCGCTCGAAGAGCGCGTGCGCGTCGCGCTGCGTGGCCTCGCGCCGCCTTCCGCCCGTCGAGTCGCACATGCGACTTCGTAACGGACGTGAGTCGCGAAGGCTACGCGCTGCGTGCCGTGGTCGTGACGATTGCGCCGAGTACGCGCTCGGCGATGCGCGCCGCGGCATCGGGGCGGGCGAGCTTTCCGGCGGCTTCGCGCACGCGTTCGCGAGCGGCGGGGTCCGAGAGCCAGCGACCGACGGTGGCTTCGACCTCGGCGATCGAATCGGCGTGAAGCGCGGCGCCGCCGGCTTCGAGGTATTCGGTGTTGCGCACCTCCTGCCCCGGAGTCGGCCGGAACACGACGAGCGGAACGCGCTTGATCAGCGCCTCCGAGCAGGTGAGGCCACCGGCCTTGCTCACCACCACGTCGCACGCCTCCATCAGCGCATCCACCTCGTGAGTGTAGCCGAGCGTCGTGATACGTCCGGCGCGCGCGGCGGGAAGCGCATCGACCGCGGCGCGCAGCTTCTCGTTGGTGCCGCATACCACGACCACGCGTGGCTCGAGCGCGAGTGCGGCCAGCCGGCCGGCGAGTTCGGCCAGCGGCCCGACCCCGCCTCCACCGCCCATCACCAGCACGACGGGCTCGCGGGGCGAAAGCCCGAATCGCGCGCGCGCGGCATCGCGTCCGATCGGACGCGCGAACGAGGGATCGACCGGGATGCCGGTCACCTCGATGCGTTCGCGCGCCACGCCGTGACCGGCCAGCTCCTGCGCGACGCGGTCGCTGGCGACGAAGTAGCGATCGACGTGCGGGAACGCCCAGAATGGATGCGCGGTGAAGTCGGTGATCACGCAGTAGAGCGGCACGCGCAGGCGGCCGCGCCCGCGCCTGGGCGAGAGCGCCTCGACCGGAAGGAAGTGCGTGCACACCACGGCGTCGGGACTCTCGCGCTCGAGCACGCGCACCAGCCGGCGCAGGTTCAGGCGATCCATCGCGAGCCGCACCGGCGCGGTGCCGCGATTGACCGAAGCAAGCGCCCACGAGTGGTAGAGCGCTCCCCACAGCGCGGGCGCGCGCGCGGCCATCGCGTTGTACGAGGCCGCATAGGTGCCGCGATAGAGCGTCGAAGCGAACACCAGCGTGTCCACCTCGCGCACCGTGACCAGCGGATCGCGCTCGCCGATCGCGGCGGCGAGTGCCTGCGCCGCGCGCTTGTGCCCACTGCCGGCGGTCGCGTGCAGGATCGCGATCCGCGGGCCGCCCTCGCGCACGCCTCCGGCGAGCGTCTCGACCGCGACCACGCCCGCGCCGACGCTCGGGAACATCACCTCGCCGCCCGCGTCCTCACGCCACTGGCGACGCCACCACCGGCGCTGCGCGCGGATGCGCGCCCGCCAGCGCTGCGTGAGCCGCGCCGGAATGCGAAGCCTGCCGATTCGGGGCACCTGCACCATCGTCCCAACCACCTCAATCGCTGACTGCGTTGCGGTAATGGCGCAGCGCCACACCGTCCACGGTGAGTTCGACCGCGGCCACGTCGATTCGCACCCGCGTTGCACCCTGTTGCGCGAGCACGCGCGCCGCGCGCTTGAGCCGCTCGCGCTTGGCCGCGTCCACCGCCAGCGCGGCGCCGCCGTAGTCGGCGCGGGTGCGCGTCTTCACCTCGACCACCACCGCCGTGCGGCCGTCCTCGATCAGTAGATCGATTTCGACACCGGCGAGCTTCGTGTTACGCGCCGCGACCCGGCAACCGATCAGCTCGAAATAAGCCGCGGCGAGGGCTTCGCCCGCCGCACCGTGATTGCCTGCGATTCCCATGGAACAACCCCTTGCCTTCGCGGGAGCGGGTTCCAGGGGCGTGGCGAGTCTAGCCGAGTGGGAGCGTCTGCACACACACCGGCGAGAACGAGTAGCGGTGGAGCGCGCAGGGTCCGTGAAGCGCGATCGCCTCGAGATGCTCGGGCGTTCCGTAGCCCTTGTGGCGCGCGAAGCCGTATTGCGGCCAGACCGTGTCCAGTCTCTCCATGATCCGGTCACGGACCACCTTGGCGAGCACCGACGCGGCGGCGATGGAGAGCATCCGCGCATCGCCGTCCACCACGGCGTGCTGCGCGCAGTGCAGCCCCGGCACCGTGTCGCATCCGTCGACCAGCACCACCGTCGGCGACAGGCGGAGGCGCGTGATCGCGCGGCGCATCGCTTCGAGGCTCGCCGCGCGGATGTTGTAGCGGTCGATCGCGCGCTGCCCGATCACCGCCCATGCAAAAGCCCGGGCCTCGCTTCGGACCCGGGCGTAGAGCTCTTCGCGCGCCTCGCGCGCCATCTGCTTGCTGTCGTTGAGGCCCTTCCAGCGTCCGCCGGGATGGAGCACCACCGCCGCTGCGACGACCGGTCCGGCGAGCGGGCCGCGGCCCGCCTCATCCACTCCCGCGAGCGTCACTCCGTCGCCCGCGAACTGGGCTTCGGCGCGCGCGAGTCGGCGCCAGGCCTCGGCCATGGCTTACTCGGCAGCGTCTCCGGTGGGCTTCTTCACGGTGAGTCTCGCGGACTTGCCCTTCTTGTGGCGCAGGTAGAACAGCTTCGCGCGGCGCACCTTGGAATGGCGCAGCAGCTTGATCTCGGCGAGCGACGGGCTGTGGAACGGGAAGGTTCTCTCGACGCCGACGCCTTCGCTGATCTTGCGCACGGTGAAGGTCTTCTTGAGTCCAGCGCCGCGCACGTTGATCACGTCGCCTCGGAATTTCTGCTGCCGCTCCTTGTCGCCTTCGATCACGCGCACCGAGACTTCGACGGTGTCGCCGGGTCGCAGGTCGGGCCGATCGACCTTGAGCTGTGCAGCCTCGAACTTCTGAATCAGGCCCATGGTCGGGCTCCTTTCTGTCCGGCGCCCGGGTTTGTCCTGGGCAGAGGTTAGCGGCCGGGCAGTATAGGCGAGAGCGCCGGAAACGCAAGCTGGAAGCAGGAAAAGGGTGATCGAGACGAGCTCTGGCGCGCGAGACGAGACTTTTCGGAGGAGCTCGATACGATCGACTACCGGTATTGCGTCTTGAGATCGCACCAGGTGAAGTTTCGCGTCGGCAGCGGGTGGGCCGGTGTTGCTGCGGCAGGCCGTCCCGACTCCGGCGTGGTTTCATCCTGCCAGGCTTCGATGTACCAGCGGTTCGGATCCGGAGCGAACCCGCGGACAACGAGGTCGGGCGGGATCGAGGCGGAATCGCCGCGCACGAGGTAGAACAGGCCCGGCCCCTTGATCTCGTTGCTGCGGTCCTCGACGTCGATACGCAACAGCGCCTGAGCGCGAATCTGCTTGTGCCAACCGGGATCCTTGCCGGGGCGTGGATCAGGGGTCGCGACCAGATCCGAGGTGTAGTCGAACCTGATGCTGCTCGCCGGTGGATCCGTTGCCGTACCTGCCTCGAACAGGTGTTCTGCCATCTGTAATTCATCGCCACGTCCGAAGTCGCATCCAGATCCGGAACCCGCCGAGTCTCGCGCACTGCACTTGAAGCAGAAGTCGTCCGTGAACATCGACGCGTACTGATTCACATCGCGGTTTCTCCAGCAGTACTGGAACAGACGCAGCGCGCCCGCCGGCGAGTTCGCTGCGGGTGGGAGATTCTCCGGGACTCCGATGAACATGGGCAGCAGGCCGGTAGGGGCGGCTCTGTTCTTCGAGCACCCCACGCCGAGCACGACGCAGGCGGCGAGCACGACAATGGCGGTGACGAAGCGGATCGCGGCTTTCATCGGAAGATCTCCTCGGGGCAAGGCCAACATTCTACCCCGAACGCTGCTCGCGGAGTTCCCGGAAGCGGCCGCCGCTACTCCTTCGGCGCGTCGAAATACCAGCCCCAGACGTAGCCGACCGCCGAAGCGAACGAGGCCAGCGCTCCGACCGGACGGAACGAGAGTCGCCAGCGTGGGTCCGAGAACGACCATGGAATGAAGGTGCTGGGGATGATCCACCCGAGGCGCACCAGCAGGTAGGCGGCCGCGTGAAGCGGAGTGTGCAGGTAGCGCCAGCCGCCGCGCGGTGGATCGCCGCGCACTTCCTGCGAGAATCCCAGGCCGTAGTAGAAGTGCTTGCGCAGCAGCGCGCGCATGTTCGCAGGCGCCGGATGCCACACCCAGGTGTGCGGTACCAGGACCAGCCGGAATCCCAGGCGATGCACCCGACGGAAGAAATCGGGATCGACTCCGCGGACCAGCTTTTCGTCGAAGCCCTCGGCCCGCTCCCACACATCGCGCCTCATCGCCGCGCAGGTGGTAGTGATCTCGCAATAGCCGTGCCGGTCGAGCGGCGGGTTGGTCTCGAGCGCGGTCTCGACCACCGGGTGCTCGATGCGCGGCACCTCGCGCGCAACGCGCCTCTGGAACGCCGGTGCGTCGGGCGGAATGAGCTTCGCCGAGCCGGTGATCCCGATGCTCTCGTCCTCGATCAACGGCCTCACCAGGTTCTCGATTACCTGGGGGTCGCCGAGCCGCGCGTCGTCATCCACGAACACGAACACCGCGGCGTCGGTCCGGCGTGCACCAACATTGCGCGCGCGGCCGTTGGGCCGGACGCCGTCGACCACGATCACCTCGTCGGGAACGAACGTCTGCGTTTTCGCGTCGGCTTCGAGGCCCGGCGCTCCGCCCGCGAGTGACGGGACGATCATTGCGATCTTCGGCGGCTTCACGCTAGGAGTCGCTCGCGACGGTGGTAAAGGCATTCACCGCTTCGATCACGCGCCGCTGCTGCGCGGAGGTGAGCCCCGGGAACAGCGGCAGCGACAGCACCTCGGCCGCGGCGCGCTCGGTCTCGGGCAGCGTGCCGTCTGGAATCCCGAGCTCCACGTAGGCGGGCTGGCGGTGCACCGGAATCGGGTAGTGGATCTGGGTTCCGATCTCCTGCTCCTTCAGGTGCTCGGCGAGCGCGTCGCGGCGCGGGTGCCGGATCACGTACAGGTGGTAGACGTGGCGACGGCCCTCGGCCTCGAGCGGCAGCGTCACGCCCTTGAGGCTCTGGTCGTAGACCGCGGCCAGCACACGTCGCTCGGTGGTCGCCGCATCGAGCCGGGTCAGCTTCACCGAAAGCGCCGCGGCCTGCACTTCGTCGAGCCGGCTGTTCACGCCGCGCTCCACGTGCCGGTTGCGCTCCCCCTGTCCGCCGTTGCGCAGCCTTCTCACCCGCGCCGCCAGCTCCGGATCGGAGGTCGTGACCGCGCCGCCATCGCCGAGCGCACCCAGATTCTTGGTCGGATAGAACGAGAACGCCGCGCACGCGCCGAACGAGCCGACCGGTCGCCCTGCGTAGAGCGCGCCGTGCGCCTGCGCGCAATCCTCGACGACCGGGACGCCGCGCAGGCTCGCGAGGGCCACGATCTCATCGAGCGCGGCGGGCTGCCCGTAGAGATGCACCGGCACGATCGCCCTGGTGCGCGAGCTGAGCACGGCGTCTAGCCCCACCGGGTCCATGGTAAAGGTGCGCGCATCGATATCGCAGAACACCGGGCGAGCGCCGAGCATCGAGATCGCGAGCGCCGTGAACGTCGCGGTGTGCGAGACCGTGACCACTTCATCGCCGGCGCCCACTCCCACCGCCTGGAGCGCGAGACGCAGCGCATCGGTTCCATTTCCGACTCCGACCGCCTCGGTGCAGCCAGCGATCGGAGCGAACGCGTGCTCGAACGCCGCCAGCTCCTCGCCCAGCACGTACCAGCCGCGCTCGACGACGCGCGCGACCGCGGCGATGAGCTGGTCCTTGAGCGGCGCGTCCTGCACCGCCAGAGCGTTGAACGGCACCGGGTCCACGTTTGCCCCTAGAGTCGCGCGACCAGCGCCTGCAGGCGCGGGTTGAGACGCACCAGCAGACGGCGGTCATCGTCGTGCAGCGGGCGCAGCAGGCGCAGCAGCGCTACGCATACCACGATCGACACCGCTCCGGCCAGCGCCACGCCGAGAACCCCGCCGGGCCGCGGCAACGCATACGCGAGCAATACGCCTACAACGCTGGCCATCAGCACCTTGAGCGCGAAGGCGAACGGAAAGAACGCACCGGTGCGGCGCATCACGATCAGGCCCGAAGCCAGCGAAGAGCCAATCATTGAGAGCCCGGTTCCCATCACCGCGCCCGCCGCCCCGAAACGGTGCACGAGGAACAGGTTCACGATCAGGTTGAGGGTCCCGCTCGCTCCGTAGATGAGCAGCGGCACGCGCGGATCCTCCATCGCGTAGAGCACCGTCATGTTGGTGCCGCCTCCGGTCACGCGAACGAGCATCCATGCGAGGGTGTAGGCCAGCATCATCGGTGCCGCGCTCGCGAACCGCGTGTCATACAGCGCGTGTACGATGTCGCCCGCGAACCTCGCACCGAACACCAGCAGCGGCAGGCTGAGCAGCACATCCATCTTGAGGTGCAGCGACCACAGCCGGCCGAGGCCGGCGCGGTCCACCCGCCGCTCCAGCTCGGAGAACGCTGCGAGCGAAACGCCTTCGCTCCCCATCAGGAGCCCGCTCGCGCACAGCATCGCAAGCAGGGAAGCCGCGCTGTAGCAGCCGGCCTCATCTGTGCCCGGGCGGAAGAAGCCGATCAGCAGCACGTCGGCCTGGCGCCCGAGGAAGAAGTTCACGAAGTTGGACGCCCACAGCGTCAGCCCGAACCGGGCGAGCGGCTTGAGATCGAACGCCTGGCCCGGTGCGCGCAGTGCGTCGCGCGCGCCCCATGTGAGCCAGGCCACGCCGAGTGCCGCACTCGAAGCCATGACGAGGAACAGGGTCGGCGCGGTCCAGTGAAAGCGCAGCGCGGCGGCCGCGGCCGCGAGGTTCACGAGCTGAACGCCGATGCGCACGCGCGAGACCCGCGGCAGCTGCAGCGAACCGACCAGAAAGTACTCGAGCACCAGCGAGACGTTGTAGAAGAACGCGTAGAGCGCGCCCACCCGCAACACCGGCGCGAGTGCCGGGTCGCGCCACAGCGCGGCGATCGGGCCGGCCAGCACGAACATCGCGGCCGCCAGTCCGAGCGCGATCCCGACGCGCAGGCGCAGCAACGCGCGCAGCAGGAACGGGACTCGCCCCGGCGTCGCCGCTAGGCGCGGGACGTGCACGTTCAGCACTTCGTTGAGCCCGAGCGAGGTCGCGAAGTAGGTGAACGTGACCAGCGACAGCGCGACCGAATAGGTGCCGAACGCGACCGGACCGAGCGCGCGCGCCACCAGTACCGAGGCGATGTACGCCGATCCGAGCTCGACCACGCGGCTCATCTGGTTCCACACCAGACCGCGCCCCACCCTCTGCGCGAACGTTGCGGGCGCCGGTTCCGCGGTCGTCACGCGCGGGCCTTCGCCACCATTACGTTGTCGAGCGTGTCGCCGCGGCGCCCGCACAGCTCGTCGAGCGCGACCGCGACGATCTGGCCGAGGGCGAGCGGAAAGCGCATCAGCAGATTGAGCGGCGCAAATCGGTATGCGCCCGTCGCGTAGAAGAAGAACGAAGCCAGCCGCTGTCCCACCATGGCGAATGTGCCGCACGTCGAGCGGATCTCGACCACTTCGAGGCCGCCGGCGCGCGCGAGGTGCTCGAGACCGTAGCGGGTGAAGCGGTAGAAGTCGAAAGGCACCTCGTGAAGGCCCCAGGTCTGCGGCGTGCTGAGGATGAACACGGCCCCCGGCTTCATCACGCGCACCGCCTCCGCGAACAGCCGCGATGGCTCGGGCACGTGCTCGAGCACTTCGCTGCACAGCACGGTGTCGAAGGAAGCAGCGCGGAACGGCAGGCCGAGCGCATCGGCATACACGTCCACCACCGCGCTCTTCGAGAGCGTGCCCGGGCGCTCGATGCCGAGGTACGAAGTAACGCCCGCAAACATCGCGCGGTAGGGCTTGACCCCGCAGCCGATGTCGAGCAAGCGCCCGCGGCCGTGAGGCGCGGCACGCGCGAGCTCGCGCCGCAGCGAGCGCCTGGCGATCCACAGCGGATCGAGCGGCGTGCCGGCGAGCCACGCCAGAAGCCGGGCGCGCGCGCTCACGCCTGCTCCGCGCGCAAAGGCGCGGGCGCCGGTGGAACGCTCGCGACCGCGGCGCGCGCCGCACGATAGACCGCGAGCGTGCCCTCGATCATCGCCTCGACGCTGAAGCGCTCCATCACGGTGCGACGCGCCGCTTCGCCCAGGGCCGCCCGGCGCGCCGGATCCTGGAGCAGCGTGGCGATCGCCGCGGCGAGAGCGACCGAGTTGGTGGGCGGCACGAGAACACCATCGATGCCGTCGGCAACCGCGGTCGGAACGCTTCCGATGTCCGAGACCACGACCGCGCGTGCGGCGGCCATCGCCTGCAGAATCGTGAGGTCGTAGCCGTTGATCCGGACGGTGGGATTCACGAACAGGTCGCACGCCGCGTACATCGCCGGCAGCGCCTCGAGCGGGACGGTGCCGGTGAAGCGCACGCGTGCGAGCCCGAGCGATGCCGCCTGGGCTTCGAGCGTCGCTCGATAGCCGCCGTCCCCGACGATGGCGAGGCGCGCGTCCGGAAGGCGATCCAGCACCCGCGGCCAGGCGCGCAGCAGGTGCTGAATTCCCTTCTCCTGAAAGAGCCGCGCCACCGCGAGCACGAGCGG
>JANMQY010000055.1:0-22230 GCA_031370785.1 Candidatus Eiseniibacteriota bacterium | reverse complement strand
CCTCCCCGGCCCCGCCCGCTCCCCCCCGCCCCCCGCCCCCCCCCCGGGGCCCCGGGCCCCCGGGGCCCCCCCGCGCGCCACCCCCCCGGCTGCGACCCCCGGAGCTGCCGGGCGACTCGGGCGCACCCCGAAGGCATGCCCCGGCTGCGGCCCCCGGAGCTCGTCCTGGGCCACCTCGAGCGTCGTGTCCCACTCCGAGCGGTTCACGCACGGGGCGCGGAACTCGACGCCGTGGCGGCGCAGGTCTTCGACGTGCACCCAGGTCGGATACATCCCGGCGTGATGGTTGAGGATCGCGACCGCGTATTCGGTCGGGAAGTGGCTCTTGAGATACGCGGTCTGCCAGCCCAGCGTGCCGTAGCCCGCGGCGTGTGCGCGGCAGAACGCGTACGCGGCGAACCGGGTGAGGTCGCGCCATACCGCGCGCGCACTGGCCTCGTTGACCCCGGCGTGCGCGCAGTGCCCGACGAACCCGCGCTCCAGCGCGCGGAACTCCTCGTCGCCGCTCGCATGCCCGATCGCGCGGCGCAGGTCGTCGCCCTGGGCGAGGGTGAGGTTCGTCATCGCCGCCGCGGCGCGCAGCACGTCCTCTTCGTAGAGCATGAGGCCGTGGGTGTCGCGCAGCACCGGCTCGAGGCGCGGGTGTAGATAGGCTGCGGGCTCGAGGCCGCGCTGGCGCCGGCAGAATGTCTCCTTGGTGTTGCGGTCGCTCCCCTCGACCCCCGATGAGCCGGCGGGCCCGGGCCGGATCAGGGCGACCGCGGCGATGGCGTCCTCGAGGTTCCGCGCGCGCAACATGCGCAGCAGGTGGCGCATCGCCGGCGATTCGAGCTGGAAGCAGTTGAGGGTGTCGCCCGAGCAGACCCGCGCCGCGGTCATCGGATCATCGTCGGGCACACGGTCCGGATCCACCGTGACGCCGCGATGGCGCGCCACCAGCTCGATGCATTCCCCGATCTCGGTGAGCGCGCGGTTACCGAGCAGGTCCATCTTGACCAGCCCGATGGCTTCGATCGCGCGCATCTCGAACTGGGTGACCACCACGTTCTTGGCGGCGCGTTCGAGCGGCACGTAGTGGGTGAGCGGCCGATCCGCGATCACCACGCCACCGGAATGGACCGACAGGTGCCGCGGCGCGCCCGACAGTCGCTCGGCCAGCGCCAGCGCGCGCGCCAGCGTCGGCTCGCGCCAGTCCACGTCGCGCGCGTGCGGCAGCGCCTGCAGGTGTTCGCGGTACGGCGGCTCCAGGTCGCGCGGAACGCGCCGCGCCAGCGCGTTCACGCGCGCGTTGGGCACGCCGAGCGCCTTGGCGGTTTCGCGGAACGCCGATCTCGCCCCGAGCGTGGCGTGGGTCGAGATCATCGCGACTCGATCGTGGCCGTACGCGTCGTACACGTGTGCGATCACTTCGTCGCGGCGCTTCCAGCACAGGTCGATGTCGAGGTCGGGACAATCGCGGCGCGAGGGATTGAGGAAGCGCTCGAAGCAGAGCCCGTAGCGGATCGGGTCCACGTTGGTGATGCCGAGCACGTAGGCCACGATCGAACTCGCGCCCGAGCCGCGGCCCACGCTCGGGATGCCGCGCGCGCGCGCGAAGCCCACGATCTCGGCGACCAGCAGGAAGTAGTCGGTGAAGCCCATGCGCTCGATCATCGTCAGCTCCTCGCGGAGACGCTCCCGCGCGTCGCGCACGCGGCGGCCGGCGCGCGGATCATCGCTGCCGTAGCGTCGGCGCAGCCCTTCGCGCCCGACGCGCTCGAGCCGCGCCAGGCCGCCCTCGCCGTCGATGTCGGGATGGCGCGGGAAGATCGGCGTGCCCAGCTCGAGCTCGAGCCGGCAGCGCGCGGCCAGCTCGTGGTTGTGGGCGAGCAGCATGTCGGCCGCTTCGGGCCTTCCGGCGCCCGAGCACAGCGCGCGCACGCGCCGCGTCCACTCGGCGGGCGAGGCGAGCCACGCCTCGCGAGCGGCGAACGCCGCTGGCGGCATGCGCTCGAGCAGCTCGCCGCGCGCCGCGGTCACCGCGATCGCGTGTCCCTCGCGATCGCGCGGCTCGAGCATCACGCAGTCGCCGGTCGCGACCGCCGGCACACCGAGCGCGCGCGCCGCATCCAGCCGCTCGGCGAGCCGGGTGCGCTCGTGCGGAAGCCCGCGCACGCCGAGCCACAGGCCGCCGGCGGGCCCGGCGCCGCGAGCAGAGGCGGCCGCCGGCATGCCGGCGGCCCGCAGCGCCGCGGCGAGCGCCGGAGTCACGACGCTCACAAGGAGACCGGCGGCGCCTTCGCCGAGCGCGGTGACCAGATCGAAGTCCGCATCGAGGTGCCGCGCGGTGAGCAGCGCGCACAGCCGCGCATACCCGCGCCGGTCGAGCGGCAGCAGCAGCGCGGCACGCTGCCCGGGCGCGTCGCGCTCGCCCGCGGTCAGCTCGGCGCCCAGCAGCGGCGTCAGTCCCTCGGCGCGGGCCGCCTTCCAGAAGCGGATCGCGAGGTACAGGTTGTCGCGGTCGGTGAGCGCGAGTGCGCTGCAGCCGTACTCGAGCGCGCGCGTCACCAGCGCCTCGGGCGAGGCGGTGCCCTCGAGCAGCGAGCCGTGCGAGCGCACGCGCAGAGGCGTGAACCGGCTCATCGCGAGGCTGCTTCGCGCGCGCCGCCGGTGCTAGCATGCGCCCGCCGTGCGCCGTGCCGCGCCCGCGCACGATCCTCACCCTGACGACGGAGCGCCCGATGAGCGGATTCCAGCCGCGCGATCCCGGATACGCGAAGCGCGTGCGCGACAGTTTCGAGCGCCAGCGCATCATGGGACTGCTCGGGGCCTGGCTGACCCGCGTCGAGCCCGGCGTGGTCGCAATCGAGCTGCCGTTCCGCGAGGATCTGACCCAGCAGCATGGCTACTTCCACGCCGGGATCGTGGGCACCATCGCCGACAGCGCGGGCGGCTACGCGGGCTACACGCTCATGCCCGAAGGATCCTCGGTGCTGAGCGTCGAGTACCACATGCACCTGCTGGCGCCCGCCGACGGCACGCGCCTGATCGCGACCGGATCGGTCATGCGCTCGGGGCGGACGCTGACCGTGTGCACGCTCGAGGTCGTGGTCGAGAAGGATGGGCGATCGAGCCGCTGCGCGTTCGGCACGCAGACCCTGATCTGTCTGGCGGACCGTCCCGACGGGCCGAAGCCCGCCTGATCGGGAGCGCGCGCTCCCGCGTTCGCTCAGCGCGCCGAGGGAGGGCCGAACACCGGCATGGTGCCGTCGCGCGCGCCGCGCAGGCGCACGGCCGGCAGCACGCCAGCCCGGAAGTTGTCGGTGACCAGCACGCGGTTCACCAGCCGCTGGCCCCAGATGCGCTCCTGATCCGAGAGACTGTAGCCCGAGCCCGCGAAGCGGAAGTTGCACACCGCCAGGTCGCCGTCCTCCATCCAGCTCAGCACCAGCCAGTGGCGCGCTTCGCCCGCGGATCCCTCTCCCGCGCCGCTGCCGGCCGGCAGGCGCAGCCACAGGCAGGTCACGTCGAAGTCGCCCGCCCGGCGGTGCCACTCGCGGATCACCATGCTCTCGTCGAGATGCATCACGTTGCGCAGTGCCACCGCGGCGGGCGTCTCGGGAGTGAACCGGTCGCGCATCATCGCCGCGCTCGGCTCGATCCGCATCGGCGGCTGGAAGCGCTCCCCGGTCACCAGGTCGGGATGCGCGAGCGCGAAGCACAGCGCCTCGGCGCGGTGGCGCGGGGCCAGCGATGGCGGCACCTGCGACCACAGGTCGAAGGCGACGTAGCCGAGCCAGCTCAGCAGCGCTACCGGCACGAGCACGACCATCAGCTGGAGCGCCGGGCGCAGCGTCTGGCGGGCCCGGCGCTCCACCTGGGCGGGTGTAAGCGGTGCCGTGAACAGGCGCACCAGCAGCGGCGCGCGACTCGGGCGAAGCGGAGCGGGGGAGGTCATGATGGCTCATTATCGGCACGTCGCCCCCTTCGCGTGAGCGCGGGTCGAGCCGCGAAATGGCCCCGGACCCGGCTCGCCCGCGACGTCCCGGACCGCTTCGCACGATCGCGGCTCTAGGCGGTGTTCGGGAAATTCGGGTTCTCGATCACGCCGATCAGATTGCCGAACGGGTCGCGCACCGTGGCCACGAAGATGCCGCTGCCGACGTCCTGCGGCTCGCTCACCGACGTCGCGCCGAGCGCGAGCAGACGCGGCCACGCTGTGGCCATGCGCTCGACACCCCAATAGGCGACTGCGCCACCCACTCCGGACGGCGGCGCGCCCTCGTCGGGATTGAGGCCCAGCTCGAAGCCGCCGAGGTTGAAGCCGACGTAGAACGGCTCGTCGAAATAGGGATCGATGTCCAACACCACGCGATACCAGGCGGTTGCCTTCGCGAGGTCGGCGACCGGATAGATGACGGTGCGCAGTCCGAGGAACGTCGAGGGTTGCATGCGGGGCCTCCGAAAAGGGGAGTGGGGATGGGCTAGCGGGTAAGCGACGGGGTGCGCAGCACGAAGCCGTGGCGATCCTCTTCCAGCCGACCTTTGAGGTGCAACGCGTGGCCCGACACCAGCACGCCGTGCCCGTACGCTTCCCGCACCACGTCGAACGCGTGGTACAGCGCGGCCTGGCGGCCGGCCTCGGGCTCGTCGAACAGGGACCCCTGCTCGACGCCGGTGCGCGTGAACGAGGAAAGCGTGACGCCGACCGCGTGGAGCGCGACGCGCCGGGTGAAGAGCTGCGCGAGCAGCGTGCGCGTCAGATCGACCACCGCCGGATCGGCGTCGCTCGGCATGGCGAGCGAGCGCGCCCGCTCGGCGCTCTCGCCGTCGGTGTAGCGCAGCCGCAGCGACACGGTGCGCGCGCGCAATCCGAGATCGCGCGCCGCGCGGCAGGCGCGCGAGGCGAGGTATTCGAGCATGCCCTCGATCTCGACGCGCTCGGCGGTGTCGCGGTGGAACGAGGTCTCGCGCGAGAGGGTGAGCGGCACCTCACGCTCACTCACCACCGCGGTGTCGAGGCCGCGGCAGCGCTGGTGGAGCAGCCGCCCCGGCGCGCCGAACAGCGCTTCCAGCGTGTCGGCCGGCAGCGCGCGCAGGTCTCCGATGGTGTTGAGGTTCATCGAGCGCAGCGTGCGCGCGTGCGAGTGGCCCACGCCCGCGAGCTGCTCGATCGGGCGCGCGGTGAGAAACGCGTGCGCGTCGTGCGCCTGGATGCGCGCCAGGCCATCGGGCTTGACCGTCTTGCCGATCAGCTTTGCGAGCATGCGGTTGGGCCCGAGCCCGCAGGTCACGCCAAGCCCGGTCGCGGCGCGGATGTCGCGCTTGAGCGCCGCAACCGCGAGCAGCGGGTCGCCGTGCAGGCGCACGGTGCCGCTGAGATCGCAGTACGCCTCGTCGAGATAGGTCTCGACCGCCGGGGAGATCTCGCGGCACCGCGCGAAGATCTCCCCGGCGAAGCAGCGGTATACCTGCGCGTGGCCCTCGACGATCACGGCATCGGGGCACAGCCGCGTGGCCTCGGAAAGCGGCATGCCGGCCTTGAGGCCGAAGCGCCGCGCCTCGTACGAGCACGAGGCGATGACGCCCGCGCCCACGATCACCGGGCGGCCGGCCAGGCGCGGATCGCGCTGCTGCTCGATCGCGGCGAAGAACGCATCGATGTCCACGTGCAGGACCAAGCGCTCGGGGCGCATCGCGTCGTCGCGTGCGGGCGCGTCATCGCGCTCCGCCTCGGCGGCGGATATTTCTCCGGAGCGGGCTGCGCCGCCGGGCCCGGTAATCCCCGCGATTCCGGCGTCGGGCACAGCACCGCTCCCGGAGACTTCGTCCATCACCGCGGCGCCTTGCTCTGCTTCTGCGGGTGCCATCGAGTGCGTCGCAGAGGGGAGAGGCGCGCGTTGCGCCCCGCCCGGCGCCGCGGTGTCGAACGGGGCGTCATCAGCCCTCCAGGGTTACCGAGTCCAGCCGCCACACCAGGTCTCCGCTCTGCAGCTGTAGCTGGTAGACGTCGCCGCTTTCGTCGGTCACCGAGAAAAAGAAGTACGGATGCCGCGGCGCCCGATCGATCCAGCGCGCGTTGACGCGGACGATCCGGTGCTCGCGCCCCCCGCGGCGGAACGCCAGCGGGGTGACGGCGCCGCCCTGGAAGTCGGCGCGCACGGGGACGGCTTCATCGATGGTTTCGAGTCGCATAGGGACCTGGCGAGCAGCAGGCTACTGCACATACGTGCAGTAACGCAAGCACGAAGATCGCGAGTAAGATCGCGCCCGTTTCCAAGGCCACTACGGAGGGTCACATTGAACACACGATCCATGAAGGTTGCGCTCACGCTGTGCGGCTTCACGCTGGCCGCGTCGCTGGCCGCGGCGGCGATCACGCCGCCAGTCACGCTTCGCGTCACCGAGTTCGGGCGCGGTCCGACGCTGGTGCTGGTGCACGGTCTGGGCGGCGCGCGCCTCGGCTGGATGCCGACCGCGCGCAAGCTGCTCTCGAACTACCACGTGGTGATGGTCGATCTGCCCGGCCATGGCGAAAGTCCGCTGCCCGATCCGTTCTCGCTCGAAGCGGCCGCCGAGGCGCTCGACCTGGTCGTCGCGAAGCAGCACCCCGAGAGCACGGTCGTGGTCGGACAGGGCGTGGGCGCGCTGCTCGCACTCATGTCGGCGGGCGCGCACCCCGAGCATCAGAAGGGCCTGGTGCTGATCGATGTCGTGCTCAAGTCGCCGCTCCCGATCGACGACCAGCAGAAGAAGCAGTTCCTGGAGTACATGGAGCAGAACTACGACCAGGTGACGAGCATGATCTTCTCGCGCATGGGACGCGACTCGGCGCAGGGCGTGCAGGTCCAGGCGATGGTGGCGCAGGTGCCGCCGGTTACGATCAAGGCGTACCTGCGTCGTCTGCTCGACGCCGACGCGACGCGCACGGTCAAGAACCTCAAGACTCCCGTGCTGGTGGTGATGAGCGACAAGCGGTTCCCGCCCGACAAGGACTGGGCGGTCATCGGCAAGGAGCTGGGTTGGGAGGACCCCGCGAGCCACCCGCCGCGCCGGATCGCCAACAGCGCCGTGCTGATGGCGAGCGACCAGCCCGATACGCTGGCGATGGTGCTCTCGACCTTTGCGAAGCAGGCCATGGCGAAGAAGTGAGATGAGCGCAGCCGCGGCCCGGCGCGCGGTGTGGGCATGGGCGATCGCCTGCGTTCTGGGGCGCGGCGCGCTCACGTTCGTCCCGGGCACGTGGCTGTGGGGGCTGACCAGCCAGCGCTTCCTGCCGGCATGGCTCGCGTGGTCCACGTGGATCGCGATGGCGCTCGCCGTGCTCCCGCCGGTGTCGAAGCGCCTCGCCTCGGCGCTCGAACGCGCCGGCGCACGCTCGAAATTCCCGGCGGCGATCTCCTACGCCGGCGCGGCCGTGATCGGCGCGTCGCTGGTGGCGTTCCTGCCCGACCGCACCTGGTTCCTCGGCGACTTCATTCTGCGCCAGGGCACACTCGGCGCCGGGCGGTTCTCGATCCTGTTCCCCCAGGCCATGCCGCTCGATGCGCTGCTTCACGGCACGTTCGTGAGCGCGCTCGCGGTGGGCGGCATCGCCGTGGCCAACGCGCTCGGCCGCCTGCTCGGCACGATCGAGGCGGCGGCGCTCGCGATGCTCGCGCTGGCGTTCGCACGCGAGGTGGCGAGCGGCGCGGCGCGCTTTCCGGTCGCGGCCCTGTTGTTCTTCGCCGGCCACCTCGCCGTGCTCACCGGGTTTGGCAAGGCCACGGGCGAACTCGTGGTGCTCACCGCAGCCGCCGGGCTGATCGGCCTGCGCTACGCGCGCACCGGACGCCATGCGCTCGCATTCGGTGTGCTGATCGCCCTCGCGCTGCTCACCCATCGTTCGGCGCTGGCGCTGCTGCCCGCGGCCGTGACGCTGTGGATCGGGCGCTGGCGCGCGCAGCCGGTCACGGTCGGCCACGACCCGCGGCGCAAATCGCATGAGCGCCATGCGCAATCGGCGAGTCCGCTCCCGCGCAGCGGTGTGCTGCTCTCGGTCGCTCCAGTCGCGCTCACGCTTCTGTTCTGCGCGCCGTTGCTGTGGCGCATCGGGCACACCTTCGACCTGCGGCATCACATGCCGGCCGGGATGGGAGGGACTGCACTGTCGCCATTCGCCTCGCCCGGCGTGTGGTTGCTCGACCGACTGAACGCGCTGTGCGTGATCGCACCGCTCGCGCCGATCCTGCCGATCGTGCTCGCGCTCGACGGCCGGCGCGCGTGGCGTGATCCGGCCGGCCGGTTCCTGGTGGTGCTCGCGTCCGGATGGTTGCCGCTGCTCCTCATCGTCCAGCCGCAGCAGGGCCTGTTCCGGGACTGGGACATCTTCGTCGCCGCCGGCACCGCGTTCGCGATGCTCGGCGCGTGGATGATCGCGCAGCTTGCGCGCGAGCAGGGCGCAGCGATCGCGGTCGTCGCCGCCGCGATCGCCCTGGTTCCGACCGTGCAGCTGCTCCTGGTCGCGAACGATCTCCCGCGCGGTCTCGCGCGTGCCGAGGCTTTCGCCATCGAGCCACCGATCCGTGACGCGATTCTGCGCTCCCACACCTGGGCGTACATCGGATCGCGCAACGATCACCTGGGACGCTGGGCCGAATCGCGACGCGCCTATCGAAACGCCGCGGCGCTGACGCCCTACCGGCGCATGTTCCTCTCGTGGGGACTTGCCGCTACGCACGAGCGCGATTTCGCGGATGCTGCGAAGGCGTACCGCACGCTGCTCACCATCGATGATGGCGATCCGCTCGCCTGGCTCGGAGTCGTGGGCGCCGAGACACAGCGCGGCGACACCGCTGCCGCGCGCGAAGCCACCGAAGGGCTGCGCCGGGCGATGACGCGGCCGGGCGCAGGCACCGAAGTGCGCGACCTGCTCCGACATCGGCCCGAAGTGTGGCCCGCCGGCGCGGAGGTCGTCTGGCGCCGCGACCGCGGGCTCCCGCCTTCATCGGGCACGGCCACGCCTTCCTCCAGGCCTGACTCGCTGCGCGCCCGCTGAATTCGGGCTCGGAGCCGCTGTTCAGTCCGAGGAAGGAACTGCCGATATCGCAGGGGAAGTCTCGCCGTTCCAAGCGGAGCGAATCCCCCGTGACCCAGACACCGACGCGATTTCTTTCTGCTGCTTTTATTCTCGTCGCCGCGCTCGCGCTGGCGGTGGGGGGGCCTCGTTCCGTAGCGCCGGGAACCGCGTCCGCTCATTACGCATTCGGCCACGGGCCCACGCTGGTGATGGTGCACGGCCTCGGAAGCCGCAATGCCCAGTGGCTTCCGACCGCGCGGCTGCTCGCGCGCCACTGGCGCGTCGTGCTGGTCGACCTGCCCGGTCACGGCGAGACCGACATGCCCGAACCGTTCTCGCTGGATCGCGCCGAGAACGCGCTCGACCGCGCCATCGCCGAGGAAGGCGGCGGTCCGGTCGTGCTGGTCGGGCACTCGCTCGGTGGACTCGTTGCGGCCGCGGAAGCCATCGATCATCCCGAACGCGTGCGCCGGCTGGTGCTGATCGAGACAGCGTTGCGTCCGCAGGTCGATGCTGCCGGACGCACCGCACTGCTCGAGGCGCTCGAGGGCAACTACGATCAGGTGCTGCGCTCGGCGTACACCGAGTTCGGACGCGACTCAGCGCAGGGCCTTGCGCTCTACCAGGAGGTGCGAGGTCTCGATCCGGCGCACATCAAGCCGTGGATCCGGTTGGCGCTGAGCGCGAATCTCTCCGAGCGCGCGGCTTATCTGCGGATGCCCGTGCTCACGGTGCTCGCCGAGAGATCGTGGGCCAAAGGCGAATCGTGGCCCACGACCGCCGAAGCGCTCGGCTACTCACGCATTCCGCACCTGACGAAGGAGCGGATCGAGGGCTGCGGTCATTTCGTGATGCTCGACCGCCCCGAGGCACTGGCAGCACTGATCGAGCGCTTCGGCGCGGAAAAAAACGGCGCACTCGCCACGCGGTGACGGGCAAGAGCCGCGCGCCTTCCGGCCAGATGCCCATTGTAAGGGTAGTCGCGTCGTGCCATCCTCCGGTCCCTAGAAAATCTCATACCTCATTCTGCATTCCGCCGCGCATGGTTCAGATTCTGGAGCGAACCCCGAGGCCGCCCAATGCCCCGCGCAATCTTGGTCGCGCTGCTACTCGCGATCATGCCAGCCCGCGCTGCCGCCTCGTCGGACACCCTCGCTCAGCCTTCGCCGAATCTCCTGTTCCAATTCCAGAAGCAGAATCGCAGTCACCCGTGGCTGCGCGTTGCGACCGACTCGGCGCGGCTCACGCTCAAGGCGCGTCGCATCGACGAGCTCGGACTGCACGGACTCACCGCCCCCGGCAACGCGCCCCTTCCACACGACCCGCTCACGTGGGCCGAGATCGCGCGGATCGACGAGGTGGTGACCCGAGCACAGCGTGGAAGAGTGATGGGGTCAATCGTGTTGGGCCTCGCGGGCGCCGGTCTGGGCAATGCACTCGGCGCACCGAACGGTGACGGCGGAAACGACGCGATGCTGGGTTTCGCGGTGCTGGGAGGCGTCGGCGCGTGGCTTGGTGGGGCGTACGGCGAGCGCTTCAAACACGAGCGCAACTGGTACGTCGCCGACACGTCCGTCAGGATGCTGTCAGTAGCTCCGCTCGCGTTGGCAGCTCCGCGCGCGTCGTCGGCTCCGCTAGAGACTGTGGCGCCGGCTCCGCTCGGGACCGCAGTGCCGGCGCCGCGTCTCGCGATGTCGCCGGCCAGGATCCGCACTTCGAACCGCATCGGCAAAGATGACGTGATCCGTGTGACAGGTTCATTCGGAACTTTTCAGGGGTTCGCGGATCTGGCGGGCCCAACAGGCCTCGAAGGTCTGCACCCGGATCCGAAGGCGCGCGGGGAGTGGGCCCATCGCAGAGTTCCCGAGCGCATTCCGTGGGAAGCGATCGACGAGGTCCGGATGCGTGGGGGCTCGGGGATCAATGGTGCGCTTGTGGGGGCGGGAAGTTTCGCTGCCGTGGGCGCCCTGTTCGGTCTGGCCGCAGTTGCCGCGCTGGGTTCAGGAGATGTCTCCGTCGCGGAAGGCGCGCTGGTCGGCGCCGGCATCGCCGCGCCCTTCGGTGCCCTGTTTGGTGCGGGCGCCGGTGCACTTGTCCGCCGCTGGGTCGTGGTGTATCGAGCGGAGTGAGGCAGGCTCGGCTACTCGAGCAGCTCAAACGCAATCGCGCCGCGATCCTGATGATCGGCGGTGTCGGAGCGCGCGTAGCTCACCACGTATTCGCCCACGCCGGCGACCGTGCCGGCAGTCCTGTTCCCGGTCGTGTAGATGCCCACCGACTTGGTCGTCCACACCTCCATCACGATCCGATAGGTCTTTCCGGCCGTGAGGGTCAGCGGCGGGTCGAGATGACGATCAGAAAACGTGGGAGTCAATTGCCCGTGACCATCGACCAGCCCGGCCTCGACTGCCAGCGGTTGATAATGCTCGTCCCGAATGATCGCAATGAATCCTGACGTTCCATTGCAGTAGTACATCTGGGGCCGGATGCCTCGTACCGCCACGTCTACCTGCGGCGTAAGCGCGAGCTCACTCTCGTACTTGAAGTAGGTCATCTGGTCGTACTGACCAGTCCCTCGGCCAGTGTCGAAGACGATCGCGGGAGCTGGAGGATCGACGCGCTTCACAGCGGACGGTGGCGCGTGGCTGTCGCAAGCGGTAGAGGCAATCCCACACACGATCAAGGCGATCAGGACCTTCATGCCCAGCATGCTCGTCACCGTCTCCAGATCCCAACGACCACCAGTGCCAGAACGATTCCGACGATCAGCACCGTCGCTCCGACCATGATGCGCCGACGCTGTTGATCCCACCGGCGTGAACGATTGACGGCGGACTACCAAGGAAAGGGAAAGGTGCTTCCATGACGATCACTCCTGCCGAAGAGAGATTGACGGTTGAACTCACCTGAGCGCTTGGTCTGGCTTCCTGAAGATTCGCGCGTAGCCGAAAATAAGGCCGGCGGCCCACAGGCCAAGCAACAGGAACTCGAGGTAGGAGACGGGCCCCATCCAGCCGACCCTGGCGTGGTCGATGACCGTCATCGGAATGCCGTAGCAAACGCCTGTCGCGAATACTGTCCACCATGCCCACTTCTCACCGCGCCGGTATGCGAACCAGCTCACGCCCAGTCCCACGACGACCAACGTGAGGTTGGCCAGCGCAAGGCCGACGCCCCAGCGGCCTTCTCGTGTGTCCAGGGGCGGCGCAAGAAAGGCAATCCCCGACACGCCGAGCAGAAGCAGGTAGAAGATCAGGATCAGCCACCAGCCTCGCGTGTTCCTTTGCGCTGACAGGGTGGTCATGCCATTTCAGCCTTCGGATCAGGACCGAAACGATTCTCGCCATGCTGGCCTTTCAGGACCTGCAGGTACCAGCGCATGCGACCTCCTCTGGGTGCCTGTGCCATTCGTTCGACGCAGTGCTTGTCTGTAGCCTCTACCGCCCGATCGAATCGCCCGCGCCCGGCGTCGTCACAGAACCCGGCCGGATTCCGAGACGCGCCTTGCCCACGGCGCTTTCGAGCCACGCGATGGTCTGCTTGCGACCGGGGTAACCATTCAGTACCTGCGGCTGATTCCCGGGGGAGACCACGACCAGAGTCGGAAAGCCGTCGATGCGATAGCGCGTCTGCAGCGCCGCCACATCGGGAGGATTCCGTCCGTCCTCGCGCGATCGATCGAGCACGCGCACGGGGATGTAGAGCACGCTGATCTTTCTCGCCTGCTCGGGATCGGCGAAGACCTCGCGCTTCATCAGGCGGCACGGCGGACACCAGTCGGCGGTGAAGTCGTAGAGGATGGGTTTGCCGGTGACCCTGGCCATGCCTTCAGAACCAGAGATGGGGCGCCACACGACGAGGTCGGCGATGTCGGGCGGGTGATGAGCCTCGAGCAGCCCGGCGACGATGCGCAGCACCAGCAGCACTGCCGCAAGCGCGAGCAGCGCCCACGGCGTCCTGCGGGTTCCCCCCGTCGCGCTACCCGGAGCTGGCATACGAGAGCTCCTTCCGATTCATGACCACGATCGCGAACGCGAGGCAGAGCGTGACCGTCGATGCGTACGAGGCGAGCATGAACCACGGCACATCGGCCGAGCCGAAGACCTGTGCGAGCGCGATCTTGGGCAGCACGAAAATCCCGATCTCGGTGCCGATGCGGCCCATGATCGGCGAGTTTGCGAACTGCGCGATGGCTTCGAGCACCTTGCCGGTGATGGTCACGACCAGCAGGATGGCCAAATCGCCGAAGCCGCCAAGCAGGGAAGAGAACAGCGTCATCACCGCGGCAAGCCCGAAGGCGAGCAGCACGTTGTCGCCGATCACGAGCAGCAGCGTGCGCATCTCGGGCTGGGCGCTGCGCAGCGTCAGGAGCAGCGCACAGAACAGCGCCTGAAGGGTGCACAGCGCCACGCCCGCCAGGCTCACCGCGATCCACCGGCTGAGCACGTACGAGCTGCGCGTCACGGGCCTCGCGAACAACAGCTGCAGCACGCCGCTCGAGAGATCCTGACCGATCATCCCGGCGGCCAGCACGAGGATCATCCCGTAACCATCTCCGAGCACGCTCAAACCGATCGCGGGGGCGCCGACCGCCACCAGCAGTGGCATGCCGAACAGGAACGCGAGCAGCACGAGGCGCACCGGGCTCGCCGCGCGCTGGCGGAGCATGGCGAGAATCAGAGCTTCGTTCATCGCGGACCGCCTTCGCCCGCGAGGAACAGGCGCTCGAGGCGCCCCTCTTCGGGGCTCGCCTCGATCACCGGCACGCCGCCCGCGACCAGCGCTCCGAGCAGGCGCGCGGCGGCCTGGTCGTCGGCGACCGCGAAGCGCGCTTCGGTGGCGCCCACACTCTCGAGCGCGGCGCCGGCGCGCTCCGCGATCGCGTTCAGTACTTCGCGTGCGTGCGGCGTTCCGCCCGCGGCCCAGCGCACGCGAAGCACGCGCGCGGCCCCGGCGCCCGCGCTCACGGTCTCGATCGCTTCGACGCGGCCCTTGCTCACGTAGGCGACCCGGTCGCAGACGCGCTCGACCTGATCGAGCTGATGCGAGTTGAGCAGCACCGTGACGCCGCGGCCCTTGAGCTCGGCGAGCAGCCGGCGGAACAGAACGACGCCGGCCGGATCGACGCCCGAGGCCGGCTCATCGAGGAACAGCCAGCGCGGATGCCCGAGCAGCGCCTGCGCGAGGCCGAGGCGCTGCAGCATGCCGCGCGAGTACTTGCGCACCGGCTTGCCGCCTGCGTCCGCCTCGAGCCCGACCCGAGCGAGCGCGGCGTCGACATCGCGGGCGCGATCGGCTTTGGGCAGGCGCGCGAGCGCATGGTGGTAGGCGAGGAATTCGCGGCCACGCATCCAGCGATCCATCACCAGACGCTCGGGCAGGTAGCCGGTCACGGCGCGCACCGAGAGATCGTCCACCGCCTGTCCGTCGATCGTGACCGTTCCCGAATCGGGGCGCAGGAAGCCGAGCAGGCATCCGAACAGCGTGGTCTTGCCGGCGCCGTTCGGGCCGATCACGCCGAACACTTCGCCAGGCGCGATGGTCAGCGAGACATGGTCCAGCGCCCTGACCATGCCGCCGCGATAGGTCTTGCTGAGCGATTCGACGACGATGCCGGCGCTCATGCGCTCAGCGTCCCGTCTCGCCCTTGTACACGACTCCGCCCTTCATCACCCATTTCACACGCTCGAGCTCGGTGATGTCCCGGAGCGGGTCCGCTCCGACCGCGATCAGGTCTGCGAACGCGCCGGGGGCGATCGTGCCGATCCTGCCGCTCCATCCGATCAGCTCGGCGCCGGAAATCGTCGCGCTCTGGATCGCCTGTATCGGCGTCATGCCTTCATCGACGTAGATCTTGAACTCGTGCACCTGATCGCCGTGCCGGAAAACGCCGGCGTCGGTGCCGAACGCGATCTTGACGCCGTTCCTGAGCGCGGAGTGAAAGGCCGCGCGCATGTGGCCCTTCACCACGCGCGCCTTGGCGAGGCTCTCCTCGCTGATCTTGAGCGGGTTGCCGGGCGCGAGGATGGGCTCGATCACGTACAGCGTGGGCACGTACCAGGTGCCGTTCTTCTTCAGCACGCGCGCCGCCTCGTCGTCCATGTAGCTGGCGTGCTCGATCGAGCGCACCCCGGCGTTGCTCGCCATGATGATCCCTTCCTTGCCGTGCGCGTGCGCGGCCACGAAGCGCTCCTGGCGGGCAGCCTCATCGACCGCGGTCTTCATCTCTTCGAAGCTGAAGCCGGTGTGGCGCGGGTCGTCGCGCGCCGAGAGCACGCCGCCACTCGCGAGGATCTTGATCAGATCCGCGCCCTGCTGGATGTTGAAGCGCACCTGCTTGCGCACCTCGTCCACGCCATCGACCACGCCGCGCGCCATGTCGTTGTGCCAGTGGTAGTCGAGCTGGTTGGTATCGTCGCCGTGCCCGCCGGTCATGGACAGCGCCCAGGTGGCGACGCGCATGCGCGGTCCCGGGACGTCTCCGGCCTTGATCGCATCACGCAGCGCGATGTCCACGAGCTCGCCGCCGCCGACGTCGCGGCAGGTGGTGAAGCCGGCGAGCAGAGTCTGGCGCGCATTGTTCACGCTGGCGATCGCTTCGCTCGCCGCGCTCGCCTTCAGACTCTCGAGCGGCGAGCGCCCGACCCGACCCGAGAGGTGAGTGTGGCAGTCGATCAATCCCGGAAGGAGCGTGGCATCGCCGAGCTCGATGACCTCGAGCGCCTGGGGCGCGTTCGTGCGAATCGCCTCGATGGTGTCGCCGCCGACCACCACCCACACCGCCCCGCGCTCGACACCGGCTCTGACGTCGATCCAGTGCGCGGCGTGTACGGCGAAGCGACGCGAAGGCGTCTCGGCGTCTGCAATTGAAACGAGACCTGCGAGCGTCGCAACGATCGAGAGAGCGGCAGGCAACATGAACGATGAAGCGCGCGGCACGGAACGCACGGTGGACCTCCCAGTGGGCGGGGCGACGAACGGGAGCGCATGGTGCCAGAGGTGCAGGACGTGGGCAATGCGCGGGAGGGCAACGCGCGGCGCGGTGCCGGGCATGCGCTCGTCGCGCAGGCGCGCGGCCCACGCTCCCGCCCGAAAACGAAGAGGCCCGGCGCTCGGGCGCCGGGCCTCACGCAATTCGGGGTACGGTCTACTTGAGGGCGAGTTCCTTCATCGCCTTCGCGATGCGGAACTTCAGCACGGTCTTGGCCGGAATCTTGATGGCCTCGCCGGTCTGCGGATTGCGACCCATGCGGGCCTTGCGCTTCACCACCACGAGCTTGCCAACGCCCGGGAACACGAACCCGTTGCGGGCCTGCTTCGCGGCGAGTGTGGCCAGCTCCTCGAGGATCTGGACGCTCTGCTTCTTGGTCAGCTCAAACTTGTTGGCGATGTAGCCAGCGATCTGAGACTTCGTCATCATCTTCGCCATGATTCCTTCCTCTCCCTATGAAGGTCAGTGAGCTCTTCGGACGGGCGCATCGAATTCGCGATACGCCTTAGCCGGGAGTGGGTATAGCAAGGGAACCCGCATTATCAAAGGTCTTTTTCAGTGCGACCGTCATCCGGAGCCGATTCTGAGCGGGCGAAACCCATGCATAATCCGGGCCGCGCCAATCGCGGTCCGGATGCCTGTCGGTCGAAATGGCGACGATCTGTCCCGCATGCGTGCTCGAGAAGAGATGCGTCACGACGTGAAGTGCGGGCCGCTCTGCGGTGCCACGTCGACGCTTCCGCGCAGCACTTCACGCGCTCGCGTCAGTCGAGTCGGACCAGTCGCTGGGTCGCGTGAGAATCGCTCGTCGAGGCGCGCATCCAGTACACGCCAGCGTTCACACGACGCCCGCGCGCATCGGTTCCGTCCCACATGAGGGAACGTCGGCCGGCCGAAATGTCACCATCGAGCAGCGTGGTGACGCGCCGTCCGGAGGCATCGAACACCGCGACTTCGACCCGTGAGGCGCGCGGCAGATCGAGCGTGACCTGCGCCCGGCCGCGGCTCGGATTGGGCGCAGGCACCGAGAGTGCGAGGCGCGGCGCCTTGCTCGCATCGCCGACCGAGACCGGGAGCTGGTTCAGATCCAGCTTCCACGCCGAGCGCCCGTGAGTGCCTGCGACCAGCGTGCGTGATGCGGCGTGGAGTGCAAGATCGAAGACGGTCTGCACCGGCATTCCGGTCCCGAGCGGGAACCAGCCGACGCCCAGATTCCGGGTCGCGTAGACGCCGACATCGGTGCCAAGATAGAGCGTGTTGGGATCCAGAGGGTCCACCAGCAGGTCGTTGGCGGGAGCGTTCGGCAGGTCGCCCGAGATCGAGCTCCAGGTCGCGCCCCGATTCGCGCTGCGGAAGACGTGCGGGGCACTTTCGTCGCTGCCGAAGCCGGACAGCGTGACGTAGACCACGTTCGGAGCCAATGGATCCGCGGTTA
Source organism: Candidatus Eiseniibacteriota bacterium (assembly GCA_031370785.1). Classification (GTDB taxonomy): domain Bacteria; phylum Eisenbacteria; class RBG-16-71-46; order RBG-16-71-46; family RBG-16-71-46; genus DATJGS01. Next base: position 4,767 of record JANMQY010000055.1, on the reverse strand, counting down.
CGCGCGTGATCGAGCGCAGCGGCAGCCCGGCGGTGATGTCGATCCAGACCCCGCCCTGGTTGTCGGACCGCCACACCTTTCCATCATCGGTACCGACGTAGAAGAGGTTGCCGTCGACAGCCGAGATGTCGAGCGTCGAGATGGTTCCGAAGCTGAGCAGGCTCGGCGGGTTGGTGGTCAGATCGCCGCTGATCGTGGTGTAGCTGATCCCGTTGTCGAGGCTGCGATAGACGCGCTGGCTGCCGGTCAGCAGCAGGTTGTGGTTCTGCGGGCTCATCACGATCGGCGTGCTCCAGTTGTAACGGTCCGAGCCCACGAATCCCGTCGGCGCGAAGAAGTTGCCGCCGCCGTTGGTCGAGCGCTGCGGTCCGGTTCCGCCGCTGCAGAACTGCGACTCCGCGAACGTGATGTTCGAGTTTGTGTGATCCACCACTGCGTAGAATCCGTCGCCACCCAGTATCGCGCTCCAGCCCGTGGGTGAGCCGCTGGTCTGAATCGAGTTGTTGTCCTGCGTCCCGCCCACCAGCCGCGCCGGGTTCAAAGCATCGACCGTGCACGCGTAGAACTGGGTGATCGGTAGATCGACCGACTTGGCCCAGATGCTGCCGCCAGTCGTGGACGAGAAGAATCCGCCGTCGCTTCCCATGTAGATCCGGTTGGCGTTCGAGGGGTCGATCCACATCGCGTGCTCGTCCACGTGTGCGGACCCAGTGAACGTCAAAAAGGTCGTGCCGCCATCGAGGGACCGGATCAGGTTCTGGCCGAGGCAGAAGATGCGGTCCGGGTTGGTGGGCGAGACCGCCATGTCCCCGAAATACCAGCAAAAGCCCCCAAAGCTGTTGTTGAACGTGCTCGTCGTGCCCGAGCCATCACGCCTCGTCCAGCTCTCGCCGCCATCGAGCGTGCGATACAGGCCGAGCCCGATATAGCCCAGCGCGCTTCCGCTGCCGATCTGGGCGTAAACGGTCGAAGGCCGCGAGGGCGCGATCGCGAGCCCGATGCGGCCGACGTTGTCCGAAGGCGCCGGCAGCCCGTTCGAGAGCCTGGTCCAGGTCGTGCCGTGATCGGCACTGCGCCAGATGCCGCACTCGGGGCCGAACGCCCGGCGGTAGGTGTGGTGGCGCACGCGCTCCCAGGTCGCGCAGAACACGGTCTCGGGATGCGCGGGATTGATCACGACGTCCGACGCCCCGGTGCTGTCGCTCACGAACAGCACCTGCGCCCACGTCGCGCCGCCGTCCTCGCTGCGGTAGAGCCCGCGGTCGGGACCGGTCGAGAACTGGCTGCCCATCGCGGCCACGAACAGGCGCAGCGGGTTCGCGGGATCGACCGCGACCCGAGCGATGCGCCGCGTCTCGGCGAGCCCCGAGTAGCTCCAGGTCGCCCCCGCGTCAGTGCTGCGATAGAGCCCGCTGCCATCGTAGGAGTCGACCGAGGAGTTGGCCTCGCCGGTTCCTGCGTAGATCGTCGAATCCCGGGTCGGATCGATCACCAGCGCGCCGATCGAGAAGGTCGAGAACCCGTTGTCGAAGATCGGCGTCCAGTTGACGCCCGAGTTGACCGACTTGAAGAGGCCGCCGTTGGCCGCGCCCAGATAGACCGTGGTTCCGCCCGGCGTCGAGGCCAGCGCCGAGACGCGCCCGCCGATGTTGTACGGCCCGGCCTGAGTCCACACTAGCGGCACCGCGCTGACGCCGAGCATCTGGGTTGCGCGCTCCGCGCGCTCGACGCGGGCCCTCGAGAGAGCCGCGTCGTAGGCGGCCGGATCGATGGTCCCGCTCGGGAACGCGCGCTGGGTGTAGAACCAATCGCTTGGGGCAGGCCGCCCGCCTTCGCCCGGCTCGCGCTCGGGCGGCGTCGTGCCTGGGCGGTCCGGTGCGCCGATCAGAGTTGCGAGCAGTGCAGCCACGGCCAGGGCGGCTGTGCGATGCGAGCGCATGGTGCGGGGTCCTCGGGTGTCGGATCGGCGGGGGGTACGCGTGGCGAGGGGAAAGTGTATCGGTCGGCGGCCCCCGACCGCCAGCGCCTAGTGAGGCGTGAGTGCCGAGTCGGGCACCGCGGGCCAGGGGCCCGGATCGACCGGGGCAGTGAGATCGGGCGGCGGCATGGCCTGGGCGAGCTGCGGGAGTGTGACCGTGAAGCCGCGCGAGAGCGTCGCGATCCGCGCGAGCGCGGCTTCCTTGTCCGGACCTTCGAGCACGAACGGCTGGAAAGCGGCCTCGGGCCAGCGCGTGATCTGGACCGGCACGAGATCGGCTTCGACCGGGCCGACGCGCGGCACACGCAGGCGCGCGATCGCCGACAGCTTGTCCTTGGGGTCCTTGTTTCCCCCGAACACGAAGTTGCCGAGTGAGTAGAAGATCGGCGCGCCGCGATACACCTCGACGCCTTGCAGCCGGTGCGGATGTGCGCCGAGCACCGCGCGGCAGCCCAAATCGACGCAGCGGTGCGCCAGGCGCACCTGGTAATCGCGCACCCAGCTCGAGCCCTCCTTGCCCCAGTGGAAATACGGAATCACCGCGTCCACCTGTGGCACCAGGCTCGCGACGTCCTCGCTCACCATGCGCTCCATGCACTCCAGGTCCTTGTAGCACCCGGCGACTCCCGGCGACTGGGCGGTCGCGTATACCGCCTCTGGCTCGATCATGTCGGGATCGGCCTGGAAGTAGTAGCCGAGGAATCCCAGGCGCACGCCCTGGCGCTCGAGGATCAGCGGGCGGCGCGCTTCGGACAGGTTGGCGCCCGCGCCGAAGTGCGCGATCTGCGCTCCATCCAGCGTGGCGACCGTGTCGAGCACTCCTTCGTCGCCATAGTCCTTGAGGTGATTGTTGGCGAGCGTCACCGCGTCCACCTTGCCTGCCTTGAGGATCTCGACCAGCTCGGGGCGGGCGCGGAAATTGAAGTTCTTCAGCAGCGGCTCGCCGCGCTCGGTGAACGGGCATTCGAGGTTCACCATCGCCACGTCGGCCCATTCGAGAATCGGCCGCACGTTCGCCATGTAGAGCGGGAACAGCGACTCCCCGGAGACCCCGAGCGCGAGCTTCTCGTCGAAGTGCGCTTCGAGATTGTAGCCGAGCGTGGTGTCGCCGGCGGCCGCGAGCAGCGCGACGCCGGAAATGGTCGGGGGCTGCTGCTGCTGCGTCGGTTCCGGTTGGGGCACCGCGCCAGAGTCCGGAGGCGGCACCGCGACCGCGCCGCCACCGGTCGCACAGCCGGCGAGCGGGAGCCCGACCGCAAGCGCGCCAAGGCGTGAGAGGAACACACGTCGATTCATGTTCATGCGCCCATTCAACCACATGGGAGTGCGTCGTACGAGGCGCGTGGTGTTAGAGTCGGCGCATGATCGTCATGAAATTCGGAGGCACGTCGGTCGGCGTGCCCGCCAACTTCTGGGTGGCGCAGCGACTCGTGATGGAGCGCCGCGCGCTCGACCCGGTGGTGGTGGTGAGCGCTCTCTCGGGCGTCACCAACCTGCTCGTCGAGTGGTGCCGCCTGGGCGCGCCGCGGCGCGAGCTGGCCGATCGCTTCTTCGAGCGTCATATGGATTTCGCGCAGGATGTCGGCGTCCCGGCGGACGCGATCGGGCCGCTCCTGGACGAGTGGAACCACCTGCAGCAGACGACGCCTACCGGCATCCCGACCACGGGCGCAGAGCGCGATCGAGTGCTGGCGCTCGGCGAGCGGTTTTCGGCTGCGCTATTCGCGGCCGCGCTGACTTCGGGCGGCCTGCCCGCGACCGCGGTCGACGCCGGCCCGGCCGGTCTCATCACCGACGATCGATTCGGCGCGGCGCATCCCCTGCCCGAGGCGGCAGAGCGCATTCGCAGTGCGCTCGCCTCACGCAAGAAGGTCCCGGTCGTGACCGGCTTCCTCGGCGCCACGCACGATGGTCGCACCACCACGCTCGGCCGCGGTGGCTCGGACTACACCGCCGCGCTGATCGGCGCTGCATTTGGCGCGAGCGAGATCCAGATCTGGACCGACACCAGCGGACTGCTGAGCGCCGACCCGCGCGTGGTGCCCGAGGCGCGAGTGGTGCCGCGACTTTCCTTCGCCGAGGCCAGCGAGCTCGCCTACTTCGGTGCGAAGGTGCTGCACCCCAAGACCCTGCTCCCGGCGATCGAGCGCGACATCCCGGTGCGCATCCTCAACACCGCGCGGCCCGGAGACCCCGGCACCCTGATCACGCCCGCGGCCGATCCCGCCGAGAGCGCCTGGCGTGTCAAGTCCATCGCGTGCAAGAAAGGCGTTACCGCGGTCACCATCGCGTCCACCCGAATGCTGCTCGCCCACGGATTCCTCGCGCGCGTGTTCGAGGTGTTCGGGCGCCATCGCATCGTCGTGGATCTGGTCACCACCTCAGAGGTCTCGATCTCGGTGACGGTGGACGACGCGACGCATCTCGACGCCGCCATCGCCGAGCTGGATGGCATCGGCCTGGTCGACGTGCGGCACGCGCTGGCCGTGGTCGCGGTGGTGGGCGAGGGCGCGCCGCAGAGACTCGGGCTTGCGGGCCACGTGTTCACGCTGCTCGGCGGTGTGGGCGTGGGCGTCGAGATGATCTCGCAGGGCGCTTCGCGCGTGAACCTGTCGTTCGTGGTGCGCGACGAGGACGCCGACCGCACGGTCAGGCTCCTGCATCGCGGGCTTGGGCTGGACCTCGAGGTCGAAGCCGCGACCGCCGCGCACTCGCGGGAATAGACCGCGATTCCGGGAGTACGTCTCGAGAACCCGCCCATCCGGAGCGGGCCGCGAAGCATTCACGAC
>JANMQY010000019.1:0-2802 GCA_031370785.1 Candidatus Eiseniibacteriota bacterium | reverse complement strand
CCGGGCGAGTCGGGAAGGATGCTCGCGTCGTTGAGGTAGAGGTTCTCGAACCCGTAGACGCGCCCGTACGAGTCGGCTGCGCACCGGTCGCGCCGCTCCCCGCTCGGGCACGACGAGAACGCGTGAACCGTAACCAGGCCGAGCGCGGACTTGGGCAGTCGCTCATCGAGCCAGCGTGTCGCGGCGATCTCGGTCTTGATCTCGGGGAGTCCGTATACCGATGGGTGCACGGCGGTCGCACCGCCCGCGAGCAACAGCGTCGCGAGCCGGGCGAGACCCACGCTGAGATGATGAAGGTCGATATCCGAAAGCTCGTAGCGCAGGATCGTATTGTCCGGACTGAGCACGCTGGGCCTCACAGAGCCACGCCCGCTTCCGCGCACTCCAACGTAGTAGTGCCCCATATGACGGTGTTCGTCGAGATGGCGGCGTGACTGCGGCCAGTTCTCGCTCAGGGTCATGGCCAGGTGGCCGACCGTGAAAAACGCGCCGCCCAGCGACAGCTCGGGCCCGAACTCCTTCACCTGAAGCAGCGGCAGGACGCTCTTCTCGGCATCGATGCGCTCCTCGAAGCGCGCCGCGACCTTGAGGTAGGGATGCACGCGCAGGGTGTTGCCGACGTGATAGCGGATCCCGCTGCGCTGGAGCAGCGCTGGAGTTTCGGTCGGCCCCGCGCACACGAACACCGTGCCCGCATCGATGCGAACGATCTGTTGGACACCTTCGGCGCCGCGAACCCGTGCGATCACGCCAGTGATGCGGCCGCGGTGCTTGAGCAAGAGCAGCACGCGCGCGCCGGTCAGGACGCGCGCTCCCGCTGCGACCGCCCGCGGCACGATGCTGCGGCTCATGCCCTGCTTGGCTCCGGTGGGGCATCCGCTCGCGCAGGTATTGGTATTGCGGCAGCCGGGCGCGGCGCGCGGCACCTCGGCGTAGGACCAGCCCATCGCATCCACGCCGCGCGCAAAGACCTGCGTGCTCGCGGGCCACGGCGGAACGCTCGGGCCCACGCCCAGCTGCTGCTCTGCCCATGCATAATGCGGCGCGAGATCGGCTTCGCTGGCTTCGGCCAGATCGTACTGCGCCTTCCAGCGCAGCAGAATGTCGCGTGGCGCGCGATGCCAGAAGCCGCTGTTGATTTCAGTGCTGCCGCCGAGGCAGCTACCCTCGACGTAGCCGATCGGCACGCGCCCCAGGATTGGAGTCATGCCGCGCCGCCGGTACAGCTGGCGCATGGCCGTGGTGGGCGTCCGGCCATAGTCGCTGATCGCATGTGCCCCGCCCTCTTCGAGCATCAGCACGTCGTGCCCGGCCCGCGCCAGCTCGAGTGCGGTCACCGCGCCACCCGCGCCAGAGCCCACGATCAGCACCTGGGCATCCGCGCGTGCGCTCATTCGCCCTCCGCACGACGCACTCGTTCTTCGAGCGCATGACGCACCGCGGGCTGCTCGTAGTAGGCGAGCAGCGCGGTCAAGCGCACGCCGCGGAACAGCTGGCGCGCGAGCGGAGCCGGGCCGTAGGCCCAGCGCTCGAACCACGCGCGGCGGGCGCGGGGCTCGATCGAGCAGAAATCGCGCAGGTGAACCGCGCGCGTGATCACGCGAAAGCCGGACATGCCGATCCCGAACAGCAGGCGCAGCCGCAGCGGAAGCGCTGCGAGCTGTCCATGCACGAAGCCCGCGACCTCGTCGAGCACGGCCTCGCGCGTCACGGCCGGCAGCGCGTCCTCGTCGATCGGGACCGCAGCCTCGGTCAGCGCGCGCATGAAGCGCGAAGGGCCCTCGTCGGTTTCCACGCGACCGCCGCTCGAGAGCGGGACACCCACGCCGGCGAGCGCCTCGGGCACCACTGCAAGCGGTGTCGCGACGCGACTCAGCGACAGCGTGCGGCCTATCGACAGTCCGTGCGCGAGCAGCACGCCGACGCCCCACAGAGTGATCGGCACGTAGAAGGTGAGGTGCGCCAGCAACGCGTAGCCGAACGCCACCTCGGGCGCGACTCCGGTCGAAGCGATCGCCTGCATGCAGAAATAATGGAATGGACCGATGTAGCCGGGCGTCGAAGGCACGAGGATGCCGAGGTTGGTGCCGGTCATGGCGAGCAGCGCGGTGGTGGGCCGCGCGGCGATTCCGAATGCCGGAAGCAGGCACAGGAACATGCCGGCCTCGCACAGCCACGCCAGCACGCCGAGCGCGGTGACCCGCAGCGCACCGAGCGGGCTGCGCAGGTAGGCGACGGCATTGACGACGGCCCCTGCCTGGCGCACCGCCACATCGTGGTAGCGAGGCGCAACGCGCTGCGCGCTGCGACTGACGCCGGCCACCAGCGCGCCGGGTGCGACGACTGCCAGCAGCACCAGCAGCCCGGCCATGCCGAACACCGCGCCCGCGATTTCCAGCGTGCGTGCCGAGTGCGCGCCGGCCGGGAGCAGGAGCAGCGTGACTCCGAGCAGCAGGAGCAGCACGAGTCCGTCGAGCACGCGCTCGAGCAGCGTCACGCTCAAACTCTGCACGAACGAGAGTCCGCTGCGCTCGGTGAGCATCCAGGCACGCGCCAGCTCGCCGAGCCGAGCCGGAAGCAGGTTGTTCACCCCGTATCCGACTACGACGATGTTGGTGGCGGTGAGCGTGGTGAGAGAAGCCTCGCGACTGACCAGGCGGCGCAGGCGCCTGCCGCGCACGAAGTGGCCGGCGATATAGCACAGCAACGCGAGCGGCAGCCATGGCCAGAGGCGCGCCTCGCCAAGTGCGCGTCCGACGCCGGCCAGGTCGAGCCGCGACAGCGCGAGCGCGATGAACCCGA
>JANMQY010000008.1:0-1806 GCA_031370785.1 Candidatus Eiseniibacteriota bacterium | reverse complement strand
CTCCGGTCCCCTCGCTGCGCACCCTCCACCCTCCCGAATGCACCGCGAACTCAAACTGAGCGTCGTCATTCCCTGCTACAACGAAGAGGACGGAGTGCGCGAAGTGATCGGGCGCATGCCGCCTCAGGTCGACGAGATCGTGGTCGTCGACAACAACTGCACCGACCGGACCGCCGAGGTGGCGCGCTCGCTCGGCGCGCGCGTGGTCGCCGAGCCCACGCCTGGCTACGGCGCCGCCTACAAGGCGGGACTGCGCGCTGCGACCGGCGACGTGGTGATCACGATGGACGGCGACGGCACCTATCCACCCGAAGAGATCTCTCGCCTGGTGGACCAGCTGGTGGACATGCGCTGGGACTTCCTCTCCGCGAGCCGCTTCCCGCTGATCGACCCGCGCGCGATGCAGTTCACCAACCGCATCGGCAACGGTGTGCTGACGGTGGCCGCGGCGGTGCTCTTCTTCAAGCCGATCCGTGACAGCCAGTCCGGGATGTGGGTGTTTCGCCGGAACGCGCTCGAGCGCATGCGCCTGACCTCGGACGGCATGGCGTTCAGTGAAGAGATCAAGCTCGAGGCGCTGCTGCGCGGACTCAAGTTCGGCGAGGGGCACATTCCGTATGGAGCGCGTATCGGCGAGGTGAAGCTGCAGAAATGGCGCGACGGCTGGGAGAATCTGGCGTTCCTGGTACGCAAGCGCTTCGGAGCGGTCTGATGGCGACGGAAGCGGGTCGGCGACCGACCGCCCCGGGCTCCGGCGACTGGCTCACCCGGATCGTCTCGGGCGTGATGGTGATCGCGGTCGGCGTGTTCCTCGGGCTCCAGTACATCGCGCCCGACAAGCGGGCGCTGGCCGTGCTCGCCGCCGCGGTGATCTTCGGCATCGCATGGCGCCTCAATACCGTCACCGGGCTCGGCCTGCTGGTGCTGGCGATTCCGTATCCGCGCGGCACGGTGTTCGGAAGCACGAGCTTCGCGTTCATCCTGCTGCTGGCACTGATCTGGCTGCTGCGCGTGACGCAACGCATGAGCCCTCCGCCGGTGCGTACGCCGGTCGATGTTCCCGTCGCGGGACTCGCGCTCGCGTACGTCATCTCCTTCTACAACATCGCGGACCTCGAATCGTTCAACTACGCGCTGCAGAACGCCGAATTGTTCTTCGTGTGCCTGCTGCTGTTCTACATGCTGACCAGCAACATCCGCACTGTCGAGGATCTGAAGCGCATCCAGACCTTCCAGGCCATCTCGATCGCAACCATCCTTCTGCTCGCGCTGTTCGAGCTCAATCATCCGGGCGGTGTCTTCATCCCGGGGTGGATCGAATTCACGCAGACGACAGGGAGCGAGTTCAATACCAGGAACGTGCGGGTCGGCGGGCCGTTCTTCGACTACGAGATGCTGTCCGAGTTCTGTGCATTGAGCAGCCTGCTGCTGTGGTTTCTGGTGATGCGCTCGACGACGCTGGCGCGTCGCGTCCTGCTCTCGGCGCTGCTGCTTTTCGACGTGTTCGTGCTGTTCACGACCGTCACGCGTGGCGCTTTCGTTTCGCTGGGTCTGGGGATCCTCTATCTGGTGTATCGCATGCGGCGTCGGGTTCAAGTGGTGCCGCTCGTGATCGCCACCGTTACGATCGGGGCGTCGGCACTCCTTCTGAACTATTTCGTCTCTCACTTCACGCGCTCGGGCGACATCATGGCGCGATTTCAGGAGACGAAGTTCGTCGGTCTGGTGCCGGACAGCCGCGTCCAGGCGTGGCAGGACGGCTGGGACCGCTTCCTCGAACACCCCTTGATCGGACATGGCCCGTAC
>JANMQY010000003.1:0-7656 GCA_031370785.1 Candidatus Eiseniibacteriota bacterium | reverse complement strand
GATGACCGCGCGGCCACCGGTGGTCCATCCCAGGTTCTGCTTCGCGATCCGAACCCTCACCCGGCGCACCTGGAAGCGCTGGAGAATGGTCTCTGCGGTCGTGGCCGCCAGCGCCTCGAGCAGGTGGAAGCTCTTCGCGCCCTCCACCACTTCGCGCACCGTGCGGTACAGCCCGTCGTAGTCCACCGCGTCGGCCAGCTTGTCGCTGCGTTCGGCGCGATCGTCGGTCGGCTCCAGCTCGAGATCCACTTCGAGCCGCTGCCCCGCTTCCTTCTCGTAGGGTCGTGCGCCATGGTGTCCGAACACCGACAGCCCTTCGAGACGGATGGTCGCCAACTGATGCCTCCGACGGTGAAAGACGGCCGGCTCGTGAGCCGACCGTCGCGAACGGCACCGAGTCTAGGGTGGGCATAAGTGGTGGTCAAGCTACGCGCCCGCCCGCACGCGGACGGTTGAGTCGGCCCACGATTTCGCGGCATGATGCCACCATGGATCGCACCGACCCGTCGCCCCCGCGCGTCAGCCGCCTCTCCAAGTCCCGCTTCATCGCGGGGCTCCAGTGTTATCGCCAATTGTGGTGGCGCGTCCACGAGCCCGACGCGTCCGAGCTCGTTCCGGACGAGACGCAGCAGGCGATCTTCGATCAGGGATCGCGGGTCGGCGCGGTCGCGCGCAGCTACGTGCCCGGCGGCACGCTGATCGATGCGCCTTACTACGAGCATGCGCGGCGCCTCGAGCAGACGCACCAGGCGCTCCGAGCGGGAGCCCCCGCGATCTACGAAGCCGCGTTCGAGGCCGACGGCGTTTTCATCGCAGTGGACATCCTGGAGCGCCGCGGGGACGTCTTTCACCTGATCGAGGTAAAATCCTCGACCAAGGTGAAGGACGAGCACCTGCCGGACATTGCGGTGCAGCTTCACGTCCTGCGCCGCTCGGGCCTCGAGATCCCCCGGGTCGAGGTCATGCACCTGAACCGCGCTTGCCGCTACCCCAGGCTCGACAACCTGTTCACGCGCACCGACGTGACCCGCGACGCCGAAGCGCTGCTCGAGCAGATCCCACCCGAGATCGAGAGCCAGATCCACATGCTCGACGGGGCCCTGCCCGTGGTTGCGATCGGCCGCCACTGCGATGTGCCCTACACCTGCCCGTTCAAGGGTCGCTGCTGGGTCAACGCGCCGCAGCATCATGTGCGCGAGCTGTACCGCGTCGGGCTGGGCGCGACCGAGCTCGTGCAGGCCGGCTTCATCACTATCGATCAGATTCCCGAGAGCATCCGCTTCAACGCGATCGCCGAACGCCAGCGCCGCGCGTTGCGCGAGGGGCGCCGCATCGTCGAGCGCGGACTGCGTAAGGCGATGGGGTCGCTCGGGCCGCCGCTCCTGCACCTCGACTTCGAGACCGTGATGCCCGCGATCCCGGTGTGGGACCGATGCCGGCCGTACGACGCGATCCCGGTGCAGTTCAGCGTTCATCGGATCGAGTCCGACGGATCGCTACATCACGTCGCGTGGCTGGCCGAAGGCGGCGCCGATCCGCGACAGGCGTGCGCCCAGCAGCTGATCGCCGCGTGCACCGGGGCCGGGCCGATCGTCGCCTACAACGCACCGTTCGAGCGCGAATGCATTCGCGCGCTGGCCGATGCGATTCCCGAGCGTGCGAGGGATTTACGCCAGATCGAAAAGCGCCTGGTGGATGCGCTGCCGTGGGTGCGCGACTACGTCTACGATCCCGCCTTCCACGGTGGCTTCGGCCTGAAGCAGGTTCTGCCGGTGCTCGTGCCCGGACTCGACTATTCCGATCTCGAGATCTCCGACGGCGAGACCGCCTCGCTCGAGCTGCACCGGCTGCTGCTCGAGCCCGAGAGCATCAGCGCGGAGGAACGCTCGCGCTTGCGCCGCGCGCTGCTCGCCTATTGCGAGCGCGACACGCTGGCGACCGTGCGGCTGGTGGAGCGGTTGCGCGAGCTGGCGGGGTGAGGCGTCGGGCCAAGGCCGGCCTCCCTGTATGTCTCGTCAGTTGTATTTCGACTTCAGCTCGCCTTCTATTACTTCAGCGAGTCCGGGACACCGGTATGCAAGAAGCGCTCTATAGGATACTGAAGAATATCTATTGACCAAGCCTGAGCGATCGGCTCATCCTCATTTTCAGAAGGATCATCGCAGCGTTCACCTCCTGCTCTGACTTCCTCGGGCGCTGCCGGGCACGGATGTCCTTAGGATCTCTCTGTCGGAGACAGAACGTACTCGTTCTCGTCCGGCACGCGAGGAGACCGCCGTGCGTCGCTCCAGTTGGCTTCTTGCATTCATCCTGGCACTCATCCCACACACATCACGCGCCATCCAACTTCATTGGAGCAGCGGCGCAACCGCCCTGAGCTTTACGTCGGCAACGCGGTGCACGCTCGTCGTCCAAGCCGATTCCGCGGAAACTCACCTGCCGCAACAGTGGCGAATACTCTGGGTCGCGGACAGCTCTTCGGTTCAGCTCGTCGCAATGGATTCGCTCGAGGCGTGTCTGCTGGACGAGGCCCAGGTGTCCCGGATCGAAGGAGCGGCGACAGCGGCTGACAGCGCCGCCCACGAAATCACGGCGCGCTTCTGCTCGGCTGGGAGCAACGCGGCAATCGCCGGCCGACAGGTTTTTGACCTCCCTGCCGATGGACACGGCAAGTTCAAAGTCGTCGCGCTCGACCCCAGCGACCCTGACTCCAGCCGAGTCATCGAGTCGAACGAGGCGACCTACAACGGCGGGATCGACGGCGGCTACCCACCCGTGGTGCTCCACGCTTCTAGCGTCCACCAGTCGCTGGAGCTACGCGTGACGGCGGTCGGGTCCGGTCTGAATGGGGCGAGCTCGATGAGCATCATGGCGCCGGACTCCTCCTGGTCCCTGCCGCTCACCGTCACGTCGCAGAGCGATGCCTCGGTGACAGGCGTCGCCTCGGTGGCAGCATTGCTGCCGGAGTGCCAGGCGACCGTGGGTTCGACAACCGGGGCCGTCTCAGCGGCCATGCTCGCCGCCGACGAGGAGCCCGCATCGGAGAGCCCGCAGAGCTGTTCGGCGCAGTACTTCGAAGAGCTGCTGCAGCCTCCGCCACCCCTGCACGGCTACACCATCCAGCCGAAGGACTTCGCCTTCACGCGAGGGTTCGTGGACCAGTCCAGCAATCGGTATGCCCTCCATCTCTTCTACATCCGCCACAACTACTGGTACTACCCACCGCCACCTGCGGTCCAGCATCCCGAACTCGACGAGAAGAACATCGGCCACATCTACACGACCGACTTCAACTCCTGGTACGGCCCCTGTCGGCCGAGCTCTCCCTGCACCCCGTGTGGACTGAACCGCCCCGACACGTGTGCGCTGACTGTCCGGTCCGGCAAGTTCGATGAGTTCCACGTGTGGGCGCCAACGATCGTCCAGCGCGGTCCAACGTTGTGGATGTTCTACACGGGCGTAAGCAATGAAGAGGTGCAGCCGGGTGTGTTTCGGCAGCACCAGCGGATCGGCAGGGCGACCTCGACGGACCTAGTCACCTGGACTCCTGACGATGCACCCGTCCTAACGGCCCCCCAAGTTCCCTGGGCCAGCAAGAACCCGCTTGCCTACGGCGGTTCTCAACAGCTCAGAGACCCATTCGTGATGGAGGACCCGGTCAATCCCGGCCAGTGGCTCATGTACTTCGTGGCCGTAGACTCGCTGCGAGTGCCCAAGATGGCTGTGGGCGCCGCGAGGTCATCAGACCTGCTGACGTGGACGGCGCTGGAGAAACCGTTCAGCAGCACCGGGAGGCCCACGTCCCAGGGCACGACGAATGTCGTCGAATCGCCGCACGTCTTCTCGCGCAATGGGCAGTGGTGGATGCCGTACACCGTCAATGGCGACCAGATCTTCTTCGAGACGACCGCGGGCGTCGACCCGGCCGACACGGTGGCCGCCCACTGGACCAATCCGGTCCGGATGCGGAGCGTTACCGAAGGGCAGCCTTCGGAGCTTCAGTACTGGCACGCGAGCGAGTACCTGCGCATCAACTCGACCCAGTACCTGGCGGCCTTCGACGACAACGCCAGTTCGATCGACATCAAGGGGGTGTTCCCACCCGCCAATGCGGCGATGGACAGCTTTCGGCTCGACTGCCCGGAGATCGCGGGCGTGGGCGACCGCGACGGCTCCGGCGGCGTGCGGATGGTGGTCTCGAGGCTGCGGTGGGGCGCCCCCGAGGTGGGCCTGCGGCTCGAGTTGCCCTCACCGATGGCAGTGCGGCTCGCGATCTACGACATCGCGGGGCGGAGGCGGACGACGCTCCTCGATGGCGCACTGCCGATCGGCGTAACGGAAGTCATGTGGGACGGGCGCGATCAGGGTGGGGCGCGAGTGGCGAGTGGGATCTACTTCGTCCGGCTCACCTTTGCCGGGGGTGCGCGGCTCTCCAAGATCATGATGCTCCGGTAGCCGGCGGCTCCCAATGGCGAAGACCTCGTTCTGCATCCTGCTCTGCATCGGCCTGCTCGCGGTGGGCACCGCATCTCGTCTTGCGCGTGCGGGCGAGGCGGTGCCCGACCAACGCTTCTCGTTGGCGGACACGTCTTCGGCGTTTGAGCAGGACGTCGAGTCGAGCGCTCGCGCCCGACGGTACCGTCGCGATCCGCGTCTGCGCTGGCAACGCGACCCGGAGTCGATCCGAGCCCCCCGGAGTGCATCAGCGGCTGCCCGAATGCCTCGGGGCAGCGCAGCGACCACTGGAACGTCCCTCGCAGATCCGAACCTCTGGGGAGCGAACGGGAATGTGCTCGACGTCGCCCGTTCAGGGAACACGCTCTACATCGCGGGCTCGTTCCGCTCGGTGGGCGAGAACAGCGGTGGCTTCGTGCCAATCGACGCTCAGACGGGTGAGACGCTGAGGCCATTCCCGAAAGTGGCGGGGTCGGCTCACGTGATCGTCCCCGACGGCTCGGGTGGTTGGTACATCGGGGGCGAGTTCACTGCCGTCGCGGGGAAGCCGCGCTCCTGCCTGGCGCAGATCCGGGCCGACGGTTCGGTGACGGACTGGAATCCGAGCGTCACCGGATCCCCAGGCTACATTGATCCGCCAGCGGTCATTGCGATGGCGATCCACGGCGGCCGGCTCTTCGTGGGCGGTGGGTTTCGGAAGATCGGGGGCCAGCCGCACGAGAATCTCGGCTGCGTGGACGTGCGGACCGGCTCGGTGCTCGACTGGAATCTCGACACCAACGTTGATGGCTGGGTATCCACGTTCGCCGTCCACGACAGCACGGTCTTCGTGGGTGGTGTCTTCACCAGCATCGGCGGGCAGGCGCGCAACTATCTCGCGGCCATCGACGCTACCGCCGGTGCAGTGACGCCGTGGCAGGCCAACCCGGACTATGCCGTGCTGACGATGCTGGTCCGGGAGGACACTTTGTTCGCGGGAGGCCAATTCGGCTGGATCGGCGGGGGCTTCCGAGCCTACCTGGCGGCGCTGGACGTCCATACCGCGCAGCTGCTGCCCTTCAACGCCGACGTGCGAGGGATCTATGTGGACTACGCCCCGACCCCCCGCGTGGGTGCTCTAGCGCTGGTGGGCGACACCCTCTACGCTGCAGGGAACTTCACTCAGATTGGAGGAGCGGCACGGTCGAGCCTCGCGGCCCTCAACGCGACGACCGGGGACGCGCTCCCTTGGGCGCCGCCACCACTGGGGCCGCAGTACGACGGCTTCCCGCCTCCGATTTGCGGGACGGTGGCGGTGAGCGGCGGGACGGTGTTCATCGGCGGCTGGTTCGACACTGTTGGCGGGGAGAGTCGGCCGTTCCTGGCTGCATTGAGCAAGGGAACGGGTGCGGTGACGCCGTGGAATCCAAAGCCGGATCTCTCCGTCGGCCTTATCGTTCCGCGAGGCGACACGGTACTCGTGGGCGGCATCTTCAGCCTGGTGGGTGAGTGGAAGCACCGGGCTGGTCTGGCCGCCATAGACCTCACCACCGGGACCGTGAAGCCATGGAACCCCAACCCCGACGGTGTCATTTGCACGGCCGTCGCAGTGCACGGGGATCGTTTGTTCGTAAGTGGGGACTTCGCCAACATCGGGGGCCAGCCGCGTCCGCACAACTATTTCGCCGCGCTCGACACGCTCAACGGCGAAGCGACGGATTGGGACCCCGGCGCCAACTCGCTCGCTAGTGTTCTCCTACTGAAGGGGGACACGCTCTATGCGGGTGGTGAATTCACGCAGATAGGTGGGCAGCTGAGGAACTATGTGGCGGCAGTAAACGCGACGACAGCAGAAGTCACTGCATGGGATCCGAATGCGTCCTGGCCGATTCTCACGATGGCGCGAAGCGGAGACACGATGTACTTAGGGGGCCTGTTCAGTCAGATCGGTGGTCAGATGCGACGGGGTATTGCCGCGGTCGATGCAAAGACAGGTGTCCTCACGCCGTGGAATCCCGACACCGACAATAGTACGGTTTACTCACTGCTGGTGAACGGGAACACCGTCTACGTCGGTGGTGCATTTGGGCAAATCGGCGGTCAGCCCAGAAGGTCGCTCGCCGCACTCGACATCACCACAGGAACAGCTACCACGTGGCAACCTTCGTTGACGAACTGGGACGTCGTCTATCCGCATGTGAGGGCTCTGGCATTGGCCGATTCGGTGCTCTACATCGGAGGTAGTTTCGCAAGTGTTGGCGGCGAGCCACGTATCTGCTTGGCCGCGGTAGACACTACGACGGGTCTCGCCACCAACTGGGATCCCGGCACGGATGGTCTCGTCTGGTCGCTCGCGGCAGACGGAAATACCGTCTATGCCGGCGGTGGGTTCACCCGGGCCGGCGGGTTGCCCGCCATCGGGCTGGCGGCGTTCTCTTTCCCTAAGGAGTCGGCACTATTGCCGACTCCATTCGCCTTGGCCCAGAGCATCCCGAACCCGGCTCGCACGACTGCGAGCATCCGTTTCACGCTGCCAGTGGCGGGGCCCGTGACCCTATCGATCTATGACGTCCAAGGCCGCCGTGTCGCGAACCCGCTCGATCACGTATTCCAGGAGGCGGGCCGTCACGACGTGCCGGTGGAAACTGATCGGTGGAAGCCCGGTGTCTACTTATACCGACTCGAGACCGGGGGCCGATCGGCAACCCGGAAGATGGTCGTAGTGGATTGAGTCGCTCGTCCGCCGTTGCCTACTCGATCAACAACACACGTCACGGCATCCGCACGACCCGCCGCGCCGCGGTTGCGCTCGCGGTGCGCGCTCTCACGAGATAGATGCCTGGCGGCATACGGCGTCGATCCTGATCGCGCCCGTCCCACGACACCAGGTAGGTGCCGGCGGCGAGATCACCGTCGTGCAGCACCACCAGCAACCGCCCCGCAAGATCGAGCACCTCCACCCGAGCGTGAGCGGCAGTGGGCAGCGTGAGATCGAACGACGAGAACGCCGACGCGGGGTTCGGCCGGGGCGCGGACATCGCGAGGCGGCCCGGCACGACCGGCGGCGGCACCACGACGGTCGTGGTCGAGCCCACCTCTCCCTCGCGCGTGAAGCGCGTCGCGTAAACATCCCAGCTGTTGGTTGCGTAGTCGCGATAGTCCTGCCACAGCAGGAATGCGCCGTTGAGTCCGTCCGATACCAGAGAGACCGGATGCTGATTG
>JANMQY010000100.1:0-2480 GCA_031370785.1 Candidatus Eiseniibacteriota bacterium | reverse complement strand
CTTATTGCAACCGCCGCTTTGCCGACCTGGTGGGCAGACCGCTGGAACGACTCATCGGCGTCGCCTTCCGCGACTTTGTCCCGCTCGATGCCCAATTCTTTAACGAAAGCTTGCTGCAACAAGCCCTCGCCGGTTTCAGTCAGGGTGAGAGTCATGTACAGAATGCCGACGGCGCGCTCGTCCCTGTGTTTCTCACCCTCAACGCCCTTCCGCCGGACAGCGGAGCGGCGGTCGGACTCCTCGTAACCGACCTCACGACGCAACGTCACCATGAAAAACTGAACGCCGTCCTGGTGGCACTCAAGGAGTCCGATCGCCACAAGGACGAGTTCCTGGCGATGCTGAGTCATGAGCTTCGCGGTCCCCTCGCCCCCATCGCCAACGCCGTGCGACTGCTTGGTCTCCAGGGGGGGAGCGAGAGTCTGATCCAGCAGCAGGCTCGCGGCATCATTGAACGTCAAATGGCCCAGCTTCAACATCTCATTGACGATCTGCTCGACGTTTCCCGCATCACCACTGGCAGGATTCAGCTTCGACTAGAACGGGTCGCCGTGAGCAGCATCGTGAAAGGTGCGGTGGAGACCTCTCACTTACTAATCGAGAGGCGTCGGCATGAACTCACGCAGTCGCTGCCGCCTGACCCGATCTGGCTGCACGCCGACGCTGCACGACTGGAACAGGTGCTGGCGAACCTGCTCACCAATGCCGCCAAGTACACCGAGGAAGGCGGTCACATCTGGCTGACCGTGCGACAGGAAGGCGATGAGTGTGTGTTGCGAGTGCGGGATACAGGGGTCGGCATCACCCCGGCACTACTTCCTCGCATATTCGGCCTGTTCACGCAGGAGGATCGATCCCTGGATCGCTCGCAGAGCGGGTTGGGCATCGGACTGGCTTTGGTAAAAGGGCTCACGGAACTGCACGGAGGAAAAGTCGAGGCCTATAGTACCTTGGAGCAAGGCAGCGAGTTCGTCGTGCGTCTGCCGGTGGTGCCGACTGACGCACCGCCGTCGCCGTCGCCGGTCACGTCAACCAGCCAGCCGGTCGCACGACCCTTACGCGTGCTGGTGGTGGATGACAACGTCGATACGGTTGTGAGTTTCTCGATGCTGCTGAAAGCCTGGGGGCATGATGTTCGGCCTGCTCATGACGGGCAGACGGCATTGCAAGCGGCCCTCGATTACCGACCGGACGTGGTGGTGTTGGACATTGGCTTGCCGGGCCTGAGCGGCTATGAGGTCGCGATACGGATCCGGAAACATCCACTTCTCGAGACCGTCGTGTTGGTCGCCTTGACGGGATATGGTCAAGATTCAGACCGACAGACTTCACTGCAAGCGGGATTCAATCACCACTTGGTAAAGCCCGCTTATCTAGAGCAGTTGCAACAAATCTTGGCAACCGTCTCGGCACAGGCGACTTGATGCTCACGGAGCGGTGAGCGGCCGCCGGATCGCCTGAGTCGCGCGGAAGTCGCAGAAGGCAGTCGGAGTCCGAAGGATCCACTCAGCGCGGATTAGTCTATCTTGCGACGAACCTCCGCGCCTCGTAGGCTCGGTACTGCATCATGGCTTCGCTGCTTTACGGCGCCGGACTGCGGCTGCTCGAATGCTGCCGGCTGCGGGTGAAGGACATCGAGCTGGAGCGCGGCGAGATCGTGGTGCGCGACGGCAAGGGCGCCCGCGATCGCGTGACCATGCTTCCCGTGCGACTCGTGCCCGCGCTCGCCGCACAACTCGAGCGAGTGCGGGCCCAGCAAGCCCGCGATCTGGGCGACGGAACCGGCAGCGTCGAGCTTCCTCTCGCGCTGGAGCGCAAGTACCCGCGGGCGCCCTATGAGATTGGCTGGCAGTGGGTGTTCCCGGCGACGCGGTTCTACATGGACCCCGCGAGCGGCCGGCGCCGGCGGCACCATCTGCACGAATCCGTGCTCCAGCGCGCCATGCGCGGGGCCGTGCAGGGCGCCCGCATTTCGAAGCCCGCCAGCTGCCACACGCTTCGGCACTCGTTCGCGACGCACCTGCTCGAGAATGGCTACGACATCCGGACGATCCAGGAACTGCTCGGCCACCGCGACGTGAGCACCACCATGATCTACACCCATGTCCTCAACCGCGGCGGGCGTGGCGTGAGGAGTCCGCTGGACGGGGGCTCGGGATGAGGGGCTACTCACGCACGCGCTACACGGCCGCCGGCTCGCAGCGTATCTGCTTATTGCGCGAATGCGGTGGGCGCAAAGCGTTGGCGCGAAGGGACAGAGTTGCGAGGTTTGCGACGAACGACTCAATTGGCCAGATCAAGGCCTGCTGCACATTCGGCTACACGGAACCATCTACTACTCGTTGGGCGTCTGATCACGGTATTGCGAACTTAGGGAGGTGAACCATGCAACTCACGCCAGAGCAAGAAGCGTTTCAGTGGCAGGTCGGAGTCTGGGATCGCATCTCCCAGTTGTATTTCCGCGAAGTTGACCCGCGATT
>JANMQY010000092.1:0-72114 GCA_031370785.1 Candidatus Eiseniibacteriota bacterium | reverse complement strand
CGCGTCGCCTTGCGCCACGCACTTCACATCGGCTATCGCGCACGATCGCCGCCGTTTCTTAGTGCACCATCTGCTCGCGGCGCCCTGCGCGTTCTCGCCCGGACCCGATGGCTGCAGGCTGCGCCGCAAGCGGTTGGCGCCCGTCCTCCACGCCGGCGTGACCTCTGGATCGAGGCTTGCTCTTTCCCAGTTTGGTTATCACTCCGTCTGGAGGACCGCGCCATGAAGGTCACTCGTCGTCTTGTCCTGCTGACTCTCGCTGTTGCCTGCTTCGCGCCAGCTGCCCGCGCGGGCAGCTGGGTCGCGCTTTCCAACCTGCCGGTCGCCCTCGATGGCGCTTCCGGCACGTTCTTCAACGACCAGTTGATGGTCGTGGGCGGAGCGAACCCGCAAAGCGTCGCGGCCACGCACCTGTGGGACGCCGCGTCTTCGTCATGGATGGCGGGACCGTCACTCAATTCTGCGCGCGCGTTCGCCGGGTCTGCCGCCTCGGGCAACGTGCTGCTCGCCATTGGTGGCATCGATGACATCGGGGAAGGCGTCTCGACCGTCGAGCAGTTCGACGCAACCTCGGGCGCGTGGAGCTTCGCACCGGCGCTGCCGGAGTCGCGCACCATGATGGCATCGGGTTCGATCGGTGGCGTTGCCTTCATCGCCGGCGGACAGGACTTCATGGGTCAGTCGGTGGCAAGCGGCTTCCGGCTGGACGGCGGCTCGTCGGCCTGGAGCCCGATCGCCGACATGCCGACTCCGCGCCTGGGTTGCGCCGGCGCCGTGCTGAACGGGCAGCTGTGGGTGATCGGCGGTTCCGCCTCCGGCACCACGCTCGCGACCGTCGAGCGCTACGATCCGGTGTCGGACACGTGGAGCGCTGGCCCCGATTTGCCTGAGGCGGTGTGGAATGCCGCGGCCTCGGCGTTCGATGGACGGGTGTGGGTGATCGGTGGCGTCGATGCCTCGGCGCAGCGCAGCGACCGCGTGTACAGCGCGGGCGCCGATGGTGTCTGGCGCTCGGAGGCCTCGCTGCCCCAGCCGCTCGCGGCTTCGGCCGCCACTGCGTTCGCGACCCGCCTGGTCGTGGCGGGTGGATTCGATGCCCTGGGCAACGTGACGGCCGTCGCCTATGCGATGGATGCGCCGCTGCCTCCGCCGCCGCCGCCGCCGCCCCCGCCGCCGCCTCCTGTTCCGCCCATGCCGCCTCTACCGCCGCCTCCTCCGCCGCCGCTACCGGAGACACTGAGCGTGAACATCCAGCTCGGCCCCTCGCCGCTGCTCGAGTCGAGCCGTGCGCAGTGGATCAAGGCCCGACTGACGGCGCGCACCTGGAGTCTCTCGCGGCTGGACCTGGCCTCGGTCACGCTGGGCGGTCTGTCGCCTGATCTGAACGGTGGAGACGAAGACAAGAACATCCACGAGGGCTGGTGCACGATCATTCGCTTCTCGCGGTCGGCTTTCACCGCGATGGGCCCGGGAGTGCACGTGCTCGCCCTGGTCGGCCACACCCATGATGGCGTCGCCGTCGCAGGCACGGGGACGATCACCATCATCGGTCCCGGCCAGCGCCGCGAGCGCCGCCACATGATGATCCGGCCGCTGGCCGGACCGGCGAGCGCTCAGCGCGTCATGTTCACCCTGTCGGTGGATTCCGACGTCACCGTCGACGTGCTCGACATCCAGGGCCGCGTGGTGGATCGCATCTCGAGTGGATTCCGGAGCGCCGGCGATCATGAAGTCCAGTGGACCGGCTCCTCGCGCGTCTCCTCGGGCGTGTACTTCCTGCGCGTTCGCGCGGCGGGAGAAGCCGGAGTCGCACACATCGTCGTGGCGCGCTGAGGCGCCATCGCGTGAAGTACTGGGTGTCGGCGTCCGACCGGGACGCCCCACCCAGCCAGTGAAGCAAACGGTGCGGGCGCCTCGAGTGGCGCCCGCATCGAGCGGAGCACCGGGTGACCACGACCGACCGGGTCGCGCTACCCACCAGTCCAGAGTAGCGGGTGTCGGCGGCCGACCGGGACGTCCCATCCAACCAGGAAGCAATGGGCACGGCCCTGACCTCGAGAGGCGCTCGCGCCGAACACGAAGAACCGGATGTCCGCGGCCGACCGGGACGCGCCATCCACAAAACGAACGGGGCGCCCTCAGCGCCCCGATTTCGTTTCTGCCTGGGAGCCCGCGTAGGCGTCCGGCGTCCAGCGCTCCATCCAGCGCTCGGGCCTCGCGAGCAGCGTGAAGCCCACCCTGGCATAGAGCGAGTGCGCGTCGCGGGTGAGCAGCGACCAGCGGCGCAGGCCCTGCACATCGGGGACGACCTCGAACGGGATGCCCTTCGCCCAGTAGGAATCCACGAGGTGTCGATGCACTACGTCCAGATCCACGCGCGCGCGCTCCGTGGTGAGCGTGAAGCCATCGCGGCGCCATTCCATCCCGTCCTCCCGGTGCGCGGGTCCAAACCCGAGCGGGGCGCCGCTGGGCGCCCCGCCGGAGTTGCCCCCTCGTGTGGCGCGATCAGTGTGTGGTCGTGTCCCTCGGCGCGCTCTCGTTCTTGAGCAGGAAGCGGCGCCGCTCGCGCTCGATCTTGAGCGCTTCAGTGTTGAGCACCCGGAATTCGACGCGGCGGTTCTTCGCCCGGCCGAGATCGGTGGTGTTGGGTGCGATCGGACGCGTCAGCCCGTAGCCCTTCGAGGTGAACTGTGCCGGGTCCAGGGTCGGGAACTTCTGGCGCATATAGTCCAGCACCGAGGCCGCGCGCGCCTCCGACAGCTTCTGGTTCTTCTCCGCGCTGCCGCGATTGTCGGTGTGCCCTCCGATCTCGATCCTGAGCGTCGGATACTGCTGCAGGATCCGGCCGACCGTGTCGAGCACCGCGAACGATTCCGGCTTGAGCGTCGCCTTGTTGGTGTCGAACAGGACGTTGCCGAGTCGGATCAGACCGGTGTCGAGCAGCTGCGTCTCCTTCTCGCTCACTTCGATCGGGCAGCCATGCGCATCGATGCGCAGGCCCGAAGGTGTGTTCGGGCACACGTCGGTGCCGTCGCACACGCCGTCGCCATCGGAGTCCTTCGAGCAGCCGGCGGAATCTACCGGGCAGCCCGCCGGCGTGTCGTTGCACTGGTCGATGCCGTCCAGCACGCGGTCGCCGTCCGAGTCCTTCGGGCAGCCCCTCGCGTCCACGGACGCACCCTTCGGCGTGTCCGGGCAAGTGTCGAGCCCGTCGCACACGCCATCGCCATCCGCATCCAGCGGGCAGCCGTTCCGGTCGACCGTGCAGCCGCGCGGCGTGTCCGGACACTGGTCGATCCCATCGAAAACGCTGTCGGCGTCGCTGTCGACCGGACAGCCGTGCGCGTCCACCTTCGCGCCGATCGGCGTCGCCGCGCACCGGTCGAACCAGTCGCGCACGCCGTCGAGATCGGAATCCTTCGGCTTGCCGCCGAACACCCATTGCAGCCCGGCGGTCGCGTACCAGTGATTGCTGAACGTGAGCGCCTCGCGCTCACGGAAGAACTCGTCGCGAACCTGAAGGCGCAGGTAGGTGCGCTGATTGAACACGGTCTGCAGAAGGCCGAGCCCGATGCTGCCCGCGCCGCGAGCGAGCTTGTCCGGCGGATGCCCGGTGGTGTGGCTCAGCCCGTAGCCCATGCCGAGCAGGACGAACGGCACGGCGCGCGACTCGGCGCGCGTCAGGTTCCAGCGCAGGTCGACGCCGCCGTACGACAGATTGTGGCGCTGGTTGGGCGCGGTGTCCTGGTGACTCGGCCCGAACGTGGCGTGCCCCTCGATCGAAAGGTTCGGCATCCATCGCCAGCCGAGGCTGCCCATGGTGGCCGGCCCGCTCTGGATGCGCGCGCGACCATCGGGCGCAACCGCTCCTGCGCCTCCCGAGATCTCGATCGGGTGCCCGGTGATCTGGGCCGATGCGGGCGCTGCGATCAGTACGGCGAATGCGAGGAGCAGCGGCGCACCCAAGAGCCGGGACATGCGGAAGCGACCTCCGTGAAGCGTGGAATGAGCGTGGTGTTGGGCGGAACGAGCAGCGGGGAACTGCGCGGCGGCCCCAACTGACTGCAGACGATCGGGAATGGACCGGTAAGTGCTACCATCCGTCGTCCATCCGGTCAACGGAAACGGCGACAAAAACGGGCAAGAAAGGACCTTTCGCCATGACGAGAGAGGATCGCAACCGGCTGATCGCGCAGTATGCGGCCGGCTACGACGAGGTGGCAGACGCTTTGAAGGGTTTTCCCGAGGACAAGCTGGTGGCGCATCCGATCCCCGGCAAGTGGAGCGCTCGGGAGATCGTTCATCACCTGGCCGACAGCGAGAGCACCTCGGCACAGCGACTGCGCAAGCTTCTCGCCGAGGAGTATCCGGTGATCCAGGGCTACGATCAGGAGACCTACGCCATCCTGCTGCGCTACAACCTGCGCGAGATGAAGCCGGCCCTCGACGCGTTCCGCGCGGCACGCGCCTGCACCGTGCAGCTGCTCGAAGCGATGGGCGACGAGGACTGGAACCGCGCCGGCTGGCACACCGAGAGCGGCGTGTACACCGCGAAGCGCTGGCTCGAGATCTACGCGGTCCATGCCCACAACCACGCGGCTCAGATCCGCAGGCTGCGCGAAGCGCTCCGCTGAGCACTCCACACGCGATGCGCTGGACGTGCGGCACGCGGAGCTTCGATCTCGAGCAGCGCGCGCTGGTGATGGGCGTGATCAACCTCACTCCCGATTCGTTCTCGGTCGGCGGCCGCTTCGCCGATCCCGCCGCGGCGGTCGCTCACGCGCGCACGATGGTGGACGAAGGGGCCGACCTTCTCGACCTGGGCGCCGAAAGCACCCGCCCGGGCTCATCCCCGGTTTCGCCCGACGAGCAGTGGCGCAGGCTCGAGCACGTGCTGCGCGCCCTCTCGGCCGATGGACGCGCCTGCCTGTCGGTGGACACCTCGAGCGCGAAGGTCGCTTCTCTCGCCATCGAAGCGGGCGCGGAGATCATCAACGACGTGACCGCGATGGGCGATCCCGGGATGGCCGGAGTACTGGCCCGGAGCACGGTGGGCGTGGTGCTCATGCACATGCAGGGAACGCCTGCGACCATGCAATCCGCCCCTCGATACGAGGACTGCGCGCGCGAGGTCACGGCCTTCCTCGGCACGAAGCTCGAGCAGGCGGAGCGTGCCGGCGTCGCCCGCTCGCGCGTCGCGCTCGATCCCGGAATCGGGTTCGGAAAGACGGTGCGCCACAATCTCGAGCTGATCGCGAGGGTGGGCGAGATCGCCTCGCTCGGCCGGCCGGTGGTGGTCGGCGCCTCGCGCAAGGGATTCCTTGGGCACCTGCTCGAGCTCCCGGTCGATCAGAGGCTGGAGGGCGCCCTCGCGGCTCACGCGGTCGCCATCTTCCAGGGCGCGCGCATCGTGCGCACCCACGACGTCGCCGCCACCTCGCGCTCGGCGCGCATCGCGCTCGCCCTTGCGGGCGCACGGCGCGAGCCCCGGTCATGAGGCGCATCGGTCTTAGGCGTTGCCCCGGCCTTCTGCTAGGATTTTCGCGGCGCTCCGCGCCCAACCCATCATGACGCCCGTCCATCCGCTCTGGGTCCTCGACCTACTCGATATCTTCCTCGTCGCGGTGCTGTTCTACCGCCTGCTGATCCTTGTCAAGGGGACGCGCTCGGCGCAGATGTACGTCGGGCTGATGATCATCGTCGCGATCGGCTTCCTCGCCCGTCAGTTCGATCTGATCGCGGTCAAGTGGATCAGCGAGAGCTTGAAGACCGTCTGGCTGATCGCGTTCGTGATCCTGTTCCAGCCGGAGCTGCGTCACGCCCTCGCCCAGTTCGGGCGCACCCGCTACTTCCGCTCGTTCCTGCGCAGCGATCACTTCGGCGTGCTGGGCGAGGTGGTGCGTGGCGTCGAGACGCTGGCCGAGCGGCGGCACGGCGCATTGATCGTGATCGAGCGAAACGTCGGCCTTCGCAACTTCATCGAGACCGGGACACGCATCGACGCCAAGGTTTCCGCGGAGCTGCTGGTGACGCTGTTCAGCCCGGGTTCGCCCCTGCACGATGGCGCGGTGTTCGTGCGCGAGGAGTCGATCCTGGCCGCGGCCTGCATCCTGCCACTGTCGAGCAATCCGCGGCTTTCCGCGACGCTCGGGACACGCCATCGCGCGGCGCTCGGACTCTCCGAGGAGAGCGATGCGGCGGTGATCGTAGTGAGCGAGCAGAGCGGTGCGATCTCGGTGGCCTATCGCGGCGCGCTCAAGCAGCGCCTCGACGAAGGCGCGCTGAGATCCGAGCTGTCGCGCATCTTCCGCATCCGCGAAGAGGACGAGCCGGGACCCGCCGACGCCGCACCGGATGAGCCCGCGAACGGCGACGACGCCGAGAAGGCCGCGGGGTGAGCCCCCGAACCGCGCCGGTCACACTTCCGAAGCAATTCGTGACGCGCATGACGGCGCGTATCGCGCCATCCACGACCGGGAGCCGCACTTCCCAAGAGAGGATGAACCCATGAACCGTTCGAGACCGCTGTTGCTGGTCCTGATCGTCGCCGCGATCGCGGCGACCGCCATCGCACAGGCCAAGACTCCGCCCCCGGCCGGGACCGCCCCCACCAAAGCGAAGGTCCGCGCCGCCATCGAGATCAACAACCAGAAGTGGTCCAGAGCGCAGGTGAAGGGCGACGCGAAGGCGATCGTCGATCTGTTCACCGACGACGGAATGGAGCTGTTCAGCCGCCGCGGCAAGGTGCTCAAGGGCCGCGACTCGCTGCTGACGTTCTGGAGAGAAGTGATGCGCGACGAACACCCCACGCAAGCCAGCGTGAAGACCGTGGACCTGGCACTCAACGGCGACTACGCAACCGAGGTGGGAAACTATTCCTACGTCTACAGGCCTGACTCCACCGGAAAGCCGCGGCGCGAGAACGGCCGCTACGCAGTGATCTGGCGCCGCCAGTCCAACGGAGCCTGGAAGATCTGGATGGACACGGGCATTCCCAGGAACTGACCCCTGGCGACCGTGCGGGACCAGGGAGTGCGGTGATGGGGCGTCGCAGGCCGCAGCAGCGGGTCGACCGATCCCGGAGCGGCGTGGGAAATGCGGACGGGGGAGTGCTTCGGCGCTCCCCCGTCGCGTTTGCGCCGGCGAGCCCCGCATGGTGGCGGTTCGCCATGCTCGCGCTGTTCCTGGGCGCGTTCGTATGGCGGGCGCTCTACCTGCAGCGGGTCGCGCGCACCCCGCTCGCGGGCGATCTCATCGATGACGCGCGCGCCTACTGGGTGTGGGCGGACGCGATCCGGATCCACAGCCTGATCGGAACCAACCCGTCTTTTCTGGGAGCGCTCTACCCCTACGCGCTGGCGCTCATGCGCTCTGTGGTCGCCGACAGTATCGGGCGTGTGCTGCTGGTCCAGGCGGCGTGGGGTTCGCTCGCGGCAACGCTTCTCGCCGATGCCACGCGCCGGATCACCTCGCCCGGCATTGGGCTTGCCGTGGGTTGTCTCGCGGCCTTCTATCAGATGGCGGTGTTCTTCGACGGACTGATTCTCGCCGAATCGCTGCTGTTCGCGCTCGAGTGCGCGCTGCTGTGGCAGGTCGCTCGCGTCCGCTGGGAAGAGGCGCGCGCGCCTGCATTCGCCCTAACCGGCGCGCTCATCGGGCTGCTGGCCGAGGGGCGGGCGACCGCGGGCCTCCTGCTCGTGCCCGCGGCGTTCCTCGTCCTTCGCGGAACGCACGCCCCTTCGGAAAAGCTCCGGCGCGCCGCGACCCTCGCGGCGGGGTTTGCGCTGGTGGTGGCGCCGTTCGCGATCCGCAACTACGCGACCGCTCGCGAGTGGATTCCGTTCACCTACAGCCTCGGCTACAACCTCGCGGTCGGAAACAACCCGGACGCCGACGGAACGTTCGTCTGGATCACAGGCACTTCGGGCCGCGCGGCGCGAGTCGGCAGCGCGGATGGCGCGACCGAGCTCGACGGGCGCGAGTACCTGAGACGAGTCAAGGGAAAGGCGCTCGGCGCCTCCGCGAGCTCCGACTACTGGGCGAGCGGGGCGCGCCAGTACGCCGCGGCCCACCCGGGCCGCACCACGGGGCTCCTCGCGCGCAAGCTCGGGATGCTGTGGAATCGCCGCGAGTATCCGCAGATCGAGAACGCGGACGAGTTCCGGACTCTGAGCGGGCCGCTCGGCATCCCGATCGCGGGCGAGTTCCTCCTGATCGGCGCGCTCGCGATCGCCGGCGCGTGGTACGCGCCACGCTTCGGCGCCGCGGGCCGGTTCGCGCTGGGCAGCGTCATCGTGCTTTCCCTCGGCACGCTGCCGTTCTTCGTGACCGATCGCTATCGGCACCAGCTCATGCCGGCGGCCTTCCTGCTGGCCGGCATCGCGATCGCGCAGGGCGTCACGGCCCTGGCCACGCGCGACCGCCGTCTCGCGCTCGCTCTGGCGGCCGCGCTGATCGCAGGTGGATTGGTCGTGAATCTGCCGGCGCCGCAGCTGTCGCGCGCCAAGTACGAATGGGGCGTCGCGTGGGACCTCGGCAAGCGCTGGCTTCGGAGCGGACGGCCCGATCTCGCGGTTCGCGAATTCGAGACCGCCGTCAGGCTCGAGGAGCGCAAAGCGGTCCGGTTCGGAAACGATCCGATGACCGCAATGGAGCGCGCGAGCTTCTATTCGAACTACGCCACCGCGCTTCACGACACCGGTCGCGACGAGGAGGCGCTGCCGTGGTACGAGCGTGCGGTCGAGATCGCGCCCGATAACGCGGCCGCGGTGCAGGCGCTGGTCTCGGCCTACCGCGCGCGGGGCAGGACCGAGGCCGCCGCCGCGCTCGAAGCGAGACTTTCCTCGCTGGTCGGCGGCGAAGGCCGTTCCCTCGAAGCCCGGGCGTGGCAGAGCGCGCGCACCGGCCAGATCGCCGCCGCCGAGAGCCTGTTCGCGCTCGCGGTCCAAGCCGATCCCAGCCTTCACGCCGCATGGGCGGCGCTGATCCGCACGCAGATCCAGCGCCAGAATCTGAAAGCCGCCCGCGCGACGCTGGCGCGTGCACGCCGCGCGGGTCTGCCTGAGCCCACCGTCCTCGGCCACCAGGCTTTGATCGATGCGCTGTCGGGAGAGGCGAACGGCGCTCGAGAGGCGCTCGCGAGGATTCCCGAGGGAGCGTTACGCACCGACGCTTCGCTCGCCGATGTGGTCCAGATCACCAGGCGCTTGCTCGCGCGGGGCCGCTAGTCACGCGCTCGCGCGCTGCGCGCGTCGCAAGCGCGAAGCGCGCCGCCCTTGCTTGACAGGAGAGCGCAGCGACCCTAACTTTTCTGGCCCGCCGTCCTCTCTGGACGGCACACGCATCAGGCGGCGTAGCTCAGCTGGTAGAGCAGGAGAATCATAATCTCTGTGTCCGGGGTTCGAGTCCCTGCGCCGCCACCATCCACCCTTAGTCACCCCATGCGCCTACGCCGGATCGAACCGCTCGTGCGCCGCGCGCTCCGCGGCCCGTGCCCCGTGGCCAAGGGCGGGGTGGTGCTGGTGGCAGTGAGTGGCGGCGCCGACTCGACCGCTCTGCTGGTCGCGCTCGATCGGGTGCGCCATGAATTCGGCCTGACGCTGCACGCCGCGCACCTGCACCACGGCCTGCGGGGCGCCGAGGCCGACGCCGATCTCGCGGCCGTCGAACGGCGCTGCGCCTCGCTGGGCGTGCCGCTGATCGCGGCGCGCTGGAACACCCGCCTGCGTATGAGGCGCCGTTCCCTCTCCGGCCACGCCGGACTGCGCACGCTGCGCCGCGAATTCCTGGTTGCGGCCGCGCGCCGCACCGGCGCGGCGGCGATCGCAACCGCGCACACCGCCGACGACCAGCTCGAGACCCTTCTCATGCGCCTGATGCGAGGCGTGGGATTGACCGGCCTTGGCGCCATGCGCGAGCGCAGTGCGGGGCGGCGAGGCACAGTCGACGCCGTCGCCTGGATCAAGCCGCTGCTCGCGGCGACCCGCGCGGACATCGAAGCCGACCTTGTCGCTATCGGAATCGCGTGGCGCGAGGATCGTTCGAATCACGACCCGCACTACCTTCGCAGCAGGATCCGCGACCGCGTGGTGCCGGCGCTGGTCGACGCGGGCGGCATTCCTCGCGCGATGCTGGCCGCGCATGCGGCGCGTGCGACGCGCGAGCTGCGCGAGGCGCGGGCCGCGCTCGAGTTCGTGGCGCGGCGGGTCGGAAGGCGCGCAATGCGCACCGTGCAGGCGACGAGCGGCGCACGCGTTCCGCTCGCGCTGGATGCCGCGGCGCTGGCAGCCATGCCGCGCGCGATCCAGCGTCTGGTGCTGCGCGAAGCGTGGGCACGGCTCGGCCCCTCGCCAGGCGGGCTCACGCATCGCCATCTCGAGGCGCTGCTCGCGCTGGTCGCGCGCCCGGCGCTGGGCGCGAGCGTCGGGCTGCCCGATGGCTGGCGCGCCGAGCGCCACGCCGGAGAGCTCCGATTCGCCGCAACCCGCGGCGTGGCATCGCCCCGCGTGGAGCGAGCCGCGTTCCCGGGCGGGAATTCCTCGCGGGAAGCGAACCGGCTCAGGCGCCCGGAGCGCGAAGGTGGTAGTCTCCTCGGGCTGTCACGCACCTGTCAGGGCCGCCAAGCGAAGAGCCGACCGCGTCCATCAGGAGCGCCATGACCGAACATCCCCCCGCCATCCAGACCGAGCCGGCGATTCGCGTGATGTACAGCGCCGAGCGCATCGCCGCGCGCGTGCGCGAGATGGGCCTCGAGATCGCCCGCGACTATGCCGGAAAGAAGCCGCTGTTCGTGGGGGTGCTCAAAGGTGCGTGCATGTTCCAGTGCGACCTGGCCCGCGCCACCCCGCTGGATCTTGAGATGGATTTTCTCGCGGTGGCGTCCTACGGACAGGGCACCATCTCGAGCGGTACGGTGAGGCTGATCATGGACTTGCGGACCGACATCGCCGGACGCGACGTGGTCCTGTGTGAGGGTGTTGTGGATTCAGGGCTTAGCGTTTCGTTTATCCTGAATCTTCTGCAATCTCGTGGGCCGGCCAGCATCAAAGTGGCGACCCTGCTCGACAAAGTACCCTGCCGCAAGCTCCAGGTCCCGGTGGACTACGCGGGCTGGAAGATCGGCTCAGAATTCGTGATCGGGTACGGGATGGATGCCGCCGAGCGATATCGCAATCTGCCCTACGTGGGCGTGGTTGAGGAGGCTTGACCAAGTGGACTATCTGAGACGTGACTCGGGTTCTGGGTCCGACAACGACCGTGATCGTGACGTTCACCGCGGACCATCGCGCGGTGGCTCGCGGCGCGGATCGGGCTCGGCGCCTCCCGGCCGTCCTTTCCGCACCCTGGCGTTCTGGGCGTTCGTGATCCTGCTCGCGATCATCACTGTCCGGATCTATCAGGGTAGTTTCATGGCGCCTCAGCGCCTCGAAATCTCGTACACCCGTTTCATCCAGGAAGTGGAGAAGGGTAACATCGCGAATCTTCAGATCATCGAACGCAGCGTCACCGGCGATCTGAAGAACGAGTCCTCGCTCCGGGTGAACGGGCACGACATCCCCTACAAATCGTTCCGCGCGAACATCGTTGGCGACGGCGCCGACCTTCCCGACCGGGTGTGGAAGACCAATCCCGGAATCGAAGTCGAAGTGCGCAACGCCGGCATGAACTGGCTTTCGCTTCTGCTCGGCTGGGGCCCGGCGGTGCTGTTGTTCGCGGCGTGGATGTTCATCATGCGCCAGATGCAGTCCGGCGGCAGCGCGGCGCTCAAGTTCGGCAAGACCAAGGCGAAGGTGCTGCTCGAGACCTCGCCCAAGGTGACGTTCAAGGACGTCGCCGGCTGCGACGAGGCCAAGCAGGAGCTGCAGGAGATCATCGAATTCCTGAAGGAGCCGCAGAAGTTTCAGCGCCTCGGCGGACGCATTCCCAAGGGTGCGCTGCTGCTCGGCCCTCCCGGCTCAGGCAAGACCCTGCTCGCCAAGGCGGTCGCCGGTGAAGCCGGCGTGCCGTTCTTCTCGATGAGCGGCTCGGACTTCGTCGAGATGTTTGTCGGCGTGGGAGCCAGCCGGGTGCGCGATCTGTTCGAGCAGGGCAAGCGCAATGCGCCGTGCATCCTGTTCGTCGACGAGATCGATGCGGTCGGACGGCATCGTGGTGCCGGGCTCGGCGGTGGGCATGACGAGCGCGAGCAGACGCTCAATCAGCTGCTGGTCGAGATGGACGGATTCGACTCGAACGAAGGCGTCATCATGATCGCGGCGACCAACCGGCCCGACGTGCTCGATCCGGCGCTCACCCGCCCGGGGCGCTTCGACCGGCAGATCGTGGTGGACTGGCCGGACCTTCGCGGTCGCGAGGGCATTCTCAAGGTGCACACCCGGCGCATTCCGCTGGCGGACGATGTGGACCTGCAGCAGATCGCCCGTTCCACGCCGGGCATGGCCGGCGCGGATATCGCCAACCTGGTGAACGAGGCCGCGCTGCTCGCGGCCCGGCGCAATCACAAGAAGGTCTCGCTGCGGGATTTCGAGGACGCCAAGGACAAGGTTCAGCTCGGAATGGAGCGCAAGAGCCTGGTGATGACCGAGTCCGAGCGCAGGAGCACGGCATATCACGAGGCCGGACACGGACTCATGGCGTGGCTGCTGCCCGGCTCGGATCCGGTCGACAAGATCACGATCATCCCGCGCGGACGCGCCCTCGGGGTGACCTCGTACTTCCCCGCCGAGGAGCGCTACTCGCGCTCACGCGAGGATCTGATGCGTACGCTCGCGGTAATGATGGGCGGCCGTGCCGCGGAGTTCCTGGTCTTCAATCATCTGACCACCGGGGCTTCGAACGACATCGAGCGCACCACCGAGCTGGCGCGGCGGATGGTGTGCGAGCTCGGCATGAGCGACCGGCTCGGACCTCTCACCTTCGGCAAGAAGGAGGAGATGGTCTTCCTCGGCAAGGAGATTTCGAGCTCGAAGAATTACAGCGAGCAGACCGCGGTCGCGATCGACGAAGAGGTCCGGACCATCATCGAGTCCGCCTACAATCGCGCGCTCGAACTGCTGCGCAGCAACCTCGACAAGCTGCACCTGATCGCCGGGTCGCTGCTCGAGCGCGAGGTGCTGGACGGCGACGAGATGAACCGCCTGCTCAAGGGCGAGACACTCGCGCCAGTGAGGACCTCCGAGGACGATCACAGCGAGGCCGCGCACGCCTCCGAGACGCCGCCCACGTCACGTGCGGATGGCGCAGCGCCGATCGAACCCTTCCCCTCGCCAAGGCCCGCCGGGGCCTGAAGGCCGGTTTCAGAGTGCACCGACGGCGTCCGCATCACGCGGGTGCCGTCTGGCTTTTGTGCTCGGAGCCGCGTCCGAGGCAGCATCTTCCCGCGTTCGTCGTGTGCGGGCCGGTCGTGAACCCGTGATCTCGACTCTTGACCACAGCCTTGCAACTTTGGTGGACCCCCAAGCGTCTATATATCCGTCACGTGAATGCGAACGCGTGGCGTGCGACCTTCAAACCAGTCGCGAGTCTTCCAAGACAGGGGGACCTGGAGAGGGCAAGCTCCAGGGCCGCAAGATGCGCCCGGCTCCCAGCCGGGCGCTCTTGCATTTCTAGTGAGAGTGTCGCTCCTGGAGAAAGCGCCGCGTCGCGAGGTCGGGTGTCAGCTCTCGCCGCGCGAGTTCCCGCGCGCTTCGCCTGCCGCCTCGCCCGTGAATGTGCCGCCCTCGGCCGCGAGCTTGGACAGCAGCCTGGCCGGAGCGAAGCGCTCGCCCTTCTCAGCGCGAAGCGCGGTCAGGCGCGCCTCGATCCTCGCGAGCCCGAGGGTGTCGGCATGGCGCAACAGGCCACCACGGAACGGCGGAAATCCCGCGCCAAAGATCATCGCCAGGTCGAGCATCCCCGCGTCCGCGACCACGCCCTCCTCCAGACATCGCGCGGCTTCGTTGATCATGGCCAGGACCATGCGCTCGCTCAGGAGCTCGAGACTCTGCGCCCGACGCTCGCGCTTGAGCCCGAGCAGCGCGCGCAGGTTCGGGTCAAGGACCGACTTGCGCCTGCGATGGCGATAGAACCCGGCGCCGCTCTTCTTCCCCAGCCGCTTCGCGGCGAGCAGCTTCTCGAGCGCATCGGACGGCGTCATCCGGTCGGGGAATGCGCGGGACAGCACGCCGGCCACCTTGTGCGCGACGTCGATCCCGACTTCATCCAGCACCGCGAACGGGCCCATCGGCATGCCGAAGCGCTTCATCGAGGCATCGATGTCGGCGAGCGGATAGCCGTCCTCGAGCAGGTGCATGGCCTCACGCAGGTAGGGCATCAGGATACGATTCACCACGAATCCCGGGGAGTCGTTCACCACCACCGGAGTCTTCCCCAACCGGCGCGCGAAGGCGACCGCACTGACCAGGGTCGCATCCGAGGTCTGCCGCGCGCGCACCACTTCGACCAGCGGCATGCGGTGCACCGGATTGAAGAAATGGAATCCGCAGAAGCGTTCCGGATGCTCGAGCCCGTCGGCCAGCGCGTTGACCGAAAGCGACGAGGTGTTGGTGGCGAGGATCGCATCGGGCGAAACCCTCACCTCGAGCTCGCCGAAGACGCGGCGCTTGACGTCGACGTCTTCGATCACCGCCTCGATCGCGAAATCGGCGCGCTTGAATCCGGTGAGATCCAGGGTTGGCAGCACGCGAGCGAGCTGGGCCGCGGCCTCGATGCGGGTCGCGCGCCGCTTGTGCACGCGCTCATCCACCAGCGATTTCACGGTCTGGAGCGCGTGCGTCAGCGAGGCAGGCTGGACGTCACGGATGCGCACCTCGACACCGTTACGGCTGGCCAGCTCCGCGATGCCCCCGCCCATCAGGCCCGCGCCGATCAGCGCCAGCGAACGCACCGGACGGGGCTTGAGGGTCGGATCGCCGACCGGATCCTTCTTCGCCCGCTCCTGAAGCCGGAAGATGCGCACCAGGTTCTTGCACACCGGCCCGATCACGAGGTCGCTCACCCACTGGGCCTCGAGCTCCAGCGCTTCGCCGATCGGACGGCCGTGCGCGAGCTGCATGACCTTGATCGCAGCGACCGGCGCCGGGTATTTCCCCTGGGTTCGCGCCCTGGTCATGGCCTCCGCGCGCTGGAACACCGTCTGGCGACCGAACGGGTTGCCCTCGAGCAGCCACATCCTGAAGCCCCGCGGACGAAACGCGTCGCGCCGCCGCTTCGCCGGGCGGGCGGCCAGCTGGGCCAGCCTTTCCTCGGCGGCCTGCATCAGCCACGCCTGCGGGACCGCGCGCGCCACCAGCCCGACCTTTTCGGCGCGCCGCGCATCGAGCGTGCGCGCGGTCAGGATCAGATCGAGCGCGGTCTGCACGCCGACCAGCCGCGGCAGGCGGGTGGTGCCTCCGAATCCGGGGAAGATGCCGAGCAGGGTCTCGGGCAGGCCGATCTGAGCGGTCTCCTCGGCAGCCACTCGCGAGTCGCATGCGAGCGCCAGCTCGGTCCCTCCTCCGAGGCACACGCCGTCGATCGCCGCCACGGTCGGAGCCTTGAGCGCGGCCAGCCGGTTGAAGATCGCGTGCGCGCGCCGGATCAGCGCCAGCACCTGCTCGCGATCGGTCAGGCGTCCGATCGCCTCGATGTCCGCGCCGGCGATGAATCCGCTGGTCTTGCCGCTGGCCAGCACCACACCCTCGAGCGAGGCGGCGCCCTCGAGCTCGGCGATCGCGCGCTCCAGATCGCGCAGCGCCGGCTCGTCGAGCACGTTTACCTTGTGCGCGGGGTCGTCCATCACCAGGTGCGCGAGCCCGGGCCGCGGCCACACGATGCGGAAGGCGCCCGGGCTCATCGCTCCACCACGAACGCCGCGCCCTGTCCGCCGCCGACGCACAGGCTGGCGATGCCGCGCTTGAGCCCGCGCCGGCGCATCTCCATCAGCAGGGTGAGCAGGAGGCGCGCGCCGCTCGCCCCGACCGGATGGCCGAGCGCGATCGCGCCGCCGTTGGGATTCAGCCTCTCCATCGGGATCTCGCCCAGCGGCTCCTCGCGCCCGAGTGCGGTGCGCGCGAACTCCGCGCTCTTCGCCGCCGCCAGACACGCCAGCACCTGCGCAGCGAATGCCTCGTTGATCTCGATCAGCCCCATGTCGGCGAGCGTCAGTCCCGCCTGATCGAGCGCGCGTGCCATGGCGTAGACCGGCCCGAGCCCCATGCGCTTCGGCGAGAGCCCCGCGAACGCGAACGAGACGATGCGCCCGAGCGGCGGAGTAGGCCACGACCCGGCCACGGTCTCGTCCCCGACCAGCAGTGCCACCGCGCCATCGGTGATCGGACAGGAGTTGCCGACCGTGACCGTTCCGTTGCGACGGTCGAAGAACGGCTTCAGCTTCCCGAGCGCCTCGAGCGTCTGCCCCTCGCGCGGCCCGACATCGTCCGCGATCATCGCGTAGCCGGGCTCGACGAACACCGGCACGATCTCGTCGCGCAGCCGCTCGCGCGCGGCGATGGTGCGCTGGTGGCTCTGCAGCGCGAAGGCGTCCTGCTGCTCGCGCGTGATCTTCCATTCGCGCGACAGCACCTCCGCGGTCTGGCCCATGTTGAGACCGCACACCGGATCGGTGAGCGCCTCCATGATCGCGATCCGCGGCTTGAGCATCCCGGCGCGGAAACGGGTCAGTGCGCCGAGCTTCTGCAGCGGCGTCTTCGCACGCATGAAGCTCTCGAGCCATGTCCCGTATTCGTAGGGGTAGAGGAGCGGAATCTGGCTCATCGACTCCATGCCGCCGGCCAGCACCAGCCTGGCCTCACCGGCGCGCACGCGCAGCGCGGCGTCGGCCACCGACTCCATGCCCGAGGCGCAATTGCGGTGCACGGTGAATCCGGGGACCGACTCGGGAACTCCGGCGCGCAGCGCGGTGACGCGCGCGACGTTCGCGGCCTCGGCAGGCTGCGCGCAGTTGCCGAGGATCACCTCATCGAGGCGCGCCGGATCCAGCTCCTGGCGCGCGAGCAGCTCGGCGAGCGCGATCCGGCCCAGCTCGTAGACCGGCGTGCGCGCGAATGCGGTTCCGGCCTTGGCAAACGGCGTGCGCACGCCAGCAAGGATCCAGGCGGAGGAGGAACCGCTCGCCATGTCGCTTTTGCTCAGCCCTTCTTCGGCAGGCGCGAGAGCAGCTCGCGCGCTTCGTCCTGGAATTTCGGATCGCGCGAATTGCTGGTGGGCGGCAGCGCGATCGCCTTTTCCAGCTCGCGCCGCGCGTCGCCCCAGCGCTTGAGCATGCGGAACGTGCGTCCCAGCTCGAGGTGGTGATTTACGTAGTCGGGCTCGAGCGAGATCGCCTTCTCGAGGTCGCGGACCGCGTTGTCCATCGAGGCTCCGGCCGGCACTCCGCCCAGCACGGTGTTGGCCGCGGCCCGTTCGAAGAAGTTGAGGCCCGCCACTTCACGGTTCCACACCGCGCGCACGTGGTAGGCGCGCGCGTTGTTCGGGTCGAGCGCAAGCGCACGATCGGCCTCGGACTTGATCTCGCGCGCCAGCGCGAGCTTGCCCTTCGGTCCTTCCTTGAGCGCCTGGCGCCCGAGCGCGACCGCCAGCCACACGTGGCCCTGCGCACTGTCGGGCGCGATGCGCACCGCCGCGCGCGCATGCTCGACCGCCGCGGCGATCAGACGGCGGCGTTCCTCGCCGCTGGCGTCTTCGCCCAGCTCGGACTCGGCGCGGGACATCCGGCACAGCGCGTGAAAGTCGGAAGGGTTCGCCTGGAGCGCGACCGCGTACTGCGCGTACGCATCGGCGAGGCGCCCTCTGGCGTAAAGCTCATCGCCGCGCGTGACGGCCTCGGCGGCACCCGACGCTACCGCGATGCGGGGCGGGGCCCAGAGCAGCGCGAGCATCGCGAGCAGGGCAGGCAGTGCGAGTCGCGTAGTGGCGTGGAATCCGTTCAGACGTGCCATGGCATGACGCCTCCGTTGCCGGGCGCCTCATGCGCCCCACAGCCCGCGGACTGTCCTTCACCGCCGTTCCACTTGTCAACGGCCGCACCGGGCGCACCGGGTAGCGTGTTGCGGCGGCCTTTTCGCGCTTGAGGGTGTGTTCCGCGGGTGCTATGCCTTCCCGCGCCGTGCCGCCACCAGGAAGGCGGCCCGAACCGGAGGGACGCATGACGCAAACGCTGATCGGCATCTTTCTCGAAACCGTCGCGCGCCATCGCAAGCCCTCGCTGTTCATGCGCAAGGTGTCCGGCCGCTGGGAGTCCATCTCCGCCGAGCGAGCGCTCGCCGACGTCGAGCGCCTGGCGCTCGGGCTCAGCGACCTGGGAGTGCAGCGCGGCGATCACGTCGCAATCCTCTCGGAGAACCGCTACGAGTGGCCGGTGTGCGATCTGGCGATCCTCGGGCTCGGCGCGGTCTCGGTGCCGATCTATCCGACGCTCACCGCACAGCAGTGCCGCTACATCCTCGAGAATTCCGAAGCGAAGGTGGTGATCGCTTCGACGCCGGCGCAGCTCGCCAAGCTTCACGCCATCGTCGACACGCTTCCCCGGCTTGCCGCGCTGGTGCACATGGACCCGGTTGCGGAGAGCCACCCCAAGGACCGGCCGCTGGATGCGATCATGCGGCGCGGCGCGGAGCGCCTGGCGCGCGAACCGCAGGCCTTCCGCCAGTCGGCGCAGCAGGTGAAGAGCGGGGATCTCGCCACCATCATCTACACCTCGGGCACCACCGGAGAGCCCAAGGGGGCGATGCTCTCTCACGGCAACGTGACCTCGAACGTCGCCGCGTGCCTGGAGACGATCGGGCTCGGAGCTGAAGACACCAGCCTCTCGTTCCTGCCGCTGTGTCACATCCTCGAGCGCATGGCCGGGCTCTACGCCATGCTCGGCGCGGGCGTCACCATCGCCTATGCCGAGAGCATCGACACGGTGGCGGCCAACGCGGTCGAAGTGCGCCCGACCGTCATGACCGGTGTGCCGCGCTTCTACGAGAAGGTATATGCCCGGGTGATGGAGAACGCGCTCTCGCAGCCCCCGATCCGGCGCAACATCTTCTTCTGGGGCCTGCATGCGGGTCAGGTGAAGGCCCGCGCCTACTTCGCGCACCGCAAGCTCGGCCCGCTCGCCGCATTCCAAGCCCGGATCGCCGACCGGCTGGTCGGCGCCAAGATCCGTGCGCGGGTCGGCGGCCGGCTGCGCTACTGCGTCTCGGGCGGCGCGCCGCTTTCGGGCAAGCTGCTCGAGTTCTTCTTCGCGGTCGGCATCCCGATCGTCGAAGGCTACGGCCTGACCGAGACCTCGCCGGTGATCTGTCTCAACCGGCGCGGAAACGAGAAGCCCGGCTCGGTCGGACCACCCATCCCCGGAGTGGAAGTGCGCATCGGCGCGGACGGCGAGATCCTGACGCGTGGCCCGCACGTCATGCTCGGGTATTTCAAGAACGAGGAGGCCACTCACCAGGCGATCCGCGATGGATGGTTCCACACCGGGGATGTCGGCTACCTCGATTCCGACGGCATGCTGGTCATCACCGACCGGATCAAGGATCTGCTGGTGACTGCGGGCGGTAAGAAGATCGCGCCGCAGCCGCTCGAGGCCAGGCTCAAGCAGAGCAAGTTCGTGACCGAGGCGGTGCTGCTCGGCGACCAGCGGCCCTACGTCGTGTGCCTGCTGGTGCCCAACTTCGCGACCCTCGAGGCCGAGGCGCGCACCCACGGATGGAAGTTCACGACCCACGAGGAGCTGCTCGGCCTTCCCGAGGTCAATGCGCTCTATCAGCAGATCGTGGATTCGCTCAACGTCGATCTCGCTCCGTTCGAGCAGATCAAGTATTTCGCGCTGCTCGGCCGCGACCTGAGTCAGGACGCCGGCGAGCTGACGCCCACATTCAAGGTCCGCCGGCGGGTGGTCGCGGAGCGATTCGCCGACGTCATCTCGAAGCTATATGCCCACGCTCCCGCCCACCCGACGAACTACGGCAGAGCCTAGCGTCGCCGGGACCCTCCCCACCCCTAAGGAGAAGCATCATGAAACCGGTCCGTCTCATGCTCGGAGCCGCGCTGCTGTGCGCGATCGCGGCTCCCGATCCGGCGCATGCCGCCGGCTATCAGATCTACGAGCAGGGTTCTGCCGTGCTCGGCATGGCCGGGGCGGGCACCGCATCGGTGAATGATGCCTCGGCGCTGTTCTTCAATCCCGCCGCGCTGACGCGAGTGGATCGCACGCGCTTCTACATCGGGAGCAGCATCCTGTCTCCGGCCGTGAGCTTCGCCGGAATGCCGGCCTACCCGGGCTACGGCGTCACCGAGGAGATGAACTCGCAGCACTTCCCCCTGCCCACCTTCTATCTCACCCACCGCACGGCGTCGAAATGGGCGGTCGGGTTCGGAGTCAACACCACATACGGGCTCGGGGTGGACTGGAAGAATCCGGACACTTACACCGGCCGCTACATCGTGACCAAGGCCAAGCTCACCACCATCAACTCCACGCTCTCGCTCGCCTACGAGCTGAACCCCCAGTGGAGCGTGGCCGCGGGCGGCAACGTGCTGCTCGCGAACGTCGAGCTGCACAACCGCGTCCAGGCGGTGGTGCCGGGCGGCGGCGGGGCGGTGACAGATGTGGCGAAGGCCGATCTCGAGGGAGACCGGACGCCCGGCTATGGCTGGAATGCCGCACTCTCGTTCGTGCCCGGCACGCAGTGGAAGTTGGGTGCGGCCTATCGCAGCAAGGTGGTGGTGCACGAAGACGGGCACGCGGACTTCACGCAGATCCTGACCGGCAATGCCGGATTCGACGCCGCGGTGGCCGCGAGCCTTCCGCCGGATCAGAACGTGAGCACGGTGCTGCGCTTCCCGGCCACGTGGTCGGCCGGGATCGCGTTCCTGCCGGCGACGGACTGGACGGTCGAGGCCGATGTGAACTACGTCGAGTGGAAGCTGTTCAGCGACCTTCCGCTCTACTTCAAGACCACGCCGTCCGCGAATCAGACCATCGAGGAAAACTACGACAACACCGTGCAGGTGCGGGTCGGCGCCGAACACCGGCTGACTGCGTTCACGTACCGGTTCGGCTACTACTTCGATCAGGGCGCCGCGCCGCCCGAGTCGGTTTCTCCATTGCTGCCCGATGCGGACCGCCACGGCGCGACGCTGGGCCTGGGAATGCGCTTCGGCGCGAACAAGCAGTGGGCGCTGGACGCCTACGACCTCGCGCTGTTCGTGAACAAGCGCAGCACCGAAGGCATCAACCGCGACGGATACGACGGCGAGTACAAGACCTTCATCAATTCGATCGGCGTCACCGCCGAACTGCGCTGGTAACGGGCGCCAGAGGAGAATGCACGCCATGAAAACATCCGTTCGAACTCTACTCGCGCTTGGGTATGCCGCGCTCGCGCTCGCGGGCTGCGGCAAGCTCAAGGCGATCAACGCGCCGGCCCTGCAATCGGGCAGCGCGGATTTCTCGACCTATGCCGCACTCGGAACCAGCATCTCCGCCGGCTACCAATCGGGCGGCCTGGTGGTCCATCATCAGCAGAAATCGTTCGTCTACCTGTTCGCGCAGCAGGTCGGAACTCCGTTTACCATTCCGAGCGTGAGCGCGGACGGGTTGCCCCCCCTGCTGCGGTTGGTCTCTCTGAGCCCGCTGGTCATCAACAGAAACGGGCGTGTGGCCGGCTCGCCAACCAACGCGACCCAGCCTACCCCCTACCACAACATGGCCGTACCGGGCGCGCTTCTGACCGATGCGAGCAGCGCGGCTAACTACGGTTCTGGCGCCTTCCCGCTCATCGCACGGGGTTCGACACCGGTCTCCGATCAGGCGCTCTCGCTCTCGCCGACGTTCCTCACCATCGAATACGGCGCGAATGAGGTGTTGGGCCCGGCGACGAACGGTTCAGGCACTTCGCTGTCGCCGCCGGCTACGTTCGCTACTGATCTGACCGCGCTGCTGGACAAGATCGCGGTCGCAGCTCCAAACGCAAAGTTCGCGCTGGTGAACGTGCCGGACGTGACCAGCATTCCCTTTGTCACCACGTTCCCCGCAGTGGTGCTCGATGCGACCGGCAACCCGGTGCTCCCGCTGATCCCGCTGATCGGGAGCGAGAGCGGCTCCCCGGCCCCGCTCTCACCGCTCGACCACGTGTTGCTCACCGCAGCGCCGTCACTGGCCAATGGGGACGGCTTCCCAGTCGGCACTTTCTCCTACCTGACCGGCGCGCCGGGTACAGGTGTGGCGCTGCCGAATTCGGTGGTGCTCTCGACCAGCGAGGCCGCTTCGATCCAGGCCACGGTCAACGCGTACAACGTGACGATCGCCAGCCTTGCGACCGCACGCGGCGGCGCGCTGCTCGATCTGAACGCGCTTCTGCGGCAGGCGGCAACCACCGGCTTTACCTACCAGGGACAGCTCTACACGAGCGATTTCGTCACCGGTGGTCTATTCAGCCTGGACGGCGTGCATCCGACCGACATCGCTCACGGCATTCTGTGCAACGCGCTGATCGACGCGGTCAACACGAAGTTCGGCGCAAAGATCCAGCACGTGAACCTGGCTTCGGTCGCCTCGAACAACTCGTCGAAGATGCTGCCGAGCCGTCTCGAAGGCCGCGTCCTGCCGCAGATCCAATACGAAGAGGGCAAGGCGGGCTGGACGATGTTCCCGTGGCGAAGCGGGGAAGATCGCTAGGAGCTGCGCAACGCGGGAGGACGGGGCGGCGCGCCATGCGTCGCCCCGTTTCGCTTACCGCCTCGACCGCGTGGAATCCGGCCGCGAGCGCCCGAGGTTCTCGCCCACGAACTGTCCCATGTGCAGCACCCACTCACACACCCGATCGAAGTATCCGGGAGTCGCGGCAAGATTCTCGTGCCCGGCACCGGGGATGATGAATCGATCCAGTCGCGCCCGTCCGCGCGCGATGAGGAGCGCGGTCGCGGCCGGTGGCGTCAGCGTGTCGCGCGAGCCACCTACGAGCAGGATCGGAGTCCGGCATGCGACCCCCGCCGCCCTCGGCTCGTCGCGCGGAAGCATCTGAGGTGCCTGTTGCTGCACTGCTTCGGGAATCACTGCGGTGCCGTTGGCGCGCATCTCGTCATCGGCGCTGGCGTACACGCCCTCCATCACCAGCCCTTCGCACAGCGATCGCTCGCGCGCCGCGGCACCGAGCGCGACCACGCTCGCCAGGTCGGGACCGCCCCACGCGAACACCGCGGCGCTGTCGGACCTGGCGCGCGCGAAACGCAGCGCACCCTGCATGTCCGTGATCCAGCGCGAGGAGCGCACCACGTAATGCAGGCTGTCCTGCGGGCCCGCGCCGTTGGGGCCGAAATCGCGATAGTCGAAGGTGAGCACCGAGAAGCCGCGATCGTGGAACTCGCGCGCCACCGGCAGCAGCGACGCCATGGTGCCGGTGCTGCCCGGAGCCAGCACCAGTACCGGCGATTTCGCTCGGCCGGCAAACCACCAGCCGAACACCGTCGCCTTGTCGGGAGTCGGGATCTCAACCGGGTCGTACTGGAGTCCGTACCGGTCCGGCATCTCGGCGTAGCGTGTGCCCGGAACGACCGCATGCGCGGAGAATGGAGCGAGAGCGAGGAGCAGAGCGAAGATCGCCGCAGCGGTGCGCTTCATCGTGGGGTGAGCCTCCCACCGAGCTCTTCGCGAATCAGGAACGGCGGCAACGTTCCGATACGGAGCAGCTCGGCATGGAAATCGTAAAGGTTGAACGCCCTGCCCATCCGGGCGCGGGCTTCGTCGCGGATCTCGTCGAGCATCTCCTTGCCGACCAGGTAGCTGAGCGGCTGGGTCGGAGTGAGTGCGTAGCGCTTCACCTCCATCTCGGCGTTGACGCGCTCGATCATCGCCTCTTCCACCAGGTACTCGACTGCCTGCTCGAACGTCATGCGGCCGGTGTGCAGCCCGATGTCCAGCACCACCCGGCACGCACGCCACAGCAGGTCGCGCAACTGGAGCAGCCGGGTGAGCGGATCGAGGAAGTAGCCCTCGGCGTGCATCAGCTCCTCCGCATACAGGGCCCAGCCCTCGGCGAACGGCTCGCTCGAGGCGAGGCGGCGGAGCCTGGAGCCGTTGCGTCCGGCGTGGCAGCGCTGCAGGTGGTGCCCGGGAAAGGTCTCGTGCACCACGACGATCGGCAGCGATGCGTAGTTGTGTTCCTCGAGCTGCTGCTGCTGCTCCGCGCGAGGGCGTCCGAGATCGATCGGGGTGACGTAGAAGTGCCCGACCGGCTCCTCGTCGAACGGCGCGGGCGCCAGGTAGGACGCATAGGGCAGCACGGCGCGCTCGAAGATCGGAGTCTCGATCACCTCCAGCGCCCCGGGAGCGATCGGAGCCAGCTTCTTTTCCTGAACGAAGCGGCGCGCGCGCTCGACTTCGGCAACGTAGGCATCGAGCAGGTGCAGCGACTCGGGATGGCGCAGCTTGGCCTCCGCCACCTGCTCGCGCCAGCCGCGGGTCGAGTCCAGACGCCTCGCCTCCTGCTCGAGCAGCGACTGGGTGCTCGCGACACGATCGCGGCCCATCGACTCGAGGTAGGCGCAGTCGACGGAGAGCAGGTGCTGGCGCTCGAGCTTGTAGTTCATCCAGCGCTCGCCGATCGCGAACGTTCCACCGGCGCGCGGCCGCAGATCACGCTCGAGGAATTCCTGGTACTGGAGGAAACCGACCCGCGCGCGCTCTCCCGCGTGCTCGATCCGCTCGGCCTCGCCCGGGAAGCTGCGCAATAGCGTCCGCATCACCTCGTCCACGAACTGCGGGCCGCTCAGGTTGACTTCGCCCGCGATGCGCACGAACAGCTCGGGGGCCTGCTGCAGGTTGGCCTGGGCGGCGGCAAGGTAATCCGGGATCGCCATCAGGCGCTCGAGCACCGCCTCCTTGCGCTCGTCGAGCGGGGCGAAGGGGCGGGCCATGAGCAGAAACACTCCGTTGAGCGCGGTCTCCGGGTAGATCACCGGGTTGCGCGCGTAGACC
Organism: Candidatus Eiseniibacteriota bacterium; assembly: GCA_031370785.1. Classification (GTDB taxonomy): domain Bacteria; phylum Eisenbacteria; class RBG-16-71-46; order RBG-16-71-46; family RBG-16-71-46; genus DATJGS01. The sequence goes on along the minus strand of JANMQY010000092.1, from coordinate 47,150 downwards.
TTCACCTCTTCCAGATCGGCGCGGGTTGCCGAGATCATCGAGCGCATCAGCGCGAAATCCACGCGGGACTCGATCGGCAGCTCACCCCACGGCACGCTTGCCACCAGGCGCTGGTCGATGTCGCGCAACCACGCCGCGCGCTCGCGCAGGCCCGCCGGGGAATCGTCGGGCAACTTCCGGTCGTAGTCGTGCAGCCCGGCGCGGGTGGCGGCAACCGGGTTGTGGCGCAACGTGACCTCGACGAACTCCTCGCTGAGCGCGGCGAAGGTCTTTTCGGTCTCGAGCATGTCTCTCCGTGGGCTGAAAACTTGGCAGGCCCCCGCGCCGCATGGGCGCGGAGGCCTGCCAAGGATAGCTCAGGATGGGGGCGGGGGCCGAACCTCGGCTCAGGGCCTACGCACCACGTTCGAGGCCTGCTTTCCCTTGGCACCGGCGACCACGTCGTACTCGACGCGATCACCCTCGTTGAGGGATTTGAAGCCGTCGGACTGAATGGCGCTGAAGTGAACGAAGATTTCCTCTCCCCCTTCGTCCTGGATGAAACCGAAGCCCTTCGACTCGTTGAACCATTTGACCGCGCCCTGCGTGCGTTCGCCGATCGGCGCGGGCGTCGCGGGCGCGGTGCGCGGACCGTCGCCGCGAGCGGCACGCTGGCCGCCGCGGCCACTGCCGCCGCGAGCGCCGACAGTCCGCGCACCGTCGGCCCGGTGGGTCTGGAAGCAGTTGCGGCAGTACACGGGGCGTGCGCCGGTCGGCATGAACGGCACCTGGGTCTCGATGCCGCAATCCGAGCAGACCGCGGTGTACAGTTCCTTGCCGCCCATCGTGGATCCTGCCGTGCCCCGCGATTCGGCACCCTTGCTCTTTCGACTCTCCCGACAGCGCTTGCATCGGGTGGGGGCGTGCGTCAGTCCCTTTTCCCGATAGAAGGCCTGCTCGCCCGCGGTGAACAGGAACTCTTCACCGCAGTCCACGCACGTGATCTTCTGATCCTCTCCGGTAACCATGACGCCCGACACCCTCCGAGGGGACTTGGGACAACAACCAGCGTGGGACCAAAACAAGAATGCCCCGGCAGGCCGACGCTGCCAGGGCGATTCAGACGACGAGACCGGTGACTCGGAAGAAATTCGCAGACACAAGATTACCCATGACAGAATTCATCGGTGCACCACGCTCGATCGGACGGACCCACTCGCGAACGACGGGCAAAATGATGTCACCGTGCCGGGAGGGGTGTCAACGACGACCACCGGGGCGGCTCGATAGCCCTCGGCCGCCGCAGGGCCAGCATCATTCGGGCCGCGACGGCCAGTCCTCCGGGTCGGACTGGGGTGGGCCCCGGCGCGGGTCGCACAGGGTCCGCACGATCTCGGCCATTGTGATGACGTCCAGCAGGTTGTGGTGAAACACCGGGGCCAGCCGCCAGGGGTCGCCGCTCCTCACGTAGTCGTGATAGAGCCCGGGTACCTCATCACCCGGCACGTCGCCCACACGGCGCCGGCGGCAGACGTGATACTCGAGCGTCTGGAGCCGGCAGTTCGAGAGCTCGCGCTTCCACCGCCTGCGCGAGGCGTGCAACAGGTCGAGATGGCGGGGCGGCAGAGTGAGGCGCACCCCGTGGATCACCGCACGGGTCGCGAGGAACGGAGCGTCGTAGCTCTTGCCATTGAACGTCACCAGGAACTCGAAGTCGCGCGCGCATTCGCTCACCGCGCGCAGCAGCGCGCCTTCCTCGCCGTAGTGCCGCGCGAAGTACTGGCGGATCACGAAGTCCTTGCCGTTCCAGTGCATGGTGCCCGCGAGAAACACCGGGCTCGAGCTCAGGCCCCCGGTCTCGAGATCGAGAAACAGCGCGCGCTCGAGTCCGCACGCGACCAGCGCCACGAGGTCCACCTCGTCCGCGGGCGGCACGCCGAGTTGGCCCCAGTGGCTGCGCGGCCTCTCGATCTCGGAGCGGAGGCGCTCGTGCACGTAAACCGCTCCCGACCCGTCGCGCCACTCGCCGCCCGGCAGGAACGCCTCGACGCCGACCCGGGCCTCCGCGCCCGCAGCCGCCCCATTGCGCATGGGCTTCGGTCGCGGGCGACGCGGCTTCGCAACCGCGGGAAGGTCCGCCGGCGCCGTCCCCGCCCGAGGCGTCGCCGACAGGTGCGCCATCTCGCAGATCGCCGCCGCGCCGGTTTCATCCGCACGCGCTTCGCCGATCCGGCGGGCGCGAGTGATCTCTCCCAGGCGCGCGCGCAACGCCTCCCCGCGCGGCACGGTCAGGCCCTGCTCCCGTGTTCGGCGAGCCAGTGCTCGAGCAGCACGCGCGCCGCATCCTTGCCCGGAATCTCGCGGGCGTGCACAAGGTCGGGATCCTGCTGCTGGGCGACGCGCAGGATGGGGATGCCCACGCACGCTGGACATCCGGCCGCACAGTCGCAGCCGATCAGATGTTCGTGCGCTGCGCGCGCCAGCTCGTCGAGCCGCGCATAGCCCTGCTCGCAGAAGCCGAGGCCGCCCGGATAGCGATCGAACATGAACAGCGCGGGGCGTCCCAGGTTGGATGAATCGATCATCCCGCCCAGATCGAACGGGTCGCACATGCTCAGCATGGCCAGCAGGGTCATGTACAGATTGCGCACGCCCATCAGGCCCTCGATCGGACTGAACCCGCGTCGCGCCACCGCATGCCACGCCGCCTCCCCGGGAGCAAACCAGAATCCCGTGGTCTCGAGGGTCAACCGCGGCAGGCTCAGCGGGTGATAACCGATCGCATCGAGCGAGTGAAACTTCACCTTCTTCATCGCGACGGTCTGCCACGAGTAGGTGAGCTCGCCGAGCCTCACTGATTCGCCGCGCCACTCCCGGCGCTGCTGCTCGCCCCGGATCCGGATGTTCGTCTCGAGCACCGGCTGCGTGTAGTAGTCCACCGCGCGCGGCTCCACGTAGGCCACCTTCTGCTCGAGGTCCAGCTCGCGCACGAAGCAGGTCTCGCCCTCGTGCAGGTAGATGGCCTCGGGGTAGAGCAGCTCCAGCGCGCTGATCCCGTCCACGGTGCCCTTGACCGCGTTGCCCCGGGTCACGTCCATGATCGTGTAGGTGTCGTCCGAGATCGTGCGCAGGCTGACCTTCGCGGCGGGGAACTCGGTGGTTGCCCAGTACGCGCGGCCATCGATGGTGCGCGTCTCGCCCTCCTCCTCGAGCGCGGCGAGGATCGCCTCGCTCTGCGGCCCGAAGGTGACGCGATCCGCCTCGTCGAGCGGCAGCTCGTAGGCGGCGCAGCCGAGCTGCGCGGCGAGGATGTAGGGATTATGCGGGTCGATGATCGCCGCCTCGGGGGAGCGTCCGAAGAAGTACTCGGGATGGCGCATCAGGTACTGGTCGACCGTCTCGTTGTAGGCGACCAGCACCGCGAGTGCCGCCTTGCCGGTGCGCCCCGCGCGCCCCGCCTGCTGCCACATGCTGGCCAGCGTCGGAGCGGCGCCGATCATTACCACCGCATCCAGCCCGCCGATGTCCACGCCCAGCTCGAGCGCGTTCGTACTCACCACCCCGCGCAGCTCGCCCGAGAACAGGGCGTGCTCGATGTTGCGCCGCTCCTCGGGCAGGTAGCCGCCGCGATAGGGACGGATGCGCTCGTGCAGATCATCGCCGCGGCGTTCGAGCCGCTCGTGCGAGTAGCGGTAGACCAGCTCGGCCGCGACCCGCGATTTGGTGAACGCGATCGCCTGCGCGCCGTGCTCCACCAGGGCGGTGAACAGCGCGCTGCCCTCGACGTTGGAGGAGCGGCGCTCGACTCGGGTCTCGTCCGTGAACGGTGGGTTCCAGAACGCGAAGTGCCTCTCGCCGCGCGGCGCGCCGTCGTCGTCCACGACCTCGGCTTCGCGCCCGATCAGTGCGGTGGCCAGCTCGCCTGGATTGCGGATGGTGGCGCTGCACGTCACGTAGCGGAAATCGCCGCCCACGTGGCGAACCACGCGCTCGAGCCGGCGCAGCACGTTGGCCACGTGCGAGCCGAAGATGCCGCGATAGGAGTGGATCTCGTCCACCACCACGAAGCGCAGATTGCGCAGGAACCGCGCCCACTTGGGGTGCGAGGGCAGGATGCCCTGATGCAGCATGTCGGGATTGGACAGAATCAGGTTCGACCCGTCGCGGATCCTGCGCCGGGTCGTCGCCTGGGTATCGCCGTCGTACACGCCGGCTCGCAGCGCCTTGAGCACATCTATGTGGCCCGAAGCCAGCCGGGTGAGGCTCTTGAGCTGGTCCTGCGCGAGCGCCTTGGTCGGGAACAGATAGAGCGCGGTCGCTTCCGGATCGACCAGCAACCGCTCCAGCACCGGAAGGTGGTAGCACAGGCTCTTCCCGCTCGCGGTGCCGGTCACCACCACCACGTCGCGTCCTGCCCTGAGGGACTCGATCGCCCGGACCTGATGCGTGTAGAGCTGTCCGATGCCACGGTGGGCGAGCGCATCGGCGAGCGGCGCGGGAAGCGGCGGAGCGAGCTTCGCGAAGCTCGCGGCGCGAGCGGGCAGGGTCCGCCAGTGCGCGAGCGCTCCCCTGGACTCGGGGGCGAGCGATGCTCCGCGAAGCCAGCGCGCGATTGCCGACTCCTCGCCGGCCGCCTCTGGCCGTTCGAGGAAACGGGCGATGGGTGCCTGCATGGGATCAAACCTCGCGGCCCACGCGCAGTGCGGGCCGCCGCCGTAATCGCGCGGGCGCTCGGGACGCCCGTGAAGGCGCGCAGTATAGCGTCGCGCGCGCTTCTCTCCAAGCTTCGCCAGGGGACGGAGCGTGGTCCCCTGACCCGTCGAGGCGGTTGGGATGATTCCGGTGCGGGGCGCTACTCCACGCTGCGCGATGTGGCGTCGAAGTTCTGGATCACCCAGCCGCCGTCGCGCTGCGTGAATTCGACTCGATAGGCTTCCTCGCTGCCGCGGAAGAACACCATGTCTCTCGCGCGCTCATCGGTCTCGGGCGCGACTCGCCACGTGCCCCGGCTGGGTTCGTCCCACCCGAGCCGGCGCGCGCGATCCACCAGCTCGCGATCCGCGGTCCAGCGCTCCGCCTGCTGCGGCTCTCCGCTGGTGAGCGCCTGCAGGAAGTGGACGAACGTGGCGTAGGGCGAGGGGACTTCGGACTCTTCGATTTTCTCGAAGCCTTTGGGTCCCCACACGAAGACTCGCCTGCGGTACGCGTGCGGGCAGGTCGCGCACTCGTCGATACCGCGGGTCGCCCGGTAGGTTTCGGTGACCAGTGTGAGTGTGGTATCGCGGGTCTCGAATTCTCCGGTGCCGACCGCCCCCAGCGAATCGGCCCCCAGGCTCTGCACCAGCTTCCACGGATCGTCGCGGCGCTGATGGCTCCAGACCATGAGCAGCGGCTGCTGCCCCCCACCCGTGCGCCGTCCAAACAGCGCCGCAGCGCTCGCCGGCCGGTTCTCGCCCACCGCGAGCCCGCGGGCCGCCACCGCGCTCAGGTGCATGCCGCGGCCGTCGAGCGCCTGCTGGCGCACGCCGTTTTCTCCCTGCCAGAAAAGATACGGCCAGGCACCGGCCTCGGGATTGGCCCGGTTGAAGAAATTCACCACCAGCGCGCTCTGCGCGCCGGCGACATCGGCGCCGACCGCGAGCGAATCGAGCATGGAGCGCGCGCGCGAAGGCCACTGCGGCGGGTCGACCGCGGACAGCGTGAGCGCGAGCAGGCGCGCACTCAGCATGGAGGCGTCCTCGCCCATGCCGGAGTCCCATCGATCCTGGACCTCGCGCGCCAGGGCAGCGGTCGAGTCCGGACTTAACCCCTGGTTCGAGTCGCCACGCAGATGGCTGAGGTCGGTCTTGCGACCACACCCGCCCACGCCGAGCGCAAGCATCACGCTCGCGAGCCCGGCGAGCGCTGCGAGTCGCATCGGCACGCGTGACCCCCGGTTCCGCATCCGACCACTCATGCGCGCCACCCTCACCGGCTCCCCGCCGGTGGCGGCGCCGCCGGCGTGCCGCGTCGTTCCTGGATCCAGTCGTAGATCACCCATCGACCCTCGCGCTGTACGAAGTGAACGACATACTGTGGACGGTCCGGGCCGGCCTTGTAGCGCAGCACGATCCAGCGCGGCCAGGTCTCGTCCGGCTCGCTATATTCGTACTTCCATGCACTCTTCGCACGGCGCACTCCCCAGCCGAGCGCCAGCGCATCGTTCACCTTTGCCGGATCCGCGAGCAGGCGCGCCGCGGCGGTTCGATTGCCCTCCACCAGCAACCGGATGAAAAGCTGGAACGTGGAGTAGGGCGACGACATCAGCCGGCTGTCCTGCAACACGAATCCTTCCTTGCGCTCGACGAACAGGCGCTCGCTCATGATCCGCGGACACGCCTCGCACTCCTCGAACATCGAGTCGGACGCCGCCGGCACCCACGACAGAATCTCCGGCAGGTTGTCGCCGTTCACGTCCACCCAGTCGGCCTCACCGCGCGACCCGAGATCCGGGCCGTGCCCGGCGTACTGCGCAACGTTCCAGAACTTCCCGCTCGCGTGCAGTTTCAGCAGCAGGAACTGCGGCGCCTGCCCGAGCGCCACCCTGTGATGGAGGATTCCGCATTCATACGGGGCATCGTTCCGACCGCTGTACCAGATTCGCAGCCTGGGTCGCCACCCGCCGTCGAGGTACGTGCCCTGATAGCGCAGCTCATCACCCTGGTACCAGTAGAGGAATCCGACCGTACCCGCGTCGCGCTGAATCGGATTGTGCACCGCGACCAGAACGAACTCCGGCCGCGACGGGTCCAGAGTCACCTCGGTCTTGAGCTCGAGCGAATCCATCACCGGCCCGATCGCATACGCCTGCAGAAAGTGGCCACGGCCCAGCGAGCGCAGCAGGCGCCGTGCGATCTGGCCGACGCGCTGGTAGGCGAGGAAATTTCCGCCGCTCACGCTGTCCCCGGTATTCGAGGCGAATCGTGCCCGCGCCTCCGCGCTCCACGCAAAGACCGAATCCGCCGCGGGCGGCCTCCACGGCTGCAGCACCTCGGCCGCACCCGCCGGCCGCGGCGCGAGGACGGCGGCGAATCCGAGCAGCAGCACACACCTCAGCCCCGCCCGGATGCGGGCGAGGCTGAGGCTCAAGCCAGGGGCGCGCATGTCGCGAGTTGACGGGTTTTCGCATCCGGCGGTCAAGATGGAAATGCGCCTGAGCGTCACGGACGCGCGGCCGCCGGGCGATAGACGTTGAGCTTGAGTGAAGGCGGCCGCGACTGCGGCAGGTACGTGACCCTCGGCGAACCGCGATCGGCGGCGGAAACGAGCAGGGTCGTGAGGAGCGCGAGGCACGCCAGAGTCATGGCGCGCAGGTTGTGGCGAGTTGCAGGTCGGATCGTCGAGCTCCGGGGGGAGTGTCTCAGCCGACGGTCGGTCTACATGCCGGCGCGCGGCCGGCTCCAGCAGTCCCCCGGGTTGCCGCGCACGACCATGGCCCCTACAGTCGACTCGCGTGTGCACTCTCATCCTGGGGATCGACGTCGTCGCGCCTCGAAGCGTGATCCTGGCGGCGAATCGCGACGAGGACCCGCGCCGGCCTTCGGATCCGCCCGGAGTGATCGAAACCGCGCCGCCCCTCGCGGGCGGGCGTGACCGGGTCGCGGGCGGCACCTGGCTCGCGGTGCGGGAGCGCCGCGCGGTGGTCGCGATGCTCAATCGGCGCGAGCGCGCGGGCGAGCCCGTGACCGGCACCCCGGTCTCGCGCGGCCGCCTCGCGCTCGAGGTTGCCGCGCTCGAGACGCCCTCTCCCGAGCGCGCGCGGGAGCTGGCTGCGCGGAACTTCTTCGCTCCGTTCTCGCTGGTGCACGCCGCGCCGGGCGACTGCTGGATGATCTCGCGCGAGGCCGGCGAGGCGCCGCGGTCGCGGCGCATCGGATCGGGCTGGCACGTGCTCACCCATGCCGAGCTCGACGATCCACTGGAGATGCGAACCGCGGCCCTGCTCGGGTCGCTGGCCGGCATCGCGACCGGGTCCCGGGAGCGCACCGAACGCATGCTGATGGCCCTGCTCGCGGAACACGGCAAGGACGGCGAGCGCGCGGTGTGCGTTCACACCGGACAGATGGTCACGGTCTCGTCCTCGCTGGTGTGGCTCGCGCCCGGCGAAGCGCGCTATCTTCACGCCGAAGGACGGCCCTGCGAGCAGCCGTTCGCCGACCGGACCGACCTGCTCGCCGGCCGATACTAAGCGCCAGGGAGAACCATGAAGCTCGAGAAGCAGGTAGCACTCATCACCGGCGCGAGCCGCGGGCTCGGCCTCGAGATCGCCAGGACGCTGGGCGCCGAGGGCGCTTCGATCGCGTGTGTGGCGCGCGATGGCGCCGAGTTGAACGACGCGGTCGCCGCGCTGCGTGGCAAGGGCGTCGACGCGCTCGCCACCCCCGCCGACGTGACCTCGGCGACGCAGCTCGAAAAGGCGGTCGGCGCCGCGATTCAGCGCTGGGGAAAGCTCGACATCGTGGTGCTCAACGCCGGCACCTGGCAGGGCGCGCCCTTGACCGAGACCACCGAGCAGATGTGGGACCTGCTCCACGACCTCAACCTCAAGGGCGCCTTCCTGACGCTCAAATACACACTGCCCCATCTCAGGAAGCAGCGCCGCGGCACCGTCGTGGGCATCGCCTCGCTCGGAGCGTTCGTCGGTCAGCCGGGCTCCTCGGCGTACGCGGCCAGCAAGTGGGGTCTGCGAGGCCTGCTCGAGTCGGTTGCCCTCGAGGTCAAGCCTCAGCGCGTGCGGGTGAGCATCGTCGCGCCTCACAACATCAACTCCGCCGGTCGCGCGATCGCTCCGGGCTCCGAAGAGCGCGACCGCAACCTCGAGCCGGCCGACATCGCCTCCCTGGTCGCGTGGATCTGCACCGCGCCCGACCACGTCTCGCTGGGCACGGCCACGATCTGGCCGCTGGCCGCCGGAATCGCGATGAAATAGCTTGTGACCCGAGAGGTCACGGGCATCGCTCGTTTCCTTTGGCGGGGGCCGAACGCTCGCCTAAGATGGTGCGGAGCTCCGCCGCCCCGTCGCTGGGCGCGGCCGGGGGCGAAGGGAGGGGTGCGGGATGGAGCTGCAATTTCCCGAGTGCCGCAAGTGCGAGGACGGAGTTCTTCTGCCCCTGTCCGACTACGGACGCGACGGAGCGCCGATTACCTACAAGGCCTGGGTGTGCAGCAATCCGGCCTGCGGGTTCAATCTGCGCATCGATAATGGCGAGATCAGCCTGGGTCGCGCGATCGGACTCTCCACCAAGTGACGGAATCCCCGCGTCCGTGATCCGCGCCATCGTCTTCGACCTGGACAACACGCTCGTCGACTTCATGCGCATGAAGGGCGACGCCGTGGAAGCCGCGATCGAGGGCATGATCGACGCCGGTCTCGAGCTGCCGCGCGAGGACATCCGGAAGCGGATCGACGCGATCTACAAGGAACTCGGACTCGAATACCAGCAGGTGCTCGACGTGCTGCTCGAACGCGAGTTCGGACGCATCGATCCCAAGATCCTTGCCTCCGGGATCGTGGCCTACCGCCGCGCGCGCTCCTCGGCGCTGGTGCTCTACCCGCACACCCAGATGACCATGCTCGAGCTGGCGCGTCGGGGCATCCGGCTGGGCGTGGTTTCGGACGCGCCGCGCATGCAGGTCTGGCTGCGCCTGTGCGAGCTCTCGCTCCAGCACAACTTCGACGCGGTGGTCACGTTCGATGACACCGGCGAGCGCAAGCCCGGGCCGGCGCCGTTCCGCGAGGTGCTGCGCCGGCTCGCGGTCGAGCCGGCCGAAGCCCTGATGGTGGGCGACTGGGCCGAGCGCGACGTGGTTGGAGGCAGGAGCCTCGGCATGCGGACGGTGTTTGCGCGCTACGGCGACACGTTCGACACGAAGGAGTCGGGCGCGGACTTCGATATCGACGACATCATCGAGCTGGTCCACATCGTGGACCGGCTCAACGGACGCGGGACGACGCCCGAAGCCGGGCTTCCCGCCGCCGGCGATTCCACGAGCACCGCACGCTGAGGCGGCGCTCCACAGGGGGAGGACTCATGTCGGTGAGCAAGGTCAAGGCGGCCAAGATCAAGGTGCATCAGGTTCCGGAAGGCACGGTTGCCGACGCCCAGTTCCACGTCTACATCTTCGACGTCTTCCAGCAGAACTTCCTCGAGGGCCGTCACTTCGAGACAGCCGAGAAGGCGGCCGCCTTCCAGCGACACGAGCAGGAGAAGATCTACGCCGAACAGGAAGCCGATCCCGAGCTGTTCGACCTGCCGTTCATCTCGAACGATCCGGATCTGCTGAACCGCGTGACGCGCGATACCGACTACCGCACCCGGCTGCTACGCGACCTGACGTCCGAGGCGCGCGGCCGTGTGCGCAAGCGCTAGCCGGGAGCCATCGTGACGGTGCTGGTGCTGGCGGCTGTTCTCGCGCTCGGCCTGCCGCCGGCTTCGATCCCCGGCACGAATCTCAGGCTCGGGCAGCGACTGAGCGCCGTCGACTCGCTGCTCGGTCTGCGCGGTGCGCCCGCCGATGCGCGCGGTCGTGCGCAGCGCCAGTCGCGCGTGCGCTTCTTCGGGCTCGAGGGCGACGCCTCGCTCGACTTCGAGGGCGGCGTGCTCGCCGCCGCGGCGTTCGAAGTCGCCGCGCCCTCTTCGCATACGCTCGACTACATCGCGGACCAGATGCGGCGCTCGGGCTACCGCGGCGGCTGCATCGAGAAGCAGAGCCTCTCGTGCGAGTGGGCCGGCGCGGTCTCGGTCACGCTCACCGCGAACGCCCAGCATCTGACCGCGCGCATGCGCCGGCCCGACCCGGACGCAAACCCGACGCCCGAGCCCGCCGCCCTGGCGGTGCCGGTCGCGGCCGAGCCGCCCCTGCTCGCGGACACGCTCAACGCCGTGCTGCCGGGCGGAACCGCGCCCTCAGGGCTCCGCCCGGCGCCGGTCAAGCGCCTCGATGTCGAGCTGCGCTATCCGCCGGCGGCGCACAGTGCCGGCGTGCAGGGCGTGGTACGCGTGCTCGTGCTCGTGGATACGGACGGGACGGTGCGTGAGGCCCGAATCGTGAAGAGCATTCCCGAGCTGGACGCTGCGGCCCTCGAAGTTGCGCGCGGCGCCCACTTCGAGCCGGTCGTGGTCGATGGGCAACCCTCCCGCTTCTACGCGCGGCTCGTGATCCCGTTTACGGTGCACTGACCGTGCTCGTTCTCACCGCCGAGGCGATGCGGCGCCTGGAACACCTGACCATCGAAGGCGGACACGCCTCGGGCGAGGCGCTGATGGAGCGCGCCGGTGCCGGCGTCGTGCTCGCGATGGAGCGGCGCTACGGCCCGGTGCTCGGGCTGCGGGTGCTGGTGCTATGCGGACCCGGCAACAATGGAGGCGATGGTTTCGTCGCCGCAAGGCACCTGCGGGCGCGCGGCGCGGCGCCGAGCGTGGTGTTGCTCGCGCCTCGCAATCGCGTCAAGGGCGAGGCCAGGCTCCACCTCGAGCGCCTCGAGGCAGAGCGCGTGACTTCCACGGTCGTGGACTCCGAGCAGGCGCTGGCGCGCGCGATCGCCGAGCGTCCGGGGTGGGACTTCGCGCTCGATGCGCTGCTCGGCACCGGCGCGCGCGGCGCACCCGAAGGCATGATCGCGGCGGGTGTTCAGGCTCTGCGCGATCTGGACGACGCCGGCACGCACGTCGTGGCGGTGGATCTGCCCACCGGCGTCGATGCCGACAGCGGCGCGATCGCGCGCCGCGCGGTGCGCGCCGACCTGACCGTGACCTTCGGCCATCCCAAGCGCGCACACCTGCTCTATCCGGCGCGCGCATTCACCGGAGCGCTCGAGGTCATCGACATTGGGCTGGTCGCGCCGCCCACCGATGATCCCGACTTCAAGGTGGAGCTGGCCACCGTCTCGGGGCTAGCGGCGCTGCTTCCGGTGCGCGATCCGCGCGCGCACAAGGGCACGGCCGGCCGCGTGCTCGTGATCGGCGCTTCGCTCGGGCTCACCGGATCGGTGGTGCTGGTGGCGCGGGCGGCCAGCCGCTCGGGCGCCGGCTACGTGCAGGTGATGGCCGCCGAGCGGTTCCACGACGTGATCCAGGCACGGCTCACCGAGGAGATGTTCCTCCCCGCGCCCGGGACCGCCTCGGGCGGGATCGCCCGCAGTGCGTTGCCGCTGGCGATCGAGCGCGCGCGCTCCGCTCACGCGGCGGTGCTGGGGCCGGGACTCGGGCGCGATCCCGAGACGCAGGATCTGGCGCGCTCGCTCGCCCTTGAGCTCGAGCTACCGGTGGTGCTCGATGCCGACGGGCTCAACGCTTTCGAGGGCACCGCCGGCGAGTTGCGCAAGGCGGGCGGACCGCGCGTGCTGACGCCGCACCTCGGGGAGATGGCGAGGCTCACCGCCGAGAGCGCCGGATCGCTCGAGGCGACGAGGATCGACTCGGCGCGCACTTACGCCGCGAAGTGGGGCGTGGTCGTGCTGCTGAAGGGCGCGCCGACCGTGGTCGCGCATCCCGACGGCCGCGCCACGATCAATCCGACCGGCAATCCGGGGATGGCGACCGCCGGCGCTGGCGACGCCCTTTCGGGCGCGATCGCCGCGCTGATCGCGCAAGGGGTCGAACCCTACGATGCGGCACGCCTGGGCGCCTACGCACACGGGCTGGCCGGGGACCTGCGGGCGGCGAGCGCGGGTCAGATGGGTCTCACCGCCGGGGACATCATCGAGTCGCTGCCGGCCGCGTTCCGTGAGCTCTCGCGCGGCCGCGACAGGCCGGCGCGGCAATTCAGCATCGAGCGGCGCCGTCTGGCGCGTTGAGCCGCGGAGTCCGCCACCAACAGCCCGGCTCACCGGGTGGTGTGCTGCAGTTTCCGGTGAGCCGGGCTCGACTACAGGTGCGGGGTGACCTTGGCCAGCAGCGACTGCTTCGGATGCGCGCCGACGATGCGCTCGACCGCCGTCCCGTCCTTGAACAGGATCAGGGTCGGGATGCTCATGACCTGGTACTGGATCGAAACCGCCTCGTTCTCGTCGGTGTTGACCTTGACCACCTTGAGCTTGCCGGCGTATTCGGCGGCGATCTGATCCACCACCGGGCCCACCGCCCGACACGGTCCGCACCAGGGAGCCCAGAAATCCACCAGCACGGGGACCGGGGATTTGAGAACTTCGGATTCGAATGTCTGACTGCTGACTACGACTGCGTTTCCCATGGCGCTTCCCCCTCGATACTCCCCTATTATCCACGGCTGCGGCTTCCTTCGGATGTCCGGAGGAACCGAGCGATGCGCGACGTCTTCTAGAGCCGCGGCAGGATAGGTAGGCGTCCCCGAGAGCGTCAAGCGCCTCTCCTTGGCGCCTCGCGCGGGCCCCGGATCCGGAGAACCCGATCACCCGATGTTCCCGCTGCGCGACGAAAATCCATCCCTGACCGTTCCGGTCGTGACCCGCGCCCTGATCGCCCTCAACATCGCCGCGTTCCTCTATGAGCTGGCGCTGGGTCGCGACCTGGGCGGCCTGTTCGCGGCCTACAGCCTGATTCCGCTGCGCCTCACCCTCGCCCTTCAGGGCAACGAGCCGATCTTCGCGCCGGCGCTCACGCTGGTCACGTCGATGTTCCTCCACGGCGGCTGGATGCACCTCATCGGAAATCTCTGGTACCTGTGGATCTTCGGCGACAACGTCGAAGACCGGCTCGGTCACTTCACTTTTCTGCTTTTCTACTTCGCGTCGGGAATCGCCGCCGGCCTGCTGCACTCGCTGATTGCGTACGAATCGCGCCTGCCCACCGTGGGCGCGAGCGGCGCGATCGCCGGCGTGCTCGGCGCGTACGCCGCGGCTTACCCGCGGGCGCGCGTCGTGACCCTGCTGCCGCTGTTCCCGTTCTTCCAGGTGGTGGCCCTGCCGGCTTTCGTGCTGCTCGGTTTCTGGTTCCTCTTCCAGTTCGTGAGCGGCGCCCTGACCCTGGGAGGATCGAGCGCTGGAGTCGCCTGGTGGGCGCACTTCGGCGGCTTCGCGTTCGGATACGCGGTGATGCGCATCCACATCGCACGGGAACGCCCTCGCGGCTGGGTATGATGCATTCGCGCCGACGGCCGGCGCGCCGTTCGCGCCGCCTTTCCCGACCGACCGCGATGGTCTAAAATCCTCGCCCCGATCCACACCTGAGCCCCGAGTTCGATTCACAGGAGGGTGTCTTGCGCAGCGATCTCGACCGACTGATGCGTGAGCGCGGCCTCGCCGGCATGGTCGTGCTGGCGCACGACCGCTACAGCCCGGCCATGCACTACGCGATCGGCCAGAAACTTCATCATGGAATCTACTTTCGCGGCACCGACGGGCGCGCACACCTGATTCACGATCCGATGGAGCGTGACCAGGCAGCGCTCGCCGGTTGCGATCACTCCGGATTTCCCCAGCACGGTCTCAACCGCCTGACCGCCGAGGAGGGCAGCTCGGCGCGCGGCCTCGGGCGCCTGATCGCCCAGACCTGCGCCACGCTCGGGATGAACGGCCCGATCGCCTTCTACGGCGACACCGCGCTCGGCACCGCGTATCAGATCCTCGAGCGCGCGCTGCAGGTGAACCCGGCGCTCGCGGTGGACCGCACTCAGCCCGATCTGCTGGCCGAGGCGCGCACCACCAAGGACGAAGCCGAGATCGATGCGATCCGCCGCGCGGCGCGCGGCACGGTCGAGGCGATCGAGCGGGTGCGCGAGTACTTGGGCTCGCTGCGCGCGAGCGGCAGCGGCTTCGTGAATGGCAAAGGCCCCGCGACGCTGGGCGACGTGCGCCGTCTCATCCAGCGCGTGTTCCTCGAGCACGGACTCGGCGAAGACGGTGAGAGCATCGTCTCGCAGGGCCGGGATGCCGGCGTTCCGCACAACCGCGGCAACGACTCGGAGCCGCTGCGGGCGGGCGCGCCGCTGCTCATCGACATCTTCCCCGGGGAGGCGGGCGGGGGCTACCACAGCGATCTGACGCGCACTTTCTGCCTCGGCCCCGCGCCGGCGCCGCTCGCGAAGCTGTACGACGACGTGCACGACGCGTTCCGCCTCGCGATGGACGGTCTCAAGCTCGGCGCTCCGTGCCGCAGCTATCAGGAGGACGTGTGCGCGCTGTTCGAAAAGCGCGGACACCCCACGCTGCGCACCAACGAGAGCGCGCAGGAAGGCTACGTGCACGGCCTCGGGCATGGCGTCGGGCTCGCGGTGCACGAGGCGCCGCGCCTCGGCGGGCCCCCGAGCAACACCCAGACGCTCGCCCCGGGGATGGTGATCACGGTCGAGCCCGGTCTCTATTATCCGTCGCAGCAGCTCGGAGTGCGCATCGAGGACCTGGTGGTGGTGCGCCCGGACGGCACCTTCGAGAACCTGACTCCGGCGCCCTACGACCTCGTGATCGAGCCGCGCGGTTGAAGAAGCGCTCCCACGAAGTTCCGCGGCCGCCGCAGCGCGAGCGCGCGATCCTGGTCGGGCATGCTGGGCGCGACGGGCGCGATCTCGACCGCTCGATGGAGGAGCTGGCGCGGCTCGCCGACACCGCGGGCGCGAAACCGCAGGCCACCATGGTGCAGCGCCGCGGCACGGTGCATCCTGCGCACTTCATCGGCAAGGGCAAGCTCGACGAGCTGAAGGCGATGGCGCTCGACTTGCAGGCCGACGTCGCGATCTTCAACGACGACCTGTCTCCGCCGCAGGTGCGCAATCTCGAGAAGGCGCTCGACATGAAGGTGGTGGACCGGAGCGAATTGATTCTCGACATCTTCGCGCGCCGCGCCCGCACCCGGGAGTCGCGTCTGCAGGTCGAGCTCGCTCAGCTCGAGTACACGCTGCCGCGGCTGACCGGCATGTGGAAGCACCTCGAGCGTCAGGCCGGCGGCATCGGAACGCGCGGACCCGGCGAAACCCAGCTCGAAGTCGACCGCCGGCGCGTGCGGGAGAAGATCGCGCATCTCACGCGCGAGCTCACCGGAGTCGAGCGCGAGCGCGAGACCCAGCGCCGGCGCCGCCGCCGCGAATTCCGCGCGGCGCTGGTGGGCTACACCAACGCGGGCAAGAGCACGCTGTTCAACACCCTCACCCACTCCGACGTGTTCGTGGAGAATCGCCTGTTCGCCACGCTCGATGCGACCACACGCCAGATGGTGAGTCCGGAGCGCCGGGTCGCGCTGCTGACCGATACGGTGGGCTTCATCCGCAAGCTGCCGCACCATCTGGTCGCGTCGTTCCGCAGCACTCTGACCGAGGTGGTCGAGGCCGATCTGCTGGTGCACGTGGTCGACGGCGCCGATCCCGACTTCCGCCGCCAGATGCTCGCGGTCGAGGGTGTGCTCGAGGAGATCCTGCCCGGCCCGCGCCCCACGCTCATCGTCTTCAACAAGGCCGACGTGTTCGTGGATGGCGCGGTCACCCAGGGCCTGCGCGTCGAGTTCCCGGGCTGCCTCGTGGTTTCGGCGCGCACCGGCGAAGGGCTGGTCGACCTGCGATCGCACATCTGGCAGCTCGCGACCGAGCGCGCCGACCGCCGCGCTTCATGAGCGCCTTCGCGCCGCGCCGCGCGGCAGTCGAGTCCGTCACCGGGCCCCTGACCAGTCTGGTGTTCGACGTCGAGATCGTCGCACCGATGCCACGCGTGTTCGCAGCGCTGACCGAATCCGCGCTTCTCACGCGCTGGTTCTGCGACCGCGCCGCGAGCGAGGCTCGCGTGGTCGAATACGCGCTCGAGTCGAGCGGCGAAGGTACCGCGCTCGCCGTCCGGCACTCGTTTCCCTCGCGGCCCGAGTACGAAGCCACAGCCGCGAAGTATGGTTCCGCCTGGCCGCGCGCGCTCGCGCGGCTCGAGGCGCTGCTCGCCACAACCTCCGATCGGGAGCAAGGCACATGAGCACCACTTCCGCCGCGGGACAGCGCACACTGCGCTTCGGACACAGCCCGGACGCCGACGACGCGTACATGTTCTACGGATTTCACACCGGGCTCGCGCGCATCGACGGCTGTCAGGTCGAGCATGTGCTCGAGGACATTCAGAGTCTCAACCGGCGCGCGATCGAGCAGGGCGATCTCGAGATCACCGCGGTCTCGGCCCATGCCTACGCCCACCTGCTCGATCGCTACGCGGTGCTCTCGTGCGGAGCCTCGATGGGCTTCGGCTACGGACCGGTGGTGGTGGCGCGCGAGGCGCGCGATCTCGCCTCGCTGCGCGGGAAGCGGGTCGCGATCCCGGGGCTGCTGACCACCGCGGCGCTGCTGCTCCGGATCGAATGCCCCGAATCCATCCCGGTCGAAGTCATGTTCGACCGGATTCCGCAGGCGGTCCTCGAGGGGGAAGTGGATGCGGGAGTGATCATCCACGAGAGTCAGATCACCTACCGTGAGGAAGGCCTGACCAAGATCGTGGATTTTGGCGAGCTGTGGCAGCAGCGCGACGGGCTGCCGGTGCCGCTCGGCCTCGATGTCGTGCGGCGCGACCTGGGACCCGAGCTGATGCGCGCGGTGAGCCGGGGCTTCCGCTCGAGCATCGAGGCCGCGCACGCACACGAGGATGAGGCGCTCGCCTACGCGCTCCGCTTCGGGCGCGGGCTCGACACCGGACAGGGACGCAGGTTCGTGCGCATGTACGTGAACGATCTCACGCTCGACATGGGCGAGCTCGGGCGCCGCGCGCTCGCGCGGCTCTACGAGTCGGCCGTGGCGGCCGACGTGATGCGCAGCGTGCCCGTGCTCGACGTGATCTGAACGCTTCAGCGCTTCAGATCTTCGTCACCTTCCGCGGCGGAATCGCAAAGAACAGCGCGAACGCCATGTTGAGAGCCATGGCGGCGCTCGCGTTCCACCACGACAGCAGAAACGACGCAACATAGAAGAGCGGCCCGAACCGATACTGCGCGTGGATCGCAAGCACTTCGGGCCCGTCGTGGGCCACGCGCAGTAGCGACGGACTTCGCTTCGGCGAAGATGCGTAGCGCCATAGCCAGTTGAATGCGATCGCGATGTAGACGTAGGTCCCCGAGTAAACGAGTGCGGCCAGCGTCTCCCCCGGAGCCCCTAGATAGGCCGCCATCAGTGCGGTCGGGTATGGCACGATCGACACTCCCAGAAGCAGCAGGCCGTTGATGACCAGCAGACTGTGGTCCACCCGGCGGATGAGCTGGAACACCCGGTGATGGTTGAGCCACATGATGCCGATCGTCGCGAAGCTCGTCAGGTACGCCGCGTACGACGGCCACTGGGCGACGAGCCTCGACCCGAGCGGCGCTTCGCCCGGATGCGGCACCTTCAGCTCGAGGATGAGCAGCGTGATCGCGATCGCGAACACGCCGTCACTGAACGCTTCGACTCTGGCGGATTCCTGCAGGTCGGACGATGTGCCGGAGGTCATCCGCGGCTCTCCGTCAAGGACGATGCAAGCCAGTCGCGTGCCGCGTTCACGGTCGCGCGGTCGATGCCGTGCCCGCCCGGGTGCCAGTGCAGCGTCACGTTGGCACCGCGCTCCCTGAGCAGCGCGGCGAGGCGCTCGGCCTGCTCGGGGCGCGCGATCGTATCGGTGCGCCCCGCGCCGATGAAAACCGGAACCCCCGCCAGGTCGGTGCCGGGGCCGGGTTCGAACGGAACCATCGGGCTCAGGAGCACCGCGCCGGCCAGCACTCCGGGATGCAGCAGTAGCAGGCTGGCCGCGATGTTCGCGCCGTTCGAGAAGCCGACCGCGACCACCGACCCCGGGTCGAACCGGTAGCGTGTTGCGGCCTGACGGATGAATTCGGCCAGATCATGAGTCCGCGCGCGAAGGTCCTCGAGGTCGAAAAGCCCTTCGCTCAGACGCCTGAAGAACCGCGGCATGCCGTGCTCGAGCACCGGGCCGCGCGGTGCGAGCTGTGCGGCGTCGGGGTCGAGCAGGGTGCCGAGGGGCTCGAGATCGTGCTCGTCGCCACCGGTGCCGTGCAGCAGCAGAAGCGTGCGCTTCGCGCCGGGACGTCCCGGTGCGAAGCGATGAATGAATTCCGCGCGATGCGGAGCGGCACTCATGGCGGTAGCGTGCCGGGTTGGATTACGCGCTGCAAGTCAGCCCCGGTTTGTCGGCAGAGGGGTCGGGTGGTTAGTGTGCGCGCATGAATCGAGTTCCGCGCTTTCTCTCCCACCTCGCGATGTTCCTCGCGCTCTCGGCGGCCGGATTCGGGCTGTGGCTGCTTCACGCCGATGCGTGGAGCCTCGGCAACCGTTCGGCGATCCTGAGCTACGACTCCGCGCAGTACGCGGTCGCGGCCCGGGAGCTCGCCCGGCACGGCCGCTTCGCCACCACCTATGCCCTGCCGGTCGAGCTGGAACGGCACCCGACGCCACCCTGGCCGCTGGCGCTGGTGCAGCCCGGGCTCGTGATCTCGGAAGCGATCCTGTTCCAGTTCGCGCCGCCCGATTTTCGCGTGAGCGACGATCGGGTCGTGGATGCAAGGCGCCCGGATCAGATGGAGTGGATGGTGCTGGTCATCCCGTTCATCAGCTTCATCGTCATCGCGGTCGGGCTCGCGCTTGCCACCTCGCACGTCCTCAGGCGATTCGCGCCGCAGGTGTCGTTGATCACACGGGTGCTGGCGGGAACGATGGTCGGGATGGCGTTCCTTCTCGATCCGGAGGCCCAGCACTTCGCGGTCGGTGGCTTCACCGAGCTTCCGTTCACGCTGGGGCTGCTCGGGGCGGTTGCAGCGATGGCGCTCGGAATCTCGCCCAGGCTCCCGTTCATCTTCGGCCTCGAGCTGGGCTTCACCGGCGCGTTCCGGGGCAGCATGCTGTGGCTGGCGCCGCTGTTCGCGCTCGGAACCGCGGCTCTGGCGCCGCCGGGGCGCCGCGCGCGCACGCTCGCACTGGTGCTCGCCGGCTACGCACTGCCGCTCACCCCGTGGTGGCTGTACAAGTGGCGCGAGTTCGGCTCCCCGGCGTGGGATCTCTCGCGGTATTCGGTGTGGGACGGCGTGCAGGGCCGCACCTGGTTCTCGATCTTCAATGCGCCGAGCCTTCCCGCCACGCCGACCGGGTTCGAGGCGGTGCGCCTGCTCGCGCTCAAGGTCGCGCGCAATCTCCCGACCCTCGCGCTGCAGATGCTCACCGGTCCGCGCGCGCTCCTGATGGGAGCACTGGTGCTGTGGGTTGCCGCCACCCGCGAACCGCGCACCGCGCGCTGGGCAGGCATTACAGCGCTCGCGCTCGCCGCGGCCGGCGTCCTGACCGCCGCGATCAGCGTGCCGCAGCTGCGCTACCTCTTTCCCACCCGGGTGCTGGTCGAGGCGGCGGGGCTGCTCGCGCTGTGGGCGCTGCTCGCGCGCGCCGACGGCCTGTCGCTTTCCATGCGGCGCGTGCTTTCGGTGGCGGTCGCGCTGCTCGTGATCGGGTGGGGGGCGCGCCAGACCGTGCTCGGCCATCGCGAGGCCCGGCTCACCTCGACCGAGCGCGGAGTGCCCTCGACCCTCACCCTGCTCCAGATCGCACGCCTGATGAGCCGCGACATCACGCCGGGCCAGCCGGTGATGAGCAACCTCGGTCCCTCACTCGCTTGGGAGGCGCGCCGCCCGGTGATTCACCTGGTGGAGTCGCCCGATCAGATCACCGCGTGCCGGCGGCGCGTGGACTTCCGTCACGTGCTGCTGGTGTTCCGAGATGCGCAGCACGCGTGGCCGCAATGGAGGGACTTGCTCGAGCATCCGCTCGAGGCGCTGCACCGTGCGGAGTGGAACGTCTCGCGCGTCTCGGAGTTCAAGAGCGCGGACGGCTTCACGATCGTGTGGCTGGAGCTGAAGCCGCTCGAGCCCGCGCTGGCCGACCGGGGAGCACTCCGTGCGACCCGGTCCAGCGCAGCCGGGTCTGCCGCACGCTGAGCGATCAGGCTGCCCGGGCGGGGCCGGCGAGGCGCTCCTCGAGCGCCATCAGCGTCAGCGGCACCAGGATCGGAACCAACGGCAGGTAGAGCCTGATCTCGCGAAGATGCCCGACCGAGAAATGGATCGCCATGAAAATAGGAACGATCCAGAGGGCGCGGCGCAGAAATATCGGGCGCCGGCTCAGACCACGCCACGCAAAGATCAGGGCGAGGTTGAAGAACGCCAGAAGCTGGACCCATCCTGCCCAGTGTCCCGCATTGAATCTCCAGCAGCCCAGCAGCAAGGCGAGGCCGCTGCCCGCATACGGCTCTCTCAGCCCGAAGACAAGACGTAGCCCGGCGTAGATTCCCGCCGCGAGAAGTGCGAGCGCCAGCGCGTGTGGCAGCCAGCTACGGAGTGGCGCGACCCCCGCGCGGACGCAGGCGCAGAGGATCGGGATCAGGATCACTGCCTCGCGATTCAACATCCCGACCGCGACCAGCGGATAGAGCGCGAGGTCGCGCCGATCGCGCATCGCCCACAGCGCAAGGATGAAGATCAGCAGATTCAGCGGGTCGGTGACCTGCATGCGGTAGAACAGGTACGAGAACGGCAGGATCGCCGCGAGCATGAAGAATCCGAGCAACGAAGTCATCGCGCTGAACCAGCCGGCGAGGTAGCGATAGAAGACGTAGAGACTCGCGGAGGTGAAGAGCAGCCTGAGCAGCGAGTGCGCGCCGGTCACCGGGAGACCGAGCCGGACCAGAAGCTCGGCCAGGAAAAACGTGAGGAAACGGTACTGGTCGGGATACGGTCCACGGCCCTCGATGATTGCGGAGTGCCAGCTCCGCATGAAATCGAGGTTGTGCACGTCCACCATCCGCCAGTGCAGCAGGCCGAGCCCCGAAGCCAGCGCGAGGCTCAGGTACGCAAGCGTGAATGGTGTCAGACGGGATTGGACGCCCGGTTGGGCGACACTCATGCACGGCCTGCCCTGTTGGAGATCACCCGCGTCCAGCCGGAGCGCGAGTCTCCTTCTACCCTACCGCAGGATCGCGAATCGTCGCACGTAGCTGCGACCGTCCACCGTGATCCGGGCCAGGAAGACTCCGGAGCGAACCGCAGTCCCGTCGAGATCGCGCCCGGTCCAGCGCAGCGTCCAGTTCCCCGCGCCGAGGGTTCGCGACTGTTCGCTCCACACCCGCCGGCCCTGGATGTCGAGGATGGCCATTTCGACGCGGGACTCCTGCGGAAGCTGGAGTGCGAACGCGACCCGCCCCGGGCCCGGATTGGGCGTGGCGCCCGAGAGCGCGAAAGTGAGCGGCACCGGCGGCGCGCCCAGCGTGCCGTTGCCGGAGACCACCGTGATCGTCCGGGTCGCGGCATTGTCGCTCTCGTTGGTTTCCACCACGGTGCCGAGCGTGTCCACCTTCACACGGATCACGTGATTGCCCGGGGAAAGGACCGGCGGAATGATGCGGGTCACCTGCACGCTGTCGTTGCCGGGGACGACGGTGTCGCCCTGGGCGAGCATGGTGTTGTCGGCGATCAGGCGCCAGCGCGAGATGGCCGAGGGCATCGCCTCGCGGTTGCGGATCCAGAACTGGTAGGCGGCCGGATTCGACGTGCCCGGATTACCCGGATTGATGAGCACGCTCGACGGCGTCAGGTTGGTGCGCGGGAAGATCGAAACCCTGGCAGTGTCCCTGAGGCCACCGGTGTCGGTCACGATGAATCGCATCTCGAGGTGGACGCCGGTTCCGTCGTCGTGATTTTCCCCAACGAAGGAAAGGGCGGTGCTGTCCGCCTGCTCGACCAGCGGATGGACGTGAGTGTTGTGGTGGAGGTCGACCTCCCACCGATAGAAGAGCGCGCTCGGCGGGTCCTCTGCGTCCGTCCCGCTGCCCGAGCAGCGGATCGTGTCGCCGGTCGCGTAGAACGAGCTGTCCGCCGGCATTCCGATCGTGGCGTGCGGCTTCGCGTTGGTGACCAGCACCGCGTTGCCGCCGCCGAAATCGTCGAGCAGCGAAGAGGTCGCGCCATTCAGAGTGAGCCCGACGCGACCGCCGCCGTTCGCGAATCGCCACCCGGCCACCGAGCAGATGCCGAACGAGATTCCGTTCTTGAAGACCTGCACCGTGCCGTCCGCGGAGGCGCGCGCTCCGAAGGTATCGCCGGCCTGGAACGAAACCCCGTTGAACGTGCCCCAGTTCACCCACGTCGTCGTCGGATCGTAAGTGTCCACCGTCACCACATTGCCGATTCCATCCCAACGGCACTCGATGTGGCCCGCGTAGGTGGTGGTGCCCTGAATCTTGAGCAGCACGTCGTGTTCGTACGCGTTGGGCGTCGCCTGGTTGAAGTGGATGAAGACCTCCTGGTCCGGCCCGAAGATCGCGCCGTCCCAAGCGGTCGTCGCGTAGCAGCAGGTCTGCGTGAGCTGGTTGTTGCTGATGACCAGGCCGTTCGTGTCGCCGGTCCAGGAGCTGCCGATCGCGCCGTTCGGACGATTGAAGTTGTCGAGCACGCCGGTCGTCGGGAAGGGGCCCGAGGCGACCATCAGGACGGTCACGGTGTCGCGGCCGATCTGGCCGAGCGTGTCGGTGACGGTCAGGACCGCCTGGTACGTGCCCGGCAGCGTGTAGGTGTGCGCGGGGTTCGGTGCGGAGGAGCCCTGCGAGTCGCCGAAGTTCCAGCTGAACGAAATCGGGTCGCCCTCGGGATCGCTCGTGCCGTCGCTCGAGAAGTTCACGGTGGTCGGCGGCGCGCCGACCGTCGGAGCCCCGTGCGCGATCGCCTGCGGCGGTGAGTTGCCGGGGACCGAGCCCGTGTAGCGGATGCGGAAGATCTTGCTGGTGTAGATCGAGATGTAGACGAGGTTGCCGCTCACCGGCTCGATCTCGAGATCGACCGGCCCTTTCAGGCTGTCCGCGAAGTTCTGGAACTCGACCACGTGTTCGAGCGTGTCGATGATCGCGACCTTCATCCAGTTCTGCCCGTAGTCCATCTGGAAGTACTTGTTCCGGTACTGGCCCGGGTAGAGCATCCCGCGATAGATCTGCCCGCCGATCGAGGTGTTGCCCTTGACGCCCGGTGGCTCGCTCGCATTCGGGTCATCGTGGTTCCAGGTGGCTGCGGGCGCAGTCACCGGCGAGGGGTTGTCCGATGTGCCGATCGAGTTACAGCCGTTGTGCGGCGGCGTCGCGCCCTGGTAGGAGGGTTGGGGGCCAAGGCCTTCATAGCACGGCCAGCCGAAGTTGAGGCCGCCCTGCGGCGCAATGTTGAGCTCCTCCCACGTCGCCCAGCCCACTTCACCGATGTAGAGCGTGCCGGGTTGGCCGAGAGAAGTATCCGGGACCGGGCCACTGGCAGGCTTCACCGTGAAACGGTACGGATTGCGCAGTCCGTACGCCCAGATCTTCGAGCGCTTGCTCGCAAGGTTCGAGTCGGCGAAGGGGTTGCTCGCGTAACCGTGTCCGTTCGCGGGATTGAGCCGCAGGATCTTCCCGCACAGCGTGCTGATGGACTGCGAGCGGAACGCCCCGATGTCTTCGTAGGGCGGCACGCGCCCTGGAAGGAACATTGACGGGCTCTGGCCGCCGGCGTCCAGATAGTCGAACAGCGCCCCGTCGCCGGACGACACCAGCAGGCTTCCGTCACGGCCCCAGCGCAGCGTCCCGATGGAGTGCGAGGGCGAGCCGATCTCGGGGGCATCTGACCAGGTCGTGCCCATGAGAATGGTGCGCGAGGAGGGAATGAGGACGTTCGAGTCCGCGAAGCTCACCTGATAGCGCGTGAGCCTTCCGAACCCCGGGCTGTTGTCATCGACACCGTTCGAATCCGGATCCACCGTGTACAGCAGGTAGAGGTAATGATTGACGAGGTAGTTCGGATCCACCGCGACGCTGAGGAAGCCACGATCCTGCTCGTCGAGCACCTCGTTATCGGCCTGCCAGAGCGGGGTCGGGTACTTGACGCCGTTCGATACCGTCCAGAGCCGGCCGCGCTTCTCGACCACGAGCATGCGGCCGCCGGGCAGGTAGGCGACCTGCACCGGCGTGACGAATACCGCGCCCGGCGCGACGTCCTCCGCCACGAAACCGGGGGGAAGGGCTGCGTGCGCTGCGGCTGCGAGGCAAAGCAGAAGCATGGCGGCCAGCGAAGCAATGCGCACTGAGCGGATCAAATCTGAACCTCGATAGTTCGTGAAAGGCATCCGTGCTGTGAACGATTCGGCCTGCTCGCAGAACCCGGCGCTGAGCCGGCGTCACCGGGATGTGGTCAGGGCCCGGATCGGTCGATTGCCGGCGCTCGCGAGGGGTGCGGGCCGTGGGGGCGAGGTGAGAAGCCCCCGCGCCCACGCGCCGGCTCTTCACGGGCCGAACGCACTGGTCCAAACTCGAAACTAATGCAATCGCTGAGCCGATAACGCCCGCAAACTCAACCTGCTGCCGCCGAGAGCTTTGTGCCCCTTTGCGACGCCCGGCTCGAGAACCGGGAATGGGTCGCAATGCTCAAAAGTGACGGCAGGACCTACATTCGCGGGCCGATTCGCCCACCCCCCGGCGCCGCCGAGTCGTCTCCGGCAGGCTCGAACGTCTTGCCCGCCGGCCCCGGAATTCGGCTCGAGTCGCCCTCAGCGGGGCGTGACCAGCCCCGTCGGGGTCCGCTCTTCGCCCTCGAGCTCGGCCGGATATTCGGCGGGCAACTCACGCAGGCTCTCGACGAACACCGGCACTTCGTCGCCCAGTCGCTCGAGCGCCTCGGGACCTTCCGCCACGCGCAGGATCTGGTAGTGCGTGGTGCGCTGCGCGGGCGTGAAGCCTGCCTCGCGAATCAGAGTCTCGACCTCGGCGATCGTGCTCTTGTTCAGATGACCGGTCGCGAGATGGACGTTCTCCTCGAACAGCGTTCCGCCGAAATCGTCGGCGCCGAAGTGCAGCGCGATCTGTCCGGTCTTCTTGCCCTCGCTGAACCACGTGGCCTGAACGTGATCGAAGTTGTCGAGATAGAGCCTCGAGCCTGCCAGCACGCGCAGGTACTGCGAGGCGCCGGCCACGTGCTTGACCCTCGATTCCATCGGCGTGTTGCCGCGCTTGTAGGACCACGGCACGAACGCGGTGAATCCGCGAGTCTCGTCCTGCAGGTCCCGGATGTAGTTCAGGTGCTCCACCACTTCCGCCGGGGTCTCGACGTGGCCGTACATCATCGTGGCGGTCGAGCGCATTCCGACCTGATGCGCGGTGCGATGAACGTCGAGCCAGGCCTCGGGCCCGCCCTTCTTGACCGAGATGCGCTTGCGCACGCGAGCCGCGAGAATCTCGGCGCCACCGCCCGGCAGCGAGCGCTGACCGGCTTCGTAGAGCGCCTCGAGCACGGCGCGCATGGAGAGTCCGGAGACCTGCATCATCTGGTGAATCTCGGGCGCCGAGAAGAAATGCGGAGTGATGTCCGGATAGCGCCGGCGCGCTTCGCGAACGATCGTCGGATAGAACTCCCACGGGATTGCGGGATTGAGTCCACCCTGCAGCAGCACGGTCGTGGCGCCGAGTTTCTGAGCGTCCGCCATCATCTTCATCACGCCTTCGACGTCGTACGTGTAACCCTCTGCGTCTCCCGGCTTCCGATAGAACGCGCAGAAGTGGCAATCCACCGTGCAGACGTTGGTGTAGTTGGGGTTGGTGTCGATGACGTAGGTCACGGTTCCGGGATCGGTCTTGCGCGCCCGCACCTCGTTCGCCAGCGCGCCCATCTCCAGCAGCGGCGCCTCGCTCAGCAGGTAGACGCCCTCATCGGGCGTCAGCCGCTCGCCCGCCTGGATCTTGCGCTCAATGGTGGTCCACAAAGTGGGGATTCCTCGGATGACGAGCGGTGGAAGCGTGACTTGGAGCCGCGCACAGGGCATGCAGGATACAACGGGCATCGAGCGGGCGTCGAGGCGACGCGGGCATCGGCGCCCGCCCTTCGCGGGGACGACGGATCCTGACGCAAACGGAACCTCGCACAACTTTCCTTGGCATCGTGCGACATCTCACGCTATAGATAGTGCTGCAGCACCGAAGCGGCGCGCGGCAGCGCGTCCCGCTCACAACCCAAGAAGGATGAGGTGTCCCCGATGCGACGGTCCCCCCGTTGTTGCGGCCTCCTGTCCGTGCGGCGCGCTCTCGCGTCCGCCTGCCTTGCCCTCCTCGTTCCCGCCGTCGCACTCGCGCTCGGCAACGGCAAACTCCAGATCCACCACATCGATGTCGGACAGGGTGACGGCGCGCTGCTGATCTCGCCGCTCGGCCAGACTGCCCTGTTCGACGACGGCGTCTACACCGACTGCACCAACATCAAGTCGTATCTCCAGGGCATGGGCATTACGACGGTCGACTACCATTTCTGCAGCCACTACCACGCCGACCATCTCGGCTGCATCGACGACTTGGCCGCGGTTGGGATCACGATCGGCACTGCCGGCTACGACCGCGCGTACTCATACTCGAGCGCCTCGTACACGAGCTACGTGAACACGCTCGGCGCCAAGCGCCAGACCATCGCCAAGAACCAGACGATCACCCTCGATCCGGGCTCGGCGAACCCGGTGCTGATCAAGTGCATTGCCTTGAATGGCGACGGGGTCTACCCGGTCACCGGCTCGGACGAGAACTCGAAGAGCGTCGTGCTCCGCGTCAGCTATGGCGCCTTCGACGAGGAGATCAGCGGCGACCTGACCGGAGATGCCGGCCTCGGCAACGACGTCGAGACCGGCATTGGGCCACAGGTGGGCGACATCGAGGTCTACAAGGCCCACCACCACGGCTCGCGCTATTCGAGCAACGACAACTGGCTGAACGCGACGACGCCCGAGGTGGCGATCATCTCGTGCGGGAACGGCAACACCTACGGCCATCCCACCGCCGACGCTCTGACGCGTCTCCACAACCACGCCGTCAAGACCTACTGGACCGAGACCGGGGCCGGCGTGGCGCCCGATCCGACGTGGGACAAGGTCGGTGGCACGATCGTCGTGCAGGCCGATCCCGGCGTCGGCGCGAACTACACGGTGAGCGGCACCGGCTTCACCGACACCTACGTGAACGGCGGCGGACCGCCGCCGCCGCCCCCGATCAACACGACTCAGTACCCTTCTTCGCTGACCATGCTGAAGGGTTCGCTCGCGACCGGGGACTACACCCGGCTCGCGCTCTCGGACGACAGCCGGATCGGCGTGTCGGCCGGCGTCACCGGCGGCAAGTACAACACCGACTGGTACGGCTCGGCGTTCCTCGCGCACCCACCGCTCAACCTGACGGTCACGTACGAGGGCAGCTTCACGGTGTCGCGCACCCAGACGCTTCACCTGTGGGACTGGGGCACGAGCGCGTGGGTCCAGATCAACAGCGGCACGGTGAGCACGACTGACGTGGTCAAGACCTGGAGCACCACGTCGCCCGCAGCCTACGTCGGTCCCTCGCGTGAGGTGCGCTTCCGGGTGATGGGCAACAACCGGAACAGCACCTACACCAGCCGCGGCGATCTGATGTCGTTCAACTACGACTACACCTCCGGCACGGCGCCGATGGCCATGGCGACCAGCATCGAGGGCGCGCCGGCGGCCTTCGCGACCGCCATTCCCGCAGCCGCTCATCCGAACGTGGAGGAGGGGCCGCCGCTCGGAGTTCTGCGGCATGCCGAGGCCTCACGCCACGATGGCGCGGTCGAGCTGACCTGGGCCGTGGACGCGAAGGCGCACGTGGACGGATTCAACATCTATCGCGAGAACGCGAGCGGCGAGCGCGTGTTCGCGGGCCACGAGGCGCTGCTCGAGTTGCGAGCGGATGAAGTGCGGTTCCGCTTCACCGATGCCGCCGACGATGCGGGCGGAACCTACTGGCTCGGCGCCAGGGCATGCTCGGGTCCGGAAGGCATGCTCGGTCCGATCCGCGCGACGGCGGCGCCCGGGGTGACGCCGCTCGAGTTCACGGCGACCCCGAACCCGGCGCAGGGAGCGCTGCACCTGCGCTTCACGCTCGAGCGCGAGGCCCAGGCGAAGCTCCAGATCTTCGATGTCCTCGGCCGCCACGTCGCGACCCCGTTCGCCGGCCTCGCGAAGGCGGGCGCGCAGGACGTGACCTGGTCGCTCGCGAGCGACGAGGGCGTGCGCGTCCAGTCGGGCATCTACTTCGCGCGGCTGGAGACTCTCGGCCGAACCCTGTACGCGCGGGTCGCGGTGGTCGGCAACTGACGCACGGGCCGGCCCCCGGTCAGCATCGCCGGGGGCCGCCGCGCGAATTCTTCACAGCCAAGGGGCTCGCCATCCGGCGGGCCCCTTCGCGTATGATGCGCCGGTCCCGCCCGCCCTTCAGCGCGGGCCGCGCTTCCATCGGATGAGGAGCAGGCCAAGGATGGCTGAACCGACGCGCCCCACGCCTGCCTCCTCGCCGCGTTCCGGACTCACGGCGCTCGACCTCGTCGTGCTCGGGGCAGTGCTCGTGCTCGGGCTCATCAACCTGATGCAGCCGCTCGCATGGGACCAGACCATGTTCGCGCTGGGCGCAAGGAGCATGCATCACGGCGGCGTGCTGTACCGCGACTACTGGGATCCCAAGCAGCCCGGGATGTTCTTCTTCTACGAGCTGGCCGGCGCCCTGTTCGGATTCGACGCGGTGGGCTTCCATGCGTTCGAGCTGATCGCGCTACTCGGCCTGGCGCTGGTGCTTCTGACCACGCTGCGCGGAAGGTTCGAGCACCGCTGGATCGCGAGCCTCACCCCGCTCCTCACGGTCGGCTGGTACTACGCCGTCACCAGCGACTGGCACCTGACGCAGATCGAATCACTGGTTGGCCTTCCGCTCTACCTGTGCGGAGGGTGGGCGCTGCGCGCCGGCGAGACCGAAGAGCGGCGCACCCGCCACCTGCTGCTCGCGGGTGTGATGGGCGGACTGGTTCTGATCCTCAAGATCGTGTTCGTGCCGATCGTTGCCGCCCTGTGGCTCGTGGCGCTGTGGAAGATGAAGTCGGCGGAGAGCGGACGGCACGGGCCAGGACCAGGATTCGGCGCCGGGAGGCTGGGCGTCGCGTCGCTCACGCTGATCGCGGGTGCGCTGCTCGCGTTCGCCCCGGTTGCCGGGTATTTCGTCGCGAACCATGCGGCGGCGATCGCCTGGTGGACCACCTTCGTCTACCCCGGGCAGGCGCTCTCTCAGCTCCACACGTTTCGCATCCACTACCTGCTCAGCGGCCTGCACTGGTTCTCAGTCACGTGGAGCCCGCTGCTGGTCTTCGCCATCCTCGGCCTGCGCGCCGCCGCGCGTCGCGGAGCGGATCTGCTGTCCACGATGCTCGGAGTGTGGCTCGCGGTCGGATTCTTCGTGCTCATGATCCAGAGTCTTTCGTACTGGGAGTATCAATACCTGCTGCTCTCGGTTCCGGTCGGACTGCTCGCGGCGCGAGGACTCGATGGGATCTGGACCGGGATCGAGCGGCCCGCGGCGCGCGCGGCGCTCGCCCTCGCGCTTCTCGCGATCCCGCTCTGGTACGTGGCGCACAAGGCCGCCACGCTCGCGGAGCACCACTTCGCGCTCGTTCGCGAGGATCGCGCCCGGTATCAGGCGGAGGTCAGCTTCGATCGCGCGATCCCGCGCATCCTGGGAGATGCCGGATTCCTCATGCGCCCCGAGGCCCAACCGGGAGCGATCTGGGTGATGGGCAATCCCATGTACTACTGGCTTACCGGACGCGAGCAGGCGGTGCCCCGCAACGGTGCGAGCTTCATCGAGTACGCGACCGCCGACGAGTGGGAGCGTCTCACCCGGAGCCTGGAAGAAGCGCAGCCGGCCTACGTGTTCGTCTCCGAGAGCTACCTGCCCATGATCGCCCGCTCGACCGACAAGTGCGCCCGATTCCTCAACTGGCTCAGCACCGAGTACCGGGTCGTCCGCCGCTCGGGTGAAGGATTCTGGTTCGCGCGCGCCGGCGCGAGCCCGGTCACGCGCTGAGGCGGCGCGGCCGCGAGCCGCGCATGAAGGCGGCAGGTCATTGCGCGCCGCACCGCGCCGCGCCTACCATCCCAGCGCCCATGACCTCTTCTCCTCCACCGGCGGCCGCGCCCCCGTTCCTCACCGACTACGACCTGTATCTGCTGCGCGAGGGGACACACCTGCGCGCGTGGGAGCGGCTCGGAGCGCACCCCATCGAGCAGGACGGCGTGCGCGGAACGCACTTCGCGGTGTGGGCGCCCGAGGCGCGCGAGGTGTCGGTGATCGGCGATTTCAACGGCTGGTGTCACGGCGCGGATCCGCTTTTCCCGGCCGGCGAGAGCGGCGTGTGGCGCGGCTTCGTCGCCGGCGTCGGCCCTGGTGCGCTCTACAAGTACGCGATTCACTCGCGCGCCACCGGCGAGATGCTCGAGAAGGCCGACCCCTACGCGTTTGCCTCGGAGTTCCGGCCGCGCACCGCATCGCGCGTCTACGATCTCGACGGCTATGCATGGCGCGACCATGAATGGCTCGCGCGTCGCGCCCAGACGCAGTCGCTGCGTGCGCCGATGAGCGTGTACGAGCTTCACCCGGGCTCGTGGCGGCGCATCCCCGAAGAGAACAACCGCTGGCTCTCGTACCGCGAGCTGGCCGACGCTCTCGCCGAGTACGTGAGCGCGATGGGATTCACCCACGTCGAGTTGATGCCGATCACCGAGCATCCATACGACGGCTCGTGGGGCTATCAGACCACCGGCTACTTCGCGGCCACGAGTCGCTACGGCACGCCGCACGATCTCATGTACCTGATCGACACGCTGCACCGCCGCGGGATCGGCGTGATCCTCGACTGGGTCCCCGCGCACTTCCCGAGCGATGAGCATGGCCTGGCGCGCTTCGACGGCAGCCATCTCTACGAGCACGCCGATCCGCGCCTCGGCCGCCATCCGGACTGGGGAACGCTGATCTTCAACTATGGCCGCACCGAGGTCGCGAATTTCCTGATCGCGAGCGCATTGTTCTGGATCGAGCGCTACCACATCGACGGCCTGCGTGTGGATGCGGTCGCGTCCATGCTGTACCTGGATTACTCACGCAAGCACGGCGAGTGGTACCCGAACCCGTTCGGCGGGCGCGAAAACCTCGAGGCGGTCACGTTCCTCAAACGCCTCAACGAATACGTGTACGGCGAGCACCCGGACGCGATCACCATCGCCGAGGAGAGCACGGCGTGGCCCGGCGTCTCGCGACCCACCTACGCAGGCGGGCTCGGCTTCGGCCTCAAGTGGGACCTGGGCTGGATGCACGACCGTCTCGACTACATGGCGCGCGATCCGGTGCATCGCCGATGGCACCAGGACCGCCTCACCTTCCGCGGCCTGTACGCGCACAGCGAACACTTCTTGCTGCCGCTCTCGCACGACGAGGTCGTGCACGGCAAGGGGTCCTTGCTGGCGCGCATGCCGGGGGACCGCTGGCAGCAGTTCGCGAACCTGCGCCTGCTGTTCGGCGACCAGTTCGCCCAGCCCGGCAAGAAGCTGCTGTTCATGGGCGATGAGTTCGCACAGATCCGCGAGTGGAATCACGAGAGCAGCCTCGACTGGCACCTGCTGGCCGATCCGATGCATCGCGGCGTCCAGCGCTGGGTGCGCGACCTGAACACGCTCTATCGCGGAGAGCCCGCCCTCTACGAGCAGGATGCCGAGCCGCACGGGCTCGACTGGGTGGATTGCAGCGACTCGGGGCAGAGCGTGGTGAGTCTGATGCGGGTCGGGTTTGATCCCGATCGCGCCGTCGTATTCGTATTCAACTTCACGCCGGTTCCGCGAGCCGGCTACCGGATCGGAATGCCGTGGGGCGGACGCTGGACCGAGATCCTCAATAGCGACGCTTCACTCTATGGCGGCAGCGGACAGGGCAATCTGGGCGGCGCCGAGGCCGGCGCCACGCCCATGCACGGGCGCTCGCACTCGATTGCAATCGGATTGCCGCCGCTCGCGGTCGTGGCGTTTCTCGGCGTGCGGCCACGCTGAGCGCGCGTCAATCCGGCACGCGGACGCACTGCCCTTGCGCCGCGGGCGTTGTAGACCTTTATGAATTTGTATTCCATGGGTGCCGCAGGCATGGACCACGCATCGCGGCGTAGGCTCGCGGCGAACCGAACGAGGGACAGCCTCGGGTGGCCCCGCCGTCGACGCAACTGTCCAAGGCTGCGTCACAACTGTTACCCCCACCGGACATGTGGGCGCCGCGTTCGCGCCCGTAACTCATGAGACTTGATCGAGGCGTCCTGGCCGCCCAGGCGCTCCGCAACCGCTGCAACACGTGGCATCGGATTTGCACTCGAGGTGGGAAGCGACGCGGCGCGGCAGCGCCTGCGTAACGCTGGAGCAGCACCGCTAGGGGGCCGGGCGGCATGCATGGGCACGCCCGGCCTTGTTGTTTCTATCTCACGCGCGCGAATCGGCGTTCGAGCTGCGCACCACCCGCGCTCACCCGCAGGAAGTGGAGCCCCGCCCTGTTCGCGCCCCCGGCATCACCTCTCCACGTCGTACGCCCGACACGATCTCGCGCACGCGCCGGCCGCTCGCATCGTCGATCTCCGCGCGGATCGCAGGCAGGTTGTTGGAGGGATGGGTGATGCCAGACGACTGCGAGAATGATGTGCCGCCGGTGAGCCAGCTCGCGGTCCACGGCTGAACACGAGTCACGTCGTAGTTCTGGTTCTCGAGCACGACCCCGGTGATGTGGTCCAGACGAGGCACGCCTTCGGCGGAGCGCTTCGAGTCCGCGCGGGCCGCGGGGGCAAATGAGGCGAGCAGGACCGCCATGCCAGGATCGTCCAGGCAGATCGAGAGCAAAGGATCATAGGACGATCAATCCAGCACCGGGGCCACCCCGCGGCCTCGAGGGCGAATGCGGCGTTCGCGCGAGACGCTTCGGCCCTGCGCTAGCGCCCGTCGCCGTCCAGCAGGTTGCCGAGCGTCCCGAGGATCGAGCCCTGCTCCCGGCCCCGTCCACCGGTCTGGGGTGCCGCGGCGTAGATGCGGCTCGCGAGCCGCGAGAACGGCAGAGACTGCAGCCACACCCGGCCCGGACCTCGCAGCGTCGCGAAGAACAGCCCCTCGCCACCGAAGAGCGCGCTCTTGAGGCCCCCGACGAGCTGGATGTCGTAGCTCACGCTCGGTTGGAGCGCGACGATGCACCCGGTATCCACGCGCAGCGACTCGCCGGGCGCGAGGGTGAGCTCTTCGTGCGCGCCTCCCGCATTGACGAACACCCAGCCGTCGCCGGTCAGACGCTGCATGATGAAGCCTTCGCCGCCGAACAGGCCGACGCCGAAGCGCTTCTGGAAAGCGATGCCGATGCTCACGCCTTTGGCCGCGCACAGGAACGAGTCCTTCTGCGCGAGGATCTCGCCGCCGAGCTTGCTGAGGTCCAGGGCCTCGATCTTTCCCGGATAGGGCGCGGCGAACGCGGCCTTCCTCTTCTGCTTCGACTGATTCAGGAACACGGTCATGAACAGCGATTCGCCGGTGAGCAGGCGCTTGCCCGCTCCGAGCAGCGCGCCCACGAATCCACCCTGTGCCGACTGCGCAGAGCCGTCGCCGAAGATGGTCTGCATTTCGATCCCATCCTCGATGTACATCATCGAGCCGGCCTCCGCGACGATGGCTTCACCCGGATCGAGCTCGATCTTCACGAACTGCATGTCGTCGCCGATGATCTCGTGGTCGATTTCGTGCATGGTGGTCATGGCAAGGCTCCTTATGTCGCAGGGGCGACCTGGGAAGGACCGGTTCACTTTCGAAGATGATGGGATATTAGCGTCCGCAGTGGCGCAACGCCCACCGGCTGGAGGGCGGACCGGAACATGCAGAAGCGAGGCGCATGAGCGCTGCTACGGGAGAGCGGCCGGGCGGGTTGCGATGGCGTCCGACTCGCGAGGCGCGGATCGGGAGCGAAGCTTACGACCCGCGCCTAGTCGTGGTCGATGAGTCCGTGCTGCTGGAGCAGCAGCTCGAAGCGCTCCATGCCCGCGAGATCCTCGGGGCCCAATCGGTAGTGGAACCGGCGAAGGTAGCCCTCGGTCTCTGCCGCGGTCCAGCCCGGCTCGGTCTGCTGGCGCGCGATCTCGGGAAGCGACGCGAGGCCGGCGGCGAGCGAGGCGTCCAGGAATTCGCGAAGCTCGGCCTTGACCGCCGAGTCGAGCTCAGCGCGCACCGCCCATACCGCGTACACGAACGCGAGACCGGTCCACTCCAGCCAGTCCGCCCCCAGGTCGAGCGTGTGCGTGAATCCGGCCGGCCTGCGGTCGCGCATGCGCATCGCGCTGTCGCCGATCATGAGCAGCGCCTCGGCCTGCGCGGGCTCGAGCCCGCGTACGTAGCGCACGCCTTCGAGTCCGCGGCGCACGTCGAGGAGCAGGCGCAGCAGACGGATCGAGGTCGAGGTCTCGGGCGTCACCGAGATCAGCGAGCCGGCCAGCGCGTTGGCCGGACGCCGTGAGAATAGCAGCACGGACTGGACCGGGCCGCGCGCGGCGACGCCCAGTGCTCCGAGCAGATCGAAGCGCGACTTGAGCCGCAGATAGTCACCGGCCGCCATGAGGCCGAGGTCGACCTGTCCGGCTTCCGCCTCACGTCCGAGGTCGCGCGGCACCAGATTGCGCACCGCAAACGGCGCCTCGCCCCACAGGGCGTAGAAAGGCGCGGCATTGGCGTAGGGAATGCGCGCCGCAACGGTGGTGGACAGCTTCGAGACCGGGTTCATCGGGCGCAGAATCTACACGGGAGGGCGGACCCCGTCGAGTGACTGCACTCAAGATCCCGCGAAATCCCGGCGGCGCCTGAGCCGATACCCCGCTCATGATCGATCCCTTCAGCTTCGGCTTTCCGCTGCCGCGCGCGGTGCTGGCGACGTTGCTCGCCCTGAACCTGCTCGCCCCGCTCGCGCTGATCCTGTGGCTGCGCCGCGCAGCGCTCAGGGCCGGAGCAGACGACGTGGCGGGGGCATGGTTCGGCTACATGCGTCATGTCGGCTGGATCGTGACCGCGACCTGGATCGGCTGGATGTGCCTGGCTCTGAGTGGCGGTGTGGTCGCGCGCCTTGCGATGAGGCTGTACCCGTACGGGCCCCCGCTCATGAACCTGGGGTTGCTCGGCCTGGTGCTGGTTCCGCCGGCGCTCGTGTCGCTGGCCGCGGCCGTATTCTCGCACCCGGTGGGGACGCGCCTGCGCGGCACCGAGAACACGCTTCGCGAGACGCTCAACCTCGCGTTGCTGCAAATGGCCTCGCAGATCGGCCCTCTTGCATTGCTGGTGGTGGTGCCGGGCGCGCTGATGGCCGGGCGTATCCATCTGGCCGTCGGCGCGCTGCTCGGCGGCCTCACGCTCGCGGTCATTCTTCTTCAGGCGAGAGCGAGGGTGAGCGGAATCTCCCCGGAGGCGGTGAGCAGTGGCGAGCTGCGCGATCGGCTGTTCGCGCTCGCCCGTGCGGCCGGCGTTCACATTCGACAGCTGTACGTGCTGCCCATGCGTCGCTCGCGGATCGCGAACGCTTTCGCGGTGCGCGGCGGCATGGTGATGCTGACCGACCACCTGCTCGAGCACCTGAGCCGGCGCGAGGTGGACGCGGTGATGGCGCACGAGATCACCCACCTGCGCCGCGGCCACCCGCTGCGCCTCGCCCTGTCACTCATCCTCGTGCCGGTGGCGCTGCTGACCGTGCTGCCCTCGTTCGTCGGACCGCTCGCGATGCCGATCGGCGTTCTGCTCGCCGCGGGTATCTCCTACTTCATCTCGCGGCGCTTCGAGCGCAGCGCCGATGCCGGCGCGGTGAAACTGACCGGCGATCCCGAAGCGCTGATCTCCGCGCTCGCGCGGCTCAACCGGCTCAATCACGTTCCGGTCGAGTGGGGACGCTGGACCGAGCGCTGGCTCACGCATCCTTCGACGCGCCGGCGCGCGGACGCGATCGCACTGCTGGGAAGCATCGCGCCCGGGCGCGTGACCGAGCTGCTGCGCGGCGAGCCGTCGCCGGATGCGCGCTACGCGGCCGGGCCGACCGGCGAGCGGGCAAAGGTGTTTTCCAGCGCGTTCAAGCTGCGCGCGATCACCGGGCTGTCCTGGATCCTGCTGGTGAGCTATGCCCTGACCCCGGCGCTCTCGATCTGGCTCGCGCTGCGCCTCGGTCTGGACTCCGGCGGCCGTCCCGTGCTGTGCCTGATCGCGGCGGTCGCGACCGTCATCGTCACGCTGTTCGCCTTCAATCGCATCGCAACCCGGCCCTACCGTCCGCTGCGTCGAGGAATCGCGGATCGGTTGCGCACCGGTGGCGTCGATCCCGACGCATCGCATGGCGTCTTCGTCGGGCTCGTCCCGGACGCGACGCCGCGGCTGTACGAGAACTTCTCCGACTGGGACACCGGCTTCCTGTTCTTCTCGCGCGAACAGCTCGTCTACGTCGGAGAGGAGACGCGCTTCGCGCTTTCGCGCACGCAGATCGAAGAGGTCCGGCTGGTCGAGGGACTGCCGAACTGGGTGCGGGTCAGTCGCGTGCTGCTGACGTGGCACGACGAGGCGCGCGAGTTGCGGGGAACCTTTACCCTGCGCGACGCGGAAGCACCGACGCTCGGCTCGATCCAGCCCGCCTCCGAGCGACTCCTTGCCAGGATCGAGTCGTGGCGCACGGGCGGAACGGCAGAGGCGAGTTTCGCGCCGCCGATCCTCGCCGGGGCGCCGGTGTTCGGGCAGGTGACGAGCCTCTCGCCCGGAGCGCTGGGCTCGGCGCGCCTGTTGGTCGCCAACACGCTGCTGACCACGCTCGGCGCGGCCGGCGCGTGCGCGCTGCTCGGGCTGTCGCTTTCGCCGACCCAGCCCGGCTTCGTGGAAACCAGCGTCGCCGCGTTCGCGGTGTTGATCTTTCACCGCGTGCCAGCGTGGCGGCATCGCGAGCCCGCACGCACGCCCGACGCCGTCCCCGAACGCCGCGCCGCGTAGATCTCAGCCCCGGTTGAGCGCCTCGAGGAATGCGTCGCCGTAGCGATCGAGCTTGACCGGACCGACTCCTGAGAGCAGCAGCATCGCGCTCCTGGTCTGCGGCAGTTGCTCGGCCATCTGCCTGAGCACCGCATCGCTGAACACGATGTACGCCGGCACGCCTTCGGCGTCCGCGAGCCGCTTGCGCAGCGCGCGCAACCGCTCGAACACTTCCGGATTCTCGATCAGTGCCTGTGCGATGCGCCCGCCACCGGCGCGCGCCGCGAAGGCGCCACGGGGCGGAGCCGCGACCAGCGATTCGACCCCGGCTCCACGGCACACGTCGCACGATGCGCCGCACGGCTCGATCGTCTCGTCGAAGTGGCGCACCAGCGCCTGATGCCGGCAGCCGCCGCGATCCACCATGCGGAAAAGCTCGACGGTCTTGCGCCGCGTCTCCTCGCGCACCTCGGGATTCTCGATGCCGCCGAGGAACGCCTCGTAGCCGATCACGTCGGACCATGAGTACATGAGCACACAATCGCTCTCGAGGCCGTCGCGGCCCGCGCGCCCGATCTCCTGATACCAGGCTTCGACGCTCTTCGGCATGTCGCGGTGGATGACGTAGCGCACGTTGCTCTTGTCGATGCCCATGCCGAACGCGACCGTGGCCACGATCACGTCCACCTCATCGCGCGCAAACGCGTCCTGATTCTCGGCGCGCACGTGGTCGGCAAGGCCCGCGTGATAGGCAGCGGCCTTGACCCCTTGCTGGCACAGCCACTCGGTCGTCGATTCGACCGACTTGCGGCTCAGGCAGTACACGATGCCGCTCTCGCCCGCGTGCCGATGCACGATGCCGAGGATGTCGCGGCGCGTGTTGCGCCCCGGCCCCGCCGGGGTCGCGCCCTTCTTCTGCGCGGTCACGATCAGGTTCGAGCGAAAGAACGACCCCTTGAAACCTTCGGGCTTCGTCATTCCCAGCTCGCGGATGATGTCGGCCGCGACGCGGCGCGTGGCGGTCGCGGTGAGCGCCAGCACCGGAATGTCGCCCAGCTGGCCCTTGAGCCCGGAAAGCCTGCGATAGGCCGGACGGAAATCGTGACCCCAGTGGCTGATGCAGTGCGCCTCGTCCACCACCACCAGGCTGACGTTGCAGTCGGCGATCAGCGAGCGCAGCGAGCCTTCCAGGCCCTCGGGCGCGACGTACACCAGCTCCAGCTCGCCGCGGCGCAGCTGCGCGAGCCGCTCGCGGCGCTCCTGGAAGGACACGCTCGAATTGATCACCGCAGCGCGAAAGCCGAGGCGCACGAGCGCGTCCACCTGGTCCTTCATCAGCGAGATCAGCGGCGAGATCACGAGCACCGCACCGGGCAGGATCTTCGCCGGCAGCTGGAAGGTGAGCGACTTGCCCGCGCCGGTCGGCATCACCCCGATGCAATCGCGACCTGCCAGCACCGCGTCGATGATGCGGCGCTGCCCGGGTCGGAATTCGTGGTAGCCGAAGACCGACTCCAGTACCTGCTGCGGATCGGGGCGCGTCGTGGGGGCGAGCGGCTCGAACAAATGTCCCTCCGTGGACGGGAGCGCGTGTCGGGATGCAGGCGAGCCGAACCTACGTCATGCGCGCGGGGAATGCACGCGACGCGCGCGGGAAATGCACGCGGGCAGCGGGCGGCGTCAGTCCTGCGCGATCTCGAGCCCGCGCTCGCTCCAGCCGCGGAACCCTCCATTGAGTGAGATCACGTTGGTGTAGCCCATCTTCTGGAGGTTGTCCGCCACCAAAGCACTGCGAAACCCTCCGCCGCAATAGCACAGGAGCGGCGTTCCCCTGTCCGGGCAGCGCGTCTCGATGTCGCGCTCGATGACGCCCTTGCCGAGATGGACCGCACCGGGCAGATGCCCTTTCGCCCACTCCCGGTCTTCGCGCACGTCCACGAGCACAAACTTCTCGCCCGCTGCGATGCGGCGCTGGTACTCAGGAATCTCGATTTCGCGGATTCTGGACTTCGCGTCGGTGACCAGCGCGAGGAATCCGGGGCTATGGGCGTGGGCCACGCCGTCAGCTCGCGGCCGGGGTCGCGGCGTGCGGCGCGAGCAGCGGCTCGCCGTCCGTGCCGTACTCGCGCACCACGCGATAGAGCGCGTCGCGCTGCACCGGAATCTTGCCGGCCTCGCGGATGGCCTGCACCATGCCGGCCTCCGCCATGCCGACCGGGCTGCGCGCGAGGGCGGCGTGCGCGATCTTCTCCTGCCCGATCGTGCCGTCCATGTCGCTGGCGCCGAAGTTGAGGGCCACCCCGGCGGTGTCCTGCCCGAGCATGATCCAGTAGCTCTTCACGTGGGGAACGTTGTCGAACACCAGTCGCGAGATCGCGATGGTCTTCAGGTCCTCGATCGCCGAGGCCTGCCGGCGCACGAGCCCGGTGACGCCCGGCTGGAACGCGAGCGGGATGAACGCGAAGAAGCCCGGGGCGCGCTCCTCGAGCTCGCGCAGCAGGATCAGGTGCTGGACGCGTTCGGCGCGGGTCTCGATGTGCCCGTAGAGCAGGGTCGCATTGGAGGGAATTCCCAGTCGGTGTGCGATCTCGTGGATCTCGAGCCAGCGCTGCGCGCCGATCTTCTGATGGAAGATCTCGCGCCGCACGCGCTCGCTGAAGACTTCGGCGCCTCCGCCGGGCAACGCGTCGAGACCCGCCTGACGCAGCTCTTCGAGCACCCACTCGACCGGCTTGCGGGTGAGGCGGCAGAAGAAGTCGATCTCGACCGCGGTGAAGGCCTTGACGCTCAGGTCCGGCTTCGCCTCTTTCACCCAGCGGATGATGTTGAGGTAGTCATCGAAGCGCCACTTATTGTGAAGCCCGCCCACGATGTGGATCTCGGTGATCTCCGGATCCACGTGAGCGACGATCTCATCGCGCGACATGGTGTAGGCGCCCGGAGCACCCGGTTTCTTCGCGTAGTCGCAGAAGCGGCAGGCCAGCACGCACACGTTGGTCGGGTTGAGCTGGCGGTTGACCGTGAAATAGACGCGATCCCCGTGCCGGTCGCGCGCCAACGCGTTGGCCAGCCGACCCAGCTCCAGCACCGGCGCTTCGTACAGGCGGACACCCTCTTCCTGGCCGAGCTGGCCTCCGTCGAGAAGCGTCTGCCGGGCGGCCTCGACGGCCGTATGGCGCGATCTGAGTTCCGAGACGAAGCGTCGGGACGGGGCGATCATGCACTCTCCAAGTGGAAGGGGAGCGCAGTATAGCGGCCGGCGGCGCGGTCGTGAAGCCGGGGACAGCCGCCCCCGCTCGCGGCGGTGACGAGCGTTCCGGAAGGGGCTCGAGGCGGCGCCGGCTACGGCGCGGCCCACCAGAAAAATCGGCCCAAATCTGCCCAAGTTTTCTAGCGCAAAACGACTGGTGGATCGGCTATTCTCTACGCTGCCTGTTTTGCTGCCCGAACCTCTCTACACCCCCATGGGGAGGCTGCACCATGCGTCACACCATCATCAGGGCAGCGGTTATCGCTGTGCTCATCGGTGGAGCAGCCCTTGCTCACGCGTTTTCCACGGGGCCGCCTCTGACCCGCACCGGCGGTTTTGCGGTCGGGGGCAAGCCCGCGGAAAACAACTGCACGATCTGCCATGCGGGCGCGGTGAACAGCGATCCCAATGGTTCGCTGAGAATCGCCGGCATTCCCCCGGCGTATGCGCCCGGCCATGCCTACCTGCTGACGGTCCAGCTCAACTACAACTGGAGTCTGACTCCGCCCGATTCCATGGTGAAGTGGGGCTTCCAGCTGACCGCCGTCAAGGCCACTACCGGCGACAGCGCCGGGACGTTCTCGTCGACGGGAACTCCGCCCGACTCTCTGAAGATCATTCGCTACTCGCCAGCCTCATCTTCGGTATTCAAGCGCCGCGTCTACATCGAGCACACCTACAAAGACATTCACAAGGGCGAGAATCAGGACGGACAGCACGGCCCGATCGAATGGCACTTTGATTGGATCGCGCCGCTGGACAGCACGAAGGTCTACTTCTTCGTGGCGGGCAACGCCGCGAACGGCGACAGCTGCTCGATCTGCGGCGGCGATCATATCTACACCTACCAGGACAGCACTATCGGCGGGGCGGTCGCGAGCGTGCCGATCCCGCGCCCTTCGAGCCTCGTCAACTTCCTGGAAGACCCGTATCCGAACCCGTTCACGCAGTGTCTCAATCTCCAGTTCGAGATGGCGCGCGGCGGCCTCGTGGATCTGTCGATCTTCGACCTGCAGGGCCGCAGGGTCCGGACGATCGTCCACGAGCGGCGTTCCGCCAGCTCGTACGGCGAGTTCTGGAACGGACGGAAGGACGATGGATCGCAGGCGCGCAACGGAATCTACTTCGTGCGCCTTTACGTTCCCGGGCAACAGAAGCCGATCACACGAAAGATCATCCTGTCGCGCTGACATCCCCCCTGCGCGATGAGGCACACGAAAGCCCGGCGCATTTGCGCCGGGCTTCGTGCGTTGGTCCGCCGGGTCGCTCCTGCGCGACGGACCTCGAATCTTCACGGGGCCTGCGGACGATGCCCCGCTCAGAGCAGAGCCAACCTCACAGGTTGAAGTAGTACGAAGCCTTCGCGAGGAAGATGTTGTTCGCCTTCGCATCGAGCAGGTGATGGACCGAGCGGCCGAACTCGAAGTCGCCGATGGGCTCCTTGTCGTCGCGAGTCTGGGTCCACACCAGGAACAGCGCCGAGCCGGGCATGTATTCCCAGCGCAGCACGGCATTGCCGCGTAGCGAGCGCTCGTTGAAATCGTGGTTCCCGATCGCGATCGGAGCGGCCGGCCCTGCACCGTCGGGATCCGCGACCACGCCGGGGCCCAGCGTCGATCCATTGGTCCCATAGGTCAGGAAGTCGTAGGTGCGCGGCGCAGACAGCTCGCGGTACTCGTGATAGGACCCCGAAGCGATCAGCGGCTGCGCGAACAGCTGCAGGCTGAGCTTCGGCGTGAATGACCAGTTGAGCGTGACGTCGGTCGAGAAGGTGGTCTGGTCGAGAGTGGCCACCACGTAGCGCTTGCCGTAGGTCGCGGTCGCGAGCAGGTCGGTGTAGGTGCCGATGTAGTGCACATCCTCACGATTCTTGGCGAAGTTCGGGCCGACCCTCAGGACCAGGCTCGAGGTCGGCTTGAACTCGACGCCGGGATTGAAGTACCAGCCGAGCGCGTGCGTCGCGTCGTCGTTGACGCCGGTGCTGAGGAAGTAGAAGCGCCTGGCCTTGCCATCGGTGTCGATGAACGTACTCGCCTCCCAGGTCTCCGGCATCTTCACCGACGGCCCGCCGCGCAGCAGTCGATCGTTGTAGCGCTTGGGACTGTAGATCGCACTTTTGTTCCAGCTGAAGTGATTGCGGAACTCCTGGAAGCTGCCCATCCAGACACCGGCATTCGTGATGTCACCATCGTAGTTCACGCTGCCGAACACGGCCGAGATCAGCTCGGAGTACTCTTTGTACTTGCCGATCTCGGTCCACTTGTACCCGCCGCCCACGTGCGCGTTGGCCACTCCGGCCCGGCTCTGGAATCCCACATCGTTGACATCGAAGTTCGGGCTCATGAACCCGGCCGCCGAGTTGAAGATGACCCGGCCATTCTGCTTGTTCAGCCACAGGCGCGTGCCGAGTCCGTTCAGCGATGTCGCGGTGGTGTCGACCTCGAGGCTCTTCGAGTCGGGACGCTGGAAGTAGTGGCGGGGGTTCTGCTGGAGCCCGGTGATGCGCGCCCGATTGCCACCCACGTGCGACACGACCGACCAGCCCGAAACCACCCATGTCTTGTTCTTGTCGAGGAACGTCCAGCCGTCCATGCCGCCCATGAACGATTCCTTGTTCAGTTGATCGGCGAGCCTGGAGTCGTCGAACACTCGCGTGGCGAGCGTCGACATGAAGCCCACGCCCTGCCGGCCGTGATTGAAATCCTTGAGCACGCGCTCGACGCCATAGTAGGTGAGCGGCTCGATCTCGGATTTCATGCGCGTGCCGCCGACGTCGAGCCGGGCCTCGGTGCGCTCGGTCATGGCGTGGAGGGTGCCGATGCTCCAGCCGTTCAGCACCTTGCCGGTCAACTTCGCCGCCCCGAGGATGCGCGTGCCGGTCGGTGCGTCGACGTAGGTCGCATCGTTGCGAATCGAGCCTTGCGGGCCACGTCCGATGCGGCGCGTGTAGAAGAACTTCGGCTCGGGCCAGTTGAATCCCCAGTAGTTGTTCGCCCCCTGATTCCCGAAGTTGTAGATGGTCGCGCCCTCGACGAAGAACGGGCGCTTCTCCTCGAAGAAGGTCTCAGCATCGCTCAGGTTCACCACCGCGGGGTCCACTTCGACCTGTCCGAAGTCCGGATTCACGGTCGCGTTGAGCGTGAGGTTGCTGCCGATGCCAGTACGCAGGTCGCCGCCCATCTCGCCCTTGAAGCGTGAGCCGTCGTTGAACGGATCACCGGGTTTGTGGCTCAGGTACTCCGCGCGCGAGGTCATGTAGGGCAGGATCTCGAGGTAGCGCCCGGGCGCAACCCGCTCGATGCCGAGCAGCGAAGGGAAGCGCGACACGAAGCCGCTCTCATTCTTGGGCACGAACACCACCCAGTCGCGCTCGTTGGTGCGCTGGATGTCGCGGCGGAAATTGATCCCCCACACATACTGGTCCTTCTTCTGGAAGCGCATCTGCGAGAACGGAATCCTCATCTCGCACGTCCAGCCCTGTGCATCGGTCTTCGCGCGACCCTCCCAGACGCCGTCCCACGAACTCTCGTCCCAGTCGTTGTTGAACAGCGTGCCATCGTACTGGGTGCCCGCGGCGTTCACCTGGAAGTAGTAGCCGTTGCGCTTGTCGTGGAACGGATCGACGAATACCGAGAACTTGTCGGCGGGAACCGAGACATCGCGGCGGCACAGGCGCGCCAGGATCGAGTCGGGATGCGTATCGTGCATGCGCGCGCCGACGTAGAGCGCCGCATCGTCGTAGGCGACCCGCACTTCGGTGAGCTGAGTCGGCTCGGCGCCCTGATTGGGC
Source organism: Candidatus Eiseniibacteriota bacterium (assembly GCA_031370785.1). Taxonomy (GTDB): domain Bacteria; phylum Eisenbacteria; class RBG-16-71-46; order RBG-16-71-46; family RBG-16-71-46; genus DATJGS01. The sequence goes on along the minus strand of JANMQY010000092.1, from coordinate 2,325 downwards.
TCGCCCTGGATGAAGCGGGTCACCGGCGTCAGGGACTGCCAGTCGGCTTCGCTGAGGACGCCGTCCACCGAGATCGTCCCGGTCAGGCGGCGCGCGTGGATCTCAGGGAGGGCCGCAAACATGCTGTCGAGCTGGGCGGCCTGCGGCGTGGTCGCCAGCAGCACCAGGGAGAAGGCGGTGGTCGAGAACATTGGGCGGCTCCAGGGTCAGGGGTCGTGCGATCCACGCGGCTTTGACGGACCCGCCGGTGCAAAGGTTGGCGCTGATCTTCGCGCGATTACGGCCGCGGCAGAATGTTCGACCGGCGCGGCGAACGGGTTGGATCTGGGAACGCTGACGCAGGGCAGCTTGCTCTCGACTCTCCCGCGCGGCAATGCGCGCCGGACGAGCGTCGGTCGGCACAGTACGAGCGGATGTGTGCCGCAATCCGCAGGGACGTGCGTGCCGCGTCGAGGCTGGGCCGAGGCTCAGCCGGCCCGGCCGGGCATGCGACGCGGCCACATCGGCTACTCCGCCAGCACCCGCGACCGGCCGCCGGCCGCGAGCGCGACCGCCAGCTCGCCCGCGACACGAGCGTTGTTGGCGAGCAGCGCGCGATTCACCTCGACGCTCGATCCCAGGGTCAACTCGCGCATGCGATCGAGCAGGAACGGAGTGACCGCGCGCCCGCGGACGCCGCGTGCTTCGGCGTCGGCGAGCGCACGCTCGAGCGCGGGCCCGTAGACCTCGGCCTTCATCTCGCTCTGGATCGGAATCGGATTGGCGATCACGACACCGGTGCCCAAGCCCAGCGTGAAATGTTCGCGCACCGCGCGCGAGAGGTCGGCGATCGAGTCCATGCGCGCATCCACGCCGTGCCCGCTGTCGCGCCTGTAGAACGCCGGGAACCGGTCGGTTCCGAATCCGTAGACCGGCACTCCCAGCGTCTCCAGCATCTCGATGGTCCTCGCCAGGTCGAGCACCGCCTTGGCGCCGGCGCAGACCACCGCGACCGGATGACGCGCGAGCGCGGTCAGATCGGCACTCACGTCACCGGTCTGCTCGGCCCCGCGGTGCACCCCACCGATGCCTCCGGTCGTGAACACTTCGATGCCCGCGCGCGCGGCAGCGAACACCGTTGCCGCGACGGTGGTCGAGCCCGCGCGGCCCGAGGTGAGGACCGCGGCGAAGTTGCTCAAGTTGAGCTTGGCGACGTCGGGCGTGGCAGCGAGGCGCTCCAGCTCGTCGCGGGTGAGCCCGACCCGCACCGCGCCTTCCAGCACGCCAATGGTCGCGGGCAGGGCGCCGGCCCGCGTCACCTCGGCCTCCTGCTCGAGCGCCACGCGGACGCCATCCGGATGCGGCAGTCCATGAGTAACCACCGTGGTCTCGAGCGCCACCACCGGCCGACGCGCGGCCAGGGCTTCGGCGACCGGCGCCGCGATCAGGAATCGCTCGCTCATGGGAGACCGTGCGCGGGGAACCGTTCGCGGCGCCGCCGTTCGGCCATCTCGGGGTTGACACCCATGAAGCCCTGGGCGCCCACCCCTTCGAGGGCGAGTCCCGCCGAGATCACGCCGCGTTCGAGTGCGCCCTCGATCTGGCCGGTCGCAATCCACCCCGCGAGGTGGAGCATGCCGATGAGTACGCGCGGACGGCCGAAGAGCTGGGCGAGGATGCGCTGAGAGTCCATGTGCCGCAAAACTAGCCGCTCGGAGCGATCGGTGACAAACGCCCGCCGCCCGCCTACGCTACGCGCGAGTCGTTCCGCGATTCAGCCCGCTTCGAAAGAGGAAACGCCATGATCAAGCGCTCCGTCATGTCCGACGCCGTCGAGACCTACGTCAATACCACGATCCATCGCGAGACCTCGGTGCAGCAGCGACTGCGCGCCGAAACCGAAGCGCTGCCGGAGGCCGGAATGCAGATCGGCGCCGACCAGGGCGCGTTCCTCGCATTGCTGGTGCGGCTGATCGGCGCGAAGCGCACCATCGAGATCGGCACGTTCACCGGCTACAGCGCGCTGGCCGTGGCCGCCGCACTCCCCACTGACGGCAAGCTCATCGCCTGCGACGTGAGCGAGAAGTGGACCGCGATCGCGAAGCGCTACTGGGCGGAGGCCGGCGTCGCGAACCGCATCGACCTGCGCATCGCCCCCGCGAAGGACACGCTCGCCGCGCTCCTCAAGGACGGCGGCGCGGACGCTTTCGACTTCGCGTTCATCGACGCCGACAAGACCGGCTACGACGCCTACTACGAGGCGTGCCTGAGGCTCCTGCGCCCTGGCGGTCTCATCGCCATCGACAACGTGCTGTGGAGCGGCAAGGTGGCGGATCCCGACAATCG
>JANMQY010000044.1:0-19823 GCA_031370785.1 Candidatus Eiseniibacteriota bacterium | reverse complement strand
GTTCCGCATCGCGCTCGCCGACGAGAAGATCCTCGATCTCTATGGACCCATCCGCGCGATCCCGACCACCTTCTTCATCAATCGTCGCGGGGACATCGTGCGCCGGGTCGTCGGCTACATCGATCAGGAGACCATGGACGCCTACGCGAAGGAATTGTTCTAGCGCGCGATGCTTCGATTGCGTTCCGAAAACCGAGAAGCCACGTCGGAGATCCGACGTGGCTTCTCGAATTTCGAATGGTGCCCGGGGCGAGATTTGAACTCGCATGGGTTTCCCCACACGCCCCTCAAACGTGCGTGTCTACCAATTCCACCACCCGGGCACGCTCACACGGCGCGGCGCGCCGCCGAAACTTGGGTTCTACGGGCCTCCGCCCGGCTTGGCCGGGGCCGGTGCGGTCGCGGGAGGCGGCACGAGCGGCGTCGTCGAGCGGCCGGCAGGCGGAGTGTTGCTGGGCAGGGTCGCGGGAGCGCCGGCGGCGGCCTTGCGCGCGGCTTCCTGCATGAGGCTCTTCGACTGTCCGGTGCTGGTCGAGAGCAGCGCCAGCGTCAGCGACGTGAGGAAGAACGCCACACCGAGAATCATGGTGGCGCGCGTGATGAAATCGGTGGCGCCACGCCCGCCGAAGACGGTCTGCGCGCTGCCACCGAAAGCCCCGCCGGCCAGCCCACCGCCCTTGCCGGACTGGACCAGGACCACGGCGACCAGGGAGACGCACACCAGCAGATGAATGACCATCAGGAACGCGTACATGAACTCCCCTGCGTTGCATCGGTTGAGCGACCCTGCAGTGAAACGGCGGCGAACGTTACCAGCCGGGCCATTGCCCCGTCAAACTCCGGCGCCGCCGCGACTCAGGGCGAACCGGCCGCGGCGATGATGCGCCAGAACGACGCCGCTTCGAGCGAGGCGCCGCCGACCAGCGCGCCGTCGATGTCGGCGCATGCGAACAGCGCCGGTGCGTTGGCCGCGTTGACGCTCCCGCCATAGAGCACGGCCACCGTCGCGCCCGCCACGCGGTCGAGCGTCGCGCGCACGATGCGGTGCGCCTCCTCGGCCTGCTCGACGGTGGCCACGCGCCCGGTGCCGATCGCCCACACCGGCTCGTACGCGATCACCGTGCTCGCCGCTTCGGCGGCGTCGAGCCCGTCATAGGCGGCGCTCACCTGGCGCACCAGCACCTCTGCAGTGGCTCCTGACTCGCGCTCCTTCAGCGTTTCGCCGACGCACACGATCGGCGTCAGTCCGTCGCGCCGCGCCGCGCGCAGTTTCCTCGCGACGGTCGCGTCATCTTCGCCCATCCCATGGCGGCGCTCGGAGTGACCGACGATCACGAAGCGGCATCCCACTTCACGCAGCATCGGGCCCGACACTTCGCCGGTGAACGCGCCCTGCGGTTCGGGATGAAGGTTCTGCGCGCCGAGCCGGACCGTGCTACCGGCCAGCGCGCGAGCGACCGCGCTCAGCGCCGGAAACGCGGGGCATACCACCACCGCCGCGGCGTGCGGCGCCGCCATCAGCGCGACCAGCTCGCCGGCAAGGGCCGCGCCTTCCGATGGCGTCCTGTGCATCTTCCAGTTGCCGACCACGAGTCGCGGCCGGCGCGGCCAAACGCTCATGCGGCCTCACGATCGTCGAGCGCCGCGACCCCGGGGAGCACCTTGCCTTCGAGGAACTCGAGCGAGGCCCCGCCCCCGGTCGACAGATGCGTGAAGCGGCCGGCCAGCCCCGACTCCTGAACCGCGGCCACCGAATCGCCGCCGCCGACCACCGTCACCGCGCCGTGCGCTCCCGCGTCCGCCATCGCGCGCGCGACGCCGAGCGTGCCCGCGGCAAAGGCAGGGACCTCGAAGATACCCATCGGACCGTTCCACAGGATGGTCTTCGCCTCGCGTAGCTTGCCCGAGAACAGGGTCAGCGTCTCGGGACCGATGTCGACACCCATCTCATCGTCGGCGAGCGCATCGATCGCGGCCACGTGCGACGGCGATTTGCCATCCGGGGTGGCGGAGGCCACGCAGTCGACCGGCAGCACCAGATCGACGCCGCGCGCGCGCGCCTGCTCGAGCAGCGCCTTCGCCATCTCGACCCGATCCGGCTCGACCAGCGATGTGCCGGTGGCGCGGCCCTGCGCGCGCAGGAACGTGAACATCATCGCGCCGCCGATCAGCAGGCGGTCGACCTTTTCGATCAGCGCCTTCAACACGTCGATCTTCCCCGAGATCTTGGCTCCGCCCAGGATCGCGACGAACGGGCGCTCCGGGTTGTCCAGCGCGCGTCCCAGGTACTCCAGTTCCTGGTGCATGAGAAATCCGGCGACCGAGGGCCGGAGGAAACGGGTCACGCCCTCGGTCGATGCGTGGGCGCGGTGCGCGGTGCCGAACGCGTCGTTGACGTACATCTCGCCCAGCGCAGCCAGACGCCTCGCGAATCCGGGATCGTTCGCCTCTTCTTCCGGATGGAAGCGCAGGTTCTCGAGCAGCAGCACTTCGCCGTCCTTGAGCGCCGCGGCCAGCCGCTCAGCTTCCGGGCCGACGCACTCGGGCGCGAATGCGATCGGCATGCGCAACAGTCGCTCGAGGCGCCGCGCGATCGGGCGCAGGCTGAACTGCGGCTCGGGGCCCTTCTTCGGCCGCCCGAGGTGCGACATCAGGATCACTCGCGCCTTCTTCTGCAGCAGGTAGCGGATCGTGGGCAGCGAAGCGATGATGCGCGTGTCGTCGGCGACCTCGCTGTCCTTGAGCGGCACGTTGAAGTCCACGCGCACCAGCACGCGCCGACCGGTCGGCTCGATGTCCTGAAGGCCTTTCTTGCGGTACACCACGTCCGCCTCCTAGGCCATCATGACCAGCGCGTCCACCACGCGGTTGGAGAATCCCCATTCGTTGTCGTACCAGGCCAGCACCTTCACCAGGTTCCCGCCCAGCACCATGGTGGACAGCGAATCGAAGACGCTCGAGGCCGGATTGCCGACCACGTCGGAGGACACGATCGGGTCGGTGCAGTATTCGAGGATGCCCTTGAGGGGCCCATCCGCGGCACGCTTGACCACCGCATTGACCGCATCGCGGTCGACGCTCTTCTCCATCCGGCACACCAGGTCCACCAGCGAGCCGTCGGAAACCGGTGCGCGCACCGCGATCCCGTCGAGCTTGCCTTTCATCTCCGGAAGCACCTCGCCGATCGCCTTCGCCGCACCGGTCGAGGTCGGGATCAGGTTCAGCGCCGCAGCCCGTGCCCGGCGCAGGTCCTTGTGCGGCAGATCGAGGATGTTCTGATCGTTGGTGTAGGCGTGAATCGTGGTCATCAGCCCGTGCTCGATGCCGAAGGCGTCGTTGAGCACCCGGGCGAGCGGCGCGAGGCAGTTGGTGGTGCACGAGCCGATGCTGATCACGTGGTGCTTCGCGCGATCGAAGCTCTTGTCGTTGACGCCGATCACGAACGTGAGGTCCATGTTCTTGCCCGGCGCCGAGACCAGCACCGAGCGCGCGCCCGCCTCGATGTGTTTCGCGGCGCCCTCGCGATCGGTGAAGTGACCGGTCGCCTCGAGCACGACGTCGACTCCCATCGCCTTCCACGGCAGCCGGGTCGGATCCTTCTCGCAGGTGACGTTGAGCCTTCGCCCTTCGACCTCGAGGTGGCCGTCGGAAGTGGCGCCGCACCCGGGCCAGCCTCCGTGCACCGAGTCGTAGCGCAGCAGATGCCCGAGCGTCTTCGCATCGGTGAGATCGTTCACCGAGACGAACTCGAGCGGAGCGCGGCGCTGGACCGCGGCCCGGACCACCAGACGCCCGATCCGGCCGAAGCCGTTGATCCCGATGCGAAGTGCCATGTCGCCCTCTTTCCCGGTCTCCCGGAGAATGAATGACCCGTTCGGCTCCGGCCTTTAGCCGAAGAAGACCCGCGCAACTTCGTAGAGCTCGTGATCCACCGTGCGCGGGCCCTCACGCACCACCGCAAGCTCGACCGAATCGATGCGGCCCCCGTGCAGGCTCACCATGCGCCCGAAGGCGCCGCGCGCCGCGAGGTCGACCGCCGCCACGCCCATGCGCGATCCGAGCAGGCGATCGAAGGCGGTCGGCGTGCCCCCGCGCTGGACGTAGCCGAGCGCGACATTGCGGGTCTCGATCCCGAGCTGCGCCTCGAGCTCGAGCGCGAGGGTCTCGCCAACCCCGCCGTAGCGGCGCCGTCCGACCGGATCGAGCCGCACCGGGCATTCGATGCGGCGCCCATCGGGCTCGGGCTTGAATTCCGCGCCCTCAGCCACCACCACGATGCTGAAGTCGCGGCCACGCGCCATGCGCCTGCGGATGATCTCGCACACCTCGGCCACACTGACCGGCTGTTCAGGCGCGACCACCACATCGGCGCCGCCCGCGATCCCGGCGCACACCGCCAGCCACCCGGTCGAGCGGCCCATCACCTCGACCACGATCACCCGGTCGTGCGACTCGGCCGTGCTGTGGAGCGCATCTACTGCGCGTACCACCGTAGTGAGCGCGGTATCGAAGCCGAAGGAGTAGTCGGTGCCGCGCACGTCGTTATCGATGGTCTTGGGGATCCCGATCACCGGCAGGCCGGCGTCCGAGAGGCGCGAGGCGGCAGCCAGCGTCCCGTCGCCGCCGCACACCAGCAGCCCATTCAGCCGATGGGCGGCGAATCCGGCTCGCAGGGTCTCGATGCCGGCCGGCTCGCGGAACGGGTCCAGCCGCGAAGTCCCGAGCATGGTGCCGCCGCGCGGCAGGATTCCGGCCACCGCATTCAGGGTCAGGTCGCGCACGCGATTCTCGAGCAGGCCGCGCCACCCGTCCTCGAATCCGAGCATCAGCCCGCCATGCGTGCGCACGCACCGCGCAACCGCCGCACGGATCACCGCATTGAGACCCGGACAGTCGCCACCGCCCGTAAGAATGCCCAGACGCATGAACGCTCCACCGCCGGGCCCGAAGGCCCCAACAGCATGGAAAATCAGGCAGTTATCGGGAACGAATTTGGCGACTATGCCGCATCGTATCGAGCCCGGTCAAGGCGAGGCCGGAGCCGCACCGCCGCGCCGCCGCGCGGGCGCTCGTCTACTCCGTCGAGTAGCGGAGCGTGTACTGACCGAAGCCCTGCTGGTCGACGAACAGGAACACCAGGCGCTGCCGCCGCACGTGCGCCACGGCGTCGGGATCGGCGTCGGGCGGCAGGGGGATGTCGCCCTGGTAGATCCACACCTCGTACGGCCGGGTGTCGCCGCCCAGCCCGTGCGCGCCGACGCCGCCGATCGGACGAGTCTCGGTGTCGGCGATGTCCTGAATGACGCGCTCGAGCGTCTCGTCACCCGCGGGGATGACCTGGTGGAGCACTTCGCCGGGCTCGCCATAGCGGATGTACACCCGGCCCATGTCGGAGAACATGCCCTTGCCCACTCCGACCCGGCTGTAGGTCTGGTTCGCGTAGTCGATACGCTGCAGGAAGGTCTCGAGCGCCTCGTTGTGCGCGGTCTCGGGCGTGGGATCGCGGCGTTTCCAGAAGTCCGCGAGAAAGCGCTCCTTCTCGCCGGGCTGAAACGCCGCAAAGGCCTCTTCGGCGTCGGCGTTCAGCAGGAAGTGCGCGACATCCTCGAGATCCCTGGGATCGCCCAGCCACGAGGCCGCCTGCCACGCGATGCTGAAGTGCGAGCGGCGGAGCAGCGCGCCCGCGTCCCCCTCCTGCCATGCCTTGATCTCGAGGTCGTACCCCCCGGCAGGGAGAGTCGAGACGTCGAAGACCACCGCACCATCAAGAGTCCGCGAGGCCGGCGCGGTCTCCTCGTGCTCCAGCCGGACCTGATCCCCAGAGTCCACTACCCGCGCGACCCAGTGCCATGCCCGATCGTCCCCCGCGCGGGCACGCGCGAGGAAACCCGCGCGCAGATCGGCCGCGTAGAGCCCGTAGAGCCGTTCCGGATTGGGCAGCACGCTTCGCGCCCCGTGGCGGAAGGCCTCGGAAATCCCGAGCGTGTCCACACTCCACACGAACTCGATGTCCGAGAGCTCGCGCTCCATCTGCGCCTTCGCGACCTGGAAGTCACCGTCCACGCTCCCGGATTCCGTCACCTGCCTTCCCATGTAGGCGATGCCGCGTTTGCGCGAGTGAAGGTCCTCGAGCTTTACCGTGAGCCGCTGGGCGCCGGATCGGGTCGGGTAGCGCACCACCACCACCTTGCCGAAGCCCGCGAGCGTATCCGCACGATCGATGGTGAGCATCTGCTGGCGCTCGGCCTGGCGCGCGCCGAATGCGCTGCGCAGACGGGTGGTGAGCATGAGGCGGGCGACTCCGAGTGAATCGCGGTCGAGCGCGGCCAGCGTCGCCGGAGGAATGCGCACGTATACGTCGAGGGAAAGGCCGGCACTGTCCGGGAATGCGGCGGCGTCCACCGTGAAGCTCACCCGGCCGCTGATGCGCCACGGCAAGGGACCTGGCCCTTCGCCGGGGCCCCGAGCCGCCTCGGCCGAGGTCGCGGCGAGAATCAGCGCCAAGACCGCCACGAAAGCGCGACGCGCTCCCCGCGGGAAGCGCGTCGTGAGATGCCGACCGATCACCCAGGTCCCCTCGACCAAAGGCTTAGAACAGGAACTTGAGCGTGAACCGGTGCGCTCCACCCAGCTCCTTCATGTCGGTGTATGCGTAGTCGACGTCGGCCTGGCCGGCGATCGACACCGGGAAGTGGAAGCCCATGCCGCCCGCGATGCCTTCGGTATCGTAGTTGAAGTTGTATCCACCGCGCAGGAACACGAAGCGATGGAACATGTACTCGCCGCCGAGATTCAGGCGCTCGGCGTTGTCCGGCGGGTGCGAGAACTCGAACGAGCCGATCAGCTTCTGGTCGGCGCCCTGGAGCAGCGTGGCCGACGTGCCCACCCGGAAGATGCCGGGAATGCGCGCCTCGTGCTCGATGAACTTCATCTGCCCGCCGATGTTCGAGATCGCCATGCCGATCTTCATGCCCAGCGTGCCGACGTCGTAGAGCGTGCCGATGTCGAAGGCGAAGCTCTGCTGCGACAGATCGGCGAGCCCCTCGTGAATCATGTTTGCGGTCAGCCCGGCGCTGAACTTGTCGGTGAAGGAGCGCGCGTAGGTCACCCCGACGGCCATCATTCCGGCGTCGAAGGTGCGGCCGGTTCCGACGTTCGGGTCGGGCTGGTACGCCGTGGTCTCGACCATCGGGTCCATCGAAAGCGCGCGGGCCGAGACGCCGAAGGCGCCGGGGAACCGCTTGAGGTGGAACACGTACCCGATCTGATCGAACGACAGCTCAGCCGGCCAGTTGGCGTGATTGATCGAGAGCTCGGACTTGCCGGGATCGATGCGGGCGATTCCCGCGGCGTTCCAGTACAGGGCTGTCGCGTCGTCTGCGACACCGACGAATGCGCCCCCCATCGCGGCGGCACGTGCACCGACGCCGATCTTGAGGAACTGCCCGTCGAATGTGGCGACCTTGTCGAAAATCTCGGCAGCGCCGGCCAGGCTCGGGATCAGAACCCCGATGAGACCGCAAGCCGCGATGATCTTTCTCACTTTGCCTTCCTCCTCGTGTTCAACGCGACTAGCGGATGATGACGAAGCGACCGCGCTGCGTCCCCTGAGACGAATCCACCGTGAACAGATAGATGCCGCTCACCACGTCCTGCCCGCTTCTCGTGATGAGATTCCAGCGCGCCTGTCCGTCGTTCGCCGAATCCTGCTGACGATTGAATCCGGGGCGCGTGACTCCGTTGTCGTCGGTCACCGGAGTTCGCAGCGACTCGTTCACCGGATCGTCCGAGCGGATCACCTGCACCAGATCTCCCGCCACCGTGAATACCTTGAGCGTCCATCTCCCCGGCGGCATGCCCAGGAAGTCGATGTGCGTTCCCGTGGGATCGGAGGCATTCGGCGTCAAGTCCCACGACGAGGGACGCTGGCTGATCTGCGCGTAACCCCGGTACGGATTGGGCACCACCCAGACATTCTTTCCGGTCTTGGTTGCGACCTGCGGCGTCACGCCCTCGGTTTCCACCGCGGTGCGCCGTCCGTTCAGTTCGGCCTTGGTGCCGACCCGGGGATCGCCGGTCGAGTCGAAGGCGGTCACCGAGTAGAAGTACAGGAAGCCGTTCTTCACCTCGGTGTCGACGTACTGATAGTGGCCGACCGGATAGCGAATACGGGTGACGGGCCGGCAGGCTGGTGCGACGCCCAGCTGGCAGCCGGTCGCCGTCTCGCAATCCGGATAGCCCACGCACTTGATCGCGGTGTCGGGACGGATGATCTGACCGCTCTGACGGTCCCACAGGTCGCCGCGGTTGAGGCAGATGGGAACGGTGGCCGGGCCGACGATCCCGGTCGCGGGATCCTTCCAGTTCGGGATGTAGACCTGCGGACACACCGTGTCACCGGGCGCGCGAACGTATCGATTGTCGAGAATCGGCTGATTGTTGGTGTCGAGGTAATCGAACAGACGGAATTCGCCGAGCAGCGACCAGTCGTCCTCGTTCGGCCCCGGGGAGCCGACCGGCCGCGTCCAGTTGGCCACCTTCCATACCTTGTAGCCGCGCGCGTCGTACCACAGCGACTTCGGATCCTGGGTGATTTCGGAGAGGTTGTCCCACGCGATCACGATCTTGTGGTCTCCCCCCGCTGCCACCTTGCGATCGGGATTGTCAGTGTAGTTGTACTTCACCGAAACGTTGGTGTTGGGACTGGGCGGCGGCGACTCGGCGTTCCAGGTCTTGTGGAAGAGTCCGAGCTGGTTCGTGAAGTCATAGACACCGGTGCAGTAGTCGCAGTCGAAATCGAACCACGAGAACTCACGGTTGTTCACCGTGACGATCCGATCGCGGCCCTCGCAGCCTTCGGGAATGCTCTGATCGGGCGACCCGCGCTCGAGACGGATCGCGGTCTCGCGTCCGTGGCCGTTGGTAAACAGCTCCTTCGCGCCAGCGCCCCGCTCCCACACCCCTTCGAAGGCGATCTGCGCGGACAGCGCGTTGTCGAGCGACTTGTAGTTCCGCCGGAGCTCGGTCAGCTCCGCGGGAAGCGCCCCGTTCTGCTGGTACACCTGATATTCGGTGCGGTACCCGAGCGCGCGAACGAGGTTGCCCTGTCTCACACCTAACGCGATCGTCGCATCGACCGACTTGCCGTTCGCGACGTTGCGCCAGGGGCCCACCGAGCACCAGGCGACGTAGTCGCCCTTGCTGTCGTTCGGCTCGGCGGTGATGAACCCGGTCGCGGGATCGACGTTCTCGCCACCGGCCATGAACTCGAACCGCTCCTGATCGATGGTCGGTCCGCCACCGCTCGAATACGGCGTCCCGCCCGCGTACGAGCGGAACGAGTGGAACTGGACGCGGTTGGGCGCCTGACCGCCCTGGAAGTCGAGCGGCGCGTAGTTGATGAGCAGGAACGAGGGAATGCCGCTGGTCCGGCCCTCGTCGCCATCGTCATCCGCGACCGAGAATCCGTTCACGCGCAGCTTCAGCTCGGTGCACAGTGGCGTGCCCTGGGGGATGCCGGTCTGCGTGACGTCGTGCGTGACCTGCCGGCGCGTATCGGTCGGCGGCAGCGGATAGGTGAACTCGCCGCTCGGGTATCCCGGCAGATCGAGATCATCCGTGAAGTAGTCGTTCTTCGAGACCGGACCGCAGTCCATGTCCACCAGCCAGCCGATCATCAGACTGTCCAGCGTGTGTCCCGAGACGTTGGTGATATGGAACTCGACGACGTTGAAGTCGGTGAAACCCGGGATCGAGTAGGCCCACGCGGACTGCTGGCATTCCAGACCAAGCGGAATGTGCTTCTCGTTGAAGGTGGCGTTGAGCGCCTCGCGCGTGTCGTCCCGGATCACGCAAGTGAACTCCGACTGTCCGATCGCGGCGAAATCCTCGTCGATCTTTCCGTCGCCGTCGTTGTCGCGGCCGTCGTGGAAATCCTCATCGACCCGCGATTCGCCGTAGACCGGATCGAAATCGCCGTCGTCGTTGACGAACCGAGCACCGTTCACGAAGCCATCGTAGGCCGGGTACATCCGGTCCACATCGTCGAGGCTCGGTGGGCGCCACTCGCGGAAGTAGCTGACGCGGCGAACGCCGGCGGGATCGGTCGCGGCCGGATTCACCGCGGCGACCGCGAACGCAATCGCATTCATGTACTCGACACCCGAGGATCCCGGCCATTGGCCGGAGGGATCGCTGGAGATGTTGGTGAACGGGTTTCCTAGCAGACCGTAGTTCGTGACCTTCATGTAGATGTTGCCGACGGTCAGCACTGCGCCGTGGCCGAAGATGTCGGGAATCGCGGCCGGCCGGATGCGCCCGTTGGCACTGGTCGGGTAGTACTCGGGGTAGGCCGCACGGATCTGGGCGTCACTCCAGCCGTCGATGTCGGGCTTGCGCCCGGCCAGAGTTCCGAACTCCTCGTCGGCGCTCGCGCCCGATGCGAAGGTAGCCATCAGCGCGAGCCCCGCCAGGGCACTCCGCCATGCCATCCTGTTCATCGCTGGTCTCATGCTCCCTCGCTGGCCCGGTCGGCTAGAAGGTGACACTCACGCCCATGCGCACATTACGACCCTCTTCGAACACGCGCGGATCCTGTACCGGGATCCAGTCGGGCTGGTTGTCGCCGTTGATGTCCTGCAGGTAGGCGCCACCGGCGCGGCCGGTCTCGGTGTAATAGATCGTGTAGTCGTCGCCCGCCGTATTCACGAACGGGTTCGGGAACAGGTTCTGGCTGAGGCCCGAGATGTTCTTCGAGTTGAGTACGTTCCGCGCATCGAAGAACAGCGTCACGTTCTGTCCCCAGATCTTGTAGAACTTGTCGCCGTCGATGGTGAGCCGCGCCTCGGAAGGCAGACGGCGCGAGTTCTCGAGCGCAGGATCCGGCTTGCGATCGTTGCGGAATGCGGGTGTGAACGGGAAGCCCGAGCCGTAGGTCCACAGCGTGCGGAATCCCCACTTGCCCGGATCGCGCACCACCGTCTGCAGCGTCAGGGTGTGGCGCTGATCCCAGTTGAGCGCGCGCTCGGAGATCGGCAGGTAGAGCCGGCCGCCCTGCGAGAACTGCAGCGCCTGGTTCGGATCCGAGGCGACGCCCGTCGCCAGCGAGTAGGTGTAGTTCACTTCCGCCGAGAACTTGTGGCTGAAGCTCTTGGTCACGCTGGCCTCGAAGCCGCGCGAGCTGGCGTAGTCGCCATTGAAGTACACGTTGATCAGATTGCCGAAGGCGTCGCGATCCTGACGCGAGGTGATCAGCCCGTAGATGTCCTTGAAGAACACCGAGAACTGACCCGACACGTCGCGCGAGAACAGGTGCTGGACGCCAGCCTGGTACGCGATGTTGGTCTCGGGCTCGAGGTCGGGATTGCCACGCACCGCGACGCTGGTGTTGACCGCGCGGTTCTGGAAGATGAAGTTGCGGGCCGGGGTCTGATAGGTCCACCCGTAGTGGAACGACAGCACGTCCTTGTCCGAGATCGGATAGGCGATGCCGAGGCGCGGGCTGAACTGTTCCTTGTAGCGCTTGCCGCTCGCCAGGTCCGCATCCGCGATCTGGAGCCCGGGCGTGAACAGGTCGTAGCGCACACCGGCGTTGAGCACCAGTCCTTCGAACTCCCACCGGTCCTGAATGTAGGCCGCGCCCTCCGGATTGAAGTTCGTGAAGTCGGAGCGCGCCCCTCCCGGGAGGCCATTGGTCTCCGAGTTGGGCAGCACCAGGTTCAGGTTCTGGACCCGGTTGTACTTGGCTTCGATCCCGGTCTTGACCGTGTGCTGCTTCCACTTGCGCGTCGAGAAATCACTCTTGAGCGTGTAGGTCGCCGCGGTCACCTGCGAGTAGGTCGGGTAGTCGCCGTGGGTCGCGTAGTACGGATTGTTCTCGGTTCCGAACACGACGTTGCCGTTCCAATACTGCGGGCTCTGGGTGTCGTACTCCCACGGCTGCTTGCGACCGATCGAGGCGCGGGTATTGAAGACGAAGTCTGCGATGCGGGTCGTGATCACGCTCTTGTCCGAGAGCTGGTTGGTCCAGACCATGGTGAACTGTTGATAGCGGTCGTCGATGGTCGGGACGTGGTCCGCCATGTTCATCGGCACGAAGGTGGAATCGGTGCTGGTCGCCGACCAGGTTCCGTAGCGCGGGTTGTAGCGATCGGGCTGACCCGGGGTGTGCACCGTGTCGTACGACACCTGCACGAAGCCCTTGCGGCTCCACATGTGGTTGTACGGGGTGTTGATGGTGTGGTTGTTGACGGTCTCGAAGGTGAGCTTGTTCTTCGAATTCACCCGGTAGGCCAGCTTGAAGTTGGTGTTGATCTGGTTGCTCTGCCGGTTGCCGAGCTGGATGAAATCCAGCAGCGTGCGGTTCGGCTTGGTCATGGCCGAGCGCAGGTAGGTGTCGGCAAAGCTGCCCTCGTAGGTGGCGAAGTAGGTCAGGTTCTTGATGGGCGTCGGGCCGCCGAAGCCGAACGTGAACCGGTCGTAGTTGTCGAAGGTCTTGGTCGGATCGCCGTAGCGATCGGTGTCCCAGCGGACCTCGCCACCGAAGCGCTCCGTGCCTTCCTTCGTGCTCACGCTGACCACTCCCGAAAGCGCGTTGCCGTACTCGGCGTCGAATCCGCCCGAGAGCACTTCGGTGCCGGCGACCGCGAGGTTGGCGATACCGGCGTTGCGCCCGAACAGCGGATCGGAAACCTCGACGCCGTCGAACTGGAACTTGACCTCGCCCCCGCGTCCGCCGCGGAAATGAAGCTCGCCGCCCTGGGCGACGATGCCGGCCTTGACCGCGATTGCCTGCGAAAGGTTGTCGACCGGAATCTCGCGCAGCTTCTCGGCGCTGATGGTCTGCTTGGTGGTCGAGGACTTGGTGTCGATGCGCTTCTCGGCGGTGACCACGATCTCTTCGAAGCTCTTGGTGATCTTCGGCGTGAGCGAGAAGTTCGCGGTGGCCGTCTGCCCTGCGTTCACCTGGATCGACTGAACCGACTTGTTGAAGCCGGCCTGCTCCGCGGAGACCTGAACCGTGCCGACCGGAACGCCGGGGATGACGAACACGCCGTTTTCATCGGCCATCGTCCCCTGTCTCGAGCCGAGCACGACGACGTTCGCGTACGGAACCGGCTCCTTGCCTTCGGTCACCTTGCCGGTGATCCGGCCGGTCCCGCCCGCGGGGGCCGCGGGGGCCGATTGCTGCGCGCTCGAGGGAGTCACCAGAAGTGATCCGAGAGCCGCGATCAGTGCGGCGATCACCAAACCCCTGCTGTTAATGGACATGCGACTCAACCCCTCGCCTTGGGTTCGATCGTTCGGGCCGCTGCGAAAATGGACCGGATCACGATGCCAATCTCGCATCGGAGTGTCAACGCTTTTCCCGACCTCAACTCGTTTTGCACAGAAGAGTTAGTGAAAGCAAAACCGTCCGCCCGCGCATGCTGTGCGCGACCCAGTCATTGCCGTCAGGTATGGAGTGGATTCGCGGGCGTGAGAACCGGGCACATGGAGGAAGGTCCAGCAAGCCGGTCGCTCGCGGAGGTGCCGTACGCCCAATCGAAAGGAAATATGCTGCGCATTGCCCGTTTGTGTCAAGGATGTTTTTGCGATCCGCCCCGGCTAGAAGTCCCATCGCACCTGGCTCGAGAGCAGCTGGCGACTCCCGCGCGGCTTCCACGGGCTGCCGTAGTCGGCCTGCGACCAGTGGATCAGATACCCCGCGTCGAACGACCACGCGGCACGGTCCGGGCGAAGTCCCAGCCCGAGCGTCATGCTGTTTCCCTTGCTCTCGTTCTGCTGGATCTTGAGGTCGCGGTCGAGCCAGGCGTACTGGTAGCCGACCCGACCCATGAGCACCGGATTGAGCTTCCATTCCAGTCCGCTGCGCACATCCCACGCACGCCGCTCGGGTCCGGTCCCTCCGGTCACGAACATCTCTTCGCGATCGCGGGTGACGTGGTACTCGGCCGCCCATCGGGCATGCGTGCCCATGCGGAGTCCCACTCCACCGCCCGCGTTCCATGAATGGGTCGTGATCTGGTTGTAGCTCACGCTGTCGGGCAGGTTGAGCGTGTCTCCGCTCGGGCGACTGTAGACGTTGCGCAGGAATTGATTGAGCGAGGTCGGATCGCTCGGATCCGGAGGCGTGAGCGTGATCTTCCGGTCGAAGCTGCCGAACGCTGCGCCCAGCTGGAGCGGGCCCAGCGTCAGGCGCGCGCGCGTGTTCAACGAGTTTCCTTTCTCCTCGCGCTCGTCCAGCTTTCCCCGCCCGTCGACCGCGTTGGCGGCCGGACCTGCCGAGAGCGAGAACGCCCAGTGCTGCTCCGAAGTCGAGCTCCATCCGCGGCCGTCGGCACCCCACTCGAAGTGTGGCCCGATGCGCCCGATCAGGGTCGCCTGTCCGCTGGTCACGTCACGATCCTCGTCGATCTGCGAGTCGTACTTGATGCCATGGTTTCCACCGCGAATCCGATTCGCGATCTCGTCCACTCCCACGCCAACCGTCAGCCACGAGGCGACGCGGTGCGAGATCGCCAGCCCCGCGCCGAGCGAAGAAGTGCGAGTTTCATCCGGGGTGAAGAAGTCCGGAGGATTCAATGTCTCGCCGTGCAGGTCGAGATATTGTCCGGCCCCGTTCTCGACGATGGTGAGGTACTTCTCGCTCACGGTCTCGGTGCGGTAGTGCACGCGCAGCGCGAAGCGGGAGTTTCCCGAAGTCGTGTAAGGCAGCCGGCCGGCGACGAGCGGCACGATGTTCGGCTGGCTCAGGCGGCGGCGATGCTCGGTGTCGTCACTGTACGGCTCGTCGTGGCGCAGGCCGTCGAGATCACCGACCGCGCCGAAGGTGGTCATTCCGCTGCGTCGCCAGATCTCGAAGCCGAACCGGTTCTCGCGCAGCGCCAGATCCTGGCGCTCGCGTCCTCGCTCGAGGCCGGACAGATCGTGCACCGACGAAGCGCTGGCCGTGGCCGGTCGCAGCTCGATCACCGAGTTGGAGTCGGCATCCACGACTCCCGTCGGGAAGGCGGCAAAGTCCCACAGGTTGATCCGGTTGTGCGGATCGTCGACCGTCAGCGAGACCCCGCCCATGCCAAGCAGTCGCGGGCTACGCGCGATCGGATCCGGCGCGAGGCCCAACGAGCGGCGCGTGTCGTCCATGGTTTGTCCCGAGGCCACAGCGGCGGCCGACAGGCTGAATGCGGATATGATCGAAAGCGCGCTCAGAAGAACCCTGCGCGAAGGGCTCATTCCAACTCCTTTGCCTGAACTGCCTGGACCGATGGACGGGCGGACCGCAATGCGGAGAGAAACGCTCCCGCCAGCCGGGCGAAAGTGCGCGCGGTCAACGAGGTGCGCGGTGCACGGACGAGGGATACTAGGAACGGGTCACGAGCGTGTCAACGAGGAACTCATCGATCGTGACCTGGCGCGCGTGGATCGCTCGCCGGAAACCGAGGCATGGCCGTCGAGCCGCAGGCGCCACGGCCGGTCCGCGGCGAGGCGGATCCCGATCCGTGGCCCGCGCACGATCCGGAGTTTCCCGCGGTCCGCGGGAAGGTCCGAGATCCATAGCGGTCCGCGTGTGAGATCCCAACCGTTCTCCGCCCGCGTCAGGCCCAGCGCGCGCGCCAGATTGCCCGGCCCGCGCGCAAGCGCCTCGATCGGGACGATGCCGCGCCTCCTGCGCATCGCGCCGAGGCCGGCCAGCGGTTCGAGCGCGCGCAGCAGCACCGCCGAGGCGCGTCCCTTAGGCCCGGTCACCACGTTCAGGCAGTAGTGCATGCCATAGGTGAAGTAGATGTAGGCGTGCCCGGCCGGTCCGAACATCACCGCGTTGCGCGCGGTGCGTCCGCGAAACGCGTGGCTGGCCGGATCGGCGGCGCCCAGGTAGGCCTCGACCTCGACGATCCGCCCGGCGAGCAGCGTGGAGCCGCGTTCCAGCACCAGCACGCGCCCGAGCAGCGCGGCCGCGACCCGCAGCGGCGGGCGGGCGAAGAACGCACGCGGCAGCGGACGGCCCCAGGCGCGCGAGGGGCGGCGGCGGATTCCAGCATGCGGCGCTCGAGCCATCGCCGGCGCGGCGCTCGACTCAGTGCGCCACGGCCTCGCCCACGCCGAGCCGGCGCAGCGGAGCCATGAACATCTCGCGGATCTCTTCGAGGCGCTGCGGGGTGCGCGCTTCGAAGCGCACCACCAGCACCGGCTGGGTGTTCGAGGCGCGCACCAGCCCCCACCCGTCGCCGAACTCGACCCGCACGCCATCGATGTCGATCACGTCGTAGCGACCCGCGAACTCGCGGCGCAGCTCCTCGACCACCGCGAACTTCCGCTCCTCGGGACAGGCGAGTCGCAGCTCAGGTGTCGAGTAGTAGCTCGGGATCGAATCCACCAGCTGGGCGAGCGTCTTTCCGGTGGAGGCCACGTAGCGCAACAGCCGGCCGGCGGCGAACAGCGCGTCGTCGAATCCGAAATAGCCCTCGCTGAAGAACATGTGCCCGCTCATCTCGCCGGCGATCGGCGCGCCGGTCTCGAGCAGCTTCGCCTTGATGAGCGAGTGCCCGGTCTTCCACATCAGCGGTTTTCCGTCGTGCGCGAGGATGTCCTCCTTGAGCCCCTGGCTGCACTTCACGTCGAAGATGATCTGTGCGCCGGGCACGCGCTGCAGCACGTCGCGCGCGAACAGGGCAAGCAGCTGGTCTCCGAACACGATGCGTCCACCGCCGTCCACCGCGCCGATGCGATCGGCATCACCGTCGAAGCCGATCCCGAGATCCGCGCCGGTCTCCTTCACCTTGTTCTGCAGATCCACGAGCAGCGCGGGAACGGTCGGATCGGGCAGGTGGTTCGGGAAGCGCCCGTCCAGCTCGGCGAACAGCGCGGTGACGCGGTGTCCCATGCGCTCGAACGTCTCGGGCACGACGGTTCCGGCGCAGCCGTTGCCGCAGTCCATCACCACCTTCAGCCCACGCGTGCTCGAAACGCGCTCCACCAGCATGGTGCGGTACTCCTCCAGAATCGGCCGTCCCGACGCCTCCCCCTCGCCGGACACGAAGTCGCTGCGCTCGATCATGGCGAGCATCGCCTGGATCTCGGCACCGAACACCGGCGCCTTGCGCTTCGACATCTTGAATCCGTTGAACTCGGGAGGATTGTGGCTGCCGGTGACCTGCAGTCCGCCATCGAGGTCGCGTGCGGCGACCGCGTAGTAGAGCGCCGGGGTCGGCACCACGCCGACCCGCTCGACTTTCAGCCCGCATGCGACGAAGCCGCGCTCGACCGCGGCGGCGAGCCGCGAGCTACTCGGGCGCACGTCCTGCCCGAGCGCCACGCGCCGGCCGCCTTCGCGCGCGAGCGTGGTGCCAAACGCCCGCCCGACACCCTCGGCCACCGCGTCGGTGAGCTCGGTCGCGTGCAGGCCACGGATGTCGTATTCGCGAAAGATGTGGCGCGGGATCATGGCGACGTGTCCTTCCTCTTCAGATAGGCGTCGATGAAGGTGTCGATCTCTCCGTCGAGCACCGCGTGAACGTCTCCCACCTTGGTCTCGGTGCGGTGGTCGTTGACCATGGTGTAGGGCTGCAGTACGTACGAGCGGATCTGGCTGCCGAAGTCGATGTCCTTCTTGACGTCCTTGAGCGCCTGGGTCTTCGCGCGCTCCTGCTCCTGGTAGTAGGCGAACAGGCGCGCCTGAAGGATGCGCATCGCAAACTCGCGGTTGCGATGCTGGCTGCGCTCGGCCTGCGACTGCACGACCAGTCCGCTCGGGATGTGGGTGATGCGCACCGCGGACTCGGTCTTGTTGACGTGCTGCCCGCCCGCGCCGCTGGCGCGGAACGTGTCGACCCGCAGGTCACCCGGGGCGATGTTGACGTTGATCGTGCTGTCGACCATCGGAAACACGAACACCGAGGCGAACGAGGTGTGGCGGCGCTGGGCCGAGTCGTAAGGCGAGATGCGGACCAACCGGTGGACGCCGCTCTCGCCTTTCAGATACCCGTAGGCAAACTCGCTGGTGATCTCGATCGTCGCGTCCTTGATCCCGGCCTCATCCCCGGGCTGCAGGTCGAGGATGTTCGCGGCGTAGCCGTGGCGCTCGGCCCAGCGCGTGTACATGCGGAACAGCATCTCGGCCCAGTCCTGCGACTCGGTGCCGCCCGCGCCGGGATGGATCGAGACGATCGCGCCCAGCCGGTCGTGTTCCCCGGAGAGCAGGCTACGCGTCTCGAGGTCGGCGATCTGCATCTCGACCGCGTCGAGCTCGCGCGCCAGATCCGCGAGCAGCCCACCGTCGCCTTCGCCCTCGGAAAGCTCGAGCAGCTCCTCCAGGTGCTTCAGCGCCTGATCGCGCGCGCTCCAGTCCTCAACGGTTTTCTTGGCGCGCTTGAGCGAGGCGACGGTCTTCTGCGCGTCCTCCGGGCGATCCCAGAATCCGGGCTCGCCCATTCGCCGCTCCAGATCCGCCACCTCGCGGATGCGTGCGTCGACGTCAAAGGAACCTCCGAAGTCCGTCCAGCGTGGCGCGGGACTCGGCAAGGCGCTTGTGCAGATCTGCGGCAGTGAGCATGCGTCCTTTCGAATAGCCTCAGTGTCGGAAGTTGCGCCGTTCCTCGAGCTGCGCGAGCGCGGCGCGCGCGACGCGCACCAGCTCGTCCTCGGTGCCGGTATTGTCGAGTGTGATGTCGGCATGATCGCGAAAGTCCTGCTGCGTCCGCTGCGCCGCGAGCCTCGCCTTCGCGTGGGCTTCGCTCCAGCCGCGCGAGCGTACCAGCCGCTCGATCAGCAGCGCCTCCGGTGCGGTCACCGCGAGCACCGCGTCGCACTCGCGCTCGAGTGCCCAGTCCAGAATCAGCGCTGCGTCCAGCACCACCACCCCGCGAAATCCCTGCTCGCGCAGCGCCGCGAGCCGCTCGCGGATCATTCGAATGATGCGCGGGTGGGTCAGCGCATCGAGCCGCGCGCGCGCCGCTCGATCGCGGAACACTTTCGCCGCGACCGCAGCACGATCCAGCGTTCCATCGGCGCGATAGACCCCGGCCCCGTATTCGTCGGTCAGCGCCGCGCGCACTTCCGGGTCGCGGTCGGTGACCTCGTGGCCGAGCCAGTCGGCTTCGATGCGCTCGGCGCCGTCCGCGGCCAGTGCCCGGGCCACCGTGCTCTTGCCGCTTCCGGCACGCCCGATCAGCGCGAGGATGAACAGCGGATCGCCGCTCGGTTCGCGCCGCGACTCAGTGGGCATCGAACCAGGTGCGCCCGGTGCCCAGCGACACCACGAGCGGTACGCGCAGCGGGAAGCAACCCTCCATCTCGGCCTTGACCCGCTCGGCCACCGTCTCGGCGTCGCGCTCCGCGCATTCGATCAGGAGTTCGTCGTGCACCTGAAGCAGCAATCTAGCCGAGGGGGTCGCGGCCTTCAAGGAGCGCTGCGCGCGCACCATCGCCAGCTTCATCAGGTCCGCCGCCGAGCCCTGGATCGGAGTGTTGATCGCCGCGCGCTCCGCGAACGAGCGCAGCGCACCATTGCCGCTGGTGAGACCCGGCAGCCAGCGCCGCCTTCCGAGCAGCGTGCGCACGTAGCCGTCGCGGCGCGCCTGCTCCACGGTCTGGTCGAGGAACTCGCGCACCCGCGCGTACACTCGGAAGTAGCCGGCGATGAACTCCTGTGCCTCGGCCAGTCCGATGCCCATCTGCTGCGAAAGGCTTCGCGCGCCCATTCCGTACATGACTCCGAAGTTCACCACCTTGGCGCGGGCGCGCAGCTGCGGATCGAGCGGTCCCTCGCGGACGCCGAAGATCCGGCGTGCGGTGTTCACGTGCACGTCCTCCCCGCTCTCGAACGC
>JANMQY010000006.1:0-22313 GCA_031370785.1 Candidatus Eiseniibacteriota bacterium | reverse complement strand
TAGTGACGGATCCACCACAGAAGATCGATGAGCATGACCATAAGGCCGATGTCCACGGTCCACCTCCGACTGCGAGGGGGCGCGCATCCTGCGCGGTCAACCGTCAGATCGGCCGCCCGTGGGTTGGCAGCGCGGGCGGGGGAAACGGCCTACCTGCCGTTTCACCCCACTGCATCGGCGGGTGTTGTCCGCCACTTTAGGGGATTCTGTAACGCGCCGGGAGCGCGTACCGGGGCCAGTATCTGCTTGAGCACCACCACGGTCAGGTCATCGAGCGGGTGGTCGGCAAAGGCCTGCACTTCGGACATCAGCTCGCGCACGATTTCCGCCGCCCGGCGCTCGGCACAGCGATGGAGCGCGGCCGCCATCCGCTCGACCCCGTACATCTCATCGCCATGCCGGGCCTCGGTGAGGCCGTCGGTGTAGAGCACGATCACGTCGCCGGACTCGAGATCGACGCTGGCGTCGGGATAGGCGGCATCCGGCGTCACGCCGAGCAGCACTCCGCTCTGCATCAGCTCTTCGCAGGTCCCATCGGCACGGCGCAGGAGTGGCGGGGTGAGGCCTGCGTTCGCGTAGTGGAATCGCCCGCTCAGCACCTCGATGCGCGCGCACAGCAGCGCGACGAAGGCTTCGGGCTGTTCCATCGAGACCAGCTCGCGGTTGAGCGCGGTCAGCACCTGGCCGGGCCCCGCTCCACGCCTCGCTTCGTTGCGGAAGCAGGCCTGCGCCCACACACCCATCAGCGCCGCGGGCACGCCGTGCCCGGCCGCATCGCCGACCGCCAGCGTCAACACGCGGCCCGGCGCCTTTACGAAGTCGTAGTAGTCGCCCCCAACCGGCTCGCTCGAGAGCGCGGCCGCCGCGCAGTCGAGCGACGGATAGTTTGGCGCCTTGCGCGGCAGCAGGTGTGCCTGGATCTCCTGCGCGCGCGTCAGCTCGCGGCCGTATGCGCCGTGCACAGTTGCCTCTTCGCGCAGCCGCGCGTTGTCGAGCACCACATCGAGATGATGCGCGAAGCGCGTGAGGTCGCGGATCTCAGGGATGCTCAGCCAGGGGCCGCTCAGCCGGCGACCGAGCAGCAGCGCGACGCGCGCGGCGTCGTTGCCGACCGGCAGCACCCAGCACACCCCGGCGGCTTCGAGTGCGCGGCAGGCGCCGCCCGCGAGCCGCGGATCATCGAGCCCGACCGGAGTGCGCCCGAGCGTTCGCAGCAAGTCGGTGCCGAGCGCCGCGATCTCGGGCAGCCGGGTGTGGCCGACACGCGCGGCGTGGCGCACCGAGTCGCCCTCCAGCTCGAGCGCCGCACACCCGTCGAGGAGCAGCCGCTCCGCCACCGTCGCGCAGGCGGCTTCGAGCTGCTCCCGCGCGCTGCCGCGCGCCGACGGATGGCGGATCATCCATTCGGAGAGAGAACGATCGTGTTCATCCGGAATCACACGCTCGCCCAGAGCACGCAGCCAGGCGCCGGCGGGCCCCGCCACCGCTGCGGCCAGCGCCACGAACGCGAGCGCGCCGCCCGCGATTCCGCTGCCCAGGTCCGCGCGCCACGCCTGTGCCAGCCACTCCCCCGCCCAGAACACGAGCCCGCAGATCAGCGCGAGCGCGGCAAGGGCTGCGGCGGCGCGCAGCGCCACCCGGAACTCGAAGACGCGATGCACCAGCGCCGCCCACGCGAACGAGGCCGGGACCAGCAGCGTGAGCATGACTGCCCAGCCTTCGCCGGGCAGCGGCGGGCCCGGCGCAAGGTTGTGCAGCAGCACCAGCGCGACCAGAGGCGTCATGCCGAGCGCGGTGCCGATCAGCGCGACGCGCAGCCGGCGCCGCGCATCGTCGTTGCGCGCGCGACGGTACGACCGCACGAACAGGCCGAGCGCGGCCGCCACACCCGCCGCGAACCAGAGCGCGGCCACGCTCTGCAGCAGTTCGAGAGTGGATTCGAGGCCGTTGCCGGTGAACATCGAGATCGCGGTGATCGCGACCTCGGCGGCGAACAGCACGGCGGCCACGCCATATGCGATCGCCGCGAGCGAGCGCCGCCGACCGCGCACCGCGAGGCGCTCGGGGAACAGCGCGAAAAAGTGGACGAACAGCGCGGGCAGGAACACGGTGACGCCCGAGTAGAGCGTCTCGTACGCGAGCGCAATGCTGCGCGACGAGAAACGTGGAAACGGCGCAATCAGCCACGCGAACGCCAGGCACAGCAGAAAGAACGCGCGGGTGAGCGAATCGCGGCGCTGGCTCCACACCCAGCCGCCGAGCAGCACGAAGCCCGATGCGACCGCGAGCAGCCCGGCCATCATGCGACGTTCGCTGGCGGGCAGCGGCTCGGGGACGAGCACGATCTCATCGAGCCGGTCGGCGCGCTCGCGCAGCAGCTTTAGCGGGCGGTGGGGCGCGGCGTCGGCGAGTGGATTCTGCGGAGCGTTCGCGCGGGCGGGCCAGATCAGGACGCGGTCGCCGGCCCGAAGCTGAGCGCGCTCGCCGGGGCTCGCGGGCATGACCGTGACCACCCGGTCACCGCGCAGAATGAGGCCGGTGAACGGCTGGCGCGGCAGACTGAGCGCGGACAGCACGAGCACGCCCGAGACCGGCACCAGCATCCATGACAGATGTGGCGAAGCACCGCGATCCATGCGGGCCCTCCCGGTTGCCAAAACAGCGCGAGGCTAGCACCGGGCCGGGCGGAGGCAAGGGGATTGTGGAGGCGAGGCGCCCGGAGCCGGATCGCCTGCGCGATGCCGCCTTCGAAGCGCAGCGGCAGCGCGGGCCCTCCACCTGAATGTTGCCGAATCCCACGGTACGAAGCGCGCTCTCGAGCGCCTTTGCGTCCGGCCACGAGACCGGCGCCAGCAGAGCGCGGCGGCACCAGGATCTCGTCGTAGACCAGGGGCACTGAGGCACCCGTGAACTGGAACTTGGTAACACGGGGGCCGCGGCCGGGTCACGCTCCGGCGCGGTGCTCGCCTCTGCTACCCTGCCGCTCATGATCTGGACCCGCGAACACCTGGACGAGCTGCGCGCGCTGCTGGGCGATGACGGCGTGCTGGACAGCGAGGCGGCGCGCTTCACGTACGAGGCCGACGCGCTGGTGCTCGAGCGGATGATGCCCGATGTGGTCGTGCTGCCGCGCTCGACCGACGAGGTGGCGGCGATCGTGCGCTGGGCACGAGCGCACGACGTGCCGGTCACGCCGCGCGGCGCGGGCACCGGACTCGCGGGTGGAGCAACCGCGGAGTTCGGCGGGATCGTCCTGTCGGTCAATCGCATGGACCGCGTGTCGCGAGTGGACCCCGAGCGCATGCTCGCCTGGGTGCAGCCCGGGGTCGTCAACCTCTCGCTCTCGCAGCAGATGGCCCAGCACAACCTCTACTACGCGCCCGACCCGGCCTCCCAGCAGGTCAGCACCATCGGCGGCAACGTCTCGACCAACGCGGGCGGGCCGCACTGTCTCAAGTACGGGGTCACGCTCAATCACGTGCTCGGCCTCACCGCGGTGCTGCACGACGGCAGCATCGTCGAGCTGGGCGGCGAGGCGCTCGATGCGCCCGACTTCGACCTGGCCGCGCTCATCATCGGCAGCGAGGGCACGCTCGCGATCGTCACCGAGATCTGCGTGCGCCTGCTGCCGAAACCCGAAGCGGTCAAGACCATGCTGTTCGACTTCGAGACCATCGAGCAGGCGTGCCGCACGGTCTCGACCACGATCGCGGCGGGGATCGTGCCGGCGGCGATGGAGATCATGGACCAGCACACCGCGGCGCTGGTCGAAGAGTGGCTGCACATCGGCCTGCCGCTCGATGCGGGCGCGGTGCTGCTGATCGAAGTGGACGGCCCGGCAATGAGTCTGCCGCCGCAGGTCGAGCGCATCCTCGCTCTGGCGAAGGCCGAGGGCACGCGCTCGACGCGCATCGCGAAGGACGAAGCCGAGCGCGCGCTGCTGTGGAAGGGGCGCAAGAGCGCGTTCGGCGCCTACGGCAGGAGTGCGAGTGGCTTCTATATCATGGACGGCGTGGTGCCGCGCACGCGGCTCGCCGAGGCGCTCTCGATCGTGTACCGGCTGTGCCGCGAGCGCGGACTCGAAGCCGGCAACGTGTTCCACGCCGGTGACGGCAACCTGCACCCGCACGTGCTGTTCAACTCCGACGACCCCGAGGCGCAGAAAAGGGCGCTCGACGCCTCGCACGAGATCCTGCGCATGTGCATCCGCTTCGGCGGCACGATCTCGGGCGAGCACGGCGTCGGGATGGAGAAGCGCTCGATGATGAGCGAGCTGTTCGCGCCCGAAGACCTGGCGGTGATGGAGCGGTTGCGCGATGGCGTGAACCCGGAGCGCCGGCTCAATCCCGGCAAGATCCTCCCTGGCGGAGGCGCATGCCGCGAGGGCTCGCGCGAGGAAGTGGGCGCGAGCGCCCGCGCCTTTGCGCCGCCTTCGCACGGCGGGCAGAGTCCGCGCGCCGACGTGGATGGCCCGTGGATCTGACCTCGACGCTCGGGCTCGATGCCGCGCGCCTCGTCGATCCGGCGCGCTATGCCATGTCCGGGCGCGCGCCACGCGTGGCGCTCAAGCCGATCACGCGCGAAGAGGTGAGCGAAGCGCTGCGCGCCGCATCGGACGACGGGCTCGGCGTGGTGCCGTGGGGCGGCGGGGTGGCGCTCTCGCGCGAGCGCGCGCCCAAGCGCTACGACCTTGCGCTGGACCTCAGGGCGCTCGATCGCATCGTCGAATTCGAGCCCGAGGATCTGACGCTCACCGCCGAGTGCGGCGTCACGCTCGAGGCGCTGCGCGACGCGGTGAGCGCGCGCGGGCTCGATCTGCCGCTCGAAGCCGGCGAGGCGTGGGGCGCCACGCTCGGCGGCGTGCTGGCCGCGAACGCATCGGGCGCGCGCCGGCTCGCGATCGGCGCGCCGCGCGATCGCATTCTCGGCGCGCGCTTCGCGATCGGCGACGGCACGATCGCGAGGAGCGGCGGCAAAGTGGTGAAGAACGTCGCGGGGTACGGCATCCATCGCCTGCTGTGCGGGTCGCGCGGCGGGATCGGCGTGATCCTCGAAGCCAGCCTCAAGCTCCTGCCCGCGCCCGAGACGCGCACCGCCATGGTGTTCGCGCTCGAGGCAGCGCAGATCGCGAACGTAGCTCTCTGGTCGCGCTTCCCGCGACTCGAGCCAGCGGTGCTCACCATCGTGGGCCGTGCCGCGGCCAACCTGAATCCAGTGCTCGCTCACCGAACCGCATTCACCGCAATCGTGGGCTTCGAGGGCGAAGCTCCGCATGTCGATGAGATGTGCAAGCTGACGCGAGAGGCGCTCGGCACGCCGCGCCTCAAGCTGCCCGGGCAATCGGCGACGACGCTATGGCAGGCGCTCGCCGACCTCGAAGAGCTGCAGGGCCCGCGCCTGTCGTTCGCGGGCGCGCACAACACTCCGGGGGCGCTCGCGCCTTTGCTGAGCGGACGACTGCTCGAGCGCGCGGTGCTGCATGCGCCGTTCGGACGGCTGCATCTCTTCCCCGAACCGGGAGCCGATTCGGGCGCGACGCTTCCTGCCGAGACGTTGGTGCGCGATCTCCACGCGCATGGCTTTGCGCTGATCGGCGCGCGCGGCATCGAGCCGTTCGAGCCGCCGCTCGCGCCTCAGGTCGCGGTCGGCGCTCTGCGCGCCAGCATCCGCGTCGCGCTCGATCCGCGCTGCACGATGGCCCTCGGCGAGCGCTGGGCTACAGGCTGAATCGGTACGACGCCTTTGCGAAGAACTGTCGCCGGGTCGGCCGCTGGCGCGCCTCGATGCGGTCGAATCCGCCGCTGACCCCCGCATACACCACCGTGCCCGGGTGTAGCAGGTAGCCCATCAGAGCGTTCAGATCGAGGTGCTTCGCGTCGCTGTCGTACTGCGGATAGAGCCGCGCATACAGGCGCTTGGTGAACTGCACGTTGGTGTTGATCCCGAGCAGCCACAGGTCGATCACCTCGCCCGAATCCGGACGGCGTGCGACGCGCAGGTGCTGGACGTTGGTCGCGGCGGCGACGCGCGGGGATGGGCGCAGCGTGGCGGTGGCTTCGTAGGTCTCGGTCCACGCCAGGAACGACTCGGCGTCGGTCGCACCGTAGAAGATGCCGTCGCCGACCTGCGCTTCGATGCTCCACGTCAGCGGCCGCCACTCGGTGTCCTCGAAGTAGACGTGCGCGCGTTGCTGAGTGTAGTTGCGGCTCAGCCAATGCTCCTCGTAGGTGTGGAAGCCCGCGATCAGGAACCTGCTCTTGCGGAACAGGAACTCGACGTTGGGATTGATGTCCGCATATTCGGGGCGCCCGGTGCGATCGTGCAGCACCCGCGCATCGAGCCGCGGCGTCACGCGCTGCGCCACGCCTTTCTCGGGGAACAGGTCCCATCCGAAGTTGACGCGCCGGTAGGTCACGCCGACGCGTTCCTCGAACCCCAGCTCGTTGCGATAGTCGGGGCCGACGTAGCGCCAGCCGAACCGGAGGTCGCGCGCGCGGTCGCGAAAGTTGAGGCGCGCGACGCCGATCCAGCCCGAATACGCGCTGTCGGCCCTGCCGGGCACGAAGGTCCACTCCTCGCGCGTGCTGCTGCGCGCAGCCTGGACCTCGAAGGTCCACCGTCCCGACAGCCTGAGCTGCGAGTCCAGCGCCAGGATGCCGTTGCTCGAGCTGCTGTCGGCAAGGAAGAGCGGCACTGCGCTCGCGAGCTGCTCGTGCCCCGCGACCAGCACACCAACGTTGGATCCGCTTGCGAACGGAAACTGGACGCGCGCGATCCCGAAGTTTCCGCGTCTCGAGAGCCCATCGAATCCAGCGCCCGAGCCGGCCAGCGAGGCTCCGCCGCGATCGCGAACCGCCAGCACTCCGGTGTTCGCGGCTCCGATGCGTCCGGTGAGCTTGATGCCGGCGTCCGGATCGGCCATGCGCCGCGGGTAGATCATTTCAAGCGGAGTGCTGAAGTTCTCGGCGCCCTCGAGGAAGAACGGGCGTTTCTCCGGATACTGAAGCGGGAATCGCTGGTTAAGATCGATCTGAAGCGCGTCGGCTTCGATCTGGCTGAAGTCCGGGTTCAAGGTGGCGTTGAGCGTGAGCGCGCTGGTGAGCGCGGTCTGCGCATCCACGCCCGCCTTGCGAGTGCGCTCGTCGGTCCACGGCGTGAATCCGGCTGGGGCCGCGCGCTCGCGCGTGCCCGCCAGCGAGCCGAACACGTAGGGCTCAGCCCAGAGGCTGCGCCCGGAGTGCATGCTCTCGAGTCCGGTCAGGTCGGCGGCCTGCAGCATGACGCGGCCGGCTTCGCTGAAGCGGTAGAGCGGCCACACCGAGACCTCGTTCCACGCCGTGACCTCGCGGCGGATCCACAGACGCCACGGTCGCACCGCGCGCGCCGGAAAGCGCATCGCCCGGAAGGGGACCGAGATCTCCGCGGTCCACGCGTCGGCGCCACGGCGGGACGCGGCGTCCCACACCGCGTCCCACTTGAAGTCCGGGTCCTGAGTGAGAATGCCGTCGAGCTCCACGCCCCATGGGTTCACCGCGAAGATGTACGCGCGCTGGCCGTCGCCTTCGGTATCCAGGTGCACCGCGATGTGATCCCCGTCGGTAATCTGGTCGCGCGGCGTCAGGCTCGCGCGCAACGGGCGCCGGGTCTGGCACCAGATTCCGAACACGATGCGATGGTCGTCGTAGAGCACGCGCACCACGGTGGATTCGTCCGGAGCCTGCGACTCGCGCGGAGCCATCAGCAGGAACTCGCCGATCGGCGGCGCCGTGCTCCACGCCGCCTCGTTGAGCAAGCCATCGATGTGCAGCGGATCGGAGGTGCGCGTGGCCGGCACGCCGGGGCGATCGAACGCGCGGGCCGGGGCGGCGGCCAGCGCAAGCGCGAGGGCGAGCGTGAGGAAGGGGGACAGCCTCATGCATGCTCCGATTTGCGTGCGCGCCGCACCAGAATCGCGCGCGGCCACGCGGGGGTAAGGGTCGCGGGCAGTCTACGCGAATTGCGGCAAGGCGGGGAAGGGTGCCGCAGCGCGTCTCTCCTGTATAGTCCCGGCCCGTCGTTCCCTTGGTGACGCCCTCCAACCTCAGGAGCCGAACATGCGCGCCTCTCTTTTGTTCTGCGCTCTGATTCTCGCGCTCGCCGCGCCCGCCGCCGCCGTCACGCCTCCCGCCGCGCCACCCTCGCCACTCGCCCATACCTACTCGATCGTCGCGCGCGATCCGGTGACCGGCGAGATGGGCGTGGCGGTCCAGTCGCACTACTTCTCGGTCGGCCCGATCGTGCCGTGGGCCGAGGCCGGAATCGGCGCGGTCGCGACCCAGTCGCTGGTGCTGGTCGACTACGGCCCGAACGGGCTCGCGCTCATGAAGCAGGGCATGACCGCGCGTGGGGCGCTCGATTCGCTGGTCAGGGCCGACGCCCACAACGAGGGTCGCCAGGTGGCGATGGTGGACGCGAAGGGAAACGTCGCGGCCTACACCGGGAAGACTTGCATTCCGTTCGCCGGCGACAAGGGCGGCGTTCAGTACTCCTGCCAGGCAAACCTCATGGCGAACGACCGTGTGTGGCCGGAGATGAGCGCGGCGTTCGAGAAGGCGACCGGAGATCTCGCCGAGCGCATGATGCAGGCGCTCGAAGCCGGACAGAAGGCGGGCGGCGACATCCGCGGCATGCAGTCGGCCGCGATCCTGATCGTGAAGGCGCAGTCCACCGGCAAGCCGTGGGCGGACCGGGTGATGGACCTGCGCGTCGAAGACTCTCCGCAACCGCTCAGGGAATTGCGCCGGCTGATCAAGCTGCGCCGCGCCTACAACCTCGAGGACGCCGGCGACAACTTCATCTCCGAGAAGAAGCCGGAGGAGGCGCTCAAGGCGTACGAGGCGGCGTCCAAGCTGGCCCCCGAAGTCGTCGAGCTCAACTTCTGGGCAGCGGTCTCGATGTATACCAATGGGCGCGAGGCCGAAGGGCTCAAGCTGTTCCGGGAAGTATTCGCGGCCGAGCGCCAGTGGGTGGATCTGATCCCGCGCCTTGCACAGGTGGGCCTGTTCCCGAACGACCCGAAGAAGATCGAAGAGGTACAGCGCCAGAAGCCGCGCTCGCGAATGACCCGCAGGTAGGCCTGATCCGCCGGCGCGTTGCAGACAATCGGCGCCCGCGCCAATTCCGCCTCCACCGATTTCACGGCAACGACATCCATAGGGACACTCATGACCGACGAAAACAAGCGCATCTCGGCCTCCGAAGCGTGGCGCGAAGCGCGACAGTTGATGTGGGCGCACCGCCGCCACCTGGCACTGGGCCTCGTGCTGATGCTGATCAGCCGGATCTCGGGGCTGGTGCTGCCCTACACGCCCAAGTTCCTGATCGATGATGTCATCGGCAAACACCAGACCCAGATGCTGGTGCCGCTCGCGCTCGCGGTCGCGGGCGCCACCCTGATCCAGGGCCTGACCTCGTTCGCGCTCTCGCAGGTGGTGGGTATCGCGGCGCAGCGCGCGATCACCGACATGCGCAAGCGCGTCTACGAGCGCATCACGCGGCTGCCGGTGCGTTACTTCGACCAGACCCAGACCGGCATCCTGATCTCGCGCATCATGAGCGACGCCGAGGGCATCCGGAACCTGGTCGGCACCGGCCTCGTGCAGCTCACCGGCGGGATCGTGACTTCGGCGATCGTGCTGGTGGTGCTGATCCGGCTCAACTGGAAGCTGACGCTGTTCACGCTGGTCATCCTGGTCGCGTTCAGCGCGGTCATGTCGATCGCCTTCTCCCGCCTGCGCCCGATCTTCCGTGAGCGCGGCAAGCTCAATGCGGATCTCACCGGGCGCCTGTCCCAGTCGCTGCAGGGCATCCGCATCGTCAAGTCGTACGTCGCCGAGCGCCGCGAGCAGCGCGTGTTCGCGCACGGCGCGCATGCGCTGTTGCGCAACATCGCCAAGACCATGACCGGCGTCTCGGGCACGACCGCGCTGTCGTCGGTGATCGTCGGGCTGGTCGGCGTGGTCATGATCCTGCTCGGCGGCCGCGCGGTGCTGAATCGCGAGATGACGGTCGGAGAGCTGGTCATGTACCTCTCCTTCACCGGCATGATGGCGGCGCCGCTGATCGAGATCGCTTCGATCGGCACGCAGATCAGCGAGGCATTCGCCGGGCTCGATCGCATCCGCGAAGTGATGGCGATGGACACCGAGGACAAGGGCGACGCCGAGCACCCGACGCTCGCGCAGATCCGCGGCGACATCGTGTTCGACGACGTAACCTTCGAATATCGGGCGGGAACGCCGGTGCTCAAGCACGTGTCGCTGCGCACGCCCGCCGGCACGACGACCGCGCTGGTCGGCTCGAGCGGCTCGGGCAAGAGCACGCTCATCAGCCTGGTCATGGCGTTCAACCGCCCAAAGTCGGGGCGGATCACCGTGGACGGGCGCGATCTCAACGACCTGCGGCTCGCCGAGTATCGAGCGAATCTGGGTGTGGTGCTGCAGGACAACTTCCTGTTCGACGGAACGATTCGAGAGAACATCGCGTTCTCGCGGCCCGAGGCGACGCTCGAGGAAATCCAGCGCGTCAGCCGGATCGCTCACTGCGACGAGTTCATCGATGGTTTCGAGAACAAATACGACACCGTGGTCGGCGAGCGCGGCGTCCGTCTTTCGGGTGGACAGCGCCAGCGCGTCGCGATCGCGCGCGCGATCCTCGCCGACCCGCGCATCCTGATCCTCGACGAGGCGACCTCGAGCCTGGATTCCGAGAGCGAGGCGCTGATCCAGGACGGACTCAACCGCCTGCGCCACGGCCGCACCACATTCGTGATCGCGCACCGGCTCTCGACCATCCGCAGCGCCGATCAGATCCTGGTGCTCGAGAACGGCGAAATCGTGGAGCGCGGCACGCACGATGAACTGCTCGCGTTGAAGGGCAGATACAAGCAGCTCTACGACCGCCAGTACCAGATCGAGCTCAACCGCTTCATCAATCCGGGTGAGGACTTTACGCCCGAGCCCGCGAAGGTGATTCCGATCTCGGAGAGCGTCGCAGTGCGAGCGCCGACGATCTAGCGAATCGCAACGAGAACGGGGCAAAGGTCTTTCGACGTCCGCCCCCTCTCGCCCCCTCCCGCTTCAGATCAGCTCATCTCCACCTGCGGGACATGCAACGGCTATCAACTCCGTGGCGGCTCGCCCCCTCCCACATCTCAGGCCACGGGCCGCGCGACGAATGTGTCTCCGCCGCGCGACGCCGTGACGCTGCGGGAGACATCACCCCCTACCGCACCAGCACCAAGTGCTGGCTGCGAGTCTGCCCGCCTGCCATCATTCGCAGGTAATAGGCCCCGCTTGCAGCCGCATGGCCACGATCGGTACGCCCATCCCACATGAAGCGCGTGGTGCCTGCGGGGAGCGCGCCGGCGTGCACTGTCCTGACTCGTCTGCCCTGTGGATCGAAGACCGCGAGTTCCACCCACGCGGCGCGCGGCAGTGAGAGGTTCACTGCCGCGCCGCCGCGCCCGGGGTTCGGGACGGGTGATGTCATCGCGAATTCCATGTCCTTGTTCGGCTCGACCGCGAGCGCCGCGAGGCAGACGCGGGTCTCGCCGCCGCCGCGGGTCGCATCCCGCGCGCCGCTCGCACCGATCGTCCCGGTCTGACCGCGCAGCCCGACCAGGAACACGCCGGGACGCACCGGCGGCCCATGCGTGGTGTAGGGATCGAGCCTGGCGAGCGAGAGGCGCATCACCACTTCGTTGTTCGCGGCGTCGAACGCGCCGTAGTCCGCGTTGCCGCGCACGGTGTAGGTGAACGCGCCGTTGGAGTCGCGGGTCGCGGTGCCGAACACGAACGCCCCGGTGGGCTGCGTATCGGTCCGCGCCTGGACGAAGAACTGGTCGCCGCGATCCGACGTCATTCCCGGCGCGTTGGCGGTGAAGTTCGCGCGCCAGAACGCGTCGGCCGGGACCGGCGTGAGCTGGCTCACCTTCATCCTCACTTCCAGCTGGTTCGCGCCCCCGGCGTCGTGGCAGCCGTAACGGACCGACAGGACGTCGAACGGATTGTCGTTCGGGATCGGCTGGAGGTTGCTGCCGGTCGCGTCGTGCAGAAAGTCGGTGACCTGCGGCTGCGACGGATCGGGTACGGGCAATGGCAGCGGCGATACCGAAGCGAGCACGCCGGTGCCGCCGTTGGCCGACGCGTAGAGGCTCGGGCCGCCGAGCTGGCGCGCGACATAAGTGTGGCCGTCGAAGTCGTTGTGGTCGTCGGTGAACGCGACGACGCACGCGCCCAGCGGGTCGATCGCGACCTGGAAGTAGTCGCAGAGGTTGCGATTGGGCTGCGGCGTCGCCGGGGTGTCCACGCCGAGGCCGCCGAGCGAGACGTTGCTGGCATGCACGACGTGATCGCTGACGCGTGCGATTTCTACGTGCGGATTCTGTGCGGTCGCGTCGGTGGTGAGCGCCATGTAGACATGCCAGTCGCACGCGTTCGTGTTGTTGGGCGTCTCGCTGCCGAACCACACCACCGCGACGCGGCCGGCACTGCCCGCCTCGAGCCATGGGAACAGAGCCGACCGCGACTCGGGTCCACTCACCTGAACCGAACGGCTCCAGGTCTGCCCGTGATCGGTGGAATGGGCCAGATAGATTGCGCGCCGGTCGCTCCACGTCGCGTAGACCGTGCCGTCATCACCGACCTTCACCACATCGAACAGGTTGTGATGGCCGGTGTTGTTGTCGACCGTCACCGTCCTCCAGGTGGTGCCGCCGTTGGTGGAGCGCGACACGAACATCGCGCTCGAGGAGTTGTGCGAGACGTAGATGTAGCCGTTCGCGTGATCGACGTCGATGTAGCCGGGAGTCGAGCCGGTCGGACTCACCAGTGAAGTCGCGGTCCAGGTCGCACCGTGGTCGGTCGACCGGTCGACGAAGAGCCCGGTCCCCGGGATCGGCGCACGGTAGAAGTCGTACACGGTGTCCGCACCCTGCGCCTCGATCCACTGGCGGTCGTCGACAGGAACCACGTTGCCAATCTGATGATGGGCGAAGGTGTTGCCGCGGTCGATCGAGGTCGCGGAGGAAATGTTGGCGAGAGCGAGGCTCACCACGGTGACGATGGGAACCGTGGAGGAGCCGGTCGGGAACGAAGTCGCAATGTCGATGTCGCCCCCGCCATCCTTGCCGCCGACCGTGTCGTTCGGCGCGAATGCGTCGGGCTGCCCGAGATAGAACGGGCTGCGCATCTGCGGATCGTAGGTCGGGCTGGTCGGGTTCAGGTCGAAGCGCCAGACGTCCACGCCACCGGGAACGCCTCGGATTCCGCCTGCGTAGCAGTTGCCGCGCACGTCGACGCGAACGCTGGGCTCGCAGTCGCGCCCCGCACCGGGCGCGAGCAAGGTGACGTTCGGGCTGAAGTAGGCAGTCGGGACCTGGGGGATCGCGGTGCGGGGTGCGGGCAGCGCGGCCAGCGTCACCGTGCCCTGCACCTGTTCCGGCGTGGTGGTCGAAGACACCACCTCGATCGCGATGGTGCGCGAGGTGCCGATCACGCTGTCGAGGATGATCGGCACTTCTTCGTGCGTGCCGGGCGGTGGGCCGTTCGAGATGCCGACCTCGCTGCCGTCGACGTAGTCCTTGAAGCAGTACATGTCGAAGTCGTTCGCCGGAACCAGCCAGTCGATCGCGATGCTCACGCGCTTGCCGGTGTAATTCCCAGGCGCGATCACCAGGTGCAGCGTGTCGCAGCTCACCCCGAACACGCAGGTCGAGCGATCTGTGGTGGGATTGATGCCGGCGAGCAAGGCGGTCTGAAAAGTCACCGGCGTGCCGCTGTCGTTGATGGTGACGGTGGATGGGGTTGCACTCCGCGACGCTCGCGGTGCGAGCATTGCGGTGAACAGAATCAAGGCGATGAATGAGCGGCGCACGATGAACACCCTCCTCTGAGAAGCCTGGGTTCTCGGGGGAATTCCGGGTGGACTTGCCGTCGGTCCCCCGAGACCGACGCCAACGCGGCGAGCATCCCGAAACCGACTTGAGAAGGGCTTGAGTCCCGGGGTGGGATTGCGACGCAAGGTCGCATGCCACACGCGGTTAGGTGTCGCGACTGGATTGCGGTATCGTGCCCGCACGATTCACGTCACGCACTTCGCGAAGGAGCGTTCATGTCCGCCCGTGAGAACCCGCACATCAGAGGCCCGCGCATCAACCCTCCTGCCATCAACGGCAGGGAGAGCGCCGCCGATCTCATCGATCAGGCGTTCCTCGCCTACAACGGCGCGCGCCTGCGCGAGGGCGCGCGGCTACTGGCCGAGCGCATGCTGGCCGACGATGTGACCGTGGGCATGTCACTGACCGGCGCGCTCACTCCCGCCGGGCTCGGCATGAGCGCGATCATCCCGCTCATGGAAGCGGGCTTCGTGGACTGGATCGTCTCGACCGGCGCGAATCTCTACCACGACACCCATTTTGGCATCGGCCTCTCGATGCATGCCGGGACCTGGCAGGCGGACGACGTCGAATTGCGCGAGCAGGGCGTGGTGCGCATCTACGACATCTTCTTCGACTATTCAGTGCTGCTCGACACCGACGCGTTCTTCCGCGAAGTGATCTCCGCCCCCGAATTCCAGCGCGCGATGAGCACCGCCGAGTTCCACAACCTGTGCGGCAGGTATGTGCGGGCCCGCGAAGAGACGCTCGGACTCAAGCGGCGCTCGATGCTGGCCGCAGCGTGGGAGTTCGGCGTGCCGATCTACACCTCCTCGCCCGGCGACTCCTCGATCGGCATGAACGTGGCGGCCAAGGCGCTCGAGGGGAACAAGCTCCAGTTCGACGTCAATGCCGACGTGAACGAGACCGCGGCGATCGTGTGGGACGCGAAGGGTAAGGGCGGCAAGAGCGCGGTGTGGATCCTCGGCGGCGGCAGCCCCAAGAATTTCCTGCTCCAGACCGAACCGCAGATCCAGGAAGTGCTGGGCATCGCCGAGAAGGGCCACGACTATTTCCTGCAGTGCACCGATGCGCGGCCCGACACCGGCGGACTGTCCGGCGCGACTCCGGCCGAGGCCGTAAGCTGGGGGAAGATCGATCCCGACCAGTTGCCGGGCACGGTGATCTGCTACGCCGACTCGACCATCACCCTGCCGCTGCTCACCGCGTACGCGCTCGCGCGCCACAAGCCGCGGCCGCTCAAGCGTCTCTTCGATCGCCGCGAGGACCTGATGAAGCGCCTCAAGGCGGCCTACTTCGAGAGCGGACGCGCGGCCGGGGCACAGACCCGCAGATGAAGGAAGCGGACCCGGCTCCGACTCCGCTTCGCGCCCATGCCGGCGAGTACATGCGCGTGATCGCGGCGCACTCGGGGCTGGCCATCACCGGCGCGTACCTGATCCTCACCCTCATCGGGTTCATGTACCACGTCTGGCTGTTCCGGGAATTCCACGTCAACGTGCTGGACTTTTCCGAGACCGGCGATTTCCTGATGGCCGCGATCCGCCAGCCGCTGGTGATCTTCCTGTTCGTCCTCCCGCTCGGCCTGCTGTGGCTGATCTACCGCGTCGATGCGTGGGTGAGGCGACGCGTGCCCGCGTACCAGGCGCTCTACGATCGGCATCGGAGCTGGTCCGATCCGCGCCACAAGCTGTGGAGCGGTGCGACGGTGGTGCTGCTCTATGGAGCACTGTTCACCCAGTTCTTCGCCGAGCACGTCGCGGACGACATCAAAGCCGGGCACGGAAAGCGCATGGCGGTGGATCTGCGCGACGCGGCGAATCGTGCGGGTGCGCCGAGCGAGGCGCTGCTCATCGGCACGACCATGCGCTTCGTGATGCTCTACGACCCGGCGGACTCGCTCACCTACATCGTGCCGCTCGAGACCCTGTCCAAGCTCACCGTCTCGGCGAAGCGCGAGGTGCGAACTGCCCCGCGAAGCGAGACCGCCCCACCCATCGTTCCGCAGAAGTAGTAAATTCTCCGCCCATGCCTTCCGCCCCGCAGGATCCCCGGCTTCCCGATCTGCGCTTCGTGCCGGTGGAGTCGCTCCTGTCGCACGAGCAGCATGATGAGCAGCGGATGCAGCCGCTGGTGCGGCGCCTTCGCGAGCAGGGCGTGCTCAAGAATCCGCCGATCGTCGCGCCACTGGGCGACGACCCGGACAAGCCGCGCTACATCGTACTCGACGGCGCCAATCGCGCGAGCGCGGCGCGCGCCGCCGGGCTACCGCACATCGTGGTGCAGGTGGTGCGCTACGACGATCCCGGCGTCGAGCTCTCCACCTGGTATCACGCGCTCGCCGACTACCCGCATGACGAGCTGATGGCGACGCTCGACAGAATTCCAGGGCTCGAGCGCCGCAACGAATCGCTGCAGCACGCACGCGCCGTGCTTGCGCGGCGCGAAGCGCTCGCCTACGTGGTGTGCGCGGACGGCGGCGTGGACACGCTCCACGGCGGGGGCGACCTCGAGCAGCGCAACGATCTGCTGAACGCGGTGGTGAATGTCTACCGCGGCGGCACGCGCTTCTACCGCGTCGCGACCGATTCTCTCGATGCGGCGCGCGCGCGCTATCCCGAGATCACCGCGCTGCTCGTCTTCCCGCGCTTCACGCCCGATGAGGTGATCGAGCTCGCCACGAGCGGCGCACGCCTTCCGGCCGGCATCACGCGCCACCTGGTGCGCTGGCGCGCGCTGCGCGTGAACATTCCGGTCGACCGCCTCGCCGACAAGGTACAGAGCACCGAGCTCAAGAATCAATGGCTCGACGACTGGTTGAAGGAGCGCCTCGCGCAACGCCAGATCCGGTTCTACGAAGAGCCGACGGTCGTGTTCGATGAGTAGCGGGTTGCGGCGGCGTCTCGCATGAAGGCGGTCGTGTTCGATCGTTTCGGCGGGCCCGAGGTGCTCGAGTACCGCGACATGCCGGATCCGACGATTGCTCCCGACGAGGCGCTGATCGAGGTGCGCGCATGCGGGATCAACCACCTCGACCTGTGGGTGCGATCCGGGCTGCGTGGGGTCGAGGTCGAGATGCCCCACATCCTCGGCAACGACATCGTCGGCGAAGTCCGCGAGGTGGGCGAGGCGGTGCGGCACCTGACCGTGGGGCAGAAGACGCTGGTGCTGCCGACGCTCTCCTGCGGCACCTGCCCCGCCTGCTTTGCCGGCGACGACAATCTGTGCCGCGCGTACGACGTGATCGGGCGCCAGCGCAACGGCGGCTACGCCGAACGCGTCGCGGTGCCGGCGGTCAACTGCCTGCCCTACCCCGACAATCTGGCGTGGAAAGAGGCCGCCGCCGTGCCGCTCGTGTTCCTCACTGCGTGGCACATGCTGGTCGGGCGCGCGAAGCTCCGCGCCGGCGAGGACGTGCTGGTGATCGGTGCGGGCAGCGGGGTGGGCAGTGCGGCGGTGCAGATCGCGCGCATGCTCGGTGCGCGGGTGATCGCGAGCGCGGGCGATGCGAATAAACTCGAGCGCGCCCGCGAGCTCGGCGCACACCAGACCATCGACCATTCGCACGAGGACCTGGCCCGGCGCGCCCGCGAGCTGACCGGCAAGAAGGGCGTCGAGGTCGTGTTCGAGCACGTCGGCGGGCGCATCTTCGAGCAGGGGGTGGCCGCGCTCGCGCGCAACGGAAGACTGGTGACGTGCGGCGCCACCATCGGCAAGGAAGCGCAACTCGACCTGAATGCGCTGTTCGGCAGGCACCTCACGCTGATGGGCTCGTGGATGGGACGCCGCTCGGAGCTGGTCGAAGTGCTCAAGTTCGTGCGCGACGGCAGGCTCAAGCCGGTCGTGGATTCGGTGATGCCGCTCGCGGAGGCCGCCGCCGCGCACCGTCGCATCGAGGCCCGGGAACATTTCGGAAAGGTGGTGCTGGTTCCATGACGAAGGTCATCCGCATGCGCAAGCCGCTCCCCTCACGGCGCGAGTTCGTCAGCCATCTCGCGCGCAACGCACAGCTCGCCGGGGGAATCCTTCTTGTCAGCCTCGGAATCGGCGTATTGGGCTATCACTTCTTCGCCCAGCTCCGATGGCTCGACTCGCTGGTCAACGCCTCGATGATTCTCGGAGGCATGGGACCGGTGGACGCGGTCAGGAGCACCGGAGGCAAGTGGTTCGAGTCGCTCTACGCGTTGTTCAGCGGCGTCGCGTTCCTGACCAGCGTGAGCGTGTTCATCGCGCCGATGCTGCACCGATTCCTGCACCGCTTCCACCTCGAGACGAAGGGCGAGGGTTCGACCGAGGGCTAGCGGGATTCGATGTGGCGCTCGGCAGTCGCGAAGACCGACGAGTCGGCGAAGCGGATCGTGGTGCTCAAGTAGCTGTGGCGGGCGGCGGCGCACGCCGCCGACCGACCGTGGCGTTCCACACCGTGCCGAACGCGAGCAGGAACAGGATCGGATACACCTCGTAGTAATAGCGGTACTCGGTGATGTAGCCGAAGAACAGCGTCGTGATCCCGAGCAGGCCTCCGAGCACCAGCGCGAGGCCTCCGAGGAATGGACGGCGTCGCGCGCTCAACAGCGCGAGCACCCAGAACCCGACATAGATCACATCGTGCAGCAGTTGCCGCGCGCTCGGGTGGTAGTCGAGGTTACGACTCAGATGGAACTCGAGCGTGCCACCGGGCTCGTTCCGATAGATGTAGTGGAGCGCGCCGACGATCGCGAAAGCGATTGCGAGCTGGGCGAGTACGTGCAGCAGGAGAGCGCCGAACGCAAGACGCTTCCAGCGCGTGAACACGAACACCAGCGTCATCAGGACGAACGTCTCCTTATTGAGCATCCCGATCGGATAGAGCAGGTAGAACTCGCGCAGGCGATCGCGACCGAGCAGGGCGAGCCCCAGCGCAAACAGCGCGAGCTGAGGGAAGTCGTAGACGAAATTCTGATAGCCGAAGTGGATGCCGGTGAGCACGATCGCCGCGACCCCCGCCGCGACCGACACCGGTGCGCGCGGGGCCCAGGTCTGATCCACCAGATCGCGCATGCACGCGCCGAACAGGATCAAAGACAGCCAGTGGAGCACGAACACGATCACGAACCAGCGTGCGTACCCTGGCGCCCAGTGCAGCTTGCGCATGAGTAGCGGATGCGCGGCGAAAGTGCTGTCGATCGAGCGCCGGACCGGTGCCGGAGTGATGGCGTCGATCGCGCGCACCATCAGCGGGACGAGCTGGCGATAGACGTACGGCCGGTAGGCGGTGCCCTCCACCGAGTCGGCCAGCAGCGCGCGCGGATTGAGGCTGGTGCGCGGCGCGGCCCACAGCGCGATTCCTAATGCAGCCAGCGCGTACAGGCTGAGCGCGAGCGCCGCCGGCACGCGCGAGCGCGGCGCGACGACAGCGTATCCCGGTTCTTCGACGCCTCGGGCTTCGGCGTCCGGAGGATCGACGATGGAATTCACCCGCGCAGAATAGCCGCTCCCGCCCGCGCGTCCAACCCTCGGCGCGATGCTATGCTGCCCTCATGAATGACGCCCCTGCCAAGCAACCCTCACGCATGCCGTGGTTCGACGGCGAAGATGCCCCCGGCCGCCGCGATCTGGAGACCTGCATTCATTGCGGGCTGTGCCTGACCGCGTGCCCGACCTATCGCGAGCTCAAGATCGAGCCCGACTCGCCGCGCGGTCGCATCTACCTGATGCGCGGGCTCGCCGAGGGCCGCATCCAGCCGAGCGAAGAGCTGGTCACTCATCTCGACAACTGCCTCGACTGCCGGGCGTGCGAGACGGTGTGTCCCGCGGGCGTTCCCTACAGTCGCATGCTCGAAGAGACGCGCGGCCAGCTTCAGCGCCGCGCCACTTCGCGCTCGCCACT
The DNA here is from genome assembly GCA_031370785.1 of Candidatus Eiseniibacteriota bacterium. Lineage (GTDB taxonomy): Bacteria > Eisenbacteria > RBG-16-71-46 > RBG-16-71-46 > RBG-16-71-46 > DATJGS01. The sequence continues at coordinate 2,508 of JANMQY010000006.1, read as the reverse complement.
GACTGCGCTGGGGCACTGGGCGCTCGAGCAGCTCTTTCCGAACCGAAACCGCATGCATCTGGTCGCCGACCTGCTGCGGGTCGGGCAGCGCGGGCCGATCGGCGCGTTCATGCGCTCCGCGCTGGCGCGGCGCGTGCTGCCGCCGTTCGCAACCCAGGGCTTCGCGATGACACCGCCGCTCGCGCCGCGCCGCGAACGGGCGCTCGAGCGCGTGGAGCGCGAGCTGCCGAAGGGCGCGCGCATGGAGCGAGTCGCTAGCGGGCTGGTGTTCCATCCGGCCGGAGCTGCAAAGACGCGAGTGGACTTCTTCACCACCTGCGTCATGGAGGTGATGTTCCCCGAGGTCGGCCGCGACGCAGTGCGCCTGCTGGTGCTGGCCGGGGCCGAGGTGCGCGTGCCGGCGGGCCAGACCTGCTGCGGCGCGCTGCACGCGCACGCGGGCCTGCGCCGCACCGCCAAAGCGCTCGCGGTCAGGAATGTCGCGGCGTTCGACGACGCCTCCGACTTCATCGTGACGCATTCGGCCGGCTGCGGCGCTGCGCTGCGCGAGATGGGCCACCTGCTGCATGGCGAAGGTGAAGTGGCGAGCGGTGCCGAACGATTCTCGGCACGGGTGCGCGACGTCTCCGAGGTGCTGGCCGAGCTGGGCCTGCCGGCGGCCGCGACCCCTTTGCACTCGGCGCGAGATGCATCCCGGCCGTTGCGCGTCGGCTACCACGATCCGTGTCACCTGGCACACGCGCAGAAGGTGCGGAGCGCGCCGCGAGAGCTGCTGCGCCGCATGCCGGGAGCCGAGCTGGTGGATCTGCCCAACTCCGACTGGTGCTGCGGCAGCGCGGGCGTCTACAACCTGACGCATCCCGAGATGGCGGACGCACAGCTCGAGCACAAGCTCGACTCGATCGCCGCGGTTGCGCCCGAAGTCGTGGTCGCATCCAATCCGGGCTGCCTGCTGCACATGGCGCGCGGCGCGCGAGCGCGTGGATCGAACGTCGAGATGCGGCACCTGGTGGAGGTGCTGGCTCGGGCATATCCGCCGGGGCGCGAATGAAGCCGCCGGTTTTCCCGCTGCGCGCTGCCGCGGCGCTGTTCGTCGCGCGCCAGCATCTCGACCGTCCGCGCGGGCGTCGCCTGGGCGCCACGACGCTCGAGCGCTTCGTCAGCGACGTGGGCGGACTCCAGATCGACTCGATCAACGTGCTCGACCGCGCCCACTACCTGACCGCGTGGAGCCGGTTCGGCGCCTACGATCACGCCACGCTCGATCGGCTGATCTATCGCCGGCGCGTGCTGTTCGAATACTGGGCGCACGCCGCCTGCTTCGTGCCCTCCTCGCAGCTCGTCACGTGGCGCCGCGTGATGCTCGACTACAAGGCGCGCCACACCGGCTGGTCCGCCTTCCTTAGAAAGAACAAGAACCGGCGCGTGACCGAGGCGACCGAGCTGGCGATCCGCGAGCGCGGCCCACTCGCGAATGCCGACTTCGAGCACGTGCGCCCCGGCAAAGGCGCCGGCTGGTGGGACTGGAAGCCGGCCGCGCACGCCCTGCACGGCCTGTGGATGACCGGGCGCACGCTGGTGCACTCACGCGTCCACTTCCAGAAGCGCTTCGACATCGCCGAGCGCGTGCTGCCCGCGTTCGCCGCGGGTGAACCGCCGTCGTGGGACGAATTCATGAGCTGGCACATACGGCGGTCGCTCCACGCGATGGGCGCGGCGACCGAGACCGACCTCAACTGGTACCTCACCTTTCCGCGCATCCCGGCCACGATGCGAAAGAAGAAGCTGAACGCGATGCTCAAGTCCGCCGAAGTGGTCGAAGTGGAGATCGAGGGCTCGCGAGTGCGCTGGGTGGCGCTGCCCGAGGATCTGCCGGCGCTCGAGAAGGCGGCGCGTTCGCGCCGCGCGCCTTCGCAGGGGACGACGCTGCTCTCGCCGTTCGATTCGTTCCTGTGGCATCGCGCGCGCACGCAGCGGCTGTTCGGCTTCGACTACACGATCGAAGTCTACGTCCCCGGCCCCAAACGCAAGTTTGGCTACTACGTGCTGCCGATCTGGCACGACGCGCACCTGATCGGGCGGCTCGATGCCAAGCATCACCGTAGTCGCGGCGTACTCGAAGTGAGGCGCGTGCACTTCGAGCCGTGGTTGGTGGCGGGCAAAGCTCCACCCGCCGCGGCCTGGGGCGCGGTCGATCTCGACGCGGCGCTCGTCGGCATCGGCGAGACGCTGAGCGACCTCGCGCGATTCCTCGGCGCCGAGCGCGTGAGCGTCGGTCGCGTAGCGCCGGGCAAGCTGCGCGCGCCGCTCGCCCGCGCCGTGCGCGAGAGCCTCGGGCACAAGCGCTCGCCCATCACGCGCGAAAGTGCCGGCACCGATGTGCCCGTGGAATCGGGCGCGGCGATCTGATAGCGCAAGATACTGCCTAGAAATACGTTCGCAGGAAAAGCTGTGGAGCGAACACGAGTGAGGCGGACTGGACATGTCCCTTCGAAGACTCGTTACCTA
>JANMQY010000122.1:0-20112 GCA_031370785.1 Candidatus Eiseniibacteriota bacterium | reverse complement strand
CGAGCCGCTCGCGCGGGTGAGGGTCACGGTGATCAGCGACCGGCGCGTGTGCGCGCCTTACGGTCTGGCCGGCGGAGCGCCGGGTTCGATCGGACAAAACTCGGTACGCGGAACCGACGGTCGTTCGCGAGCACTCCCCGGGAAGTTCCAGATTGACCTCGCAGCCGGTGCGGTGCTAACCGTCGCAACTCCCGGTGGCGGTGGCTACGGTCGCGCGCGCGTCTCTCGCGCTTTGCGCCCGCGCCGCCGCCGCTGAGTCCCTTGTCGCGCGCCCCTCACCACGCGCGGCTCATCCCCACCAAGGAGGGCTTCATGTTCCGCAGGGTGCTGCGCGCGCTTCCCGCTCTGCTGCTCGCCATCTCGCTGTTTCTCGTGCTGGGAAAGAAGGGCGAGACCGTGCCGTTGTATGCGGCGCGCACCGGCCTGCAGTGCTCGAACTGTCACTTCGATCCCAACGGTGGAGGGCCGCGCAACGACTTCGGCTTCGCGTACGCACGAAACCGCCACGCGCTCGCTCCCGAAGCCGACAGCACCAGTCAGTGGCGCGACCTCTCGGTCGGGAACCGGGTGGGGGAGAACTTCCCGCTCTACTTCGGCGTCAATCAGCGCTTCATGCTGCTCACCAACAAGAACAAGGGACAGGATTCGCTCGCGCTCGCGGGATTCTTCAACATGGAGAATGCCGTCCACCTCGCATTTCAGCCTCACCCGCGACTCACCCTGGTCTACACCTTCGACGCCTTCTCGCAGGCTGCGACCAACGTGGTGCGCAACAAGGAAGCCTTCGGCATGATCGGCGGCTTTCCGCTGAACGGGTATCTCAGGGCCGGGCGCTTCCGCAATCCGTTCGGCCTGCGTCTCGACGATCACACCGTCGCGACTCGCGCCGGATTCCTCGATCTGGCGAGCGACGAACACTTCCTGCCGTACGATCCGCGCAATCCCGACATGGGGATCGAGGTGGGAGCGGAGCACAGCAACTTTTTCGGGCGCGCGTCGTTCACCAACGGAGACGCCCAGGCGCTCGCCGGCCAGTTCGCCGAGACCAAGGCGATCAAGCTCGGATACAACGCCGGCTGGTATCAGGGAGCGGTCTCGTTCTACGACGGCTTCAACCGGGTCGGCGGCAGCGCCAAGCGGCTGAAGCGCTGGGGTTACTACGGCATGACGCACTACGGCGGCGCGGTGCTGCTCGGTGAGATCGCGGCCGGGACCGACGAGGCGCCGCCGCCATTCGGCCTCGCGAGCGGGAAGAAGACCAATCGGATGGCGGGATTCGTCGAGGCTGACTATGCGCCGAGCCGGTCGTGGAATCTGCGCGCGCGCTACGACCACGAGATACTCGACAAGTCCGACGCGATCACGAGTGGGGCGAGCAATCACTCGCGCGTCGCGTTCGAAGGCGAGTGGGTGCCGGTTCCGTTCGCGGAGCTGCGCGGCGCGGTGCGCTTCATTCACCATGAGGACGCGGTCGCGTACGGATTCCCGGACGAGACGCAGATGTTCCTGCAGCTCCACTTCTCCTACTGAGCTTCAGGCGCTCCGCGCGCCGAGCAGGTGCGATGCGAGTACCCGCGCCACCACCGATCGGGTGAGTGGCGTGGGGTCCGAGGCCGAGATGCGCAGCGCCGCCTCGGGGACCTCATCGAGGAAGGCGTCGTTCTGGAGGCCGATGACGATGCTCGGGCGGGTGGCGCAGCGGCGGCGCAGCTCCTCGAGCGCACCGGGCGCGATCGGGATGCGGGTCGCGACGACTTCGATTCCGACCCGCGCCTCGCTCGCCCCGACCGGCACTCCCGCGACCGCGAGCGCAGCGCGGAACGATTCGCCGTAAGGCCACTCGGGCTCGCGCACCTCGCAGGTCGCGCCGGCCAGGGAGGGTGGTGAGCCGCCGCGGACGATCAGGCCGCGCTCGATGATCGCGGTGAGCCTCGCCGTCCAGTCGGGCGGGGTGAGCGACTCGAGCGGCCGCCCGATCTCGGCGGGGCCGGGCTCGGGCCGCGCCTCATCGAACGCGGCCAGGCGGCCGCGCGAGTCGTCGAAGCTGGTGCGCTCGAAGCGCCCGTCGACCAGCGCCTTCGCCAGCTCGAGCCGCGCGCGGCGCACCGACTCGTCGTGGAACGCGTACAGCAGGAGATCGCAACCGGCCTCGAGCGCGAGGCGCCCGGTCTCCGACGGCTCGCGCCCGTCGGCGGCGCCGCGCATCTCGAGCGCGTCGGTGACGAGGAGCCCCCGGAAAGCGAGCGCATCGCGCAGCAGGTCGTGCGCGATCGCCCTGGAAAACGTGGCGGGCCGGACGGGATCGAGTGTCGGATATACGACGTGCGCGGACATCACCGAGTCCGCCTGCGCCAGGTTCGCGCGGAACGGAACCAGCTCGCGCCGCTCGAGCGTGGCCCGGTCGGCGTCGCAGCGCGGCAGCGCGAGGTGCGAGTCGAGCACGGTGTCGCCGTGCCCCGGGAAGTGCTTGAGGCATGAGGCGAGCCCGGCGGCGCGGAAGCCCTCGATGGCCTCGCCGACCGCGCGCGCCACGCGCTCCGGATCGGAGCCGAACGCGCGCGGACCGATGACGGGGTTGTGCGCCTCGCTGTGGACGTCGGCGACCGGCGCGAAGCTCCAGTCCACCCCCAGCGCGCGCAGGCGCTCGCCGGTGACGCGATGCGCCCAGGCGACGTCCCCTGCGACCGCGCCGCGGGCGAGCAGCGTGGCGTTGGGGGGGACCACGAAGTGCCCGCCCAGCTGCGAGACGAATCCGCCCTCTTCATCGATCGCAAGAAACAAGCGCCGTGGCCGCGTCATGGCCCGCAGCCGCGCGGTCAGCCGGCGCAGGTCCTCGAGGTCGCGGAAGTCGCGCCGGAACAGGATCACGCCGGCCGGCGGATACGCAGCGAAGTCCTTCTCCCACGCGGGTGACGGCCCTTCGGCCGGCAGCCCGATGATCATGCGGCGCGCGATTCCTCGCTGAGCGTCCATGTCGGCAAAACTGGTCGAGTGTGTGCGGGAAGTCAACCGACGCCTCCGCATCCCAAGAGGAGTTCCGCCCCGCTCGTGCAAATCGCACGTTGGGCCCGCCGGCGGTCGCGGGTTAGACTCGTTGCCCCATGCGTGATCCGGTATCCCAACGCAGCCGGCTCTTCACCGAGTCCGTCATCCGCGAGATGACGCGGCTCTGCCAGCGCTACGACGGCGTCAACCTCGCGCAGGGCTTCCCGGATTTCCCCGCACCGGAGGCGATCAAGCTGGCCGCGGCGGCCGCGATCCGCAACGACGTCAATCAGTACACGATCACCTGGGGCGCCAAGCGACTGCGCGACGCGATCGTGGCCAAGACTCGTCGCTTCGCCGGCATCGAATACGACTCCGAGACCGACGTGACGGTGTGCTGCGGGACCACCGAGTGCATGGCGGCGACGCTGCTCGCGCTGGTGGATCCAGGCGACGAGGTGATCGTGTTCGAGCCCTACTACGAGAACTACGGCCCGGATGCGATCCTGTGCGGCGCGACTCCGCGCTTCGTCCGGCTGCGTGAACCCAACTGGACCTATGATCCCGCCGAGCTCGAGGCCGCGTTCTCCAACCGCACCCGCGCGATCGTCATCAATACGCCCAACAATCCGACCGGCAAGGTCTTCAGTCGTACGGAGCTCGAAGGAATCGCGGCGCTGTGCCGCAAGTGGGACGTGATCGCGGTGACCGACGAGATCTACGAGCACATTCTCTATGAGGGCGCGGCCCACGTGTCGCTTGCGACGCTCGAGGGAATGCGCGAGCGCACCGTGACCCTGAGTGGCGCATCGAAGACCTATGGTGTGACCGGATGGCGCGTGGGCTGGTGCCTCGCTCCCGAGCGGCTGAGCGGGGCGATCCGCAAGGTTCACGACTTCCTGACGGTCGGAGCCCCGGCTCCCCTGCAGGAGGCGGTGGCGATGGCGCTGGAGATGGGAGACGAGTATTACCGGATGCTCGCGGAGCGTTATCGCGAGCGCCGCGACTTTCTGATCCCGGCTCTCGAAGCCGCTGGCTTCAAGACGTTCCGGCCTCGCGGAGCGTATTACGTGATGACCGACATCTCGGGCTTCGGCTTCGCCGACGACGTGACCTTCGCCCGCCATCTGGTGAGCGAGGTCGGCGTGGCCGCGGTGCCGGGTTCGAGCTTTTATTCCAATCCGGCCGACGGACGGCAGCGCCTTCGCTTTCACTTCGCCCGACGGCGTGAGACTCTGGAGGCAGCCGCGGAACGGCTGAGTCGCCTCGCAGATCGCACGCCGGCGACCTGACACCCATACACCTTTAGGACCCCACCTCATGCCTTTCATTCGGAAGAACTCGCTCGGACCACTCGGCGCCGGCATGGCGCTCTCGCTGCTGCTGGGCTTCGGCCTCGCGCGGGGGCTGCACGCCACCGACGACCTGAAGAGCAACCTCGATCTGTTCTCCCAGGTCCTGTACCTGGTGCAGAACAACTACGTCGAGGCGCCCAACAACGAGAAACTCATCAAGGGCGCGATCGACGGGATGCTCAAGACACTCGATCCGCACTCGGTGTTCCTGCCGCCGCAGCGCGCCGAACGAATGGACGAGGAATTCCACGGCGAGTACTCGGGCATCGGCATCCAGTTCGAGCTGCGCGACGGCGCGATCGTGGTGATCGCCCCACTCGAGGGCACTCCGGCACACCGGCTGGGCATGCGCGCTGGCGACCGCATCATCCAGGTGAACGGCAAGCCGCTCGAGAAGACGCTGACCACCGACGGCGTGTTCAAACTGCTGCGCGGCCCGACCGGAAGCCTCGTGGTGCTGAACGTGCAGCGCGAAGGTGAAACCGAAGATCTGATCTTCAACGTCCAGCGCGCCAAGATCCCGATCGAGAGCGTGCCCTACGCCTACATGATCCGGCCGGGCGTCGGCTACGTGCGCGTCATCCGCTTCGCGCAGACCACCGGGCAGGAGCTGGAGACCGCGATCTCGAAGCTGCGCGCACAGGGCATGAAGGATCTGCTGGTCGACCTGCGCTCGAACGGTGGAGGGCTGCTGAGCGAGGCGGTGGACGTGCTCGATCAGCTGGTGCCGTCCAACCGGCTGCTGGTCTACACCCGTGGCCGCATCCCGTCGGCGAATGCCGACTACAAGAGCAGCGAGCGTCCCAAGCTGAACGACGCGCCGGTCGTGGTGCTCATCGACCATGGCAGCGCCTCGGCTTCCGAGATCGTGTCGGGCGCGATCCAGGATCTGGACCGCGGGCTCGTCGTGGGCACGAATTCGTTCGGCAAGGGTCTGGTTCAGAACCAGATCCGGCTCAACGACGGATCCAAGCTGCTGCTCACCATCGCGCACTACTACACGCCGAGTGGCCGGCTGATCCAGCGGGACTACTCGAAGTTCGGCGACCAGTCCGAATACGTCGCCGACGCCTTCAAGAACGACGTGCCGACCGATTCGGTGCTGGCGACGCGGCCCAAGTTCAAGACCGCCGGCGGGCGCATCGTGTACGGCGGCGGCGGGATCTATCCGGACGTTCTGGTCAAGGAGCCGCCGAACCTGACCCGGCCCCAGATCGACATGATCAACAAGCGCGCGTTCTTCGAGTTCGCGACCCACTACGTGAACCGCCACAGGGAACAGAAGTGGACGCCACAGGTGCTCGATCGCACATTCGATCTGAGCCCGATCGAATGGGGAGAGCTGCGCAAGACCATGGAGAAGCAGAAGGTCGCGATCACCGATTCGGTGTGGAAGGCGGATCACGACTTCATGCTGCGCCAGACGCGTGCCGAGCTCGCAAGCGCCACGCTTGGCTCTCAGGAGCGCTACCGCATCCTGGTCGAAGACGACACGCAGCTGCAGGCGGCGCTCGACCTGTTCCCGCGTGCGAGCAAGGTCATGTCGCTGACGCCGGATGCCTCGCGGCGGACCACGACCGGACCCTAGATCGCCCGCGAACGGCACCGCAGCACGATTTGCACGAAGCCCCGGTCCGAGAGACCGGGGCTTCGTGATTTCATCCTGATTGGATGAGGGGGTTCGCGGGCGCGATCAGCCCCGGCGCGCCACTCTCACGGAATCGCCTTCGCCCACGCCGAGATATTCGGCGACCGCGCCGCCGACCTGCGCGATCTCGAGCCGGCCGCTCGAGCCCATGATCGCGACCACCGTTCCGATCGGCGCGTCCCCGTAGGATCGCGCCACGCCCTCGATGCGGCGGCGTCCGACCACTACCGCGAGATCGCGCTCGGTCGCCCCGGGGAATGCCGAAGCGATCGCGGTCTCGTGGATGTTGGTGAGCGCGTTGCCGAACCGGTCGATGCGCATGACCCGGCCCACCAGCTGACCGTCACGCACCACCGCATCGGCGGACGGAAGGCGCACCGGATCGCGGACGCGCGGGCCGAACGAGGCGATCTCGACGCCGAGCGCGAGGTGCGCCGCAACCGGCGCGAACACGTCGCGCCCGTGAAACGTGCGGCTCACCGGCTGGCGGAAGAATTTCGGTTCGACCAGCTCGTAGATCTCGGCCGAAGGATCGGCGAGCGCCCATCCGAGCAGCCCATTGTCGGGCCCCACGAAGAGCTGGCGATGCGCGCTCACCGCCAGCGCGCGGCGCGCGGTGCCGACGCCGGGATCCACCACCCCGAGGTGCATCGTGCCGGGCGGAAAGTCGGGCGCCGCGGCCTCGAGCACGAACGCGGCGCGATCCACCGCGCCTGGCGGGATGGTGTGCGTCAGATCCACGATGCGCGACTCGGGGCAGATCCCGTGAAGCACGCCGTGCACGACGGCGACGAACCAGTCGTCGAGGCCAAAGTCCGAGCAGAATGTGATGAGGGGGCGCATGCTCGGCATCCTACGCGCCGGGCGCTCCCTGCGCGAGGATGCCGGACAGGAGCTGCCAGGCGCCCTCGACAGTCAGGCGTTCGAGGCAACGCAGGTCGTCGCACAGGTCGCGGTGGCACGGGCTGCACTCGACGCGCGCGTAGTACGCGCGGTGTCCGTGCGACTCGGGGTAGGGGAAGAACATCGCGGGCCGGTTGCGCGAGATCAGACCCAGCGTCGGAGCACCGGCCGCGACCGCGGTGTGAAGCGGCCCGGTGTCTCCGCACACGAACGCACGGCAGCGGGCCTGCAGCGCGACGAAGCGTGCGATTGGCCATCCCACGACCGCATGGGCGCGGCCCGGCGGGAGCTTCCCGACGATCGCGCGGACCGCGTCTTCTTCGCCCGGTCCGCCGGTCACGAGCGCGACTCCCCGGGGCTGAGCGGCGAGGAAGCGCGCGGCGAGCGCGGTGAAGTTCGAGGGCGCCCAGCGCCGGGTCGGCCAGCGTGCGCCCGGATGAAATCCCGCGATCGGCGCATCCGGCGCGACGCCGAGCTTAGCGAGTGCGGCGTCGGCCTCGGCCCGCGCCGGCTCTCCGATGTGAAGGCGCGGCACGCCGTGGGGCGCAGGCCAGCCGAGTGCCTCCAGCGACGCGAGGTGGAATCCGATCGCCGAGAGCGTGCGCGGCCGCGCATGGTGCGTGTAGAGCGAGGAGCGCCAGCCCTTGTTCGGGTAGCCGACCCGGATCCGCGCGTCGGAAAGGCGCGTCCAGACGGCAGTGCGCGGATTGCAGAAAAAATCAAACGCCACCTCGGGCGCGAACTCGCGCAGCCTGCGGACCAACGCTAGCGTCGCCCGCGGGTCGGGATGCGGCGGAACGGTGATGAGCGTGTCCACCCGCGGATCGCCCTCGAGCAGCGGCGCGCTGTCACGCTCGAGCAGGTACGCGACCCGGGCGCGCGGACATGCCGCGCGGATCGCATCCAGCGCCGGCAGGGTCAGGCACACGTCGCCGAGGAAGCGCGGGCGCACCAGCAGCACGCGCGAGACCGCAGCGGGATCGACCAGGGGAAGGTTTGACATGGTGGGTTCGCGTCTGGCGAACTCTAGCCGAGCCGCTGCATCCCGCCAACCGACTGAAGTGGAGGAATCGTGTCCGAGTCCGGCAAGAAGCCCCGTCCCGCCCGTGGCCCCAGCACTCGTGCCGTGCATGGAGCGCATCAGGTGAAGCCCGGCCCGATGAGCACGCCGATCGTGCACTCGGCGACCTTCTCGTTCGCGAACCTCGCGGCGATGAACGCCGAGCAGGCGCTCGGCCGCGACAGCGCGTATTACCAGCGCACCGGACATCCGACCGTGCGCGCGTGCGAGCGCCGTCTCGCCGAGATCGACGGGGCAGAGGACGCGCTCCTGTTCGCCTCGGGCATGGCCGCGATCTCCTCGGCATTCCTGTCGTTGCTCTCGAGCGGCGACCACGTGATCACGCTGCACCAGAGCTACGGCGGCACGCACGACCTGCTCCACTGGGGCGAGGAGCGACTCGGCTGGTCCGCGACGCTGGTGGATGCGCGCGAACCCGAGCGCTGGGCCGCGGCGTTCACGCCGCGCACGCGCCTTCTGCACGTCGAGTCACCGACCAATCCGGTCAACGCGATCGTGGACCTCGCGGCGGCGGCGAAGCTCGCGCACGCGCACGGCGCGAAGCTCACCGTGGACAATACGTTCGCCTCGCCGGTCGGTCAGCGCCCGCTCGAGCTCGGCGCGGACCTCGTGCTCTACAGCGCCACCAAGTCGATCGGCGGACACGCGGACCTGATCGCGGGCGCGGTCACCGGACCCGCCTCGGCGATCGAGGCGGTGTGGAAAGTGCGCAAGACCTTCGGCGCGCTGGCGTCGCCCGAGGTCGCGTGGACCGTCGAGCGCAGCCTCAAGACGCTGCCGCTGCGCGTACGCGCGCAGAACGCGAACGCGCTCGAGCTGGCGGCGCGCCTCGCCACGCACCCGGGGGTCGCGAGTGTGTTGTACGCCGGTCTTGCCTCGCACCCGCAGCACGCACTCGCCGCGCGCCAGATGAGTAACGGCTTCGGGCCGATCGTGGCGTTCGAAGTGCGCGGCGGCGCGCCGGCCGCCGAGCAGACCGTGAACGCGTTCCAGCTGGTGCGACATGCGCCGAGCCTGGGCGGAGTCGAGTCGCTGGCTTCGCTGCCCGCCTTCACCTCGCAGATCCAGCTCGGGCCGGAAGGCCGTGCGCGCGCCGGCATCCCGGAGGGGCTGGTCCGGCTCTCGGTGGGTATCGAGGACGTCGAAGATCTGTGGGCCGACCTCGATCAGGCGCTGGTGCGGGCGGCCACGCAGCTGGTGTAGGCGCGCCAGGCGCATGTGAACCACCGCCGCCGATGCCCGCCAGGCGCGCCGGGGCGGGCGTCCAGCGCGCCCGCTTGCTCGGAAGGGCAGCTTTTCGGGACTCACCGGGCCGCGTGCTATCCTCACCGCAACGTTTGTCCACCTTTCGCGGAGGAGATCGCACGTGAAGCGTCTGGTCCCGGTTCTCATCGCACTGTGCCTCGTGGTTGTCGCGCGCCCGTCCCAGGCTGCCGATCCTCCGGCCAGGGAGGCTGCGGAGCATGGCAAGCCCGCCCCTGCGGTCATCGACAGTCTCGCTCTGCTCGAGCGCGCGGTCGCCAGGGACTCGACCAGGTTCGACAACCTCTATCGGCTGGGCGTGCTCTATCTGGACCGCGACCGGGTCGCCGAAGCCACGAAGGTGCTGGCCAAGGCTAACCAGGTTCGCCCCAGGGACGTGAAGACCCTGGTCAACCTCGGCGTCGCATTCGACGCGGCAGGCAGGCCGGCGGAGGCTCAGAAGCGCTATCTGGACGCGCTCGCCATCGCGCCGACCGATACCGTTGCCGCGTGCCGCCTGGCCAGCTCGTACTACGCACAGGGCAAGTACACCGAGTTCATGAATGGGGTGCGCAAGCTCGTTCAGGATCATCCGAAGGCCTACTGCGCGTACTTCACGCTCGGCGTCGCATTCGCCGACGCGGGTCTGTATCGCGATGCGATCCGGATGTGGCGCAGGGTGGTGCAGATCGCGCCCGGCTCTCCCGAAGCGATCAGCGCCAACGAAAGCATCGAAGTGCTGGAGAAATTCGTCCAGAAGAAGTGACCCCGCCCGTGCCGGGGGGCGCCCCGGTGGGCCGCCCCGACGCCCGCGGCGCATGAGGCGGCGATGATCTACCTCGACCACAACGCATCCACTCCGGTCCGGCGCGAAGCGCGCGAGGCGATGCGCGCGTGCCTGACCGACGTGCACGCCAATCCGTCGAGCCTGCACGGCGACGGTCAGCGCGCCCGCGCGGCGGTGGAGCGCGCGCGCGCCCAGGTCGCTCGGCTGGTGAATGCCGAACCCGGCGAGGTCGTCTTCCTGAGCGGAGGCACCGAAGGGGATCACCAGGCGGTGATCGGTGCGGCATGGGCGCTCGAGAAGCGAGGCCGGCGCGTCGCCCTCTCGGCGATCGAGCATCACGCGGTGCATGGCGCGGGGCAGGTGCTGGCGCGGCTCGGCTATTCGATCGAGCACCTTCCGGTCAACTCCGACGGTTTCCTCGATCCGCGCTCGATCGACACGCTGCCCCTCGACACGACGCTGGTCTCGCTGATGCTCGCCAACAACGAGACCGGCGTGCTCCAGCCGGTCGCCGAGGTCGCCGAGCGCGCGCACGCGCGCGGGATGCGCGTGCACTGCGACGCGGTGCAGGCCGCGGGCAAGGTGCCGATCGACCTCCGCGCGCTGGGCGCGGATTACCTCGTGATCTCGGCGCATAAACTGGGCGGACCCAAGGGGGTCGGTGCGCTGATCGTGCGTGAGGGCGCGCCGCTCGAGTCGCTGCTGCGAGGCAGCGATCACGAGCATGGCCTGCGTGGAGGCACCGAGAACGTTCCCGGGATCGTCGGCTTCGGCGTTGCGGCAGAGTGCGCGGCGCGCGAGCTGGCGTCCGAGAGCGCGCGACTGCTGGCGCTGCGCGACCGTCTCGAAGAGGGCATCCGCAGCGTGGTGCCGGATGCGGTGGTGCACGGCGCGCGTGCCCCCCGCCTGCCCAACACTGTCAACGCCTCGTACCCGGGTGCGCGCAGCGACCGGCTGCTGATGGCGCTCGATGCGCGCGAGGTCGCGGTCTCGGCCGGCGCGGCCTGCGCGAGCGGAGCCGTCGAGCCGTCCCCGGTGCTCGCGGCGATGGGGGTGCCGCGCGAGCTGGCGGTGTGCGCGCTGCGCCTGTCGATGGGCCGCACCACGACCGCCGACGAAGTGGAGCGGACGCTGATCGCGCTCGCCTACGCCGTGCGTGCGGCTCGCGGCATGGACACCGCCGCCGGAGTGCGGGCGTGAGCACGCTCCGGGTGCTGGCCGCGATGAGCGGCGGGGTGGACTCGGGCGTGGCCGCGGCGCTGCTCGCCGAAGCCGGTCACGCGGTGACCGGGGTCACGCTCAAGCTGTGGTGCTATGGCAAGTCGCCGGTCAGCCCGCGCGCCTGCTGCACGCTGGATGCGATCGCCGACGCGCGCGGGGTCGCGCAGAAAATGGGCTTCACGCACTTCGTGGTCGAGGCCGAGGACGTGTTCCGCACGCGCGTGCTCCAGCCGTTCCTCGACGACTACGCCGCGGGCCGCACGCCTTACCCGTGCGCGCTCTGCAACCAGCATCTCAAGTTCGGTGACCTGGTGAGCCGCATGGAGCTGATCGGCGCCGATGCGCTCGCGACCGGCCACTACGCGCGGATCGAGACCCTGAGCGACGGCTCGAGCGCGCTGCTGCGCGCAGTCGACCGCACCAAGGATCAATCGTACGCGCTCGCGCTCATTCCGTATTCCGTCCTCCAGCGCGTTCGCTTTCCGCTCGGCGCCCTCGACAAGAGCGCGGTGCGCGAGCACGGACGCAGGCTGGGCCTCACGCTGTGGGACAAGCCCGAGAGCATGGACCTGTGCTTCGTCCCTGACGGCGACTACGCCGGCTTCATGACCAGGAATCTCGGCGAGACGCGCGGGACCGCGCCGGGTCCCTTCCTCGACCGCGATGGCCGACGCCTTGGCACGCATCGCGGGATCGTGCACTACACGGTCGGACAGCGGCGCGGGCTCGGGCTTGCCGGCGCCGAGGCGCTGTACGTGCTGGCGGTCGAGCCGGAGCGCAATGCGGTGGTGGTGGGACCGAGGCGCGCACTTGAGGCGCCGGGCCTCGTGACCGCGCCAGTCAACTGGCTGTGCGCTTCTGCGCCTGGCCCTGGGACCCGGGTCGAGGTCATGATCCGTGCGCATCATCCGCCGGCCGCGGCAACCGTGCACCCGCGCGCGGACGGTGGCGCGGAGGTGCGCTTCGAGACGCCGCAGTCGGCGGTCACGCCGGGCCAGCTATGCGTGATGTACGAAGGCGATCGGGTGCTCGGTGGCGCCACGATTCAGGCGGCGCTCGAGACCTTAGGTCCCGCGCCCGATGCGGCGTACGACGATCGCGACGAGGTGGATTCCGGGGATATCGCTCGCGAGGCTTCGCCCGCGCGATGAGCGTCGCCTCCTCCGGCGCGCGATCCGCGAAGGAGCTGCCCCCGCTCGCCACGCGCACGCTCGACCGCTGCCTCGCCTGCGGCGGCACCGCGCTGCGCGCACTTCCCTTCGCTTACGAATACCGGGGCCGCTTCCCCGCGGCCGAGTGCCGCACCTGCGCGATGCGCTTCCTGACCGTTCAGCCCACACCCGAGGCGTTGGCCGGGATGTACTCGGCCGAGTACTTCGAGAGCGACTTCCGTTGCGGTCGCAGCGACGTGCCCTATTCCAGCGAGGAGGCATTTCGCGGGGAGAATCACGGGCTGCTCGACGACTTCGAACGCCTCACCCGTCCGGGGCGTCTGCTGGAAGTCGGCTGCGCGGCCGGCTGGCTGCTCAAGCATGCGCTCGAGCGCGGCTGGCGCGCCCAGGGCGTCGAGCTGTCGGCCGATGCTGTGGCGCACGCACGTTCGCTCGGGCTCGAAGTGTTCCACGGAGACCTGATCCAGGCCGGCTTTCCCGCGGCGACGTTCGACCTGATCTACATGGGGGACGTGCTCGAGCACGTCCCCGACTGCCGCGCCGTGCTGACCGAGACCGCGCGCGTGTTGCGCCCGGGCGGCGTGCTCTACCTGCGCGGCCCGATCACGACCCATTCGATGGCGCGAGGTCTGGCGATGGCGCTCTACGGTGCGATCGGGCGCACCCGGGTGCTGCACGAGCCGCCCTACCACCTGTGGGAGTTCACGCCTCGATCTCTCGCGCGGCTTTTCGAATCGTGCGGGCTCGAGACCCTCTCGATCCGTCAGAGCAAGATCGCGCCGGGCCGAGCCCGCGGCAGGGCCGCGAGCGGGTCGAGAACCCTGATGGCGGCGCTCGATGCACTCAATCTTCCGCTCACCGCCGCATTCAACGTACGCGGCGACCGCGTGGTCATGGTGGGCCGGCGGCGCAGCTGAGTCGCTGGCAGAGGTAGGTCACTGGCGAGCTGATTCGTTTCGATCGGCGTGCGGGCCTATGGCCTGGCGGTCACCGACCGCAGATACTCCGCCACCCGCCGGGCCTCGCGGTCGCGCAGGCTCACGCAGTCCCTGGTCGCGTCGGTCATGCGCTCCATCGCGCGCTCGCCGCCCAGGATCCGATGAGAGGGATCCGAGTAGAACGCGCGCGCCGCAGCCAGTCGATCATCTCCGCAGCCCAGCGACAGCGACATCACCCGCACCAGGAAATTGGGGGGCAGGCGCGCGGCGATCTCGGCGTGGCGCTTCAGGGTCCAGTCGAATACCGCATCGGGATACTCGGATGCGCCACGCCACTCCGCGCCCATCGCATTCACCGCCATCGCCTGCGGAATCTGCAGCACTTCCTGCGGGCGCAACGGACCCTTGAGCGCGTAATCCAGCGCCGCGGCGCGCAGCTGCGGATCACGGAAGCTGCCGAGCCCGGCCAGATAGAGCGTGCGCTCGATCGGGACCTTCGTGTTCTCGAATCGCTTGCGATATTCCTCGAACAGGGCACGACCGCCGCGCAGCGCGGGCAGCGTGATCGAGACTTCGGCGAGCGACGGATCGATCGAGCGTGAGTCCTGCAGATAGGCGCGGCCGAGCGACTCGGCGTACGCGACCACCCGACGGTCACGCCCGGCATCGCCGAGGAAGCGCATCAGCAGCGGACGCGTGAACGAGTAGCCGAGCGGCTCGCCGGCGCTCTTGCTCAGGCCGATCCGATCGAGCGCGGGGTCGAACGTGGCGCGCAGCCACGCGGCGAACGCTTCGTCCTGATTCGCGGGGATCAGGCTGGCCCGGGACTCGTTCAGCATGTCGATCATCACGCTGATCACCTCGGGCGCCGAATCGTCCGCGAAGCCCCCGACCCGCTTCAGGTAGTCATTGCCGTGCACTTCGCCGGCGCGCAAGAGCGCCGTGAGGTTGAGGATGTAGGCCATGCGCTCCGCGGGCTCGAGGCTCGCGCGGGCGCTGGTCGCCAGCTTCTCGAGCATCGGGTCGGGCACGGTCCATCGGTAGTAGGCGCTCGCTCCGGCGTTCGGATAGATCCAATCCGGCGCATGTCCGATTCCCAGACTCACCGTCTCCACGCTGTCGGTGAGCCACACCCGCTTGGTCTCGATCTTTCCGCCGTGAGCGAAGCGCAGGCTCACCGGAATGCGCCACAGCTGCGCGGTCGGCGCGACCGCGCCGGAAGTGAGAAAACGGCGCTGGGTCAGGCGAACGCTTCCGTCGGCGGTGGGCTCGACACGCACCAGCGGCACGCCGGGCTGCTCGAGAAACGTCGACATTGCCGCGCCGATGTCCTGAGCCGAGGCCTTGGACAGCGCGTTCCACAGATCCTGTCCCTCGGCGTTCGACCACTCGTGGGCTTTGAGGTACGCGATCACGCCCGCGCGGAACGTGGGCACGCCGAGCCAGCCCTCGAACATGGTGAGCACGGCTTCGCCCTTCTGATACGCCAGGTCGTTCGCCATCTGATTCAGGTTGTCCGCGGACTCGACCTTCTGGCGCATCGCATTGGTCGAGAGTCGCGAGTCGGTCGCAAATGCGCGCTGATAGCCGATCAGGCTGAGCAGGCCGGAGTGGACGTCGGGGAAGACGCGATCCATCACGTGGGTGGCCATCCAGGTCGCGAACGACTCGTTGAGCCACAGGTCGTCCCACCACCTCATGGTCACGAGGTCGCCGAACCACATGTGAGCGAGCTCGTGCGCGATCACGCCGGTCAGCTGACGCTGCTGCTCGGCGCTGGTGGCTCCCGGAACGACCAGCAGCCGGCGGTCGGCGAACACCACCGCGCCCGCGTTCTCCATCGCTCCGTAGAGGAACTCGGGCGCGGCGATCAGGTCGAGCTTCTCGTACGGATAGGGCCGTCCGAAATAGTCCTCGAGCGCCTTGAGAATCGGCGGCGTGACCTTGACCGCCTCGGCGGCGAGCGCGGTCTGGCCCTTGACCGTGATCACACGTCCCGGCACCGACATGCCCGGAATCTCGACCGACTCGAGCGGCCCGGTCGCGATCGCGATCAGGTAGGACGGCAGCGGCTTCGTCTCGAGGAACGTCACCACCTTCATGCCGTCCGCGCCCGGTGTCTCGCTGGCGATCGGCGTATTGCTCACCGCCAGGTGGGTGCTCGGCACTGCGAGCCGGATCTGCCACGGGATCTTGAACTCCGGCTCGTCCCAGCACGGAAATGCTTCGCGCGCCTCGGTGGCCTCGAACTGTGTGAACAGATAGGAGCGCCCGCCGGTCTCGACCTTGTAGAGCGCCACCGCGCGCGTGTTGTAGTCGTTGTGGAAACTGATCGTCGCCATGTAGTCACCCGGCACGATCGGCCTGGTGAGCGTGACGCGCGCCTGGTCGGGCCGCGGCTTGTCGATCCCTTTCACGGGGACAGCCCCCTGCGGGCCGGTCAGTGTGACGGCGTCGACGGTGAGCGCGCGCGCATGGAAACGGATCGCAACGGTCGACCGCACGACCTTCAGCGCCACCGACACCGTCCCGGTGTAGTCGGACTTGTCCGCATCGAGGACCAGCCGCACCGCCTGGCGCGTCGGAACCACGTCCCGGCTGAGGCGGTCGCTCTCGGCGGAGTCCGCCGCGCGCGCGATCGACGGACCCCAGAGCGCGAGCACGAACGCGAGGCAAAGCAGGTGAAAGGGGGCAGGGGGACGCATGCACACTCCTTGGGCGGGAAGGATTGCCGAAATGCGCGTAGGCCGATGCGGGAACATGCTAGTGAACGCCTCCGGCGAATGAAAGGCTGGATTGTCGCTTCTCTGCGTTCCGCCCCTGCGCTAGATTGCGCCGTGCCGCGTTCCTCCCCGGGTGGCGCGATTCCCGCGCTCCCTCAGGTGGCCTTCGCACAGGATGGCGAAACGAGTCGAAAGCTCTTCAACTCCATCGGAAGGAGTCGAAGTACATGCCGAACTCGAGAAGCTCGCACTGAACGCGGGCGCAAGAGTCTCGCTCAAGGTCTATGACGTCACGGGCCGGGAAGTCCTCACCGCGCTCGATGGCGTGTCGTTCGAGCCCGGAAGACATCCGATCCGCGTCGACCTCTCGGATCGCACCCCCGGACTCTACTTCTGCAGGCTGACCGCCAACGGCTACTCGGCAACTCGGAAGCTGCTGCTGATTCATTGAGGGAAGCGTCGCCAGGACGCGGTCGATTTGCACCGGGCATCGGTATCGATGTCCTCGACCACACACTTGCCCGCACCACGGTTTGAACAACCGACCGAAGATTTTGAACTTCTTTCATTTTCTGGCTGCGGTCGACCCTCGATCGACTGCCCTCCGCTGCGACGAGAGGCGGAGCTAGCGGGCACTCCAGCATGGGTCTGTGGAGGTTACGTCCCTTATCCGATGCGTGGCACCCTTCGTGCGTGACTCCTGAGTGTTGCGGAGTTCCTCGGGGAAGGAAGCTTCGGGTCCCCTGCCGCGTGTGGGCAATGTGAGGTCCTGCTCCATAGGGCACGCAAGCCAAGAATCGCAGGATCTACCAATCCCGGCTGACCCAGGACAACTCTCCGGTCCAGCCACTGGCGTGCGCGCCATTCACATCGACAAGCCAATGGAAACGTCGCGGGGCAGCACGCACGCTCGACCTTCTTGCGGCAGAGGACCTGACCCATGCATTTCCGAACGAGCACGTTCACAGCAATACCGCTCGCAATATTTCTGGTCGTCGCGGCTGGATGTCGCGAGTCCAACCCCATCGCGCCGGGACCCGACACCCTCGCACCCACCGTGAGCTCCACCAATCCTCTCAATGGCGCCACAGGCGTTGCAGTCATCACGGCATCGTTCAGCGAATCGATGGCAGCCTCGACGATCACGACAACGACCTTCACCGTGACCGGACCGGGCGCAGTCGCAGTGGATGGAGCAGTCACCTACGATGCGGCGACCAAGCGGGCGAGATTCACGCCCACAGCCGCACTCGCGCCCGGCGCGACCTACACCGCGACGGTTTCAACCGGCGCAACGGATCTCAGTGGCAATGCTCTCGCGAGCAGCCATGTGTGGAGCTTCACGATGGCGTCGAGCTCCAGCAATCAGGTGGCACCGAATCTCGGCGCGGTCGCCGGGTACGTGATTCTCGGTGGTTCGACAGTCACCAACACGGGCTTGACCAAGCTGACGGGAGATCTGGGCGTGAGCCCCGGAACCGCGGTGACCGGCTTTCCGCCTGGAACCCTGACCGGCGCGAAGCATGCCGGCGATGCGTCCTCGGCGCAGGCCATGGCTGCTCTGACCGTCGCGTACAACGACGCGGCTGGGCGAACCCTGGCACCCGTCACCGTCGCAGGGAATCTCGGCGGGCTGACTCTGCCCCCCGGGCTCTACAAGTCCACATCTTCGCTCGCCATCTCCTCCGGTGATCTGACTCTCGATGGCAAGGGCGACGCGAATTCCGTTTTCATCTTTCAGATGGCTTCGACGCTGACCACGACATCCGGCCGATCCGTGATTCTGATTGGAAACGCAAAGGCGTCGAATGTCTTCTGGCAGGTCGGAAGTTCGGCGACTCTCGGAACGACGTCCGCATTCAAGGGCACCATCATGGCGAATCAGTCCATCAGCCTGAACACCAAGGCGACGCTGACCGGCAGGGCGCTCGCGCGGATTGGTGGGGTGTCGATGTCTGGGAATGTCGTCGTCAAGCCAGCACCGTAAGGTTCCGAAGCGGTTGGCGACGAGTTGGAAAATGAAGGACGCCCGGGTCCCTGCAGGCCCGGGCGTTCTTGCAGTCGATGCGCGCACGTACTCCACTGCTGCCCTGTCCGTCGCCTTGCACCCTCCAGCGCCACCCGTTATCATGCGCAGCCGCTTCGACTCAGCTGTCCTGCGGAGGGATGGCCGAGTGGTTTAAGGCGCCGGTCTTGAAAACCGGAGGGCGAAAGCTCCGTGGGTTCGAATCCTACTCCCTCCGCCAGTAGTACCTTGGAGAGGTGGCCGAGTGGCTGAAGGCAGCCGCCTGCTAAGCGGTTGATCGGGTAAAACTGATCCGGAGGTTCGAATCCTCTCCTCTCCGCCATCCGTGTCCGTCGCACCGGGGCGCGCCCTTAGCTCAATTGGATAGAGCATCTGACTACGGATCAGAAGGTTGGGGGTTCAAATCCTCCAGGGCGCGCCAATTGTCTTCCCCCGCGATCGGACTGGGGAACATTCCCAGCTCGATGCGGCTGGCTCCCACCGCTTCCTGAGGAGAATCGCATGACGCGCGCACTCATCGTGTCTCTGCTCGCCCTCGCGCTGTGCGGCTGCGGCGCCTCGAACCACTCGACGGCGGCCTCGGCGAAAGGCGCTTCCAAGCCGCGCGCCATCGCCGCGCTCACCGATCAGACCCTGGTCTACGAATGTCCCAAGTGTGGCATGGACTTCGATCAGGCCGGGGCGTGCAGCATGGACGGAACGGCGCTGGTCGCCATGAAGGTCGCCTACATCTGCCCGGCCGACGACAAGCCGGTGGATCACTCGGGCGCCTGCCCGCGTTGCCCGGCGAACGCGCGCGTGGACAAGACGGCGATGGCGGTCTCGGGGAACTGAGCCCATGCGACCCCTCGCCCTGGTGCTGGTCGCGGCGCTGTCTCTCGCCTTCTCCGCCTCAGCCGCGCCAAAGAAGAACAAGGCGGGCGACGTGATCTGGACGCGCCCCGACTTCGCGAGCCTCAGCGTCGAGAGCATCGCCATGTTGCCGGTCGCGAGCTACGACAACAGCCTGCCCAACGAGAAGCTGGTCGAAGGCCTCTGGGGGCAGAACTTCGCGGGCTCGGGCTACCGCTGGGTCTCGGCAACCACCAGCCGCGACAACCTGCGGCGCGACTCGGCGGGCGACTCGTTGCTTCGGCTCGCGCGCAGCTCGATGATCAGGACCGGGCAGGTGGACTCGCTGCTCGCCCCGGCCCTGTGCGCGCGACTGCGCGTTCGCGCCGTGCTTGGCCTGCGCATCGATCAGTGGGAGAGGCAGCGGCTCGAGCCCGAGCAGGCCGGCAAGCCTTCCACTTCGGTGCAGCTGCGCGCGGCGCTGGTCGATTCCGCGGGCCGGCTGCTGTGGGTCGCTGGCGGCGGCGAATACGCCGAGGGCGTGTATCACGAAGCGCTGCTCGGCGAGCCTGGTGAGCGCGGCAGCAATGCGCTGCACCAGTCGGGAGCGGGTGAGGCGCTGGGGCCCGAGCCGCTCGAGCTCGTGACTCATCTGCTGCAGCGCTGGAGGCCGCAGTTCCCGTCGCAAACCGCGGCCAGCCAGGTTCCGGACAAGCCCGCGTCCCCTTCTGAGCCCTGAGTCACGGCATGTCGGTGCTCATCCGCGACGACGAGCAGGGCATGCGCGCCGCGCTCCGCGAAGCGCAGGCAGCGGCCGTGGCCGATGAGGTGCCGATCGGCTGCGTGATCGTGCGCGAAGGGCTCATCATCGGGCGCGGGCGCAATCAGGTCGAGGGACTGCAGGACGCGACCGCGCACGCCGAGATCCTCGCGATCGGCGCGGCTTCGACCTCGCTCAGGTCCTGGCGCCTCAACGAATGCACGCTCTACGTGACCCTCGAGCCGTGTGCGATGTGTGCGGGAGCGATCCTGGCCGCCCGGGTGCCCGTGGTCGTGTTTGGCGCCTGGGACCCCAAAGCCGGGGCGGCCGGCTCGCTGTACGACCTGTTGCGCGATCGGCGGATGCCGCACCGCGTCGAGGTCTTCGCCGGGGTCGAAGAGGCGCAGTGTTCTGCGCTTCTGCTCGACTTCTTCGAAAGC
>JANMQY010000120.1:0-10171 GCA_031370785.1 Candidatus Eiseniibacteriota bacterium | reverse complement strand
ACCGTGTCGCCCTTGCGAATGGTGACGAGATGTTTGAGCGCCACTGGATTCGAGACCCCATCCCACACCGTGCGCTTGTCGCGCTGCAGGTCTGCGAAGGAGTAAGTCGACGGCTCGGTCTTTACGAGGAAGCGCGCCATGCGCAGAGAATAGGCGCGAAGTCGCGTCCGGGGCAACGCTCGATCGCCGGCCGTTGAGCGGTTACTCGACTGGTCCCGCGGGCAGCTCGATGCGCACCTCGCGGGCCGCCTCCAGGAACCGGCAGAATGCATTCGCGAGCTTCATCTGGCGCGGGCTCTGGCAGTCGGGCTCGAACAGTCGCGGGCTGCCGACCACGATGCAGGCGCATTTCGCACGGGACGTGGCGACGTTGAAGCGATTGGGGCTGTAGAGGAATTCCATGCCGCGCGGCGCATCCTCGGGCGTCGAGGTGGTCATCGAGTAGATCACGACGGGTGCTTCCTGGCCCTGGAAACGATCGACCGTCCCGACCCGCGCGCCTTCCGGGAGTCCTGCGGTCAGATCCGCGACCTGCGCGTTGTAAGGCGCGATGACAAGGATGTCTTGCAGGCGGAGCGGATGCTCCTGGCCCTCGCGGTCGCGCCAGCGGACGCCGTCGCGCATCAAGGACCCCACCAGTTCGGCGACGACTGCCACCTCCTCGCGACTCGCGCTCTGATTCGCGTCGTGCACCACCGGGACGTACCAGAGGCCAGAGCCCGGGAAGGCCGTCTCGCCCACCAGGCTCTGTCGCTCGAGACCAGGGTGGGCGTGCAGCCGCCGCTCGTAGAACAGTTCGGACGTCAGATCGCAGATGGCGGGCGGAAGCCGCCAGGTCTCTTCGAGAAAGAGTCCCCGATCCGGCGGAATCGTCTGCGCGCCGCGCAGCACGTGCTCGAGCGCCGAGACCGCGGTGCCGGGCGGGTGATATCCCTGAATCGGCTGTTCGAGCTGCTGAGGATCGCCGAGCAGCACGATTGAGCTGGCGCTCTGGGCGATCGCGAGCACGTTGGCCAGCGACATCTGCCCGGCCTCGTCCACGAACAGGACGTCCACCGCTTCGGAGAATTCGGGACGCGACCACATCCAGGCCGTGCCGCCGGCGACGCGCGCGCGGCGGCTGCGAAGCGCTTCCCGCACTTCTGCATTGTCAGTGCTCTCGGCAATTCCTGGATACGCGCTGTCGCCTTTCTTGCGCACCTTCTGCAGGCAGGCGACACGACCGCGGTCCCCCGCGGCCCCGACCACTTCCCTGAGCAGGTTCGTGATCACCTTGTGGCTCACCGCGCAGACGCCGACCTGCTTCCCCGCGCGCACCAGCTCACCGATCATGCGGGCCCCGGTGAAGGTCTTGCCCGATCCCGGCGGGCCCTGAATCGCGAGCGCGCTTCGATCGAGAGTGAGCGCGAGGCGCAACGCCGCGTCCACGCCACTCTCCCCCGGCGCCTCGAGCGGTCCGCCGTTGCGTGCGGCAAGGCGTGGCCCGCGCCCGATCAACAGATCGCGCGCCGCGCGGTACTGGCCCGGTGCGTCGACGCCATGGGCCGCGACCCACTCGCCGAGCCGCATGAGCGACTCGGCCTGTTCCCTCGCCGGGACGGTGTCGTGCGCGAAGGCGGCGGACGGATGCCGCTCCGCCCAGATGCCACGCTTCTTGATGCTGACGGTGCGGGCGGCAAAATCGATCTCCACGACCTCGCCGATCTCCCGTCCGTCGGGGAGCGGAGCGTGGATCTTGTCCCCCTCGCGGATGCGAGTCTCCTGCGCCGGGAATCGGTAGCGATCCACGACCTCGCGCTTCGATGGAATGCGTTCGAGGTGCTCGAGGCCGGAGAGTGCGGCGGTTTCATCTAGCAGGTCCTCGTCCGACAGCTCGCGCAATCGAAAATACTCCCACCACGGCGCTTTCTCCTCGCGGCGGTGCCAGTCGAGCATGTGGGCGAGCAGCCACTGCGCCTGCTGCTCTTCGCTGCGATCCTCGGCCAGCTCCGGCACGCCTTCCAGCAGGCGTTGCGCCAGCTCGCGGGCGCGAGCCTCGCGTTCACCGATCTGCTCGCTCGGAGCGCCGGATTCCTCGGGAGGCCGTTCGATTTCGGCGCCGGCACTGACCAGATTGGCGCGGAGCCCCTCGAGCCAGTCGCGCAGGGCACGGGTCGAAAGGCAATCGTCGCGGTTGTAGGCTTCGACGATCCGCACACTGTCGTCATCCGGCGCGGGTGCCGCACCCAGTTCGAGGCCGCGCTCGATGACGCGCAGCGCGACGCCGGCCCGGTCGAGCGGCTGCTGGCGCTCGAAGCCGTAGAGCGGCTCCAGCTTCTTGATCGAGTACTCCTCGACGCTCGCCCGCAGCGACTGGCGCACGACCGCGTGCAGATCGACGAAGCGTCCGGCCCGCAGCAGGCGATCCACCTCGGCCTCGCGCGTGGCATGGCGCCCCATCAGACGCTTCACCGCTCCGGGCTCGTAGGCCCCGAAATGATAGACGTGCATGCCGGGATCGGCGCGCCACCGTTCCATGATCGTGTCCATCAGCTCCTCGAAAGCCCTGCGCTCCCCCACGCGATCGAGCGCCCAGCGCCGCTGGTAGTCCGGCGGCCCGAACTCGAGCGCGAGCATGTCGGCCCGAGCGACGTTCAGCACGACCCAGCCGAAGAGGTATTCGAGTCCTCCCTCGTCCACATACGGATCAGCCTCGAAATCGAGGAACAGATCCCCGGTCGACGGCGCCGGCAGCATCGCGAGTCCGCGGCCGGGAGCCAGGTCGAGGCCCTCGTAGAGCACCCGCTGCTCGGTTCGACCGGCGAGCTGGACGCGCGCCTGTTCGCGGGCACGGCCGTAGCCCTCCTTCGCGCCGCGCGCGGGCTTCCATGCGATCGGCAGCGGCTCGACGGCCAGCGTCGCGAGCTTTTCAATCTCACGCGACTTGAGCTCGCGCATCTGCATGCGCGAGATTCCCGCGACGAGGCTCAGATGGTCGTCCGCGCGCCGCTGGCCGTCGCATCGCGGCCACCACCGACAGATCTCGCAGTGCGGCACCGGCTCGGGGTAGGTGTGCGGCGCTGTCGGAGTCTCGGCGTCCACCGCGGCTTCGAGCCTTCGCCGAACGAGGCGGTAGTAGGCGAGGTAGTCCTCGACACGATAGGTCTCGAGCGGAAAGTCGGGGCGACGCGGCACCACGTACATGTGCTCGGGCCGAGTGCCCTGGACGTCCTCCAGCAGCTCCGAGTAGAGGCAGAGCTGGAGGATCGCTCCGGCCTTGGTGTCGCGCGCGAGCTTGGTGTCGAGCGCCTCGTACGACCACGCGCCCAGTTTGCTCGGGCGCTCGACGCGCAGCAGCACATCAGCGCGACCGAGCCAGCGCCCGGCGGCCAGTGTGGCCTGCGCGATGACGTCCGCCCCTGCGCACATCGCCGCGACCGTACGCTCGAGGCCAGTCGCGCCGTCGGCGTCGTCATCGAGGCGCGTGATGTGGCGCCCCTGGCTCTCGAGGTGCGCCAGGTAGGCGCGCTCGTGCTCGAGGCCGTGCGCGCGCAGCACTTCGGCCTCGGGACGGAACCAGTCCGGCGGCTTCCATCGGCCTTCCGCGACCCCGCGATCGAGCGCGGTCAGGTGCCCGCACGCGAGATGGTTCGCGAGGTCGGTGGCCGAAAGCCTCAGGGTGTCGGTTTCGAGCTTCACTTGGGATCGCGGCCCTCCGTTAGCCGCCGAACCTATTCTGCGAAGAACTCCGTCAGCCGCGCGGCGAGCCTGGGGCCCTTGCCTTCTTCCTCGTGCTTCATGAAAACAAATGCGTCGCTCCACGGTTGTTCGCGGATGCGTCGCGCCCAGTCGCGCAGCTCCTCGTCGCTGAAATTCTCGCGCCGCAGCCGCAGGTAGCCCCAGTCGGTCGTGGCCACCAGCGGAGCCGCGGGCTCCTCCCCCGTATCGGCGACGCACAGCGCAGCGCCCCGGGCGCGCAGTGCTTCGAAGACTTCGTCGTCGAACCAGGACGCGTGCCGGAACTCGACCGCAACCCGGCGCCGCTCAGGCATGTCGTCGAAGAAGCTCTCGAGCCGCGGCACATCCTTCTTGAAGTTCGGGGGAAGCTGGAACAGCAGCGGCCCGAGCCGCGGGCCCAGCGTTGCGGTGACACGATACAGGTAGCTCAGCAGCTCGCCACACTCCTTGAGCCGCTGCATGTGGGTGATGCGCTGGGAAGCCTTGATCACGAAGGCGAAGTGCTCGGGCACCTGCTCGGCCCAGCCCTTGAGCACGTCCTCCTTCGGCATCCGGTAGAAGGTGTTGTTGATCTCGACGGTCGGGAACTTCCCGGCGTAGAAGTGCAGCATGCCCTTCGCCGCCATCTTCTCGGGGTAGAAGTTGCCCTTCCACTCCGGATAGGAATAGCCGCTGGTGCCGATCCACGCCTTGACGCTCACGCGAGTTCCTCCCGCCATTCGGTCACCGCGGTGGCCAGCTCGTCGAGCACCTGCTCGTCGGTGCGGCCGCTGCGCTTGAGGACGTGGAAAGAGTGATCCGCGTGCTCGATCACGCGCAGGACCGCGCGTCGCCCAAGCCGCTCGACAATCGGCGCGAGCAGAGCGAGGTCGGCGAGCGCATCGCGCGTTCCCTGGAGGAATAGCATCGGGAGATCCACTTGCGCGAGGTGCTCAGCGCGCGAGACGCCGGGCTGCCCAGCCGGGTGCAGCGGGAAGCCAAGGAACACCAGCCCGCGCACGCCTTCGAGCGGTGCCGCCGCGGCGGCGCGTGAAGTCATGCGGCCGCCCATGGACTTGCCCCCGGCGAGCAGCGGAACACCGCCCGCGGCCTCACGCCCCGCCGCGACCGCGGCGCGCACGGTGGCGGTCAGCACCGGCTCGGGATCGGGTCGCCGGGAGCCCTGCTCGGTATAGAGGAACTGATAGCGCAGCGTGGCGATCCTGCGCGCGGCCAGCCGCTGCGCGATCGCCTCCATGAATGGATGCCGCATTCCGGCGCCCGCGCCGTGAGCCAGCACGTAGAGCGCGCTCGGGCGCACTGGCGCGAGCAGCAGCGCCGACACTTCGCCGGCTTCGGGCACGCGGATGCGCTGCTCGACCGACTCGCCCGCCGCGCTTCGCATTGCTCTGCTCACTTCTGCTCCTCGTTGCGTTTCATGCGTTCCTCGATCGCGGCGAGCGCCACCGCCATGTCCACGCCTTTGCCCAGCACGCCGGCGAGCGGATCATCCATCTTCTGGAATCGCTTCGGCAACGTGCGCAGGTTGAAGCGCGCCGGGTCGAGCTTGCCGTTCACCTCGTTCCATCGCAACGGACACGAGGCGGAAGCGCCCGGGACCGGGCGCAACGAATAGGGCGCGACGATGGTGATGCCGTGCCCGTTCTGCCCCCAGTCCACGTACACCTTGCCGCCCCGCGCGTGAAGCGGACGCGCGAGCGTCGAGATTTCGGGCTTCGCGTGCTGTACGAGTGTGGCGAGCAGGCGGGCGAAGGTCCTGCACTCCTCGTGCGTGTAACGGCGACCCAGCGGGATCAGGATGTGAAGCCCGGCCTGCCCCGAAGTCTTCGGGTAGCTCGGCAGCTCCAGCTCCTCGAGCAGATCGTGCACGGCGCGCGCGACCTCGACCACGTGCGCGAACGGGGCGCCCTTGGGGTCGAGGTCGAGCACCAGCCAGTCGGGTTTCTCCAGCGACCCCGCGCGGGAGCTCCACATGTGGATCGGGATGGTTCCCATGTTCGCGACGTAGCGCAGCGTCTCGACGTCGTCGATGACGAAGAAGCGGACGTCGCGGTCGCTGTCCTTCGAATAGACCGATTCGGTGCGTATCCAATCGGGCACGAATACCGGCGCGTCCTTCTGGAAGAACGACTTGCCCTTGATGCCGTCGGGGTAGCGCGTGAGCACCGCCGGGCGCTCCCTGAGGTAGGGCAGCATGAGCGGAGCGACGGTGTCGTAGTACGCGATGAGATCGCCCTTGGTATAGCCCTCGTCCGGCCAGAAGACCTTCTTGAGATTGCTCAGGCGCACCACGCGTTGCTCGGGATCGGCCTGCGCATCCGGGCCTCGATCCGAGCCGGATGAGCCGGAGGCGACGCGGTCGTCGCTCGCGAGATCAGTTGGCAAGGCGGGCACCGCGCCGGTCTCGAGTGCGGCATCGTTCTCCGCGCTCCGCTCGGCTTCTCGCCGGATCTCCTCGGGCTTCCGGTCGGTGCGCATTCCCATGAAGATCGGATGGCGCAGGCCGCCATCCGCGGTCCATTCGGTGAAGCGCACCTCGCACACGAGCTGCGGCTCGACCCAGTGATCGACGCGTGCTTTGGGCCCGGATGCGCCGAAGGGCGACTCCTTGCGGCTGAGCGGCTGAAGCTGCCGCCACAGGACATCCTGCGTGGCGTCGTCGAAGCCACTCCCGACGCGCGTGACGTGTCGGAGCTTGCCGTCCTCGTAGACGCCGACGTGCAACGCGCCGAAATGCCGCCCACCGCCGCGCGGGTCGGTGTAGCCGCCGATCACGAACTCCTGCCGGCGCTGGCCCTTGATCTTGACCCAGTCGGCTGAGCGCTTCCCCGTGTACGGACTGTCGGCGCGCTTCGCGATGATCCCTTCGAGTCCCATCTCGTTCGCGGCTTCGAAGAACGCCTCGCCCATCTCCGCGACGTGATCGCCTGCCTGGACGATGCCGGCCGGCGGCAGGGCGCGCGCGAGGCACTCCTTGCGATCGGTCAGTGCGAGCTTGCGCAGGTCGTGGCCCTCGAGCGCGAGGCAGTCGAAGAACACCGCCCGCACCGGCACGCGCGCCATCATCGCGGCGACGTCGCGCGGGCGCGAAATCAGCATGCGCTTCTGCAGGCGGCCGAAGCTCGGGCGCCCCGATTCGTCATAGGCCACGATCTCGCCGTCGAGCACGATCTGCTCCACGCTGAGCCCGCGCAGCGCATCCGCGATCTCGGGATAGCGCGCGGTGATGTCCTCGCCGCTTCGCCCGAGCATCCGCACTTCCTCACCGCGGCGCTCGGCGATCACCCGCACGCCGTCATACTTGATCTCGAACACCCAGCCCGGGCGCGAGAACGGCTGTTCTGCCAGCGTGGCGAGCATGTGCCGCACCTGGTCCGCGCGCAGGACGCCACGCGGCGCCTCGAGCGCGGCAACGTGGGCGCGCAGTTCGGCGAGCCAGCCGGGCGCGTCGCGCATCTCCTGCACGGTGAGGCCCGAGATCACCGAGCGCGGCCAGCGCGTGAGTGCGTCCTGATCCGAGGCCGCATCGTCCACCTTCTTCAGCAGCAGCCAGTCCTTCTCGCTCTTGCTCATGCGCACGAGGGTCCAGCGGCCGCCGAGCTTGTGCCCGAAAAGCTCCAGCTCGAGCTTGCCGCGCGCGTATTGCTCGCGGATGTCTTCGGGCTTGAACGAGCGATACGTGCCACGGTCCCACACGATCACGGATCCGGCGCCGTAGTTCCCGGCCGGGATCACGCCCTCGAAGTTCGCGTATTCGAGCGGATGATCCTCGACGTGTACCGCGAGCCGCTTCTCCTCCGCCCGCACCGAGGGACCCTTGGGGACCGCCCAGCTCTTGAGCACGCCCTCCAGCTCGAGGCGGAGGTCGCAGTGCAGGTTGCGCGCCCAGTGCTGTTGCACGACAAAACGCGCGGGCGCGGCGGAAGTCGGCGCCGCGGAGCCCGGCACTGCGGGGCGCGCGGCGGGCACCCTGCCGAAAGGCTCGGTGGTGCGATCGGGGTCGCGCTTGCGCCGGTAGGTCTCGAGCGGAGCGGGCCCGGGGGCCGGGGAGCGCTTCCTGACGTCGCGCTTGCTGGCCTTGCCTTTCTTCGCGCCGCCCTTCTGGGCGTCGCGCTTTCGCGGCTCAGGTCGGGATTTTTCGCGGGGACTGCGAGCGGAGGGCATGAAAGGGGGCTCAATGTTCCCGGGGTCGGCGGCCGATGAGAGGAGGACGACGTTGAGGATAGCAAATCACGGTGCTAGCCTTGGTGCCAGCTGTTGCCATTGTCTCTACGGGAGGAACTCGAAAATGCCTCCGCACTCCATCGGGTCGGGGAACATCTCCTTCGGCCTGGTCTCGATTCCGATCAAGATGTTCTCCTCCTCGTCCTCGGGCGGTGTTTCGTTCAACCAGATACATCAGAAGTGCGGCGGGCGCGTTCGCCAGCAGCTGATCTGCCCCACGTGCAACGAGGTGGTGGAGCGAAGCACGCTGGTCAAAGGCTACGAGTTTGCCAAGGACCAGTACGTCCAGTTCACCGAAGAGGAGCTGAAAGCGCTCGAGGGCGAAGCGTCCAGGATGATCGACATCGCCGAGTTCGTCCCGCTCGACCAGGTGGACCCGATCTACTTCGAGAAGACCTACTATCTGGGCCCCGACAAGGGCGGGGAGAAAGCCTACCGGCTGCTCGCCGACGCCATGAAGGAGGCAGGGCGCGTGGCGCTCGCCAAATTCGTGATGCGCGGCAAGGAGAATCTGGTGCTCATTCGCCCCTCCCAGAAGGGACTGATGCTGCACACCATGTATTTCGCCGACGAGATCCGCGATTTCGGCGAAGTGGACAAAGGCGAGGACGCGAAGCTCAAGCCGGGCGAGATCGAGCTGGCGCAACGGCTGGTGAAGGAACTCACGAGCGAGAAGTTCACTCCCGAAAAGTACGCCGATGAGTATCAGGGTCGCGTGCTCGAGGCGGTCGAAGCCAAGGTCGAAGGCAAGGAAGTGACGTCGCTCGCGCCGCAGGCCCAGCGCACCCAGGTGATCGATCTGATGGATGCGCTCAAGCAGAGCCTCGGCAAGCGCGGCACCGGTGGCGCGGCGGCTGGCAGAGTTGGCAAAGTCTCGGAGCTCGAAAAGAAGCCGGCTGCGCGCGCGCGGCAGAAAGCCGAGCCGGCTGCCCGCGAGAAGAAGGTTCAGGGCGGCAAGCGCTGAGGCGCAGGCCAGGGAGGGCGGACCGATGAGGGCAAGCGCCGAGGAGGGGCGCGCCGAGCCGAATTCGGCTCAGCGTTTCTCGCTGCGCGAAGCGGCGCGCATCCTCGAGGTTCCCGAAGCGCGTCTGCGCGCATTGGCCCGGGCCGGGCTCCTGACCCCGCAGCGCGGACCGATCGGACCGCTGTCGTTCGGGTTCCAGGACCTGCTGCTGCTGCGCACCACCAAAGGCCTGCTTGAGTCGGGCGTGCCGATGCGCCAGATCCGGCGCATCTGGGTCTCGCTTCGGAAGCAGCTTTCGGCCGAGCTGCCGCTCACCAGCATCTCGATTCGCACCGACGGCGAAGAGGTCGTTGCCTCCGACGGGGACACGCTCTGGCGGCCGGACTCGGGCCAGATGCTCCTCAACTTCGAGGCCAGCGAGATCGCCGAGCGCGCCGAAGAGGCGGCGGATTCCGCGCGCCACCGGCTCGTGTCACGCCCCGTCGCGTCGACAATGTCGGAAGTCGACACGCCCCAGACCCACGGCCAGGGCCAAGCTTTCGAATTCTACGCTGAGGAGCTGGTCCCGCGGCGCAGCGTGGACGCCGCGCCCACCGCCGAGGATTGGTATCAGACCGCCTGCGAGCTGGAGGAATCCTCGCCCGAGCAGGCGCGCGACGCCTACCAGCAAGCGCTCGACCTGAACCCGGACATGCCCGAGGCGCACGTGAATCTCGGTCGACAGCTGCATCTGATCGGCGAGCGCGGCCGTGCTGAGCCCCACTATCGGGAAGCGGTCAGGCTCGATCCCGACGATCCCACGCCGCACTTCAATCTGGGCGTGTTGCTCGAGGAGCTGGGGCGGCGGGAAGAAGCGGTGCACGCGTATCGGCAGGCGGTCCTGCGCGACCCCGACTTCGCCGACGCCCACTGCAATCTCGGACTGCTGCTGGAATCCCTCGGACGCCGGCAGGAAGCCATGCGCTATCTGATGGCCGCTCGTCAGCTGAGCGGGTCAGCGGAGTAGTCCGCGCCGGCCTGGTTCTGGCCTCACCGGTAGCGCTGCTTCAGCGATCCCCAGCTCGTCCTTCGCGCCGGCGTCACGTCGGCGCCCATGCACGCGATGGGGCGCACGCCCTGCGGTAGGCCACTTATTCGGTATGTGCCGGTGGCTTGGGCGTTCGCGCTGGACTGGCCGGGGCCGGTTCCGTATTCGAGGTAGAACGCGGCCTCAAATGGGCTCCCTGCCACCAGCCTGACCGGTAGAACCAGCGTGGTGACGAGGTT
>JANMQY010000101.1:0-20370 GCA_031370785.1 Candidatus Eiseniibacteriota bacterium | reverse complement strand
CTACGCCGATTCGTCGGGCACCAACTACAACATCCGCGGCGTTGGCAAGACCGCGGCGCTGACGCTGGTCCTGACGGCCGGTCAGTAATCCGGATCTGAAGGAAACTACCTGGACGAGGGCGGGAGCAATCCCGCCCTCGTCCTGTTTCCGTGCGGGAATGGCGAGCCTGGGATTGCTGCACACCGCCTGGCGCTCGAGCCCTGGGTCCGGGTGCGCTGGCTCAACTGGACGAGGGTCGTCGCGGTTCGCATGGCGGCCGACCAGGCATCATGCAGCCCGCAAGGCGTCTCCCGACGGGTCGAATCCGCTGATTCCGCGCAGACCGTGCAGCCTCATCGACTTGGCGATTGTTCCGCATCCGGGACCGAGTGGCACGTGCGCTGCAATAGATGGAATGGGTACGAATCTCACCAGAACTCGAGGCAGACGATGCACGCTCGCACATCCAGCGGATTCACGCTCATCGAGCTCATGATCGTGGTATTGATCGTCGGCATCCTCGCGTCCATTGCGATTCCGAACTTCATCTCGCTCCAGCGCCGCGCCCAGGAGTCGAGGGTGAAGGCGAACATGCACACGCTGCAGCTGGTCATGGAAGACTTCTCGATTCTCAACAACGGCATCTACGCCACGGCTGCGGGTTCGACGACACAGGACGGCCGCACTCTCGCCCAGATGTGCCCGGGCGGGGTCTTCCCGGTCAATCCGTTCACCAAGCTGCCGTCGGTGGTGAACTGGAACGCGAATCCCTCTTTGGGCAATCCGGGCGAGATGGCGTTCAATCCGGTGACGGACAATCTCTACTATCTCAAGGGCAACGGCCCGCTCGGCGACACCCTGACCCTCGTTCTCACGACCGGCCAGTAACCGCGCCTCCTAGGCGCGCCTCAGCTGCGAGCGGACCCAGGCGGCATAGTCGTTGCATTCCGCAATCGCCTGGTTCCACACCCCAATCGATTCTGATGCGTTCGTGCGGCGCCTCAAGCACTTAGCAGAGGCCTGCCCACGCAAGCCGGAGGGAAGCCGTGCAGAGTCCAGGCGTTCGCAGTGCGGAGCGGCACGGGATTGATCGCCCCGCTGGGACCGCGTCCGACTCGAACCGGGACCTGGCGATCTCGGCCCGGGGCCTCTCCAAGTTCTATCGCAGTCCCTGGACGCTGAAAGTCACCCGCGGGCTCGAAGACCTGAACCTCGAGGTCGCGCGTGGCGCGGTGCTCGGTTATCTCGGCCCGAACGGAGCGGGGAAGACCACCACGCTCAAGCTGCTCACCGGCCTGCTCAAGCCCACTCGCGGCGAAGCCTGGCTGATGGGCATTCCGATCGCGAGCCCCGAGAGCCGCCGCCGTCTGGGCTTCCTGCCCGAGCAGCCATATTTCTACGACTACCTGAACGGACGCGAGTACCTGAAGATGGCAGGCCAGCTGTCCGGGCTCGCGTCGCACGAGGCGGACACGCTTGCTCGTCACTGGCTCGGCCGCGTGGGCCTGGGCGAGCGCCCCGATCTGAATCTGCGCAAGTACTCCAAGGGCATGTTGCAGCGTCTGGGCCTCGCCTCCGCGCTGGTGCACGACCCCGAGCTGCTGATCCTCGATGAGCCGATGAGCGGGCTCGATCCGCTCGGCCGCCGCGACGTCCGCGAGCTGATCCTGGAGCAGCATGAGCGCGGCGTCACCGTGATGTTCTCCTCGCACATCCTTCCCGACGTGGAAATGCTGTGCGATCGGGTCGCGATCGTGCTCGACGGCAGGCTCAGCCGCATCGCCGACGTCGGCGAGCTGGTGCACGACGGTCGCCAGCGCGTCGAAGTGCAGTGCAGCGGCGTCACGGTCATCGAGATTCCGCCGGCGTGGAGCACGACCGTGACCCGGCGCGAGCACGGCAGCGACACGGTGTTCGTGGTCGAGCAGGAGCATCTGCTCAACGACGTGCTGGCCTGGCTGCTCCGCTCCGGAGTGCGGGTGCGTGCGGTCTCGCCGCAGCGCGCGAGCCTCGAGGAGCTGTTCCTGAGCGCCGCCGAAAGCTCCGAGGAGCGGAGGAGCGCGTGAACGCCGGCCTGATCGCGCAGAACACGTTCCGCGAAGCGACTCGCGACCGGATGCTGAGCGGGGTGATGATTGCGGGGCTGGTGATCCTGATCGCCACCCAGGTGATGAGCCCGCTCGCGCTCGGCGAGGGACTCCGCCTCACCATCGATCTGGGCCTGAGCGCGATCTCGATGCTCGGCCTGTTGGTGGTGCTGCTGGTGGGCTCGAGTCTCGTCGCCAAGGAAATCGATCGACGCACCATCTTCAACCTGCTGTCGCGGCCCATCACCCGCCCCGCCTATCTGGTGGGCAAGTGGGCGGGACTCGCCGGCGCGCTGTGGGTCGTGACTGCGGGGCTTGGGGCGGGGCTGTGGCTGGTGCTGCTCTCGCGCGGCAATGCCGATCACACCGCTTCCATCCTTCAGGCGACGTATCTGGCCGGACTGGAACTCTCGGTCGTGACCGCGTGTGCCGTGCTGTTCTCGTCGCTGTCCACGCCGGTGCTCTCCGCGCTCTACACGCTCGGCCTCTATCTGGTCGGGCAGTGGAGCTACGATCTGCGCAGCTTCGCAGGACACGTTCCGGCGCCGCTCTCGACGCTGCTCGGAACCGCGGCCAACCTCGCGCCGAATCTGCCGCTCTTCAACATGCGCACCCTTGCCGCCGCCGGAGAGCTGACCACGCCGTGGCATCTCGCGGTCGCGACCGCGTACGCCGCGGTGTACGTGGCGTGCGTGCTGTGCCTGGCGAGCGCCGCGTTCGAGTCGAGAGACTTCAAATGAGCGTCGCCGCCCGGGCGCGAGCGCGGGCGCTGGGCGTTCGCGAGCGCATGGCGATCGCCTGGGCGATGGGATTGGTGCTCGGCGCGGCGGCATGCGGCCTCGCCGGCTACGCGGCGCGTGCGCTGCCTCCGCCCCGCCCGCTCGAAGAACTTTCCTACTACCCATCCGGAGCTCACCTCGAGCCCGCGACTCTCGGCCACGCCGAAACCGCGGCCGACCTCGCCTGGCTGCGTGCGATCCAGTACTACGGCGAGCATCGCCTGGCCGACAACCAGTTCGCCCGCATGGGGCACGTCTTCGACATCCTCACCTCGCTCGCGCCGCGCTTCGAGGCCGCGTACGAGTTCGGAGCCTTCGCGCTCGCACAGGAGGGAAGGGACTTCCCGCGCGCCGAGCGTCTGATGCTCAAGGGGATCGCCGCCAACCCGGGTAGCGCGCGACTCGCCTTTCAGCTGGGCTTCCTCTACTACGTGCAGCCCGGCGGCCGCCAGCTGCGTCGTGCCGCCGAGTATTTCCAGCAGGCGGCACGACTTCCCGGCGCGCCGCCCCAGGCAGCCCGCTTCGCGGCTTATGCCCGGCAGCACTCGGGCGACCTGGTCGTGGCCTACTCGCTGTGGGAGGACGTTCGCAACCATTCCCAGAATCACTACCTGCGCGAAATCGCCCAGAAGGAGATGGAGAAGATCCGCCGGGCGCTCGAGACCGGACGCCGGGAGATGGCGGTGCGGAAACTGCCCACTCCGGTGGTCCTGCTCAAGTGAGTCATCGAACCCAGGACCCGGATTCCGGCCCCCTGCACGGTTCAACTGCATTTGGCACTCAAGTCGAGTTTGGCAACGTCCGATGCATGGGACGGCAGGCCGAAGGACACGGCCCCAGATCGAATAGACCTACACACCGCGTGCGCCGGTCCAGGCGAGCGGTCCAGCCGAGCGAACCGGTGCAAGCCGTGAGCGCTCTCAGGGAGTGAAGAGATGCTCTTCGGGAAGAAGCAGTCCCTCGTGGGGCTGGACATCGGAAGCCACGCGATCAAGGCGGTCGAGCTCGAATCCCAGTCGAACAAGAGCTTCAAGCTCGTGAACTGGGGTATCTCCGCTCCGCTCGCCGAAGCGATCGTCGACGGCGAAATCATGGATCGTCAGCTCGTGACCGACGCGATCTCGAATCTGCTCGAGTCGCGCGGGATCCGCTCGAAGAACGTCGTGGCTGCGGTCAGCGGTCGCGCAGTGATCGTGAAGAAGATCACGATGAACAAGCTCTCGGCCGAGGACGCACAGCAGGCCGTGTACTGGGAAGCCGAGCAGCACGTCCCCTACGACATCAACGACGTGTCGCTCGACTTCGAGATCCTGGGCGCCGCGCCGAACGACCCCAAGCAGATGCAGGTTCTGCTGGTCGCGGCCAAGAAGGACATGGTCATGTCCTTCAGCGACCTGATCCGCGAGGCCGGCCTTCAGCCGTTGATCGTCGACGTGGATTCGTTCGCCGCGCAGAACGCGCTGGCGGCCAACTACGACTTCAGCCCCGAGGATGTGATCGCGATCCTCAACATCGGGGCCGAGATCACGAACATCAACATCACGCAGGCGGGTGTTCCGTACTTCACCAAGGACCTGCAGGTCGGTGGCAACTCGTTCATCGAGGGTGCCCAGCGCAAGTTCAACCTGAGCCAGGGCGAGGCCGCCGCAGCCGTTCGCGGTGAGTCCGGCGCCGGGCTCGACGTCGTTCCGGTGATCGAGCAGGCCTGCGAAGGTCTGGCGACGGCGCTGGAGCGGGCGCAGGCCTACCTGCGCACCGCCGGCGAAGCCGGACCGGTGACGCGCATCATGCTGTGTGGCGGCGCTTCGATGACACCGGGCGTGTCGGAATTCCTCAACCGTCGTTTCGGCGTTCCGGCCGAGATTGCGAACCCTCTGGCCCGCATCAGCTACGACCCGGCGCTCTTCGCCGGACAGGACGTCATGAAGGTGGCGCCTCTTCTGACGGTCGGCGTCGGGCTCGCCTTGCGCCGACTGGGGGACAAGAAATGATCCGCATCAATTTGCTGCCGAATGAGGGCAAGTCCCAGCGCAAGCCCGCCTTCAGTTTCAAGGTCGGAGACATGGTCGTCCCCGCGGTCGTGCTGCTGGCGACCGGACTGGTCGTGGCCGGGACCGTAGTTTCGCAGACCTCGCGCATCAATTCGCTCACCCATTCGATCGCCGACGTCGAAGCGCAGTCACGCGCTCTCGCGCCGCAGATCGCCCGGGTTCAGCGCCTCGCGCAGGAGCGGGCCGAGCTGGATCTGCGACTCGGCATCATCAACAAGCTTGAGAAGGGTCGTACTCAGAGCGTTCGACTCATGGATGAGCTCGCGCGCTGTGTGCCCGACCACCTCTGGCTGGTCGCAGCGACGCAGGATGCGGGTAGCTCGATCAGTCTGGAGGGGGTCACGTTCTCGAACCTGGTGGTCTCCGATTTCATGTCGCGTCTCGAGCGCTCCCCGATGTTCGCAGGTGTCGAGCTCGGATTCGCAGAGCGAAGCCAGATGACGGACCACGAAGTGGTGAAGTTCCGCGTGACCTGCAAGGTCACGGCGGACGAACCCGCCAACTGACGAGGAGACTCCCATGCCCAACATCGATCTGAAGAATCCAGGAGTGCAGAAGCTGATTCTGACCGCGGTGCTCGCGGCGGGAGTGGTGGGGGTGTTCTTCTTCACCCACTTCCTGCCGTTCAGCTTCCCCGTGCAGAGCGAGAAGATCAGCCTGCTCAAGGCCGACTTCGAGCACAAGAACACCGAGCTCGCGCGCGCGCGCGCCACGGTCGCCGATCTGCCTCGCTTCGAGGCGGAGTACGAGCAGTTGCACGAGCGCTGGTACATGGCGGCTGAGCTGCTGCCGACCGATCGAGAGCTCGCGACGCTGCTGCGCAAGGTGACGCTGGCCGCGCAGGAGACGGGTGTCCAGTTCCAGGCCTTCCGTCCGGCTCCGCCGAAAAGCGAGCAGTACTACACCGAGGTCCCGATGCAGATCAAGGTGAACGGCGGGTACCACCAGGTCGGTTCCTTCCTCGCCGAGCTGGCGAACATGCGGCGCATCATCACGGTCGCGAATCTGCACATCACTCCCAACACCAACAAGAAGGACGGAAACCTGATCACCTCGATCGAGTTCACCGCCTCCGCATACAGCCTCAATACGTCGCCCGCGCCGGCCGCAGAGCCCGCTCCGGTGAAGAAGGAAGGGGAGAACAATGCGCACAAAGCGTCCTGAAGTTTCGGCCGCCTCGAATGCGGGCACCCTGCGGATCCTCGCTGGACTGCTCACGGCGGGGCTCGTGATGGGCGCTGGCGGCTCCCTCGTCCTGCGGACCACGGGCGAGTGGGTGACTCCGGCTAGCGCGGATGCGGCCCCGACCAGGGTCGAGCCGTCCGCGAGCGCTCCGAAGACGACTCCGGTCGCGACGCCTGCGAACGCCCCGGCAACGCCGGTGGCGACGCCTGCGAAATCTCCGGCAACTGTGGCGGGGACGCCCGCGAAGGCTCCGGCCGCCGCGGTGACGAAGGCGACGTGGAGTGGGAAAGCGGCGTCGAGCACGAAGCCTTCAGCGGTCGTGACGCCGGTTGCTTCGGCGATGAAGTCGAAGCCGGCCACCGCGAAAAGCGTCGTGGTGCAGCCTTCCGCGCATCTCGAGGATCGGGTGACGTATCAGTACAACGCGCTCGGTCGCCGGGATCCCTTCCAGGCGATGGTGGACGGCGGATTCGTCGGCAACGACGTGGGCGGCGACGCTCCGGTCGACGTCGGCGCCATCAAGGTGGTCGGTATCGTCTGGGGGACGAACGACAAGTTCGCCCTGGCCGAAGATGCCCGTGGCAACAGCCTCGTGCTGCGCCAGGGAGACAAGGTGATGAATGGCGTTGTCTCGGACCTGAAGCGGGACGCGGTGCTCGTGAACCTCACTGTGGATGGTCAGTCAGAGTCGGTGGTCATTCCGCTGACGCGAAAGGGAGAGAACTAGAATGCGAACCGCTAAAGTCCTGGCGGCCCTGGTCCTGATCGCCGGCGTCTCGCTGGCGGCGATCGCGGTGAAGCCTGCCGCGGCGCAACAGTCCTCGGCCATGCAGCAGGTCGGTCTGGTCCGCACGGGTGGCGGGACGTTCAGCCTCGATGTCGAAG
The DNA here is from genome assembly GCA_031370785.1 of Candidatus Eiseniibacteriota bacterium. Taxonomy (GTDB): domain Bacteria; phylum Eisenbacteria; class RBG-16-71-46; order RBG-16-71-46; family RBG-16-71-46; genus DATJGS01. Next base: position 13,403 of record JANMQY010000101.1, on the reverse strand, counting down.
GCGCGGACATCCGCACCGTGATCCGTGCGATTGCGGAGTTCAGCGGTCGCAATATCGTTCTCGGCAGCGGCGTCAAGGGAACGGTGAAGGCGTCGCTCAAGAATGTGGGCTGGGAAGAGGCGCTGCGCACCGTCTTGCGCATGAACGGCCTCGACTACGTCTCAGAGGGCGGAATCATCCGCGTCGACGACGCGGCCAAGCTCTCCGCCGAAGCCGTGGATCGCGAACAGGCGCGCGCCAAGCAGGCCGAAGTGGCGCCGCTCGAGACGCGCATCGTGAAGCTGAACTATGCGAACGTCGGCGAGATGCAGATCGCGCTGCAGGGTTCGCTGACGCGGCGTGGCAGCATCACCGCCGAGAAGCGCACCAACTCGCTGATCATCAGCGATCTGGCGAGCAACCTGGATCGTCTCGAGAAGATGGCTTCCGATCTCGACTCGACCACGCCGCAGATCGAGATCACCGCGAAGCTGGTGGACGTCGACGCCGAGGCGTTGCGTGGCCTGGGAATCGAGTGGAACCTGGGCGGCACCTCGGAATCGCCGGACGGGATGGAATTCTTCGACGGTACTCCGACGAACACGCCGCATGCGCCGAATCCGGGCAACGATCCGGACCAGGTTGTGGTCGGGATTCACAAGACGCCGATCGCCGATCCGGCGCTGCGGCTCGCGTACGGAATCTTCAAGAAGTGGGGTTCGGTCGAGGCCCAGATCCAGATGCTCGAGCAGAACCGCAAGGCCAACATCATCTCGAACCCGCGCATCACCACGGTGGACAACCGCGAGGCGAAGATCCTCGTCGGCCAGAAGATTCCGCTCATCGTGCAGGACGTCGCGGGCAATCCGGTCTCGCAGCTGCAGACCATCGGTATCCAGCTCAAAGTGACGCCGCACCTCACCCAGGACAAGAAGATCATCATGGATCTGCATCCTGAAGTGAGCGATCTGTCCAGCCAGAGCACGGTGCAGGGCGGCGTGATCATCAACACCAGTGAAGCCGACACGCGCGTCATGGTGGACGACGGGCAGACCGCGGTGATCGGCGGCCTGATCCGCACCAACGACTCGACCGTGCGCCGTGGCGTTCCGTTCCTGAAGGACATCCCGCTGCTCGGGATGCTGTTCCGGTCGGACACGTCGGTTCGCCAGAATCGCGAGCTGATCATCTTCGTGACGCCGCGCCTGGTGACGTCGCTGGCCAGCAACTAGTCTTCGTAAAGTAGTCGCTCGCGGCCGCCGGAGCTGAAGCGCTCCGGCGGCCGCAAGCATTTCCGCCGCCCGGGCCCGCCGGGCAGGAAGGCGCCCGGGAAGCGTGTGCTAGGCTCGCGGCATGCACTCCACGGATTCGCGTCCGATCGCACTCGTCGGCCTGATGGGAGCGGGGAAGAGCGAGACCGCACGCGCGCTCAGTGAGCGGCTCGGCGTTGCGGCGGCCGACCTCGACGCCATGATCGAGGCCGAAAGCGGCGAGAGCGTCGCGCAGCTTTTCGAGAACCCCGGAGAAGCGTGGTTCCGCACCCGCGAGGGCGAGCTGCTCTCGCAGGCGCTGGATGCGCGAGTGGGCGTGGTGGCGTGCGGCGGCGGCGTGGTGCTCGATCCACGCCATCGTGCGCTGCTGCGCGCGCGCTGCCGGGTGGTGTGGCTGGAGGTCGACCCTGCCGAGGCCGCACGCCGTGTCGCGTGTGACGGAGCGACCCGGCCGCTGCTGGCCGGCGCGCCCGCCTCCGACCGGCTGGCCGAGCTGCTCGCCACGCGCCGAGCGCTCTATGAAGAGGTGGCCGCGTTGCGCGTCCCGACCGACGGACTGAGCCCGGGCCAGGTGGTGGACGCCATTCTCGCGGCATTGAAGGGATCGTCATGAGCCGGTCACGGGGGCGGAGGCTCGCACGCCTCCTCGTCCTGGTTGTGCTCATGCTCGCGGGCTGCGCCCCGCCGCCGCGACCGAGCGCCGAGCTTTCGGCCGGGCGGCGCGAGGAGCGCTATCTCGCGGCGCTCGGTGCGCGCGAAGCCCGCCTCGCCTCGGTCGAGCAGCAGATCGTGATCCGCAGCACGGTTGGAGAAGAGAAGCGCCTTCCGGCGGTGGAGGCCGCGCTCGAGATGGCCGCGCCCGATGCGTTCCGGCTGCGGGTGGGGTCCTTGCTCGGCACCGCGCTCGATGTCGCGGGGCGTGGCGACTCGGTGACCGCGCGCATTCCCTCGCGGCGCACGTGGATCGTGCTGCCCTCGCTCGGCGATTCGATCGGCGTGCACAATCCGGGCGAGCTGATCGTCAGGGTGTGGAGCGCCGGCTGGCGTCCCCCGGCGAGTGCCTGGCAGAGCGCAGTGTGGAACGACTCGCTGCTTCGGCTGGCGTGGCTGGAAAGCGGGGACAGCGTCGCGGTGTCGGTCGGATCGGGCGGGCTGCCGGTGTGGGCCGAGGTGAGCCGTCGGGGTGGTGCGCGGCTTCGCGCGAGGTACCTCGAATGGTCCGGGACGAATGGAGTGTGGTGGCCCGCTCGCGTCGAACTCGCGGATTCCGCGGGCAGCTTCCACATCGACTCGCGGATCGAGCGCACCCGGTTCGCAGTGGTTTCGAATCCGATGCGATTCTCACTCACACCGCCGCCCGAGGCGGAGCGGCTCGGGCTCGCCGATCTCAGGCGCGCGCTCGAACGGCTGGTCTCGCTATGAGCCGATTCCTGGGTCTGACTCTCGCGCTCGCCCTCACGATTCTCGCGGCGGCCGCTCCCGGCTCGACGACCCTGCGCTCGAGTCGCGCTCTGCTCGACGGCCTCGGGCGCACCGGCCGACTGGAAGTGACGCTCACCCGTGAGGCCGGCGCCGAGCGGCAGGGAATGCCGGAGCTTCGCGGCACGCTCGCGCTCGAGCCACCCGACTGCGCCCGTCTCGACGTGCGCGGTGGCGAGAGCATCACCGTGCGTGCCGAGGGCGGCGAGTGGCTGCAGCCCGCCCTGCGCCAGGTGATCCGGCTCGGACCCGAGAGCGCGGGCAATGCGCTGGTGTGGTGGCGCGTCATGCTCGATCCGAAAGGTACGGGCATCGTCGAGCGCGCGCTCGACGCGAAGCGTTTCCTGCTGGTGCGCACCGGAGAGGGCGCTGCCGCCAGCGGCCCCGACAGCGCGTGGGTGACGCTCGGGGCTAAGGGCCTTCCGAATCGCCTCGAGATCTCGGACGGCGAGGGCGGCCGCGTCGGCTACCGGCTCAGAGCGTGGCGCTTCACGCCGCGCCGCGGCCGCGCGGCATTCCGCCTGAGCGCCCCCGGCGGTTTCGAAGTGGTGGACCTGCGATGAAGCGAGAGGTCGAAGTGGCGGTCGGCTTGACACCCCTTTTGGGGTGGGTGAGACTGCCGCGCTCGTGCGCGTGATCGCAGGAGAGCTCGGAGGCCGCAGGCTGGCCGCGCCGCGCGGGCTGGGCACCCGGCCCACGTCGGACCGCGTCCGCGAGGCGATGTTCATGGCGCTCGAGCCGCTCGCAGGAGTCCGGGTCGTGGACCTGTTCGCGGGATCCGGGGCGCTCGGGATCGAGGCCCTGTCGCGCGGAGCCACAAAGGCCGACTTCGTGGAGTCGGACCGGAGCGCGCGCCGGGTGCTCGAGGAGAATCTCGTCGCGCTGCAACTTCAAGAGCGCACGAGAGTCTGGCCCGTTCACCTGCCGCAGGGCCTGAAGTCGCTAGCCGGACCCGTGGCGGAGGCGGACCTGATCCTTCTCGACCCGCCCTACGGCGGCGGACCGGCTCGGCTGACGCTCGAGACGCTCGCGACCATGGCCCTGAACCAGCGAGTGCGGGTGGTGGTCGAACACCATATGCGGGACGTGATGCCCGAGCGGTGCGGCGGGCTTTCCCGCGACCGAGAACGCCGTTACGGAGAGACCCGGGTGTCCACCTATCGCCTCGCGGGCGAGGCCGGAACCCCACCGACCAAGGAGGCCACGCCATGAACGCGGACCGCACGGCGCTGTTCCCGGGCACCTTCGACCCATTCACCAACGGCCATCTCGACCTGACCCGCCGCGCCGCGCGGCTGTTCGACCGGGTGGTGGTGGCGGTCGCGCACAATCCGGTCAAGGGCACTTTCTTCCCGGTCGAGGAGCGCGTCGAGATGATTCGGCTCGCGACCCGCACGCTGCGTGGCATCGAGGTCATCGAGTTCTCGGACCTGGTGGTGGACTGCGCGAGGCGCGTCGGCGCCGGCGTGATGATCCGCGGCCTGCGCGCGGTGAGCGACTTCGAGTTCGAATTCCAGATGGCGCTCATGAATCGCCGTCTCGCGCCTGGGGTCGAAGTGGCGTTCCTGATGCCGAGCCAGCAGTACACCTACCTCAACTCGACGCTGGTGAAGGAAGTCGCGCGTCTCGGCGGCCGGATCCAGGGGCTGGTGCCGCATGCGGTCGAGGAGCGCCTGCGCGCGCGAATGCGCGCCACCGCGCCCGCGCGAGCGAAGAAGCCGGCCGGGCGCGCCAGGCCTACGCGAGCGAAATCCGCCCGAGCGAAGAGCGCCACTCGTCGATGAGCGCGATCCTCGAGCGCATCCGGCGCCAGGCGCGCCTGCGCCCGCGGCGGCTGCTGCTGCCCGAGGGCGGAGACGAGCGCGTGGTGCATGCCGCCGAGCGGCTGGCCCGCGATCGAATCGCCGAGGTCTCGCTGATCGGTGACCGCGAGACGGTGCGCTCGACCGCGCGCACCGCGGGCGCAGTGCTCACCGGCGTGCCGGTGCTGGAGAGCAATGAGCCCGCCGAGATCGCGCGCACCGCGGCCGCGCTTCGCGCCTCGCGCGGCGACCGGATTGCGGCATCCGAGGTCGAGGCGCTGGCGCGCGACCCATTGTTTCAGGCCGCGGCGCGAGTGCGCGAGGGACTGGCGGATTGTTTCGTCGCCGGCGCATCGCGCACTACCGCCGACGTGTTGCGCGCGGCGCTGTGGCTGATCGGGCTCGCGCCCGGGGTCCAGCGCGTGTCGTCCTTCTTCCTGATGGTCGTGCCGGCAAGCGCGGGCGCCGAGGAGCGCGTGCTTCTATTCGCCGACTGCGGCGTGGTGCCGGATCCAGATGCGCAGCAGCTCGCGGAGATCGGATGTCTGACCGCCGACCATTACGCGCGCCTGACCGGGCAGGTGCCGCACACCGCGTTCCTTTCGTTCTCGACGCGCGGCTCCGCATCCCACCCGCGCGTGGACAAGGTGCGACAGGCGGTCCAGCTCGCGCGTGCGCTCAGGCCCGATCTGCACCTCGACGGCGAGCTGCAGGCCGATGCCGCGCTCGATCCCGGGGTGGCGAAGCGCAAGGCCCCGGGCAGCGTGGTCGCCGGACACGCCAACGTGCTCGTGTTCCCGGATCTCGACTCGGGGAACATCGGATACAAGCTGGTCCAGCGCCTCGCCGAGGCAAAGGCGTATGGTCCGATCCTGATGGGACTCGCGCGACAGGCCAACGACCTGTCGCGCGGCTGCACTGCGGAAGACGTGGCCGAGGTTTCCACCATCGCGTGCGCACTCAGCGCCGCGAGCGGCCCGACCGCCAGCTGATTCGCCGCGCCACCTCTACGGGGCGCGAAAGAAACCAAGAGGAGTCTGATTCATGCCGACCTACGACTACCGGTGCCGCAAGTGCGGGCACCAGTTCGAGCTGTTCCACAGCATGTCGGATGACACTCCGCGGCGCTGCCCGAAGTGCCGCGGGCGCGCCGTGAAAGTTCCCTCAGGGGGAGCGGGTCTGCTGTTCAAGGGCTCCGGCTTCTACATCACCGACTACCGCAGTGCGGGCTATCACAAGGACGCGAAAAAGGAGTCGGGCGCCGGGACCGAAGGGGCTGCGAAGAGCGAAGGGGCTGCGAAGGGCGAAGGGACCGCGAAGGGCGGCGCGGCCGGAACCGGCTCTGGCGGCAGCGAGAAGTCGAGGAGCGATCGCCCGAAGAGCGATCACCCGAAGAGCGACCGGCCGAAGAGCGATCGACCGAAGAGGGATTCGGGCTCGTGAGGGTGGCCGCGCCATGGGCCTGATCACGAGCGTTCTCGCCACGCATCTCAACGCAGGTGCGCTCGAGGCGGACGGGCCGCGCATCGGCGAGGTGCTCGACGTGCGCGCCGATCACGCGCTGGCCGGCGGCGTGGCCGCCGTGGTCGCGCTCGCCGCCTTCGAGAGCCTCGGGCTCGAGCGCGCGAGGTCCGAAGTCGCGCTGGTGGGCGCCGAGCGCCACGCGCCTCAGGCCGCCTTCGAAAGCGCCGACGAGCTGCGCGAGCTGCAGCAGGCAGCCCACCGTCTCGGCGTGCTGTTCTCGCGCCCCGGCGACGGGCGGTGCGAGCGCGTGCACCTCGAGCATTTCGCGGCGCCCACCCGCGTGCTGGCCTCGGCTGGCCGCCGCTCGCCGGTGGCGGCGGCCCTCGGCATGCTCACGCTGCCGGTGAGTGCGCTCGAGCTGACGGCGGTGATGGCGGGACGACCGGTCGAGCTGCGCTGGCCAGGAGTGCGCGAGATCGCGATCTCGGGCTCGCTCGGGCCCGGCGTGGACGGGCACGATGCCGCACTCGCACTGCACGCACGGCTCGAGGATCTTCCTCTCGAATCGCGTTTCATCGAGTTTTCGGGCACGCCGCTCCCGGTCGATGCCCGCGTATCGCTCGCGGTCGCCGCGGTTGAGTGCGGCGCACGCTCGTGCCTGTTTCCCTCGGAGGAGTACGCCCGCGCGTGGCTCGCGGCGCAGGGACGCGAGGTCGACTGGAAGCGCTTCGTGGACGAATCGACACGAACGGTCGAGCCTCATCCGTTCGACATCGACGGTATCGAGCCGCTCACCGCGCCCTTCGAACGCCGTGCCGCGGCGCGCCCGGTACGCGAGGTGCGCGGGACCGCGGTCGAAGGAGTGCTGATCGGCCCGGGGGCGAGCGCGGAGGATCTGGCGCGATTCGCGGACCTGCTGGGCAAGAACCGGGTTCGCGAGGGGGTGACGGTGATGGTGGTGCCGGGAACGCGCCAGGTGCGCGAGACCGCGCGGGTGCAGGGCACGCTCGAACGCCTCGCCGCGGCCGGGGCGCAGATCGAGGAGGCGGGGGCGAGGCCGGTGGCGGCGACGCTCGGGCTGTGCTGCGGCGCCGGACCCGGCGATCTGCCGCCCGGGCGTTCGCGCTGGCAGGCGGCCGGCATCGCGACCTGCGTCGCGGCGGCGCTCGAGGGCGCGCTCGAGGATCCACGACGGGTGCTGGATTTCACTCGCCAGGGCGCGGCGCCTCTGGTGTTCGCGGCGGGTCAGGCGCCACGGCTCGGCAGCCCGGCCGAGACGCCGGCGAAGGCGCCCAGGTTTCCGGCCGGGCGCCCATTCGAAGGCGCGTTGCGCGGTGTGGTTCTGCGCCGGCTGGGCGACGACGTCACGACCGAGATGCTGGTGCCGTGGGGCGCGAAGGTGCGGCCGCTGGTCGGTGACCTCGATGCGCTCGCCGAGTTCACGCTCGATGACGCGGAGCCGGGATTCGCGCGCCACGCGCGCGAAGCGGGCGGCGGCTTCCTGGTGGCGGGCGAGCGCTTTGGGTCCGGCGTGGCATGGGACACTGCCGCGCTCGCGCCGGTCGCGCTCGGCGTGCGGGCATTCCTCGCCCGCTCGATCGCGCCCGAGTTCGCGCACCTCGCGGCGCTCAGCGGCATACTGCCTCTCGAGTTCGTCAGCGGCGCGGACGCGAGCGCGGTCGCGACCGGAGATGAGCTCGAGATTCCGGGGCTGCCCGAAGCGCTGGCGCCGGGGCGCGCGCTGGTCGCGCGCAATCTCACGCAGGGCACCCAGTACACGGTGAGGCACGCGCTCGATACGCGCGAGGTGATCCGCCTCTCCCGCGGCGGTCTGCTCGCGACCCTGCGGGAACCGGAATGACCGCGCCGAGGAGGCATCCTTGAAGCACCGTGTCACCCTGATCCCGGGCGACGGGATCGGTCCGGAGCTGACCGCCGCGGCCCGCCGCACGCTGGAGGCGACCGGAGTCCAGTTCGAGTGGGACGTGCAGAACGCGGGAGCCGACGTCGTGGCGACCGAGGGCACGCCGCTGCCGCCGCGCGTCATCGAATCGCTCAAGCGCAACGCGGTGGGCTTGAAGGGTCCGCTCACCACTCCGATCGGGGGCGGATTCCGCTCGGTCAATGTCGCGCTCCGCACCGAGCTGGATCTGTTCGCGAATCTGCGCCCGGCGCGCACCTATTCCGGGATCCGCAATGCGGTGCCGGGGGTGGATCTGGTAATCGTGCGCGAGAACACCGAGGACCTCTACGTCGGCATCGAGTTCGAGCGCGGCTCGGAAGGATTGCGCGAGATCCGCGCGGTGGTGGAACGACACACCGGACGCACCATTCGCGACGACGCGGCGCTCTCGCTCAAGCCGATCTCGGTGACCGGCTCGCGCCGCATCGTGGAGTTTGCATTCGAGTACGCGCGGCATCACGGCCGGCGCAAGGTCACCGCGGTGCACAAGGCCAACATCATGAAGTACACCGACGGCCTGTTCCTCCAGGTCGCGCGCGAGGTGGCCACACTGCACCCCGAGATCGCGTTCGAGGACATGATCGTCGACGCACTGTGCATGCAGCTGGTGCAGCGTCCCCAGACGTTCGACGTGCTGGTGCTGCCGAACCTGTACGGCGACATCGTCTCTGACCTGTGCGCGGGCCTGGTGGGCGGGCTCGGGGTGGCGCCGGGCGCGAACTACGGGCAGTCGGTCGCGCTGTTCGAGCCAGTGCACGGCTCGGCCCCCCAGTTCAAAGGATCGGGAATGATGAATCCGACCGCACTCATCCTCTCGGGCGCGGCGATGCTGCGGCACCTCGGTGAATTCGAGGCCGGAGAGAGGCTGGAGGCTTCGATCGCCCAGGTGCTCGCCGAGGGTCACTGCGTGACCCGCGACCTGCATGCCCCTGAGGATGCGGCGCGTGGCGTCACCACCGAGGCGATGGCGGATGCCGTGATCGCCGCGCTCGGCGCGAGGGTGCGCTAGCCATGCTCGTCGATCTGACCCGGATTCACGTGCTGGCCGGCAACGGTGGCTCGGGCTGCGTCAGCTTCCGCCGTGAGAAATACGTGCCCAAGGGCGGTCCCGACGGTGGCGATGGCGGGCGTGGCGGAAGCGTGATCCTGCGCGTCGACCCTCACGTGCGCACACTTCTTGACTGCCGCGAACAGCCTCGATACCGTGCGGTTCACGGTCGTCCCGGGTCCGGAAACAACCGCACCGGGCGCGACGGCGAAGACCTGATCGTGAAGGTCCCGCCGGGCACCGTGCTCCGCGACGTCGAGACCGGCGAGGTGGTCGCAGATCTGCTGAAGGAAGGCGACGAGCTGGTGGCGGCGCGCGGTGGGCGCGGAGGTCGCGGCAACGCGCGCTACGCGACCTCGACGCATCAGGCGCCCCGGCGCGCGGATCCCGGCGAGCCGGGCGAGGAGCGGCGGCTCGAGCTGGAGCTCAAGCTCATCGCCGATGTCGGTCTGGTCGGCCTTCCGAATGCCGGAAAGTCCACGCTGCTGTCTCGCCTGACTCGGGCGCGTCCGAAGATCGCGGCGTATCCCTTCACCACACTCGAGCCCAATCTGGGGATCGCGGTGCTCGACGAGGAGCGGAACTTCGTGGTTGCGGATGTACCCGGTCTGATCGAAGGCGCGCACGAGGGCAAGGGCCTCGGACTCCAGTTCCTGCGCCATCTCGAACGCACCCGCGCGCTGGCCTGTCTGCTCGACGTGACCGCCGAGGATCCGGCGCGCGATCTCGCCACGCTCGAGCGCGAGCTGGCGCTGCACAGCGCCGCGCTCGCGGAGCGGCCAAAGGTGGTGGTGCTGACCAAGTCGGATCTGCTGGCGCCGGAGGATCGCGCGGGAGCGCCCGCGCGCGTCGGTCTGCCGGATGCGCGCCTGATCAGTGCCCACACCGGCGATGGACTGCGCGAGCTGCTCGACGAGCTGTGGCTGCTCACCGCGCCGGCCGTGGCTCCGGCCGACCCTGAGAGCGAAGCATGAGCGACGACAAGTTCTCGCAGGGCAAGCCGCTGGATTTCCTGAGCTCGCGCGGGCTGACCGCCAAGCGCGAGTACGTGGCCGGGCTCGAGTCCCGCACCGATCCCGAGGCGCTCTCGCTGCTGGTGGAATGCCTGTGCGATGAATCGTGGTACCTGCGCGACCTGGCGGAGGAGGCGTTCCTGCACATGGCCGACCGCGGCGCGCCGGTGCTCCTGCCGATGCTCGAACAGGGTCTGTGGTTCACGCGCACCAGCACCGCGCGCGTGCTCGGGCGGATCGGATATCGCCCCGCGGTCCCGGCGCTGCTGCGCCTGGCCGAGGATGCGAATGCGACCGTGGCCGTCGCGGCGCGCGACGCCCTGGTCGCGATCGGGCTTCAGCGCGGCGCGATCGCGGTCGCACAGGGCATGCACCGGTTGCCGCCCGATCTCAGGCGACGCCGTCTCGACGAGCTGGGTGAGCGCGACCGCGCGCTGCTCGACCGTGTCGAGCGCCTGATGCGCAGCGACGAGCTGATGGCGCACGAAGAGGGCGGGCTCTCGGACGATCACGCTCTGGTGCGCGCCAGCGAAGAGGGCGTGGAGTGGGAACTGCTCACCGGGCCCCCGCCCACCCGGAATCGCCCGGGAGAGGGCGGCAGCCATGCAGGCGATCCCCAGCCATAGCGGCGTTCGCGATGGTGGCGCACTGGTGCGCGAGGGGCCGGCCGCAGAGCTTCGCGCCTCTGCGCGCGGCACGAATGGATATCCGGCCGCGCTGCTCGACCTTCCCGATGCTCCGCCGTTTCTCTACACGCGCGGCGTCGTGCCGCCGCGCTCGCGGTGCGTGGCGCTGGTCGGCTCGCGCGCGGCTTCCGATTACGGGCTCGCCCAGGCGCGACGCCTGGCGGGAGATCTGGTCGGGCTCGGGTTCGCGGTGGTGAGCGGGCTCGCGCGCGGTATCGATGCCGCCGCGCATTGCGGCGCTCTGGATGCGAACGGAATCACGGTCGCGGTGGTTCCCGGCGGACTGGATGCGATCGTTCCACTGCATCACGCGGCGCTCGCCGAATCGATCGCGGCGCAAGGTGCGCTGGTCAGCGAGCGCGCCTCGGGTCCGCCGCCTGGGCGCGGCGTGTTCCTGACCCGCAACCGCCTGATCGCGGCGCTGTCCGCAGCGGTGGTGGTGGTCGAGGCCGCCGAGCGCAGCGGCGCGCTCACCACCGCCGCGGTTGCGCTCCGGCTTGGCCGCCCGTTGCTGGCGGTGCCCGGCGATGTGGACCGCGAGACCAGCCGGGGCGTCCACGAGCTGATCCGACGCGGCGCGCGTCTGTGCGCGCACGCAGGCGACATCATCGACGCGCTGAGCGCGCACGACTCATCCGCCGCGCGGCCGGCGCTGGCGCCTGCGCGACTCTGCGACTCGACTCCGCCCGCCGAAGCCACGCCCGAGGCACGCCTCCTCGCTGCGCTCGCAGAGCGTCCGCTCGGCGTGGAAGCGCTGGTGGCCAGATCCGGGCTCGCACCCGACGCCGCGCTCGCCGCGCTCCTTGTCCTCGAGTGGAGCGGTGCGGCGGTTGCGCTCCCGGGGCAGCGCTGGGCGCGGGCGGCGGGGCGCAGGTGAGGGCATCGCATCGATTCCAGACCGCCCTCGCGAAGGTATTGCGCGCCGGAATCCGCCGCGCGCCCTGGCGCACCACGCTCGACTGGGGAGTCTCGCTCGGTGCAACCGCGAGCGCACTCGGCATGCGCCGGCATGTCGCCGAGCAGAATCTCGCGCTGGCCTTTCCCGAGCGCGGGGCGGAAGAGCGCGCGGCGATTCTCGCGGCGCACTATCACGAGCTGGGCCGGGTGCTGGTCGAGTACGCGCGGCTTTCGGATCTGGTGCACGCGCCGGACGGGGAGGTGGTCGAGCGGGTCCTGGGTCTGGAGCACCTCGAGGCGGCGCGCTCCGCCGGACGAGGCGCGCTGCTCCTGACCGGACACTTCGGCAACTTCGAGTTGCTCGGGGGCTGGCTCGGCCGCATTCATCCGGTCGACTTCGTGGTTCAGCCGCTGTCGAACCCCGGCGTGGACGAAATGCTGGGGCGCGAGCGCGAGCGCTCCGGGGTCGGGCAGATTCCGATCGGCGGTGGAGTGCGCGGGGTGCTCCAGTCGCTGGCCGCAAACCGCTGGGTCGCGCTGGTCGCGGACCAGGATGCGCGGCGTCACGGGGTGTTCGTGCCGTTCTTCGGCCGCCCGGCGAGCACGCCGACCGGCCCGGCCCGGATCGCGCTGCGCACCGGGGCACCGATCGTGATGGGATTCGCCGAGCGCCTCCTCGATGGTCGCCATCGGTTGCGACTGCTTCCGCCGCTGGTCGCCTCCGATCCCACCGCGCCCGATGCGGTGCGTGCGCTGACCGCGCTCCACACCGCCGAGCTGGAGCGTCAGGTGCGCGCACGCCCCGAGATGTGGTTCTGGCTGCACCGCCGGTGGAAGACCGCGCCGGATCCCGTGGATGTCGGCGTCGGGTCGGGCGCTGCCCCGGATTCGGCGCGTGCCGAGGGGCAGGCGTGATGCACGGCTTCTCGTTCCGGGTGCGCTACGGCGACACCGACCAGATGGGCTGGGCCTACTACGCGACCCACCTGCGCTGGTTCGAGATCGGCCGTGCGGAGATGCTGCGCTCCCTCGGGCGAAGCTATCGCAGCCTCGAGGACGAGAACGGCGTGAGGTTGCCGATGCGCGCGTCGCGCGAGGTGGAGGGTCTGCTCGATCGCGCTCCGCTCGCTCCGAGCGAGCGGCTCGCGGCGCTCGCGAAAAGCTAGAGACCCGCCGCCTCGCGCCACTGGAGATCGGGGAACAGCGCGTCGCGCCGCTCGAGTGCCTCGAGGGCCTCGACCTCGCCGGTGCTGAGCGCGGCGCCATCGATCCGGCGTTCCACCAGGGCCGACAGCCGCGCGGCGTCCGCGGCGTGCTCGCGGATGCGGCGTTCGGCGTAGTCCTTCGCCGCGCCGCTGGTGATGAGGAAGGTCCAGTCCGAGGCCTCGAGCAGCAGCACCTCGCGTGCGGTCTGGACCAGCAGCCGATCGAGCAGCGCTTCGTCCGCGACTCCCGCCGCCCGCTCGGCGAGCGTCTCGAAGCGCTGAGCGGCGCTGTGGATCGCGCGCCACGCCTCGCGCGTGCCGTCGTTCCACCACATCCGATGGTCGCCACCCTCGCCCCACGAACCCTCACCGAGCGATACCGCATCGACCGGCGGGTGGCGCTCGAGCCACCCCTCGATCGCGACCGGCTCGACCCCGAGGCGCTCGATCTCTTCCAGGGCGCGCTCGAGAAAGGCGGGACCTTCGAACCACCAGTGCCCGAACAGTTCGGTGTCGAACAGCGCGGCGAGCAGTGGCGGTCCGGCCTCGTGAGCGGGAGAGGCGCCCTGCGAGCCGCGGTCCGCCTCGGACGGGCG
>JANMQY010000067.1:0-36606 GCA_031370785.1 Candidatus Eiseniibacteriota bacterium | reverse complement strand
CCCCGCCGACATCGAGCTGGAACGGCTTGCCGTCCGGATAGCGGTAGATCGGCTGCCGCGTCTCCTGGTCGAGCATGTTGTTGATCTGCGCGCTCCGGTACAGCACGCCCAGCATCACCGAGAAGTGCGAGGCGAAGAACATGTGCACTCCGCCCTCGACGAAGTAGCCCGGACTGTCGCGAACGTACACGCTCCTGAAGCTCGGGCCGAACTTCGCGGTCGTCACCGAATCCGGATTGGTGTCGACCTGCTCGATCAGCGCCTTGTTCCCGACCAGATCGAGGAACCCGCCGCCGAGGTAGCCGCGCGCCTGGAAGTCGCCCTGGTTGTAGGGCGTGAAGTAGTAGTCGAGGCCGATGTGCACCGGCACCGACAGCATCTCGGCGCGGATCGTGACGTCCTGCAGGATCGCGGGCAGGAATTCGCGCTTGCTCTGCGTGCGCAGCTGGCCGACGCCGAGGTTGACCGCGACGTTCGAGCGCACGAAGTAGTGCAGCTGCGCGTCGAACTGCCATGCGAAATTGATCTTCGCGAGCCCCTCGAGCCCCTGGGATGCCAGCCGGACCTTGTTGAAGCGTTCGATGGCGGTGTTGAAATCGCCGGCATTGACCTGGGAGGGCATGGCCGAGAGCACGAGGTTGAGCTTGTGCACATCGGCGGCCGCGAACGCCTGCGGCGCCTGGGCCGCGAGAGCGACCATCGCGGCAAGCGCCAGCACGGCACCGAGCCAGAATCGAATCAACGCGAACCTCCCCTGCATGATGTGGATCGAGCGCGTGAAACACGCCATTGGCCCGGTCAAGGCGAGGGAGAATAGCCACCGCATGTCCATCGCGCAACGCCGATTCCGCGCTCGAACCCGGTTCCGGTCGGCTTGACAGCCAGGAGGGTCAAGGCTATGGTCCACCACGGTTGATGCGGGGTGGAGCAGCCTGGTAGCTCGTCGGGCTCATAACCCGAAGGTCGCTGGTTCAAATCCAGCCCCCGCTACCAAATGAGCCCCGGAGGGGAAACCTTCCGGGGCTCGATCCTTTTCAGCCGCGCGGCCCGCGATTACCCCCGGCCCAGGCAGTCGACGCATCGCGAGCGCACGGCACTCCCTCCGACGCTCCGCGCCCTGCTCCCTACCAGCGCCCGAACAGCTTCATCAGCGCCAGGATCACGAAGGTCGCGATCACCATCGGCACCACGAACAGCCACGAGAACAGCCGGTGGTCGAACTTGAGGTGCATGTAGAACATCGCGACCAGCGCGAACTTGAGCGCGGAGAGCGAGAGCAGTGTCGGCACCAGCATGCCCTTCATCGCCGGCACGTAGAACACCGCCACCTCGACCGCGGTGATCAGCGTCAGGACGATGGCGATTCCAAGGTACTGCTTCGCGCCGGGGTGACCGTGTCCCCCCTCGGTATGCGCCGCGTGTGTCGTGTGGTCCGACATGCCGCCCTCGCTACTGGAGCAGGTAGATGAGCGTGAAGATCGCGATCCAGACCACGTCCACGAAGTGCCAGTACAGGCCGGCGATCTCGACATCGAGCGCCTTCTCCGTCGGCAGCTTCCCGCGCGATGCGAGCACGAACAGCGTCCACAGCCAGATCACCCCGACCGTGACGTGCGTGCCGTGGAAACCGGTCAGCACGAAGAAGCTGCATCCGAACAGATTGGTCTGGAGCTTCAGTCCCTCGTGAAAGAACTGCGAGAACTCGTAGACCTGCCCGCCGATGAACATCATTCCGAGCAGCGCGGTCGCGGCCAGCCAGATCTTCGTGCCCTTGTTGTTGCCACGCTGCACGGCGGCGAGCGCCAGCACCATGGTAAGGCTGCTCATGAGCAGAACGAACGCGCTCACCGAGGTGAACGGAATGTTGAGGATCTCATGCGGATGCGGCCCGATCGAGTCGCGTCCCTTGTAGACGAGATAGGTGGCGATCAGGGACCCGAAGAACATGCACTCGGAGCCGAGAAACGCCCAGAACACCATCTTCCGGCTGTTGAGGCCGGTGCTGGTGTGGTGCGGCTCGTGAGCTTCGGAGTGTGCGACGGCGACGGCTGCCAAGTTCAGATTCCTCCCGCGTGGAGCGCGCTCAGACGCATGGCTCGAAAGCCCACGAGTAGATGCCTACCAGCATGATGATCAGGCCCGGGATTCCGGCGAACCAGCCGAAGATCATTCCGGACATCATCAGGGTCATGCCGAACGCGCTCACGATCGGCCAGAACGAGTTCGGCGGCATGTGAATCGGTCCGGTGCGCTGGTTGGAGGCGAGCGCGGATTCGCGGCTCTCGGTGTGCCACAGCGGATCCAGGCTGTGCACGACCGGAAGCGAGGCGAAGTTGTAGGCCGGCGGCGGCGATGGAATCGCCCACTCGAGCGAGGCTCCACCCCACGGATCGTTGCCCGCAACCTTGCCGCTCCTCACGCTGGTCAGGAAATTGATGACGAACACCAACACCGAGATCGCGAGCAGCAGCGCGCCAACCGTGGACATCAGGTTCATCGTGTCGAAGCCCATTCCATGCGCGTAGGTGTAGACGCGGCGCGGCATCCCGAGCAGGCCGACGAAGTGCATCGGGAAGAACGTCAGGTTCATCGCGATCATGGTGAGCCAGAAATGGATCTGGCCGAGCTTCTCGTTCATCAGCCGGCCGGTCATCTTGGGGAACCAGTAGTAAAGGCCCGCGAAGATGCCCATGATCGCGCCGCCGAACAGAACGTAGTGAATGTGCGCGACCACGAAGTAGGTGTCGGTCTGCTGCAGGTCGGCGGGCGGCGAGGCATGCATGAATCCCGACAGCCCGCCCATGGTGAACAGGCAGATGAATCCGAGCGCGAACAGCATCGCGGTCTTGAGCTCGATGCGTCCGCCCCACATGGTCGCGATCCAGTTGAAGATCTTCACCGCGGTCGGGATCGCGATGAGCATGGTGCTGATCGCGAAGAACGAATCGGCCAGCGGCCCGAGCCCCACCGAGAACATGTGGTGACTCCACACCCCCCAGCCCATGAAGCCGATGAAGATTCCCGAGTACACGACCACCGGATAGCCGAACAGCGGCTTGCGCGAGAACGTGGGCAGCACCTCCGACACGATGCCCATCGCCGGCAGGATCAGGATGTACACCTCGGGGTGGCCGAACAGCCAGAACAGGTGCTGCCACAGGAGCGGATCGGCGCCCGCCGCGGGCACGAAGAAGTTGGTGCCGGTAAAGCGGTCGAACAGCAGGAACACCAGCGCGACCGTGATCACCGGAAACGCGAAGATGATCAGGAACGAGGTGACGAGCGTCATCCACACGAACGGCGGCATGCGCATCATCTTCATTCCCGGCGCGCGCAGGTTGACGATGGTCACGATGAAGTTGAACGCGGCCGCCAGCGAGGCGACGCCGAGGATCTGCAGGCCGATCGCCCAGAAATCCACGCCGTGTCCCGGCGAGTACTGCGACGAGGTCAGATTCGAATAGCCGAACCAGCCGACGTCGGGCGCGCCACCCAGCACGAAGCTCAGATTGAGGAAGATCGCGCCGAACAGATAGACCCAGTAGCTGAATGCGTTGAGCCGCGGAAAGGCGACATCGCGCGCGCCGATCATCAGCGGAATCATGAAATTGAAGAAGCTGGCCGACAGCGGCATGATCGCGAGGAAGATCATGGTCGTGCCGTGCATGGTGAAGAGCTGGTTGAATACGTCCGGGCCGATGAAGGTGTTCTCCGGCTTCATCAGCTGGATGCGAAGCAGCAGCGCTTCGATCCCGCCCAGCATGAAGAAGATGAACGCGGTCACGCCGTACAGCGCCCCGATGCGCTTGTGATCGACGGTGGTGATCCAGCTCCACACTCCGCTCTGGGTTTCGGCAGGCGCGTGGGCGGTCGCAACGGTGGTGGCCATGCTCTCCGTTCTCCTGGGGCGCTACTTCAGGCTCTGCATGTAGGCAACCAGCGCATCGACCTGGGCTTTCTCGAGACCCAGGTTGAGCATCAGCGTTCCGGGCTTGCGCTTGTCGGGCGTCGCGATCCAGTGGGCCAGATTCTCGGTGTTGTTGTCATAGATCGCACCGGCGATCGAGGTGCGGCTGCCGAAGTGCGTCAGGTTGGGGCCGATCGTGCCCGCGGAAATGCCGTCGATAGTGTGGCAGCTCACGCACGCGCCGTTCGAGAACTCCAGTTTGCCCCTGCCCGCGAGGGTCGAGCTGTCGGGCTCGGCCGGCGGCTTCTTCTGGTCGGCGACCCAGGCCGCAAACGCCTCGGGAGTGTCCACGAACAGCTTCATGCGCATGTTGGCGTGCGAGATGCCGCACAGCTCGGCGCACTGCCCCGGGAATTCGCCCACCGAGTCGGGCGTGAAGAACATGCGATTGGTGTGGTTCGGCACCGCGTCGCGTTTGCCGCCCACCGCCGGGAACCAGAAGCTGTGGAGCACGTCGACGGTTTCGATATCCACGGCGACCGGCTTGTTCACCGGCACGTGCATCTCGCTCCCGGTCACCACGCCGAGCTCCGGATACTGAAACTCCCACCACCACTGATGTCCGACCACCTTGACGTGGATCGCATCCTTTGGCGGCTTGCCCTGGGTCTGGAAGATCGCCATCACCGTCGGCACCGCGATCACGGTGAGGATGATCGCGGGGGCCACGGTCCATGCGATCTCGAGCACGGTGTTGCCGTGGACCGGCTTTGGATCGGGCGCGCCCGGGCGGCTCCGGAAGCGGATCACCGTATAGATCAGGAGCGCCTGGACCAGCGCGAAGATGACCACCACCCAGAACGTGAGCTGCTCGAGCAGGTGCTGGATGGTCCACGCGTAGTCGGAATGCGGGTGGAGGCTGCTCTGTGGAAAATCGCGGAGCGAGCAGCCGGTCGCGAGCAGTGCGAGCGTCGCGGCGGCGAACAGAGCGCCTGTCCAGCGGGAGAAACCAGCTCGGTTGCCGCGAACCGCCATGAGCTCCTCGGGTAGCGAAAGACGTTTCGATCGGGTGTATCGAGTTCGGCGACAGCAAACCGCGCGGGAAGCTACCACGCTCGGTCCCCGGAGTGAAGTCCTTCCGCATCCACGCCTTGCGGCGGAGATGCGGCCGCGTTCTCGTCTGTCTACACAACGCCTCGACGGACCAGGATGCGCAGCACCGCATCCGCGGTGAGCAGCGCGTACAGCAGGAACAGGTACAGGATCGAGTAACGGAACAGGTGCACCGCGTGCGCGGTCGAGCCGCTGCGCCATAACCGCACCGCGTAGAATACGAACGCCGCGCCGAGCAGTGTTGCAGGCACGGTGTACACCCAGCCGGCAATGCCCAGCGGCCCGAGCGCCAGCGTCACCGGGACCAGCACCAGCGTGTAGAGCAGGATCTGGCGCCGCGTCTCGCGCTCGCCGTGCGTGACCGGCAGCATCGGAATGCGCGCGTGCGCGTAGTCCTCGCTCCGGTAGAGCGCGAGCGCCCAGAAGTGCGGCGGGGTCCACAGGAACACGATCGAGGCGAGCAGCACCGCGGCCAGATCGATGCGACCGGTGACCGCGGCCCACGCGATCAGCGGGGCCGAGGCGCCGGCGCCGCCGCCGATCACGATGTTCTGCGGCGTGCGGCGCTTGAGCCAGACCGTGTACACCACCGCGTAGTAGAAGATCGAGGCCAGCCCGATGAGCGCGGCGAGAATGTTGCCGGCAAGGAGCAGCACCATCCACGCGAGCCCGGCCAGCACGAAGCCGAGCCCGAGCGCGCTCGAGGCCGGCAGCACTCCCGCGGGCAGCGGGCGCGTCGCGGTGCGGCGCATGAGCGCGTCGATGTCGCGGTCGAAGTACATGTTGAAGCTCGCCGCCGAGGCGGCGGCCAGCACCGTGCCGAGCAGCGTGCCGAAGAAAACGCGCGCGGAGGGGAAGCCGTGCGCGGCGATCAGCAGCGCGGGCACGCCGGTCAGCACCACCAGCAACACGATCCGCGGCTTGGTGAGCTCGAGGTAGGCCAGCGCCTGGCGGCGCGCAGTGACCTGCGGCATCGCCAGGCTCATCGCACCGCTCCCACCATTCGAGGCTCCGCGCTGCGGGCTTCCGCCCTGCCGACCCGCCAGGTGGTCATCACCAGCACTCCGAGAATCGCGGCCGCGGTCGCGAGATGCGCCGCCGAGAGCCATGGCGGCGTGCCGAGGAACACGTTGCACACCCCGAGCACGATCTGCGAGAGCGTGAGCCCGAAAGCGAGCGAGGCGCCGGCCCGGATAGACCCGTCGGACGAGCTGCGCGCACGCAGCGCGACCAGCAGCATGGTGAGCACCAGCGCGTAGGCGCCATAGCGATGGATCATCTGCAATCCGACCAGTCCCTCGAGCGGGGGAAACCACTGCCCGTTGCAGGTGGGCCACTCCGGGCACACCAGACCCGCGTGATTCGTGCTCACCAGCCCACCGAGCAGAGATTGCGCGTACGTCATTCCGGTGGCCAGCGCGAAAAGTGGCAGGAGTGCGCCACCGCGCATCCCGGGGCGCGGGGCCGGCTCGATTTCGGGCGCGGGCCCGGACTCGGCCTCGCTGCGGGCGATGAGCGCCAGGGCGAGGAGCGTCGAGAACAGGAGCAGGGCCACCGCCAGATGACCGCTCACGATCGAGGGATCGAGCAGCTTCCACACCGTGAGCGCGCCGAGCAGCACCTGCGCGAAGAGCAGCCCGAGCGCGAGCAGGGCCAGCCCGCCGAGTCGCGCCCGGGTTTCGCGGTGCGCCAGGGTCCAGCCGGCGGTCGCGACCAGCATCACGCTCACCAGCAGCGCGAGCAGGCGGTGGAACCACTCGATCAGCACGTGAAACTCGAGCCGCGGGATCAGCCGGCCCTCGCACAGCGGCCAGTCGGGGCAGGCGAGCCCCGAGCCCGTGGTGCGCACCACCGATCCGATGATGATCAGCGCATACGTCAGCAGCGCGCTCGCGATGCCGAGGCGACCGAGAATCGTAAACGCCCGCGGATGGGACAGGCTTTCCTCCGGTGTGGCGCGTGCGCGGGACGAATCGATGCAATTCGGGATGGACGGCCGCGAAAATTAGCATAAAGGTGGAGGGCGTGAAAGCCGCGCTGATGCGGATGCGGACGCCTGCGTCCGACTCTCCCCTCTCACGCCGAGGACACGTCATGAGCGAGCCGCTCTACACGTCGCGTTGCACCGTGGAAGTGCTCGGCATCCTGCACCGCCGCGCCACGCTCGAGACCGGAGAGACGTTCGAGATGGGCGTGCACGGACCGATTCGCGAGTTCTACCGGCTCGAGCCCGTGCGCGAGCTGCCGCTGCCGGTCGACTACATCGTCGCGGCTACGGCCGGGTGAATGCTGGGAACCCTCAATGGCGCACTGGAGGTGCGTCAGGTGAAGCTCGGACGCGATGCGATCTCGGCGCGCGCCGAGCTGGACTGCGGAGATCGAAGAGGTCTAGCGGGCCCGCTTCACGGCACGCGTCGCAGGTCGTTGACCATCGACGGCGGGATCTGGTCGGAGCCGATCAGGAACAGCGCGTCCGAAGGTCCCAGCGTCACCTGGCTCACGATCGCACCGTCGTTCACGCCCGGATCCGAGGCGCCCGAGATCTTGCGGAACTGGCGCTCGAGCGGGACGGTCAGATAGTTGGTCGAAGGATTGACCAGCACGGTGCCGTTCTGGAAGTCGCGCCGATAGATCGTGGTCGCGCCGATCTGAAGGTGGCAGTCGTCGAGCCACACGTCACCGGCTTCGCTGCCCAGGTGGAAGGAGAGCCTGGACGACCCCGAGCCGCTCGCGATCAGGGCGACCTGGTATTGCTTCCACGTCGTGCCGATCACGAGCGCGCTCGAGGCGAATTCGCCCGAGACCACCCCGCCCAGCGCAACGCGGATGGTGCGAGGCACCGCGGCCTTGGCCCAGAACGTCGCGGCGTATCCCCAGCCGTTGTTGACCGGGATCGTGCCGTTCGTCGAGAACGCGACCGCCCACGGCACCGAACTGGTGGTCGGCACGGTGACGTGCGCCGAGGCACTCCCCAACGCGGAGGTCGCGATGTCGCGCGACACCGTCGAGCCGATCACACTGCTATGGACCCAGCCGGTCACGTCGGTCTCGAATCCGGGATTGCTGCACGCATCCGGATTGGTCCCGACCCAGATCATCTGGTAGTAGGGCGCGAGCGGCAGGCCAAGCCAGCCGGTGTGCGCGAGCTGAGCCGAAGACTGCCCGGTCGCCAGATCCACCGCGTACTCGTCGTACCACCAGTCGTGGTAGGGATAGGGAACCGACTGGCGGCTCGATGGGCCGATCACTCCAAAGCCGCTGCCGAGCGCCGCGGAGCCGAGCCCGAATCTCGCCACGTGATTGTTGTTCCCCGAATTGGCGTTTGGCACGCTTGCCGCGGTGAAGATGTAGTTGTGCGGCGGCGGCCGGAATTTCGCATCGTCCGAGAAGTAACCCGAGGGGTCGAGCAGCATGTTGCTGTACCAGGTGCCGCCGCCCTGATAGGGAAAGTTCTCGCGCATCCAGCCGTTGAACGAAGCGTAGTGGGCGCCCTGAATGCAGTTTCCGATCAGGATCACGTTCGGCCCGCCGAGCCGGCGCAGCCGATCGGCGAGCGTGTCGGTGGCGGCCATCCATGCGGCGTCGAACGCCGCCTCGTTCGCGTAGCCGGCACGAACCACGTCGATCTTCTCGGAAGTAATCTGGGACCAAAGGATGCTGTGACAGAAGACGTCGAGGAACATGCCGTCCCAGATCCCGGAGTTGAGGATCGAGTCGTTGAACAGGTCGGCGATGGCCTCGGCGACCACGAACCGGCCGGATCCATCCCTCTTCGCGAGATTGACCCGCGCGCCCGAATAGTACCCACCGCTCTTGTTGTAGAGGTAGCCGCCGAGATCGCGGACCAGGTGGTTGTAGCGCGTCGGAAAGTGGACTGTCGAGTCCGGCTGATTGGCGTCCCAGATGCTGTTTCCGGTCACGTACGCGAGCAGCGAGATGCCGGGATGGCGCGCGCGAATCATTGCGGCGACGTCGGGGCGGTACGGGGTGATCGGGCTGGCATCGAAGATCACTTCGTCGAAGCGGGAGATCGCGTCGATGGCCGCCTGATTCACGGTGCCCGCGGAATCCCACAGCGGGTAGCCATTGCCGGTCATCGAGCCGTAGAGCCCGAGTCTGGGGTAGCCCTGGGCAGCGGCCGTGGCGACGTTCAGTGCGCAGGCGCAGACCAGCGCGACCGCGAGCGCGGCGCGCATCAAATTCTTGGAGCAGTTCAAGTTCATCCCCGGGAATGGTATCGGCTGGCTGGCGGCCACCCTTGAGAGCGCTTCGGCAGCGGACGGACAGGGTGTAGTCTGCGCCCTCTCATGGATTCCTCTTCGCTCCGGGCCGACCGTCGCTACTGCCGCGAGGTCCTACCCCGCGTCTCGCGCACATTCGCCATCAACATCCGCCTGCTCAACGGACCGCTGGGCGAGGCCGTGCGTGTGGGCTATCTGCTGTGCCGCGCGGCAGATGCGCTCGAGGATTCGTGGCCGGGAAGCCCCGCGCAGATCCGCGCGCGCTTCGAGTGCTTTCTCGAGGCGATCGGAGGGCGGCGCCAGGCCGCCGACACGCTGGCGCGTCAGGCCGCCGATCTCGCGGAGGCGCCGAGCGATCTCGAGCTGCTCGCCAACCTACCGCGGGTGTGGCGCGCCTTCGCCGCCCTCCCGTCCGAGCTGCGCCATCCGGTGTCCTCGTGCGTGAACACGCTCGGCGCCGGCATGAGCCGCTACGCGAGCCGTGCCGCCGCGCGCCCTCCGGGCACGTCCTACCTCGACACCGAAGAAGAGCTGCACGACTACTGCTACGTGGTGGCGGGCTGTGTCGGCGTTATGCTGACCCGCCTGCTCAACGCGCTGGAGCGCCCCGATGGGATTCTCGCCGCCGGGCGCGAGCATCGCGCGCCGGCCGTCGGCGAAGCTCTGCAGCTGACCAACATCCTCCTCGACTGGCCGAGCGACACGCGCCGTGGGCGCTGCTACGTGCCCGCGGCGTGGCTCGATGAGTTCGATCTCACCCCGCCGATGCTGGTCGGAATCGATCGGCCCGGCGTCTCCGAGCTCGCCGGACGACTCGAGACGCTGGCACGCGCCGCACTCGCCCGGGTTCCTGCCTACCTCGAGTTGATCTCGCGGCGCCACGTCCGCTATCGCCTGTTCTGCCTGTGGCCCGCGCTGTGGGCAAAGGCCTCGCTCGATCACGCGCGCCGGGATCCGGAATTTCCGTGGGGCCCGCGCCGGCCGCGCCTGCCGCGGGTCACGCTGTGGGGCACGGCGCTGGGGTCGCTGGTCGGAACCCCAGGCCCGAGCGCGCTGCGCCGGACGGTGCGCGCCTAGGAAAGTGAGGTTGCAGGCGGCCGGGACTCGTGAGTGGGGTACGCTCGGCTACGGCATCCTGCCTTCGCCTCGCTCATCGAGAAGGCGTCGAAAGGCCATCCTGGCCCTTCAACGCGTCTCGGGCCCCAACTCACGAGCCCCGGTCGCCTGCAACCTCACCATCCTGGGCGCTGCGCTTGCTAGCCCATCTTCTCGGTCGCTCCGGGTCCCGGGGGCGGCACCCCGGCTTCGCGCGCGGCGATCACGCGCAGGCGATAGCTCATCCACAGCGCGCCGCCCAGCAGCACCAGCGCCGAGAAGCTGGTCGCCACCGGCGCTCCGTAGCGTTGCGCGATCCAGCCCGAGGCCAGCGCGCCGATCGGAGCGGTGCCCACGAACATCAGGGTGTAGAAGCTCATGATGCGCCCGCGGAACCGGTCCTCGGTGGTGAGCTGGAGCATGGTGTTGGTGGTCGCGACGTAGAGGATCAGGCCGAAGCCCGCGAGGAATCCCATCGCCAGCGTGAGCGGCAGCCAGCGCGACCAGGCGAATACCGCCATCCCGATCCCGCCCGAGGTCAGCCCGATGAGCAGGTTGCGGCGCAGCCCCCAGCGGTTGAGCTTGCGTGTCATCAGCAGCGCCGAGAGCAGTGAGCCGATCCCGAACGCCGAGACCAGCATGCCGTACACACCGGGGCCCGCATGCAGGATGTCGCGGGTGTAGACCGGCAGCAGGATCTGATACTGAAATCCGAACCCGGCGGTGAACCCGAGCAGCAGGAGAAGATTCCGGAGCGGCCCGACGTTCCACGCGTAGCGGACGCCTTCCTGCAGCGTCGAGAGCGCGCTGCCCGCGCCGCGCTCGTCGACGTGCCGCGGCACGACGATGCGCCACAGGCTGAACAGCACCGCCACGTAGGAGATCGAGTTCAGCCAGAAGCATCCGGCCTCACCGACGCTCGCCACCAGCACGCCGGCGATCGCGGGGCCGATCACGCGCGCGGTGTTGAACGCCATCGAATTGAGCGCGATGCCGTTCGACAGGTCCTCCTTGCCCACCATCTCGACCAGGAAGGATTGCCGCGCCGGCAGGTCGAAGGCGCTGAAGGTGCCGAACGCGAACGCCAGCCCGAGGACCATCCATGGCTTCACCACGCCGAGCGTCACCAGCGTGGCGAGCGCCACGGCCTGGAGCAGCGCGAACGACTGCGTGACGAGCAGCAGGCGCCGCTTGTCCACGCGGTCGGCCACCACGCCGGCCCAGGGCGAGACCAGCATTACTGGCAGGAACTGGCAGAAGCCGAGCAGGCCGAGCATGAACGCCGAGTCGGTGAGCCGGTGCATCAACCAGCCCTGCGCGACGCTCTGCATCCAGGTGCCGATCAGCGAGGTGAGCTGACCGTAGAAGTACAGGCGGAAGTTCCGGTGGCGCAGCGCGCGAAACATCCCTCCGTCCGGATCGCGCGTGACGACGTCGCTCATGAGACGCGCAAGTTAGCACGAGCCTGCCGTTGGAGGCGATGCGCGCCGCTGCTATCCTCGCGCAATTCTCTCGAGGGACCCATGCCGATCTGGATCGACCGATGAGCGCCGTGCTGCGCCGCTTTCCCGACTCGTTCCTGTGGGGCGCCGCGACCTCGGCGCACCAGGTCGAGGGCGGCAATCGCGCCAACGACTGGTGGCGCTTCGAACAGATGCCGGGGAAGATCCACGCTGGTGACGTGAGCGGAGACGCATGCCGCCACTACCAGCGCTTCGACGAAGACTTCGCGCTCGCCGCCGCCGACGGCCACAACCTGCACCGGCTCTCAATCGAATGGAGCCGAATCGAGCCCGAGCGCGGACGGATCGACAGCGAGGCGATCGCGCACTACCACGCGGTGTTCGCCTCGCTCGCGCGCAATGCCTTGAAACCCGTGGTGACGCTCCACCACTTCACCAATCCGTTGTGGATCGCGGACAAGGGTGGCTGGGAGAACTCCGAGACCATCCAGTGCTTCTGCGAATTCGTGAAGCGCTGCGCCCACGAGTACGGCGGCGAAGTGGACTGGTGGTGCACGATCAACGAGCCCGAGGTGTACGCGTTCCGGAGCTACAGCGAAGGCGTGTGGCCGCCGGCGAAGCACGACGAGAGCGCGGCGCTGTGCGTGATGGCGAACCTGCTCGAGGCGCACGGGCGCGCCTACCGGATCCTGCACGAGGAGGATCGCCACGACGCCGACGGCGATGGCCACGCCGCGTGGGTCGGATTCGCCAAGCACCATCCGCAGCTCGAACCGGCGCGGCCGTGGTTCCCGCTCGACGTGCTGCGTGCGTATTTCGAAAACGCGGTCTTCAACGATGCGGTCGAGCAGGCGGTGGTGACCGGGGACATCCGGCTCGGCATCCCCGGTGCGCGATCGGTCAAGCGTCACGTGCCCGCGCTCGAGGACAGCCTCGACTGGTTCGGGCTCAACTACTACACGCGCTGGATGGTGAAGATGTTCGCGCCCGATCCGCACGTGACACGCCCCGGCGCGCCGCGCACCGATCTGGGGTGGGAGATCTGGCCGCGTGGCCTCGAGGAGGCGCTGGTGCGCGTCGCGCGCCTTGGCAAGCCCGTGCTGGTCACCGAGAACGGCTTCGCCGATGCAACGGACACGTTCCGTCCGCGCGCGCTGGTCGCCTCCCTCCTTCACCTCGGACGCGCGCTCGACCGCGGCGCCAACGTGATCGGTTACACGCACTGGTCGCTGATGGATAACTTCGAGTGGGCGGACGGCTACAAGGGGTGCTTCGGACTGTATCGCGTCGATTTCTCCGATCCGGCACTCCCGCGCACGCGCACGCGCAGTGCGGACCTCTACGCGCGCATCGCAAAGGCGAACGCGATCACGAGCGACCTGGTCGCCGAAGCCGGCGTGGCGCTGTAGGCGTGCCCCCGGTTATGCGCGACGCCGGGCTTGCGCTACTCTCCCGACCCCCCATTCGAAGGAGAGCGGTCATGTGCCCACTGTGCAAGGAACACGACGGCAAGATCTGCGAGGTGAACGAGAAGCCGAGCGGGCGCCTGGTGTGCGCGTGCGGCAAGCACTCGTGGCCGAATTCGGGCGCGTTCCTCGAGACCTGCCGGCGCATGAGCCTCACCACCACCCGCATGCAGCACGACTGGACGCAGGCCTACTAGCCGGCGACGGCGCTTGGGCAAACTTTTCGCCGCCCCGCGCTACTGCGCCGGCTTCTTGAACTGCGCCTCGTCCAGCTCCGGGTTGAGCTTGAGGCTCGCGACCTTTCCTTCCATGAACGGCTGGCCGCCCACCACCACCTTCTCGACGTGCGGATAGCGGAGCGTCCCGACCGCGCGCCAGTCGTCGTAGATGGTGAGCTCGAGCCCGGGCATCTGCGGGTTCTCGCTCTGGCGCTCCATTCTCGCGAGCGATCCGTCGGGTGCGAACAGGAGCGTCCAGTCGCGCACGTCGTCGCTCTTCACTGCCGCGACCTGGTAGCTGGTGCCGTCCACCACTCTCGGCTCCTCGAGCGCGCGCACCTCGAGATCTTCCGGGTGCCCGAACAGATGGAACATCGAGGTCAGGTACTGGCGCTTGAAGCTCGCAATGCCGCTGGCCGGCAGATCCTGGAGCCGGCCGAAACCCTTCATCCATCCGTTCGTGCCGTCGAAGCCCTGCGTCATCTCGCCCATCGGAAGCTTCTGCGTGATCACCATCCGGTCGGGCAGTTTCCACACCATCGTCATGCCGAGCTGGATCGACTGGCCCTGCATGCTCACCGTCGCCTCCTGCTCCATGCTCAGGCTCTTGACCGCGGCCCACGCGGCGCTGCCGCCCGCCTTGTCGGCCGCCTTCGCCAGCAGCGCCTTCCCGCGCGCGAGCTGCTGCGGGGTCGCGGCGCCCAGCGTCGCGGTCTTGGAAGGCGGCGGCGGAATCGTGATGTCCACGCGCTCGACGCTGAGCCCCATTGCATCGAGCGGACGGTCGAAGTCCTTCTCCTTGCCGACGATGATCACCACCTGTGCGTCCGGATGGATGTGGCGTTTCGCCGCGGCCAGCATGGAGGCCGGAGTGGTCGCCTCGACGCCGCTCTGATAGCGCTGCAGGAAGTCGGCCGGGTAGCCGGCCATCTCGTAGCTCGCCATGCGCGCGAGCACCTGGCTCGGCTGCTCGAACTGGAATACCAGCGAGTTGAGCTGCGAATCGCGTGCGATGCGCGTCTCATCCTCGGTGAACGGCTCGCGCGTCGCTCGCACGACTTCGGAGCGGAGCAGGTCGAGCGCCACCATGGTGGACTCGCTCTTGGTGAGTGAGTACGCCTGGAAGACTCCGGGCCTCATGTAGCCCGCGCCGGATACGGCACCGGCCGCGTACGCGAGTCCGCGCTGGGTGCGGATGATGTTGAAGAGCCGCGACTGGAACCCGCCACCGAGCGCCTGCTCGAGAATGTCCATCTCAGGATAGTCGGGTTCTAGCATCTTGAATCCCGGCTCGGCGAGCACGATTCCGGCCTGGGTCACATCATCTTTCGGCGCGAACACCAGACGCTTGGTGGTGGACGTGACCGGCTCCGGAATCTTTGGCGCGGGCACGCCGCTTCCCTTCCAGTCTGCCAAAGTCGTGGCCAGCAGTTTCTTCATGTCGGCGCTCTTGAAGTCGCCGTACACGGTCAGGAACATCCGGTTCGGCTGGAACGCCTGGGCGTGGCACTTGACCAGATCGTCACGCTGGATCGCCTCGACGGTCGCGTACTCGGTGGTGCGGCCTTCCGGACTGTCCTTGCCGTACACCGCCTGCGTCGCCACCCGCCTCAGCACGTTCAGCATCTCGTCATTGCGGCTCGCGATCTCGCGACGCGCCCCGACGCGCGACAGTTCGATCTTGTCTTCGGGAAAGGCGGGACGGCGCAGAACGTCGGCGAACAGCCCTAAGACCTCGCCGGTGTTTTCGGTCAGACACCAGAAGCTGCCCGTGGCGACATCCACGCCGATGCTGGTCTGGATGGATGCGCCGATCGCCGCGAGCCGGTCATCGAGCCAGTCGCCGCTGTGCGTCGCCGTCCCGCCGCTGCGCATCACGACGCCGGTGATTCCCGAGAGCCCGGTCTTCTCCTTCGGGTCCCAGAGCGAGCTCGCCCGCGAAGCGATACTGAGCGACACGGTCGGCAGCGAGTGATCTTCGAGCAGGAACACCACGATGCCGTTGGGCATGACGTAGCGAGTGGGCTTGAACGCCGGAATCGGATGCAGCTTGGGGATGGTCAGCTTCGACGGATCGAACTTGGGATCGAGCGCGGCGCGCGCGGGCGGTGCGCCGGACACGAGCAGCGTGGAGAGCGCGAGCAGCAGCGCGGCGAGCGTGGACGAAACCCGGAAACGGATTCGAATGGAAACGCGGTTCATGGTCAGCGCCCTCCCGCGTTGGCGGCGGTTTCGGTTGCGGGCGGAACGATGACGCCCACCGTGCGGTTGGAGCGCACCAGCGTGCGCTTCATCGCGCCCATCACATCATCCACGGTGAGCGCCTGCACCCGCTCCTGACCCCGGAAGAACTCGTGCCAGTCGCCATAGAAGGTCTGCGCCTCGGCGAGCGAGCTGGCCAGCGCCCGGTTCGAGCGCACCGAGCCGACCAGCGAGGCGCGCGTGCGCACCTTGTAGCCGTCCAGCTCCTCCTGCGTGAATGGCTTCTTCGTCGCGATCTCATCCAGGGCGTCGTAGACCATCTTCTCGACCTCGAGCGCGTTCTGCCCCGCGGCCGGAACCACGAAGATCACGAACTGATTGGGATACTTCTGCCCCGGGAATCCCGGACTCGCCACGACCTGCACCGCGACCTTCTTCTCCTTCACCAGCAGCTTGGTCAGCCGGGCGAAGTTTCCGCCGGCGAGCAGGCTCCCCAGCGCCTCGTACGCGGGATACGAGGGATCGGTCGCGGCGGGACAGTGCCAGCCCGCAATCAGGAACGGCTGGGCCTTGTCCTCGAGGATCACGCGGCGCTCGGCCTTCTGCTCGGGCTCGACGGTGTCGAGCGGCGAGGGCGCCGGGGCGTCGCTGATATCGCTCCAGTACTTCTGAGCGTAGGTCTTCACCTCGGGAAGCGTCACGTCGCCGACCACCGCGACCACCATGTTCTTCGCGACGTAGTTGCGGCGGTAGAAGTCCTCGCCCTGCGTGCGCGAGAACGAGGTCAGGTCGGAGGGGAAGCCGATGCCGCCGAAGCCGTACGGATGCGCGGTGTACGAGGCGTGGATGAATTCGTCGATCATTCGCCCGATCGGCGAGGACTCGACGCGCATGCGCCGCTCCTCGTAGACCACGTCGCGCTCCTTGTAGAACTCGCGGAACACCGGATGCGCGACGCGTCCGCCTTCGAGCAGCGACCACAGCTCGAGTCGATTGCTCGGAATCGAGTAGAAGTAGGAGGTGATGTCGTTCGAGGTGAACGCGTTCACGCCCTGTCCGCCGTTCTGTTCGATGGTGCGGGTGTAGCCGTTCGAGTCGACCGGACGGCGCGAGGCTTCCTGCGCGTCCTTGAGATCGGTGCTCAGCCTGGCCAGCTTCGAGCTGTCCGCTCTGGTTCCCTTCCGGCGCTCGGCGAGATACGCGTCCCACGCGCGCTCCTCGCCGGCGAGCAGCGGAACCTCGGCCGCGAAGTCCTTCGTGCCCACGAGCTCGGTGCCCTTGAACGCCATGTGCTCCATCATGTGCGCGATTCCGGTGGTGCCGACCGCGTCGTTCGCGGAGCCGGCGTTCACCACCGTGTTGAAGCTGAACACCGGCGACTCGTGACGCTCGACCACGATGAACTTGAGTCCGTTGGGAAGAGTGAAGTCCCTCACCTGCGATTCGAGCGTCTCGAGCCCGGTGTGAATCATGCCAGAGCTCTTCGCGGGCAGGGCCTTCGTGTTCTTCACGATGCCCTTCGCCAGCGCGGGCGCCGACACACACGCACACGACACGAGCACGAGCACCCCATGAACTGCGACGCGTAGATCGCGCCGCCGGCGGGCCGCGAGTGCGAACATGATGCCTCCGTGAATGAGGTAGGTGAGGGTCCGATAGATGGCGGGCGGAGATTGGCACACCCGCGCGCACGGGTGCAATCGGACGCGCGCGCCCGCGAAACGCGGGCGAATCTCTCAGCCGGCGAGCGTCTTGAGCTCGCCCGCCACGTCTTCGAAATCCACCAGGTCGGGCACCAGACCGCGGGCGCCGCTCTCGAGCGCGAAGCGCGCGCCTTCGGCGAGAGGCACCGTGCCGCCCGCGCGCAGCTCGGTCGCCAGCACCGGCACCGGCGAGCGGCGTAGCGCGGCGAGCAGCGTGTCGCGGTCGGGCTTCATGCCGAGCCCCGCGGGGTTGACCGGACCCACGATGAAGTCGGGCGCGATCTCCCACTCGGCGAGACTGGACAGCAACACGCCCAGATTGCAGGTCTCGATCCCTGCCGGGACGCGAAAGCGCCCGTGCACGAACTTGATGAATCGCGCGAACAGCCTCGAGTGTCCGGTCGCGAGCGCGCAGTCCGCGATCGGCTCGGCCAGCACCACCGCGCACAGCTCGCGCCGCCGCACCGCGCCCGACTCGAGCTCAATCAGCTTGGGCACGAGCCGGCTCCAGTCGCCGCCAGCCCCAAGCCCCGCGAACCTCGCGCGCCACTTTGCGGCAAACCCGGCCTGGGGAAAGCGCTCGCGGATCAGCGCCTCGAGTGAGGGCTCCACCTCGCGGCGTTCGTGCTCGTCGAGCACCGGCAGCACCGCGGCGATCGGAACGGTGCGCTTGAGCTCGCGCAGCGCGGCCCGTAGCCCCGGACCCGGCGTGGCGAGGATACCCTCGGCGCCCGCATCCAGCGCCTTGGAGAGCGTCACCGCCAGCGACTCGGGCCCGTGATAGCGCGCGGCCAGCTCGATCATCCGATCGCGGGTGGCGCGCGAAACCCCGCTCAGTGAGCGGGCGCCGAGCAGCAGGCGCGGCGCGGCGAAAGTGCGCTTCATCGCGCCACGCTCACGCTCGTGCCGCCTGCGGCCGCGGACTCATAGAGTGCCTCCATCACGCGCTGGGTCTGAAGCGCGGCCTCGCCGGTGTTGAAAGGCGCCGATCCGCCCGCGACCCACGCGACGAACGCTGCGTCTTCGAGCCAGCGCGCCTCGCCGCTCACATCGAAGCGCGCCGGCTGCGGCAGGTCCGCGATGCGGCGGAGTGTGCTTCCCGCGGGGAAACCCCCGCTCGGCTCGGACAGGTCCAGCTCGAGCGCGTCGTCCGAGACCAGCAGGTGCCCGCGCTCGGCGGCCAGCTCGATCACGGTGGCGGGATACGGATGTCCCGGCACGCTCCACGAGGAGTCGAACCCGACTTCGGCGCCGCCCTCGGTCGTCATCATGGCGTGAAGCTCGTCCTCGAGCGTGCCGTAGAGGCGGCTCGCGGTGGCGCGCACTTCGACCGGAGTGCCGAACATCCGGCCGAGCACGAACAGCAGGTCGACGCTCATGTGCGCGAGTACGCCGCCTGCGGCGCCGTGGGCGTAGCGCGTCGCTTCGCGTGCGCTGAACACGCGCGAGGCGTACATCGAGGCGCGCGCCTCGGACAGCTTGCCGAGTGCACCGGACGAGATCGCACGGCGAGCCGCATCGAACACCGGCTCGAAGGCCAGCGTATGCGCCACGGCCAGCGGCATGCCCTGTTCGGCGGCGAGCGCGACCAGCTCCGCTCCCTGCTCCGCGGTGGTCGCCATCGGGCGCTCGAGGAACACCGCGCAGCCCTGCTCGAGCGCGGTCCGCGCCAGTGCTGCGCGCGCGGGCAGGGGCGCGCTGACGAACACCGCCTGCGGCGAGGTCTTCTCCAGCATCTGCTCGACCCGGCGGTAGCGCGGCGCGGTGTGGCCCATGCCGCGCAGGTTGCGGCGCGCCGCACCGCGCGGATCGGCGAGCCCGACCAGCTCGCAGCCTGGGATCGTGGCGAGCGCGGTGGCATGCCCGATCCCGCGCGCGCCTAAGCCAACCACCGCCACGCGCAGGGTGTCCGTGCGCGAGGCGGAGCGATCCGAGATTTCGGCGGAGGCGGTGGAGTCGATCATCATGATCGTGGAGGCAAGACCGGGATCCTCCCGGGGCGACAGGCCATGGCGCAAAGCTACGGGCGCGAGGCGCGGCCCACAAGCGCGAATGCGGGAGTCCCGCGATCGCGTGTCGCCCAGGAAATGTGGCGACCCCCGGCGAAGCGCCGGGGGTCGCACCGGTTGCGAGGTTGTTAGCCGGCCATCTTGAACTGGATCTGCACATCCTGCCGGTCGCTCTCCTCGACCTTGAACAGCTCGGCCGGGGTCAGCGACAGCCATCCCGCGACCAGATTGTCGGGGATCTGCTGGATGCGCGTGTTGAATGTGGTCACGGTGTCGTTGTAGAACTCGCGGCGATCGGCGATCTGGTTCTCGAGATCGCTGATCCGGCTCTGCAGCTGCAGGAAGCCGGTGTTGGCCTTGAGGTCGGGATACGCCTCGGCCACCGCGAAGAACTGTCCGAGCGCCTTGGTCAGCAGCCCCTCGGCTTCGGCACGCTCACCGACCCCGCGCGCCTTCATCAGTGCGCCGCGCGCTTCGCTCAAGCGGTCGAACACCGCGCGCTCGTGCTGCATGTAGCCCTCGCATGTGGCCACCAGCTTGGGCAACTCGTCGTGACGCTGCTTGAGCAGCACGTCGATGTTGGCCCACGCCCGCCCGATGCTGTTCTTGAGCGCGACCAGGCTGTTGTAGAGCGAGAGCAGGTATCCAACCGTGCCAACCAGCAGAAAGCCGATCGCCACGGTGACCAGGATTTCCATCGGATGCATCTTCGGCCTCCGGTTTCGGGTCCATCACCCGGCGTCGTGCCGGGGCTTCTGCTTCAGAATCGGAACGGGTGTCCGTGGCCAAGGCGGTCGAGCCAGTACGCGAGCCCACCCAGCGCGAGCAGCGGGCCGCCCACCAGCTTGGCCAGCGCGATGAAGCCCAGCTCGGCCCCGAGCGACCGCTCGGATTCCTGGCTGATCACGAATGTTCTCTCGTTGGTGCCCTGACGAATGACCGCGCTCACCTCTTCACTCGAGGTCTGGATCTGGTGAGTGTGCGCGTCGTCGGTGCCGGTCGCCTGCAGCACGACGTCTTCCGAGATCGAGAGCGCGCGGGGACGCGGCATCGCGGTGCCGAGCACGAACACACTCTGACCTTCCTCGAGGATGCGTTCGCGGAAGCGCATCTCTCCCATCCGCCACACGTGGCGCAGCGCCAGGTTCTGTTCCTCGAGGTACTGGGCGTAGAAGGTGGGCAACGTCACGCCCATGCACTCTTCCGAAACGCCGCAGTGAATCTTGCTCTCGGCCCCGCGCGGATAGACCAGCGCCACACCGGTCTCGTCGCGCAGGAAGAACGGATTGCCCGAGCAGTTCCTGTGAACCGTGTTCCACACGTTTTTTCCGCGGGTCGCGACGTCGATCTCCCAGTACGCGCACGGGCGTCCCGAGAACGGGGCGACCACCGTGCTGCGCGCCGCCACCGTGCCGCTCACCTCGACCAGGCCCATCGCCATCGAGCGGATGCGCGCGGTCGGGGTGTTGAGCATGAGCTGGCGCATGCGCAGCGTCGTGAATCCGCGCGCGAACAGCACCGGGCCGGCGAGCATCGCGGCGATGGCGGCGAACGGCCATTCGATCGAGGACATCGCGGCTCCTTAGAAGCGCCCGCTCGCGCGCATGAAATCGAGCGCGCTCGCCAGGTAGAGAAGGCCGGCCATGCTGAGGCCGGGCCCGAGCACCGCACCGAGCGCACGCCACGCCGGGACGCTCCAGCGCGAGGGCAGCGGCTCGGCGTGACTGACCAGCAGGAAGTCCAGGTGCTCGCCCGGGCCGAGCCACAGGTCGGGTTCGCTCGCGGCCGCAGACTGCGCGCGCGCGGAAGAAGCCACCGCGCGATCGTCGGTGCCGGTGCGCAGCATTGCGTCCTCGACGAACAGCTCGACCGGACGCGCGTGGCGTGCGTAGCCGATCACGTGGCAGCGCGAGCCCACCGCCAGTGAACGCTCGGTGAAGTGCAGGGTGTCGCCCGCGCGGCGTGCCCAGTGCATCTCGGGCGTGCGCTCCAGCAGCGTGGCGAGGTTCGCGCTCAGCGCCTGATCGGCGGGCACGGTGCGAACCGCGCTCACCGGCAGATCCCAGCGCGAGCCTTGCTCGAGCACGGTCGCGTGCACGCCGCCATCGATCAGGCGGAAGCGGCGATGCTCATCGACGCGCTGCACGAGCGGTCGGCCCAGGGCCCGCACTTCGAGTCGAAAGCCGGCGCACGCGACGTTCGAGAGCGGCGCGAACAGCGGACTCTCGAGCGCGACCTGTCCATTCACCTGCACGAATCCCGAAGGCAGATCGGCAAGCGAGACCACGCGCAGGCGCGCGAAGTGCCGGCGCAGTCGCACCGCGCGCAAGCCATCGCTGAAGAGCGGCGCGCCGAGCACGACTGCGGCGGCGGCGAGTGCGATGCCGGGGCCAGTGGGATGGAGGACGAGGGCGGGGTCCATGACCCCCGCGTTATCGGCCCCGGGATGCCCTGTCCTTACTGCGAATTAGGGCCCCGAACCACGCCGCCGGCAATCGGCCCGGACGGGCCGGGTTTCAGCGCGCGCTGGCGAGGGCGCGACCGCCGTCGATCGCGAACGTCCCGCCGGTGATCCACCCCGCCTCATCCCCGAGCAGAAACAGGATCAGCGCGGCGACCTCCTCAGGTCTACCCACCCGGCCCAGCGGGTGCGTGGACTTGGAGCGCTCGAGGAAGGCCGGGTAGTCGGCGACCGCGGCCGTCACCGTGTGCAGTTCGGTCACCACCACCCCCGGATTGACCGCATTCACGCGCACTCCGAGCGGGGCCAGGTCGAGCGCGGCGCAGCGCGTGTACATGTCCACCCCCGCCTTGCTCACGCAGTAGGCGGCGAGCCCCGGGTAGGGGCGCGTCCCCGCGACCGAAGACAGGTTGACCATGCTGCCCTTCGACTTCTCGAGCTCGGGAGCGACCGCGAGGGTCAAGACATGCAGCGAGCGCAGGTTGGAGTCCATCACCCGGTCCCACTCGGTGAGCGGGGTGTCGGACACGCCCTTCCCGCCGATCACGCCCGCGGCGTGCACGACGTGGTCGAGCCCACCGAACGTGCGGACGGCTTCCGCGACCAGCGCGCGGCATGCCGGCTCCTCGCGCACGTCGCCCGCGGCGACGACCGCCTCGCCACCCAGGTCACGCACCCGCTTCGCCTCTTCGTCCAGCCGGTCGCGCCGGCGTCCGGACAGCACCACGCGAGCTCCTTCACCCGCCAGCGCGCGCGCGGTGGCGCGGCCGATGCCGCTGCTCGCGCCGGTCACCAGGGCGCGCTTCCCGACGAAACGTCTGCCTTCACTCAACGCTTCCCCTCTTTCTTTTCGCGCATGCGCTGCTCGCGCTTCTCGTCGTTGCGGCCCCTGCGATACGCCAGGGTATAGACGAACAGCACTGCCAGCACGTGGATTACCCACCAGCCGAAGTGGAGGAACTCGAGTCCCTTGGGCAGCACCATCCAGCTCTCTCCTTAAGGCTCTAGCGCTCGCCGCTCAGGCGGTGGGCGCCGAGCGACCGCACGAACTCGCGGTCCGCTTCGAGCACTTCGTCGAGCGGAATGTTCGCGGCTTCCAGCCAGCGCACTTCGTACACCGCCGCCGTCGGCGTGAACTCCAGACTCTCGAGGGTGCACTCGATGAACGTGAGCTCGACGCGCAGCCCGTGGGCGTACTCATGCGTATGCTCGCCGAGCGTGCGGCCCGCGCGGGCGCGCACCCCAAGCTCCTCCAGCACTTCACGCTCGAGCGCCTCGGCCGCGCTCTCGCCCGATTCGATCTTGCCGCCCGGGAACTCCCACTTGAGCCCGAGCGGTCCGCCCGGCGGACGCCGGGTCATGAGCAGGCGCGCGCCGTCCCACACCACCGCCGCCGCGACGCGAACGGTCTTCATCCGCTGCGGGCGATCAGCACACCGTTCGAGCGGCTCTCCGCCTCGTCTTCGACCCATTCCCGGACTTCGCGCTCGAAGCTCAGCAGGTAGCGCCTCTCGCCGCGATCGCGAGCCGCGATCGCGCGCCTGGCCGCTTCGAACAGGTGCTGCGCGATCGAGTAGCCGAGCTTCCGCTGCATCAGGGCGCGCGGCAGTCGCAGGTAGCCGGGCGGATGATCGATGAGCAGGGGCGAGCGCGCCAGCGCGTAGAGATCGCACGCGCGCTCGCCGCGCGGCACCAGCTCGCGCGCCTGCAGCAGGTGGGTGAACTCGTGGGCAATGGTGAAGTAGTCGAGTCGGCGCGGCCGCACCCATACGCCCGGGCGCGCGGGGTCGAGCGAGCCCCAGCCGAGGATGCCGCGCTTTTCGGCAAGTCCGACCCGCACCGTGAGCGACTCGATCTCGGGAAAGAAGCGACGCACGAACTCCAGCCGTTCGCGGATCCGGTTCAGGTGCGGGGAGCCGATCACGCGGCGCGAGAAGGTCCAGCGCGGGCGCGCGGGCCCGAGCTCCATCGCGAGCTGCTCCAGCGGAAGCACGCGGGCACTCCCCCGGCGAATCCGGGGCCGGCGCGGGCAAGGCGCGGGCGGGGCGGTGCGCAGCGGTGGCACGGACCCGAGTTTCTAGCACAGGCGCGCGAGGCGCTCAAATGCCGTCCGGAATCCGCTGGCCCCTCGCCCGCGGGTCTGCAATCCTGCGCGGTCGACATGAACGCATCCGACCCCTCCGCGCCCGAACTCTCGCTGGTCATCCCCGCGTACAACGAGGTGGAGAACCTCGAGCCGCTGCTCGCCGAGCTGCGCGAGGCGCTGGCGGGCGTCACGAGGTCCTGGGAGATCGTGCTGGTCGACGACGGCAGCCGCGACGGCACCGATCAGCGCATCCTCGCCGAGTCGCGCCGCGACCCCCGGGTGCGCGCCGTGCTGCTCGTCGAAAATGCCGGGCAGAGCGCGGCGCTGGCCGCCGGACTCTCCCGCGCTCGCGGCGCGATCATCGTGACCCTGGATGCCGATCTGCAGAACGATCCGGCCGATCTCCCGCGCCTGCTGGAAGCACTCGAGGGAGCCGACGTGGTCTCGGGGGTTCGCGCGCGGCGCCAGGACAGCTGGGCGCGGCGCGTCTCCTCGCGCATCGCGAATCGCGTGCGCCGCGGCGTGCTCGGCGATCCGATCACCGACATCGGCTGCTCGTTCAAGGCGTACCGGCGCGAGGCGCTCGATGGCCTGCCGATGTTCGTGGGCGTCCATCGCTTCCTGCCGGCGCTCTGCGTGTTCCGCGGCGCCCGGCTCAGGGAGGTCCTGCTCACCCACCGCCCGCGCCGCCACGGCGTTTCCAAGTATGGCGTGGGGAACAGGCTATGGCGCGGGCTCAACGATCTGGTCGGAGTTCAGTGGCTCAAGTCGCGCCTGGTCCGCTATCGCATCCGCGACACCGGCGAGTGAACGAGCCACTCCAGATGGGCCGACCCCGGTAAGGTGAGCCTCCGCCCGCACTCCAGGCGATCGGAGTCGGGCAGTGTTTTTTTTCTTGGCGCATGCAGATTAGTCGGCACGCGATCTGCGACTGTGCATTCTGCACGCTCTCCCTCATGAAGCCAGCGCTGCCTCAGCCCGCCCTCGGCCTCCCCGGTGCGGGCCTTCACCTCCATGAATCGTTTGGGTCATAGAAGGATGACTCCCGGTCATCCGCCATGTCGGACGACCGCAACGAGGCGCGAGCACACCTTATGGGCCGCTGGCCGATTCCTTGCGTGGTAGGACCGGGAGAGGTTCCGTCCGGGGGATGCCCCGGGTTCCGGCTGTGATCCATCGAAAGGAGCGCCTTAGCGCAGGGAAGCACGTCCGCAGTGACCTGATTCTCTCCCCGACCCCTCGGGGCCATCTCAGGATTCCCCCTCAATTCTGGAGATCGCCAACATGAAGCGCCATACCTACACCTTCGTCGTGCTCTCAGTGCTGCTGGGCGGAGTCACCCTCGCCCATCCGGCATCCGCCGCCACGACCGGCACGTCCAACGTCACCCTCGCGGCCTCGGCCAACGCCATGATCCAGATCCTGGATCCGGCGGTCACGCTCACCCCGAATGCCACCGACTACGGCAATGACTTCGTGGATGCCGCCGGCGCCTCGGGTCTGCGCGTTGCGGTCAAGACCAACTCGACGACCGGCATGGCGCTCATGGTCCGCTGCGCCGACGCCGTTCCGCAGATCACGCTCGCGGATCTGCTGTTCCGCACCCAGACCGCGGCCGGAACCGGTGGCAGCACGATCGCGGGCTACACGACGATCACTGCGGTCGATCAGAGCCTGTGGACCACGACCGTCGCTCAGCATCCGTGGCAGGTGGTGGTCACCGACGTTCGCATTCAGAACCTGATGAACTACGACGATGCGATCGCGGCCGGCACCACGAACTACACCAACACCCTGACCTACACGGTCGTCGCGCAATAGCACCGGAGCCGCGGTCGCGCTGAGACTCTCTCCCCTCGGAGGTCGAAGCGCGGCCAGTCCGGTGCTTCCCATGCCCCTCGAGCACAACCAGGAGATCCCCCGATGAAGCGCACTCCTCTCCTCGCTCTGGCCACGCTGGTAGTGGCGCTGAGCGTCCGGCCTTGACGTTCGCGGCCACGACTGGCATGGCGCTCATGGTCCGCTGCGCCGACGCGGTTCCGCAGATCACGCTTGCGGATCTGCTGTTCCGCACCCAGACCGCAGCCGGAACCGGTGGCAGCACGATCGCGGGCTACACCACGAACTACACCAACACCCTGACCTACACGGTGGTGGCTCAGTAGGGCCGACGCGACTGCGGGTTCCGGTCACGGTCGCCATGCGACCGTGACCGGGACCGCGGCGCGACGGAGCAGGACATGAAGCGAACTTCGGATGGGGATCCGAAAATGAATAGAAGCACCTGCATCGCCTCGATGTTCATGCTGTTCGGCGTTGGTCTGCCGACTGCGGCTGCCGCACAGGCGACCGCAATCCGCATTCTGACGCCCGCCCTCACGCTCAATCCTTCCGCCACGGACTACGTGAACAACTACGTCGAGGCGACCAGTGCGGCGGGAATCCAGGTCGATGTCCGGAGCAGTTCCATCCGTGGCATGGTGCTCATGGTGCGCTGCACCGGTGCGCCGCAGGTTGCTCTCTCCGACCTGCTGGTCCGCACTCCCACCAGTCCCGGCCTGGGCGGCGCCAGCATCTCCGCCTACACCCCGATCACCGCGGTCGACCAGCAGCTGTGGCGCACCGGCTTCCGTGGCATCGGCTGGCAGCGCGTGGTGACCGACGTGCGCATCCAGAACCTGATGAACTACGACGATGCGCCGGGCGGCGCGCGAACCGACTACACCAACACCCTGACCTACACGGTGATCGCGCTATGAACCCGATCCGCACGCAGGTGCATTCGATTCTCGCGGGGCTCGCCCTCAGCCTCGCGGCTCTTGGGCTCGACGCGCACAGCGCGGGCGCGCAGATCCTGGCCCAGGTCACGCCGGTCAAGTACAACCTCACCGTGAAGCCGGGCGAGCCCGTCAGCCGCGACATCCAGGTCTCCAACATGGGCGATGCACCGGTGATCGTGAGATCGCGCCTGAGCGACTGGAAGCTGAGCGAGATGGGCGAGCTGAGCCTCGCGCCGCTGGGATCGACGCCGACCAGCGTGCAGAACCTGGTCCGATTCGAGCCAAGCGAATTCTCGCTCGCGGCGGGCGAGGTCGGCCTGATTCACGTCACGCTGCAGCTGCCTGCCGACGGACCCGCGACGCGGTGGGGCGTGCTGCTGAGCGAGATCCGGCCGGCAGCTCCCAAGCCGTCCAATCTCGGCCCGCGCGCGGTCGCGGAGCTGGGCACCACGCTGTACCTGTCGAGAGTCGGGCCCGAAGTCATCAAGCCCGAGCTGACCGGCATGGAAGTCGTGTCGATCGGCAGGGATTCGATCGAGGTGTCGGTGCGCATGCGCAACACCGGCGAGAGGCACTACTACGTCACCGGAGATATCGCTCTCACCGATTCGACCGGGGCATCGATGGCCTCGGGCACATTCGGAACCGGTGTCATTCTCCCTGGAGGGAAACGCAACTTTACATGGACGTGCACCCCGGCACTCAAGCCCGGTCGCTACACGGTGACGGCTACTCTGGACAGCGGCGAGCCCGAGTTGATGGTGGGCGAAGCCTCGTTCCGATGGCCGATGCCGCGACGACCTTCCGGCCCGCTGGCCGAGCGCAGCCCACACTAGCGCTCGCCGCTCTGCTCCTGCTGTCGAGCACCGCGGGCCCCGCCCGATCGTCGAAGGCCGACGACCGAGGCGGGGATTCGGCGTTTTCCGGGGTGAGTGTCTCTGCGCCCGATTCCGCCCTCGCGCGCAGCGCCGCGAGCTCGTGGGGGATCACCGCGCCGGGCGGCTTCACCATCCGTCGCATCGCCAATCCGCGCTACCGTCCGCCGATCCGGGGCGAAGCACTGCTCGGGCCCGGATCGACGGGAATGATGCGCGCGCTCGATCACGCGCATGTCCAGCTGGTGAGCCGCGGCGCGGGGCCTTCGTTGACGCGGGTGTGGGACATGGCTGTGGGACGTGAATATCGTCGCGGGCGCGCCTTCGAGCTGAGCGCCTCGGGCACGACGCGCGACCTGGGCTCGGACCTGCGCACCCTGCGTCTCGACGCGCGTGAATCGGGCTGGCTCGGAAGCCTCGGGGACGTACAGCCGGTCATCGTCGGCGCGGTCGCCTCGCTTCAGCGCCTGCGCGGCGCGACCTTGAAACTGGAGCTGCCCGGGGGCGGCACGGCGCAGGCGCTCGGCGGCGTGCCCACTCCGACTCCCGGTCAGAGCACGCGGCCGATCCGGCTCGGCGGCGCGCTGCTCGATGAGGTGCACTTCGATCAGGCCACGCTCTCCGCCGGCTTCGTCGGCTTCGGCCGCGGCGCAGCGCAGCGCCGCGGCTTCGGGGCCCCCGATCCCGACTCGCTCGCCGGAGCGGGCGGCGTCGCCACGTTCGGAATGCACGCGCCGCTCGCCGCGGGAGTCCTGGGCATCTCGGTCGCGGGCGGCTTCCACGATCTCGACGGCAGGCGCGGACTCACGGCGCAGCAGGCGTTCGACTGGTCGCTGATCAGCCCGGTCGCGACGCTCGTGCTGCACGACGAGCGCGCGACCCGGCGCGCGCGGATCATCGGCACCGAGACGTTCCTCGCCGCCCCACGCTCGGAGGACCGATGGAACGCGCAGCTGCGCGCGTTCAAGGGCCGGGTCGAGACCCACTTTACCGGCGTGCTGCGCGAAGGCGGCGACACGTCGCTCACCGCGCACAGCGTGCAGGTGGGCGGCTCGGGCAATCTCGGAGCATCGCCCTGGTACGCCGGTGCGGACTACACCTGGGACCGGCGAGGCAGCCCGATAGTCGGCGAGCGCCGCATGAGCTTCAGCATCGGGGACGTCTCCTCCGGCGGCTTCGCGGTCCTGTTCCGCGGCGAGCGCAGCACGATCGTGGGCGGCCGCGACGCGCTGCAGATCGCCAACGAGACCTCGATGGCGCTGCCCAGGGGCGGACGGCTCGAACTGTCGCCGCGCGCCAACTGGGACGAGCGGAAATTCTCGCAGGCGCTTCTGACCACGCGCGTGACCTGGCTGCTGCCGTGGCTCTCGAGCCGCGTGAGCGGCGGGGTGGCCTTGGGAGCGCAACGCGACGGCGGATTCCGGACCGGCGTGCAGGAGGCCGAGATCGGCATCACGTTCGCGCCGCGTTTGCGCGACCTGGGCAGCATCGAAGCGCGGCGGCTCGATCAGGGCGGCGCCGCGCAGTACGAATACACCACCGCCTACGATCTGCAGGCCTCGCGCTACGAGAGCGCGAGCGGCGGGTTCTTCTCGCGGCGTGACTCGAGCCGGGTGATCGTGCGGGTGATGCGCTCGGGCAATCGCACCGGCGTCGAAGAGGTGCTGGTCTCACTCGATGGCAAGGAACTGCGCTTCACCAACGCCGATGGGATCGCGCACTTCGACCACGTCGCGCCGGGCGTGCACATCGTTGCGCTGGAAGAGCGCTCGCTTCCGGTGCCTTACAAGGTCACGAGCAGCACGCGGGTGTTCGTGACCGTGGAGCGCGGGCGCGTGCCGGAGCCGGTTTCGTTCGAGATCGCGCGCCCTGCGCGCAAACAGGTCTTCGGGGGCAACGACTAGTAGCTTGCGCCCCGCCACAGGTCTATAGTCGCGAAGCGCTCCCTTCACGACATGGACCGTTACGTTCCGAGGATGGATCCTCGAGGAGTTCAACATGCGCCTTCGGCTTTGCCTCTGCCTCGTCATACTGACACTGTCGCTCGCCCCCGCGACCAGTCGCGCCGCCCTCACTGTCGCCGGAATCGACGGCATCAGCTCGACCGTCATGCAGGAAGGGCAGAGCTCGTTCTCGGGCCTCGCGCTGCGTACCCGCATCAAGACCGATCGCCTGATCGAAGGCTTCTCGATCATGCCCACGATCGAGTGGTGGCGGGCCAGCAGCAACGTTCAGCCTTTCGACATCCGCTCCTCGCGCACCGACGGTACGCTGGGCGTCGACATGCGTTACGACTTCAAGAGCACCAGCTTGCGCCCGTTCGTCGGCGCGGGATACGGCATCCATTTTCTGTCGACCAAGGTCGACGCTCCCTCGCTGGGCCTCAACAACGCCACCGATTCGGTCATCAAGGGCGGGCTCGCGCTGCTCGGCGGCGTGTCGTTCGGACTGACCGCCCACGTCGACAACTTCGTCGAACTCAAGTACCACCACATCCCCGGCTACCGGCAGCTCAAGCTGAACTGGGGCCTCGCGTACAACTTCTGATCGCTCGCGAATGACTGCGGCCGGCTCTCTCGCGAGAGCCGGCCGTTTCCGATTGCGCGCGGTTGCGCGAGGCTCAGTACGAAAAGCCGAGCAGCCCCGGGTCGGGCATCAGGTCCGGGCTCCATGCGTCCGGCATCACCTCGACCTCACACTCCTGCGGCACCACGGTCGCGGTCGCCTGCTTGATCTCGGCGATGATCTGCGGCGCGTAGGGGCAGAACGGAGTGGTGAGCATCATCCGGATCAGCGTTTTGCCCGGCTGGATGATCACCTCGCGAATCAGGCCGAGGTCGATCACCGACAGCCCGAGCTCGGGGTCCATCACGGTCTCGAGCGCCGAGCGGATCGCCAGCTCCTGCTGGGTCGGCGCGGCCGAGGCCGCGCTCGCGGCCGCTGCGGCCGGCGCCTGTGCCGCTGGCGCAGCATTCGTCACCGGCTCGCTGGCCTCCGGCGAGGCGGCGCGCGGAACATCGCTCGGCACCGGCTGGCCGGTGTGCGGATTGACGGC
This sequence comes from Candidatus Eiseniibacteriota bacterium, assembly GCA_031370785.1. GTDB lineage: Bacteria > Eisenbacteria > RBG-16-71-46 > RBG-16-71-46 > RBG-16-71-46 > DATJGS01. The sequence goes on along the minus strand of JANMQY010000067.1, from coordinate 5,932 downwards.
TTCGCTCTTTGGATTCTGACGTTCGTCGCTCATGACCACCCCACCTGGATCTCGTCGCCGTCCACGCGCACGGCGTAGGTCGGCACCGGCGCGGTGGCCGGGAAGGCCAGCACCGCTCCAGTGCGCACATTGAACTTCGCCCCGTGACGCGGGCACTCGATCACGTCACCGACCAGGCAGCCCTCGGCCAGCGGGCCCCCGTCGTGCGTGCACACATCCTCCAACGCGTAGTACTGGCCATCGATGTTGAACACCGCCACCGACTGATCGTCGAGGCGCACCACCTTCACCCCTCCCGGCGGGATCTCGCCCACCTTTGCCACGGTCACGAACCCGTCTGCGGATTTCGTGGTCACTCATCCTCCTCGCCGGGCCACTGCTTGAGGCCGTACACGCCAGCCTTGAGCGTCTTGAGTGAGAGCAGCGCGCACTTGAGGCGCACCGGCCCCAGCTCGATTCCGAGCATCTCGAGCACGTCGTCGCGCGAGATCTTCTTCACCTCGTCGAGCGTCTTGCCCTCGATGCGCTCGCACAGCATCGAGGCCGCGGCCTGGCTGATCGAGCACCCCTGTCCGCTGAAGCGCACCTGCTCGATGGTTCCGTCCTTCACCTTGAAATCCATGCGCAGCTTGTCGCCGCACAGTGGATTCGCGTCCTCGTAGGTGATGTCGGGCTGATCGAGCGTGCCGCGATTTCTGGGATTCTTGTAGTGGTCGAGGATGTTCTCGCGGAAGAGGTCATCCCATTCGCCGCTCATCGCGCGAACACCTTGCGGACCCGATGCAGACCCTGCACCAGCGCGTCGACTTCCTCGCGCAGGCTGTAGCAGTGGAACGACGCCCGCGCCGAGGCCGGAACGCCCAGCTTCTCGTGCAGCGGCATCGCGCAGTGATGCCCCGCGCGGACGCAGATCCCGTCCCGATCGAGCACGGTGGCGATGTCGTGCGGATGGATGTCCCCAAGCGTGAACGCGACCACCCCGCCGCGCTTCTCTGGCGCGGGCCCGAGCAGGCACAGCTCCGGCACCTCGTGAAGGCGTTCCATCGCGTACTTCGCCAGATCCTGATCGTGGGCAAACACCGCATCCATTCCGACCGCGCTCAACCAGTCGACCGCGGCGCCGAGCCCGATCGCCTCGGCGATGCACATGGTGCCGGCTTCGAACTTCCACGGCAGCTCGTTCCACTTGGAACCGGAGAGCTTGACCTCACGGATCATCTCGCCACCACCCAGGAACGGCGGCATCGCTTCCAGGATCTCGCGCCGTCCCCACAGCACGCCGATCCCGGTCGGGCCGAGCATCTTGTGCGCGGTGAATGCGACGAAGTCTGCGCCCAGCGCCTGCACGTCGAGTGGCATGTGCGCGGCGCTCTGCGAGGCATCGATCAGCACCGTCGCGCCGGCGGCCTTCGCGGTGCGCGTGATCACCGCGGCCGGATTGACCGTGCCCAGCACGTTGGAGACGTGCACGAACGACACGAGCTTCACCTTCCCGTCAGCCAGCAGGCCGGGCAGCGCATCCAGGTCCAGTTCCCCGGAGCCGGTCACCGGGATGAAGCGCAGCTCGATCTTCCGCTCGGCGGCGAGGATGTGCCACGGCACCAGATTCGAATGGTGCTCCATCTCGGTGAGCACGATCGCGTCGCCATCGCGCAGGGTCGAGCGCGCCCACGCGTACGCGACCAGATTGATCGCCTCGGTGCTGTTGCGGGTGAAGATCACCTCGCGCGGCGAGCCGGCCTTGATGAAGTTCGCCACCCGGCGGCGCGCGTCCTCGTACGCCGCGGTCGCTTCCTCCGCGATCCGGTACACGCCACGATGGATGTTGGCGTTGTGGGTCACGTAGTAGCGCTGCATCGCGTCCAGCACCGCAGCCGGCTTTTGCGACGTCGCCGCGCTGTCGAGGTAGATGAGCGGCGTCTCGCGCGGCGTCGAGAAGATCGGGAACTGAAGGCGCAGCGCCTTGGCATCCAGAGCGCGATGCGGCGAGGCGGTCGCGGCCCCGCCCGGATGACGGAGCTTCACGGGGTCATCCGATCTTGCGCGCGATCTCGGCATGGAGCTGCTCGCGCACGCTCTCGAGCGGAATGCGATCCAGGACCGGCGCGAAAAAGCCCTCGACGATCAGTCGCTGGGCTTCCGGCTCGGGCAGGCCGCGCGACATCAGGTAATACATCTGCTCGGGGTCCACGTGGCCCACGGTCGCGCCGTGCGTGCAGCGCACGTCGTTCGCAAGGATCTCGAGGCCCGGAATGCTGTCGGCGCGCGCCTGATCCGAGAGCAGCAGGTTGCGGTTGGCCTGGTAGGCGTCGGTGCGCTGCGCGCCCTCGCTCACCTGGATCAGCCCCTGATAGATGCTGCGCGCCTTGTCCTTGAGGCAGCCCTTGATCAAGAGGTCGCTGGTGGTGTGATCCTTCAAGTGCCGCTGCAGCGTGTGCAGGTGGAAGTGCTGCTTCTGGTCGCCGAACATGAAGCCGTGAACGAACGCCTGCGCGCCCGGGCCATCCAGGTCGTAGTAGGAGTTCGCCTTCACCATGCGGCCGCCGATCATGGTCTGGATCCACTGCAGCTCGCCGCCACGCGTCACACGCGCCCGCGCATTCGAGTAATGGAATACGTTGCGTCCCCAGTCCTGAAGCGTGGCGTACACCAGGCGCGCGTCTTCCCCGATGAAGGCCTCGGTGCCGCCCAGGTGGAACGAAGCGCCGTCCACGGTCGGCGAGAGCTGCTCTTCGATCACGGTGGCGCGCGCGCCACGCCCGAGCACGATCACGGTGCGCGGCGTCGCCAGCACACCTGCGCCGGTGAAGCCCTGGAACAGGCGAATCGGAATGGCGGCTTCGACTCCGTCGGGCACGTAGACGAACCCGCCGCCCGAGCGGAGCGCCGCGCCGAGCGCGACGTACCAGTCGAAGTCGGGCTCGAGCAACGACCCGAGCAGCGGCTGCACCAGTGCGCCGTACTCGCGCACCGCGCGGTCCATGCTGCACACGATCACGCCCTGCTTGGCGAGCGCGGGATGTGTCTGCTCCAGCGTCACCGTGGCGTCCTGCTGGACGACCAGCGCCAGGTTCAGCGCCTCACCCGCGATGCGCTCGAGGATTCCGGGCGGCAGATCGTCCACGTTGCGCGCACGAGGCGCGGCGCGGAACGGGTCCAGCGCCGGCAGCGCCGCTTCCAGGCTCCGGAAATCGGTGCGCCGCCACAGCTCATCCTCGCGGCTCGGGAACGTCAGCGTCCCCGCGATTGCGCCCGCGGTGCGGCGCCTTTCCAGCGCCCACGCCGGTTCCCCGGCCGCGCTGGCTTCCGCCTTTGCGGCCCACGCCACGTCGAATCCAGTGCTCTTGAGCTCGGTGGTCATCCGACCGACCCCTCCATCTGAAGCTGGATCAGCCGGTTCATCTCGACCGCGTATTCCATCGGCAGCTCCTTGACGATCGGCTCGATGAAGCCCGAGACGATCATCGCGGCCGCCTCTTCACCGGGAATCCCGCGGCTCGTGAGATAGAACAGCTGCTCATCGCCGATCTTGGAGACGGTGGCTTCGTGACCGATGGTCACGCGATCCTCTTCGATCTCCATGTAGGGATAGGTGTCCGAGCGCGAGTCCTCGTCCAGGATCAGCGCATCGCAGTTCACCGTGCTGCGGCAGTCGACCGCGCCCTTCACCACCTTGACCAGCCCGCGGTAGCCGGCCCGGCCGCCGTCCTTGCTGATCGACTTGGAGATGATCTTGCTCGTCGTGTTCGGCGCGCAGTGCACCACCTTGCCGCCGGCGTCCTGATGCTGCCCCTTGCCCGCGAAGGCGATCGACAGGATCTCGCCGTGCGCACCCGGCTCCATCATGTAGACGGACGGATACTTCATGGTGAGCTTGGAGCCCAGGTTGCCGTCCACCCACTCCATGGTGGCATCGCGGTACGCGACCGCGCGCTTGGTCACCAGGTTGTACACGTTGTTCGACCAGTTCTGGATGGTCGTGTAGCGGCAGCGCGCGCCCTTCTTGACGATGATCTCGACCACCGCCGAGTGCAGCGAGTCGCTCGAGTAGGTCGGCGCGGTGCAGCCCTCGACGTAGTGAACGTATGCGCCTTCGTCCACGATGATGAGCGTGCGCTCGAACTGGCCCATGTCCTTGGTGTTGATCCGGAAGTAGGCCTGCAGCGGCACGTCGACGTGAACGCCCTTGGGCACGTAGATGAACGATCCGCCCGACCACACCGCGGAGTTGAGCGCCGCGAACTTGTTGTCGGTCGACGGAATCACCGTGCCGAAGTACTCCTTGAACAGCGCCTCGTGATCGCGCAGCGCGTGGTCGCACGACAGGAAGATCACGCCCTGCTTCTCCAGGCTCTCCTGGATCTTGTGATAGACGACCTCGGAGTCGTACTGGGCGCCCACCCCAGACAGGAACTTCTGCTCGGCTTCGGGGATCCCCAGCTTGTCGAACGTGCGCTTCATGTCGGCGGGCACGTCGTCCCACGACTTGGCCTCATCCGAGGTCGGCTTCACGTAGTAATAGATGTTCTGGAAATCGATCTGCCCGACATCCCCGCCCCAGGTCGGCGTCGGCTTCTTCTCGAAGATCTCGAGCGCCTTCAGGCGATAGTCGGTCATCCACTGCGGCTCGCCCTTCATCTTCGAGATTTCCATGACGATGTCGCGGTCCAGTCCCCTGCGGCTTCTGAAGACGAACTGGTCGCTGTCGTGGAAACCAAACTTCTCTTCGTAGCTTTCGCGAAGATCCAGCTCAGGATTCGTGCTCATCGCGTTGCCACCTCTTTCGCGTCGCGGACCCAGTCGTAGCCCTTGCTTTCGAGCTCGTGCGCCAGTTCGGGTCCGCCAGAGAGCGTGATCCGGCCGTCCATCATGACGTGCACCCGGTCGGGTTTGATGTAGTTGAGGATGCGCTGGTAGTGCGTGATCAGGAGCACGCCCAGGTCCGGCCCAGCCAGCGCATTCACGCCTTCGGCGACGATGCGCAGCGCGTCGATGTCGAGACCGGAGTCGGTCTCGTCCATGATCGCGATCTCGGGCTTGAGCAGCGCCATCTGCAGAATCTCTGCGCGCTTCTTCTCGCCGCCCGAAAAGCCGTCGTTCAGGTAACGGGTCGCGAACGACTCGTCCATCTTGAGCAGCGCCATCTTGGAGCGCAGCAGCTCGCGGAACTCCTTCGGGGCGATGCCCTTCTTCCTGGGCATGTTCCCCTTGCCGTCGGTCTCGGTCGGCGCCAGGCGCGCGTTGAGCGCGGCGCGCAGGAAGTTGGCCATCGACAGCCCCGGGATCGCGACCGGGTACTGGAACGCCATGAACAGCCCGGCGCGCGAACGCTCGTCGGCTTTCATTTCGAGCAGGCTCTTGCCCTTGAACAGGATCTCGCCCGAAGTCACTTCGTACTTGGGGTGACCCATCAGGGTGTTGGCGAACGTGCTCTTGCCCGAACCGTTCGGGCCCATCAGGGCATGGATCTCCCCCTTCCTCACCTCGAGGCTCAGGCCCTTGAGGATCTCCTTGCCCTCCACGGCGACGTGGAGGTTCTTGACCATCAGATCAGGCTTGTCGCTCATCGCGCTGTCCACTCCTGCCGCGCCCGCGGCCATCTTCGAGACTCGCCGCCGTGCGCGCCTGCGCCCGGCGGAACTCCGTATCTCAGGTCGAGAAGCTCTCGCCGCATGCGCAGCTATGACGCACGTTCGGGTTGTTGAACTTGAAGCCCGACCCCATCAGGCCGGTCACGAAGTCGATCTCGGTCCCGTCGAGCACCATGCGGCTCTTGGGATCGACCACCAGCTTCACGTCGTGGCTCAGCACGACGTGATCGCCCTCGGCTTCCTGCTCGCAGAACTCCATGAAGTACGAGTTTCCCGAGCAGCCACCGCCCCGCACGCCGACGCGCAGACCATGCTCGGGGGTCCCGCGCTGCACCAGCAGC
>JANMQY010000064.1:0-11350 GCA_031370785.1 Candidatus Eiseniibacteriota bacterium | reverse complement strand
GTGGCTCCGGAGGGTTGGCGCATGCGTGCGGCATTTCTTCTGATTCGCGCCACGCACCGCGAGAGCTGGCTCGAGGACAACATCGAAGGAGCGCTGCCGGGACTTATTGTGGCCGCAGGGCTCCTCGATCCACTCGAGGTGACGAGAGTGTCGACGATATGCGGTACGGTGGCCATTCTGCGCGGGCACAAGTCCGCCTAGCCGGATTGCGACGATGGTTCGCTCGGGGTTTCCGCTTCGGTGAGCGCGCTGCGACTGCTGACCTACCAGGACAAGCGACAACGGAGAGGCTGAGACCCAGGCCCATAGGCAGGCGCTGCCCGGAACATGGCACTCGCCAGCTACGCCGAGGGCGGGCATGCCGACGTTGGGCTGCTCTTCAGTAGCAGTCGTCGACCACCCAGTCCCCGCCGCGGTATGCGCAGGATGCGATCGGATAGCCGGATCGAATGTCCAAGACCAGGATCACGTCAGGGTGCCCGTAGGCGTCGCAGTGGTCGTAGTAGACGCCGAGGTTGCGGAATCCCATGTCGCAGTAGGGATCGAAGTAGCGGTATCCGTACGACGGCCTTGAGCCGATCACCACCCCGAGTGAGAATCCGCTCCGGTAGCCGTAGTGGGGACGATGGAACGACCCGCCATAGTAAGACCACGGACGATAGGAGGAATGGCTCGGACCGTTGTTCCGGTATTGGGTCGGCGAGTGATATGAGGGCGCGCGGCGACGACTGCCCGAGTCGCGCCAGCGCACGTCGGCCCGTTGCTCCGAACCAGGATCGCGGTAGCGCACTTCGCTACGCGAGCCTGACCCACGCCAGTCTGCACGCTGGCGATCGCCCACCCGCTGGGCGTAGCCGCGTTCGCCGGACGAGTGACCTCCTCCCCCGCGAGAGACCTCGCGCTTGCCAGTGTGACCACCGCGGGCTTCGGACGAATGGCCACGGCCTTCCCTGCCGTGTCCCTCGGATTTTGCACCGGCCGCGGATGGCAGCGAGACTGCCAGCGCTATGGCCAGAACTGCGGCGGACATCGGGAGTCCGAATGGATGTTTCATACTCGAGATCCTCCAAGCAGGCGTGACCCGCCAAGACCAGGGGAGCGACGTGCGTTCATCCTCCTGCGTCTGACTTGATCATTCAAGGCTTTCAGTGGCACCAGAGGACGGCTCCGAGTCCGGTTCGACACCGTTTTGACAGGCACAAGGCACTATCGTCCACCATCGTTGCCCCAGGGTTCGGGCATGTTGTTGGAATTGTGCGTTGGTCGACTGATTCCGACGCTGCTTCGTCCGGCTTCTCCCCTTCGAATCCCCTTGGCGACGCCAACAGGAAGCAAACTACTTGTTGCGAGGAATCCCCACGGCTGCCAGGGCCAGCGCCTCCTCGAGCGCGTCCATGAAATGATCGACCTTGATTGGTTTCGTGAGATATCGGCAGAAACCGGCCTCCAGACCCTTCTCGATGTCGCGTGGGATGGCATTGGCACTGAGCGCGATGATGGGGATGTGTGCGGTCGTCGGATCGGCGCGCAGGATGGTCAGCGCTTCGATACCGCTGATGCCGGGCAGATGGATATCCATCAGGATCACATCCGGCTGCGAAGAACGCGCAAGCTCGACGCCGGCATTGCCATCTTCGGCGGTGAGAAACCGCATGTCCGTGCGGCGCGCGATGAGTTGCTCGACGAGCTGAAGATTTGCCGGGTTGTCTTCTACATAGAGCAGCGTTCGTACCAGCGTACCCTTCGAAAGGACCGGTTGGACACGTCTTGCCGCTTCCACTTCAGCGGCCGTCTTCGGGGCAGGACTCGACCCCAACTCGAACCAGAACACGCTTCCCGTGCCGACCGTGCTTTCCACGCCGATCGTCCCGCCCATCAATTCCACGAGTCGCTTGGTCACCACCAGGCCTATGCCGGTACCTTGCTCAGTCGTGGCCTGTTGCCCGAGACGATTGAACGGCTGGAATAACTGCGCCAGTTTTTCCGGAGGCAGTCCCGCGCCCGAATCGGTGACGGTCACGCGAATTCGATTCGGAGCCGTCGCGGGGCCGCAACCTACGACGACGGTTCCACCCCTCTTGTTGTACTTGACCGCATTGGAAAGAATATTGATCAGTATCTGTTTCAACCGTGTGCGGTCCGCGTCGACGAAGTAAGGGCTGTCACACTCGGCGAAGGTCATTTGAATGCCCCGCTCCTGCGCCTGCGGCTCCATCATCGTCCGGCACTCGAGCATGACCTCGCGTAGCGCAACCGGCTCCAGCGACAGCGACAGCTTCCCGGACTCGATCATCGCGAGATCCAGGATTTCGTTGATCAGATCCAGCAGATACCATCCCGCCTGGAGGATCTGGTTGATGCTTGCCTGCTGGGAAGGAGATGGCGGCGGGGTATCGGACTCCATCAGCTGCCCGAAGCCGAGGATCGCATTGAGCGGGGTACGCAGCTCATGGCTCATGCTGGAAAGGAAATCCGATTTCGCGAGGTTGGCTTTTTCCGCCACGAACTTGGCGCTCTCCAGCTCCACGTTCTTGTCCCGCAGCATCTGATCGAGCAGTTGTTGCGCTTCCTCGACCTGCTTGCGCGCGGTGTTGTCCGTGCCGATCAGCAGGTAGCCGATGATTGCGTTGTGAGCGTCGCGCAGGGCCGTGACCGACACGACCGCGGGAAAGCGGCTGCCATCCTTTCGGATATAGGTCAGCTCGTAGATGTCCTCGATGCCGCGTGAGGCCTTGAAGACCAGGGCCTCGAAGCCCGGCGTAATAGGGGTTCCAAGCTCGGCGCTCAACGCCTTGGCGCGCGAGATCACTTCCTGCGGGTCGGAAATGTCTGCCGGCGTGATCTTGTTCATCACGTCGGCGGCCGCGTAGCCGAGCATTCGCTCCGCGCCGACATTGAAGATCTGAATGACGCCCTTCGCGTCAGTGGCGATGCTCGAGAAATTGGCGCTGTTGAAGATCGCGCTCTGCAGGGCTCCCGCCTTGAGCAGCGCCTCTTCCGCCTGCTTGCGCGCGGTGTTGTCGGTGCCGATCAGCAGGTAGCCGATGATGGCGTCGTGCGCGTCGCGCAGCGCGGTCACGGACACCACCGCGGGGAACCGGCTGCCGTCCTTGCGGATGTAGCTCAGCTCGTAGATATCCTCGATCCCGCGCGAGGCCTTGAAGACGAGCGCTTCGAAGCCCGGGGTGATCGGGGTTCCGAGCTCGACGCTGAGCGCCTTGGCGCGCGCGATCACTTCCTGCGGATCGGAAATGTCGGCCGGCGTGATCTTGTTCATCACATCGGCGGCCGCGTAGCCGAGCATGCGCTCGGCGCCAACGTTGAACAGCTGGATGACACCTTTCTCGTCGGTGGCAATGCTCGAGAAGTTGGCGCTGTTGAGGATCGCCTTCTGCAAGGCTCCGGTTTTGAGCACCGCCTCGACGCGCCGGATCTCGACCGCTTCGGCCTTGGCGGCGGCGTCATGAGCAGCTGAATCGTGGCCCTTCTTGCTCATGATCATCTCCGGTCGAATCGCGCCGAGGCCCACAACGTGGCCAGGCCTCCAAGTATCTGCTTCGCGGATCCGGAGGCCGGGGAGACCGAGGAAACCGCAGCGCGAGTATAGGCAGATGGCGTGACTCAGATGTGTGGTCCGTGTGCGCTTGGGAAGGGCAGCTCGGCGCCGCAGTCGCTCGCTGCGGGCGCTCCTCTGCCGCCCCGGCGGAGTTATGGCGTTCCGAGATTGCGATACGGTCTCAGGTCTAGGTCGAGACCCGCCGCGGATGCGAACGCGCGCGGCAGATCGGCCGCGGCCGGCCGGTCCTCCGGCCGCTTCGCGAGACATCGCTCGACCAGCGACGTGATCCCCGGCGGAAGCTCCGGACACAACTCGCTGAGCGGCGTCGGCGCGTCCTTGAGATGCTGCATCGCCATGCCCACAAAGTCGCGCGCTCCTTCGAAGGGAAGGCGCCCCGCAAGCATGATGTAGAGGGTGATGCCGAGACTGTAGACGTCCGAGCTGCCGTCGTAGGGCTGCTCATCCCACCGTTCGGGGGCCATGAACGAAGGCGTGCCGCAGATCCGTCCATCGTGGGTCAGTTGCTCGCCGTCGGGCTCCGCAGCGTCTCCCACCAGCTTGGCCAGCCCGAAGTCGACCACCTTGACCACCTCGCCCAGCTTGCCGCGATGGATGAAGATGTTCGCCGGCTTCAGGTCGCGGTGAACCAATCCCATCGCGTGTGACTCCGCCAGCACGTCGGCGACCGGGGCCAGGATCTCGAGACAGCGCGCGAGCGGCAGGCGTCCGCGCTCCTTGAGCTCGTCAGCGAGGGTCCGGCCCTCGAGCAGCTCCATCACCAGATACGGATGGCCGCCCGGAGTGACATCGACGTCCATCACTTCGACCGCGTTGGGGTGGCGGATGCGGCAGGTGAGCACGGCCTCGCGCTGGAAGCGGCTGATGTGTTCTGCGGTCGAGCTCAGATTCAACATCAGCACTTTGACCGCCACCTGGCGCTGCAAGCCGAGCTGGGTCGCCCGGAACACAGCACCGAAGGCCCCCCTGCCGACCATCGATTCGAGCCGATAGCGCGCGGCGAGTACCTGCCCGGTCAGCGCCTCGATGCCCGCGAAGCCCTCGCCGAACCCGGCGCGCATGCGTTCGTCGAGCACCTCGTGGAGCGCGCGAACCGGCGGCGACGGCGAGGCCGCGACGACCAGGGCGGCGGCGGGCGCATCGGTCGGATTGCGAGACTCGCGCGCGCGGAGCTGGGCCTGGATGCGCGCGAGCACGATCGGAAGATCGATGGGCTTGGTCACGTAATCGTTGGCACCGCTCTCGAGCGCGCGTACCGTGGTCGCGCTGTCGGAGAGCGCGGTGATCATGATCACCGGCAGTTCGGCGGCGCCATGGCGCTCGCGGATCACCGCCAGGACGTCGAGGCCGCTCTGGCCGCCCGGCATCATGATGTCGAGCAGAACCAGATCGAAATTGTTGCCCCCGATCTGCAGCAGCGCCTCCTCGCCACTTGTGGCGAGCGTCACCTGGAAGCCCTCGCGGGTGAGCCACCGGTCGAGGAGATCACGGTTTCTCGCCTCGTCGTCGACGACCAGGATGCGTGCCAGCGGGTGCTCGGGGGCTGGTTGTGCCATGAGCACCGCATAGTCGACCGGGCGCGCCCGTCGATCAAGGAGGGGGTGCCAAGGGGCTGCCCGTCGCGAAATGCCTGACGCCAGATATCGCTCCCATGTTCGGCATCCTACGCGCTGGAGAGGCCTTCGACGCCGACAAGGTCGAAGAGGGGCTGGGGCGAAGCTGCGGACCACGGACGCACGGGTCCAGCCGGCGACTGAGTGCGGCCGGCTCTTGCGGTTCATGCTTGAGCCTACTCGAGTCCCGGCGCTAGTCTTCTCGCGGTCGCACCATCCGCGGGGCGTCGTCGAGGATCCTCCCACTCGCTCCGGGGACCATCCGAGTGCGACCCCCTCGCACCCCAGGAGGTTACTGCCATGAGATCGTCCCCTGAGAGGATTTCGTCCGTCCTGTGCGTCTTGCTTGCCGCAGGGCTCGCGCTGCCCATTGCGGCGCTGGCCAAGTCGCCCGGCGGCGGCGGCGGAACCCCCGACCTGATCGTTGATCAGGGATCTCTGCGCCAGCATTGGGTGACGCGCGTCGAAGACTTCCCGTCCACCTTCTGCAGCGTGATCGAAGGCGCGGTCACGCCGGGCACGCACACGGTGCTGCGCTTTACGGTCTCGACGCCGAACATCGGTGATGGCGACCTGAACCTTGGCGATCCCAACGCACACATTGCCGCCAATGACGGGCTGTACGAGTTCGCCAGCTGCCACGAGCATTTTCACTTCCGTCACTACGCGCTCTACGAGCTCATCGATTCGAGGACCGGATATGTGTGGCGCGCCGCCAAGCGCGGCTTCTGCATGATCGACTATGAGAAGTATCAGGCCTACGCTGGCCCGGCGAGCATCGACCGCTTCTTCCTCTCCTGCGGTGCGCCCGGCGTGCCCGGCAACCAGGGCATCAGCCGCGGATGGGCGGACACCTACATTTGGAAGCTCGGTGGGCAGTACTTCGTCCTCGACGGCGGCGACGGCCAGCCAGTCGTCCCTCCCGGTGACTACATCCTGAGGATTACCGTCAACCCCGGGTTCGTGCCGGCCGGGGGCGAGCCCTGTCGCAATGCCGACCCGCTTCATCCGGGCGTGTGCCACCAGCTGCCGGAGTCGAATTACGAGAACAACATCTCTGAGGTGATCGTGACAGTGCCCGATCACCCCGGCCGGCAGGGCGTCGGGCCTCTCAAGAACGAGCCCCAGCTCACGTCGGAGCCAATCGACTAGCAGGGCCCTCGGAGAGGTTCGAAGGCCGAGAATCCCGCGAGCCCGGGCCGGAGCCCGGGCTCGTCGTGTCGCTCGTACGATCGGAGCCGGCGGGTTCTACTCGTAGCGCAGGGCCTCGATCGGATCGAGCTTCGAAGCCCGGATCGCGGGCAGCATGCCGAACGCGATGCCGACGGTCGAGCAGAACGCGAGCCCGATGACCGCCCACTCGAGTGGGACGCGTGGCTGAAAGTGCGTGAAGACGGCGACGAGATTGCCGAGCGCGAAGCCGACCAGCACCCCGACGACGCCGCCGATATTGCAGAGCACGACCGCCTCGAGCAGGAATTGCGTCCGGATGCTCGCGGGGCGCGCGCCGAGCGCCTTGCGCAGGCCGATCTCGCGGGTCCGCTCCGTCACGGCGACGAGCATGATGTTCATGATTCCGATCCCCGCCACGACCAGCGCGATGATGCCGATGACGAAGCCTGCGAGCTTCACCCCCATGCTCATCTTGTTGAACTGGGTGATCAGACTGGCGCTGTTGTAGAAGTCGAAGTTGTCCTCTTCGCCCGGCTTGACGCCGCGCTGGGCGCGCAGGACCTGGCGCGTCTGGTCGATCGCCTCATTCATCAATTCAGGAGTCTTCGCCCGAACCGTGATGTTGACCGAGCGCGCGTCGCCTTCGCGGTTGGTGAGTCCGTAAACGTTCAGGAAGGTCGTGACCGGCATGAGCACGTAGTTGTCAAAGTTCCCGCCGAACGCCGACTTCTTCTCGTCGAACACCCCGACCACCCGGTACTTGCGATGGTCCACGAGAATCTCGCGCCCGATCGGGTCCACGAAGGGGAACAGTTTCGCCGCGATCGCATGTCCGATGACCACCACCGTCGCGGCACCCCGCACATCCATGGGCGAGAGGTTCCGACCGAGCCCGACGTAGTGCGTGTTGTTCGGGGCGTACTCGGGCGTGCCACCCACGATCGCGATGTTGGGGTTGGTGGTTTCACCGCGGTACTGCACCACGAAGCTGAAGTCCCAGATCTCGGAGCCCACCAGGTCCACCGAGGGCACCTGCCCGCGGATGGCGTCGGCGTTCGCAAGCGTGAGCGGCGGCCGGCGCATCGCGCGCCGCCGCTCCGCGTCCGACGCGAAGCCGCCGGCCGGCCACTTCTGGACCTGGAAGGTCTGCGCGCCGAGCACGCTCATCTCGTGTTCGATCGTGGCCTGGACCAGCGCGATGGCCGTCATCACCGCGATGATCGAAGCGACCCCGGCGACGATGCCCACCAGCGTCAGCATGCTGCGGAGCTTGTTGGCCAGGAGGGCGCTGAGCGACATCGCCAGCACGTCACGCGGGTTCACGGTGTCGTTCTCCCCGTCTCACTCGTACCGAAGCGCTTCGATGGGATCGAGGCGGGCTCCGCGGAACGCGGGCGCCATACCGGCGACCACGCCGACGAGGATCGAAACCAGGACCGCAATGCCGAGGATCGGGAGCGACAGGCTCGCCGGCATCACCATGGCGTTGAGGACCGCGGTCACGATCGCGGCGAGGGCGATGCCGATCGATCCACCGAGCAGGCAGATGGCGGACGACTCGAAGAGGAACTGCAGCAGGATGCTGCGCCTCGTCGCGCCGATCGCCTTGCGGATGCCGATCTCGCGGGTTCGCTCGGTGACGGATACGAGCATGATGTTCATGACGCCCACCGCGCCGACGAACAGCGAAATGCTCGTGACCAGCAGACCGACCAGCAGTACGACCCCCATGACGTTGTTGAAGGTTCCGACGAGGGTGTCGAGTCTGTTGATCGAGAAGTTGTCGGGCTCGGCCGGCCGCAGTCCGCGGACCTTTCGCATCTCCCCGATCACCATGTACTCGAGATCCGCCATCGCTTCCTGTGAGGGCGCTTTGACTGCAATGTTGACGTCCACGTGGCCCCGCCGTCCGCCAAAGGTCCGCACGTACGACGTGATCGGAATGAACACCTGCCGGTCGAAGTTCGGGCCGCCGAGGAAGCTGCCGCCCAGCTTCTCCATGACGCCGATGACCCGGAACTCGTTGCGGCCGAGCTTGAGGGTCCGGTGGATCGGGTCCAAACCTTTGAAGAGCTTGTCGCGGATGTCGCTTCCGATCACGCACACGCTCTTCTTGGACGTCAGGTCATTCGGCATCAGGAACCGCCCGCTCTGCGGCTGGGCAGAGGACAGCTGCAACTGCTTCTCGGTGGTACCGATGATCGTCACGCCTTCCATCGTCTCGGACCCGCGCTTCACGTCCGCCCGGGCGTCCAGCGTGGGATTCACCAGCGCCTTGCCGCGCAGCCGGATCTCGAGGACGCGGGCTTCGCGCAGGTCCAGGCCTGGACGATTGCGGTAGAGGAAGAAGTCGTTCATGACGACCCAGGGCATGCGCGACACGTAGATCACGTCCGAGCCCACCGCGGAGAAGCTCTCGCGGAACCGGTTCTGCAGCCCATTCACCGCGGTCATCGTGGTCACGACCGCGACGATGCCGATGATGATCCCGAGCGTCGTCAGCGCGCCCCGGACCTTGTTGGCCGCGAGCGCGCGAAGGGCGATCCACAGCGACTCATCGAGCATCAGCATCGATCACATCCCGCTCGCGTTCCTATCCCGTCCCGTGTTCGTCGGCCTTCACGGGCTTCTTCTCGTTGTTGATCCTCACCACCGCACCGTTCTCGAGGTCTTTCGAGATTGCGCGGTAACTCCCGGTGACGATCGCTTCTCCCTCCTTGAGACCGTCCTGGATCTCGATCAGCTCGTCGCTCTGGATGCCGCTCTTGACCTGCCGGGCGACGGCCTTGCCGTTCTCGATAACGAACACGACCTCGACGAAACCGTCCCGATCGGGCTTGAAGCGCGCCTCGGCGTCCTTGCGTTTCTCGCCCTTCATGACCAGCTGATCGACGGTCCGCAGAGCGACGCTCTGGAGCGGCACGCTCAGCGCGCGTGGGTTCGTATTCGTCACGATGTCCGCGCTGGTCGTCATGCCCGGGCGCAGCGTCTTGGGCGGATTCGTGATCCCGATCTTGATCTCGAATTCGGTCTTCTGCTCGGTCGTGCCCGAGGCCGCGGTGTTGGCGCTGCTGCTGATCTCAGACACCGTGCCCTTGAGCGGCTGAGCGAGCAGCGCGTCGGTCTGGATCTCGGCAGCCTGGCCGGTGCGGATGGAGACGATGTCGTTCTCGTCGACGTTGACCTGCGCTTCCATCTCGGTGAGGTCGGCAATCACCAGGATGACATCCGCCTGGAACTGAGAACCGAGGGCGATCTCGCCCACCTCCTTGTTCAGCTCGCTCACGGTCCCTGACATTGGCGCGTAGATCGTGGTCTTGGACAGGTCGTCCCGCGCCTGCTTGAGCGAGGCGCGCGCCTGCTCCACCTGTTCGATCGCGGACTTGTGGCGCGCTTCCTCGACCTGCCAGGCGGTCTGCCTGGCGTCGAACTCCGACTGCGACGCCAGTTCCCTCGCGAGCAGCTCCTTCGACCGCGCGAACTCCTTCTGCGCCTGGTCCATGTTCTGGCGGGCGAGAGTGGCATTCGCCTGCGCGGATCGCACGTTCGCCTCGGCGCTTTCGACGGCCGCGAGATAGCGCTCGCGGTCCAGCCCCACCAGGAACGCGCCCTTCTCGACCCACTGCCCCTCGACGACGCCGAGCTTCTTGATCTTCGCGCTCACGTCGGCGCTGATCTTGATCTGGGTCTTCGGCTGGATCTTGCCGGTGGCGTTGACCTTCTGGACGATCTCCTGCCGGCTCACCCTGGCGGTCTGGACCTCGAGTCCCTTGCCCTCGCGTCCCCGCGCGGCAATGACCCCTGCCACGCCCACCACGACCACGAGCACCACGCCCGCCCAAAGAACTTTTCGTTTCATCGTCCCGCTTCTCCACGATCAGGTGGGTCCGGACTCCCCGCGTATTTCCATGCGCCCGATCAGAGTACGCCCGGGGCGAAGGAAAGGTTACCGAGGATTGGAAATGATCAGCCTGCCACGGGCCCTGGGGGTGTCGGGAGCACCAGCACGAACCGCGACCCGCCGAGCTCCGAGCGCGACATCTCCACGTCGCCCCCGTGCGCGCGAGCCACGCGGCGCAGGATTGGCAACCCGAGGCCGAATCCACTGTGGGTGCCACTCCCACCGGTCCCTCTGAAAAACGGATCGAAGATGCGCTCGCGCTCGGCTTCGGGCACGCCTTCGCCCTGATCATCCACGGCGAGCCGCGCGTGGCCGCCTTCCTCCGACACTCGCACTTCGACCCGGTTGCCGGCGCGCGTGAACTTGAGCGCGTTGTCCAGCAGATTACGCAGCGCGCTCGCGAGCAGAGCTCCGTGGCCTCTCACGAGCACTTCGTCGGGGGCGATCAGACGAACATCGGCCTGGCGTCCGGGGTACTGTGGCGCCACTTCGGCCAGGATCTCGCGCGCCATGTCGCTCAGGTTCAGCAGCTCGAAGGCACTGTTCTGGTTCGGGCCAGTCTCGCCCGAACGGTGCAGCAGCAGGATTGCCTCGACGAGTTCGCGCATTGCGCCCACCTGCTGGGTGCACCGCCGCACCGCATCCGCCGCGGGAGAATCGGGAGGCGTACGCTCGGCCAGCATCTCCAGTTCGCCGCTCATCACCGTGAGCGGTGTGCGCAGCTGGTGCGAGGCGTCGGCGGTGAGCCGCCGTTCCGAGCTCATGGCGTCATCGAGCCGCTCGAGCAATCGGTCGAACGACGCGGCCAGCCGGTCCACCTCGATCAGCCCCGAACGCTCGCCCAACGAACGAGGCTTCTGTTCGACCGCCAGCCCCGCGGCGCGCTCGGCCATGGTGGACAGCGGGCGCAGCGCGCGCGTCACAATGGTGCGACCGATCAGAAGACTGATGGCGACGATGGGGAGCGCCGCGATCAACAGGGAGTTCTCCAGCGCGGAAAGGCTGGCCTGTAGCGCCCGATCGGTCATCCTCACTTCGATCCGTGCGCCCAGCGGATTGCCCGCGTGGGCGGTGAAACC
Organism: Candidatus Eiseniibacteriota bacterium; assembly: GCA_031370785.1. Taxonomy (GTDB): domain Bacteria; phylum Eisenbacteria; class RBG-16-71-46; order RBG-16-71-46; family RBG-16-71-46; genus DATJGS01. The sequence goes on along the minus strand of JANMQY010000064.1, from coordinate 7 downwards.
TGGCCCG
>JANMQY010000007.1:0-44719 GCA_031370785.1 Candidatus Eiseniibacteriota bacterium | reverse complement strand
CCGGGGAGTGCTCGCGAACGACCGTCGGTTCCGCGTACCGAGTTTTGTCCGATCGAACCCGGCGCTCCGCCGGCCAGACCGTAAGGCGCGCACACGCGCCGGTCGCTGATCACCGTGACCCTCACCCGCGCGAGCGGCTCGATCTCGCGCACGAGCCCGTCGCCGCCGCGGTGCGACCCCGCGCCGCCGCTCCCGCGCCGGATGCGGGTCGAGCGCACGCGCAGCGGATAGGCGTGCTCGAGCGCCTCGATCGGAGTATTGCGGGTGTTGGTCATGTGCGCCTGCATGGCGGACTCGCCATCCCACGTCGGGCCCGCGCCGTGCCCACCGCCCAGCGTCTCGTAGTACGCGAACGGCGCCGTGCGCCGCGAATCGATCCCACCGATCAGGAGATTGCTCATGGTTCCATAGCTCGCCGCCGGAATGCGCCGCGGCAGCGCGCGCGCGAGCGCGCCCAGCACCACGTCGACGATACGCTGCGATGTCTCGACGTTGCCCGCGGCGACCGCCGCCGGCGCGCGGGCATTGACCACACTGCCGGGCGGCGCGATCACCTCGATGCGGCGAAAGGCGCCCTCGTTGATCGGCAACGATTCCCCGAGCGCCACCCGCACCGCGTACCAGGTCGCGGCTCGCGTGACCGGCTCGACCGCGTTCACCGGGCCGTTCACCTGGGGCGAGGAGCCGGCGAAGTCCGCGCGCAGCCAGCCCGCTCTGATGGTGAGCGTGACGGCGATCCGCACCGGGCCGCTCCCCAGGCCGTCGTCGTCCAGCGCATCGGCGAAACGGAACGTGCCGCGCGGCAGCTTCTCGAGCGCTGATCGCGCGCAGCGTTCGCCGTGCGCGATCAGCGCGGACGCGGCGCGCTCGAGCTCCGCGGGTGGCGCCCGCCGCGCCAGCTCGTGCAGGCGTCGCGCGCCGGTGGTCTGGCTGCCGAGCTGTGCGGCGAGATCGGCCCGGCGCTCGTCCGGCGTCCGCACGTTGGCCAGCACCAGCGCGAGGATGTTCGGGTCCACGCGCCCCTCGCGCGCCAGAAAGATCGGAGGAATGCGCAGGCCCTCGGCGTAGACGTCGCTCGCGAGCGGCATGGAACCGGGCGAGGCGCCGCCGATGTCGGCGTGGTGCGCGCGGCTGGCCACGAAGAATGCCGGGCGCCGCGCGGCGAGGAACACCGGGCTCACCAGGGTCACATCGGGCAGATGCGTACCGCCCGCGAACGGATCGTTCAGCACCACCGTATCTCCCGGCGCGAACGGCCCGAGCGCAAGCGCCGCCTCGACCGCGGCCGGCATGCTGCCGAGGTGCACCGGGATGTGCGCGGCCTGAGCGACCAGACGCGCGCGCCCATCGAACACCGCGCACGAATAGTCGAGCCGCTCCTTGATGTTCGGCGAATGCGCGGTACACATCAGCGTCGTGCCCATCTCTTCGGCGACCGAGGCGAACAACCCTTCGTAGAGGGCGAGGGCGACGCCATCAAAACGGGCGACGCCGCCTTTGCGATTCGCGCGCCGGCTCATCGCGAACCCGCTCGCGTCGCGACGATTGCGCCGGTCGGATGAACCCGCGCGCTCCAGCCTGGTGGCAGCCACAGGGTCGCGCCCTCGTCGGCGACGATGGCCGGGCCCACGAGGCGCGCGCCCGGATCGAGCGCCGCTCGCGTCCACACCGCCGCGCGCACGCGAGATCCATCGTGGTGCACCGGCGCGTTCGCCGTGGGCCGGACGCGGGCGCGGCGCCCGGACCGCTCGGGGGCGGGGATCGGATCCGCGGGGAGCGCGGCTCGCACCTCGACGGTGACCACCTCGACCGGCGCGCCAGGCTCGGCGAAGCCGAAGCGGCGCTGGTGCTCAGCGTGGAATCGCGAGGCGCGGTCCGCGCCTTCGGGCACGCTCAGCTCGTGCGACTGCCCGCGATAGCGCATCTCGCATCCGCGCTCGATCACGAGGTGCACGCGCTCGCGCGACGAGAACGTGATGCGCACCTCGCGCTCGAGCGTCGCAAAGGCGCGGGCCAGGCGCAGCGCATCGGCGGCGTCCACCAGCACCGAGCGGCTGCGCTCGCGGCGCGCGCCGCCGGCCAGTGCGCCGAGTGCCGAGAGCACGCCGGCATCGCGCGGGAACACGACCGCGCGACAGTCGAGCGCCGTGGCCAGCGCGCACGCGTGAAGCCCGCCCGCGCCACCGAAGGCGACCAACGCTGCGGCACGCGGGTCGTTTCCCTGCTCGACCGAGACGCGACGCAGTGCCGCCTCCATGCGCGCCTCGGCGACGGCAACCACGCCTTCCGCCGCGGTCGCGGCATCTCCCGCATGCAGAGCGCGGGCGAGAGCGCCGAGCGCGCGCTCCGCCGCGGCGCGGTCGAGTCGAAGCGCGCCTCCGGCGAGGGTTTCGCCGGGAATGCGGCCGAGATGGACCAGCGCGTCGGTGAGCGTGGCCGGTCCACCGCGCCCGTAGCATGCGGGACCTGGCGCCGCGCCCGCGCTTTCGGGACCGACGCGCAGCAATCCGCCCGCATCCACCGCGGCGATCGACCCACCCCCCGCTCCGATCGTGTGCACGTCGAGCACCGGGAGCAGCACCGGGAACCCGGCCACTTCGCGGGCACGACGCCGCGGCAGCGTGCGCTCGACGAACGCAACGTCGGTCGAGGTTCCGCCGACATCGAGGGAAAGCGCGCTCGGGAATCCGCAGGCGTGGGCGGCGTCCCGCGCCGCGCGCAGCCCGGCGGCGGGGCCCGAGAGCAGCTGGCGCACCGGCTCGCGCGCCGCATCCCGCACCCGCGCGGTGCCGCCGTGCGACAGCACGATCTCGAGCGGCCCCGCATGGCCGCGCGCCAGGCGCGTGAGATAGCCGGAGACCCGCGGCATCAGGTACGCGTTGGTGACCGTGGTCGCGAAGCGCTCGAACTCGCGAATTTCAGGGCAGAGGAGCGACGACCGCGTGATCGGCGCATCGAGTGAGATCAGCGCCCGCTCGAGCCGGCGCTCGTGGGCGGGGTTCGCGTAGGCGTGCAGTAGCCCGATCGCGATCGCCTCGGGGCGAAGCGCGGCGACACGACGCCGCGCCCGCGCGGCCTCGCGCAGAGGGAGCGACGTGAGCGCGGCGCCGTCGGGGCCAGTTCGCTCGCGCACGCCGATGCGCCGCGCGGCCGGCACCAGCGGCGCGACCCGGGCGGGAGCGATCGCGTACAGCTCCGGCCGGTCCTGCCGCCCGATCTCGAGCAGGTCCTCGAAGCCGGCGGTGGTCACGAAGACGACGCGCGCCCCCTTGCGCTCGAGAAGCGCATTGGTCGCGACCGTCGAGCCGTGGCGCACGTGCGTCGCGCGACCGGCCCCGAGCCGGGCCAGCCCCTCGAGTACGGCGCGCTCCGGCGCCAATGGCGTCGAGGGCAGCTTGAGCGTGACCAGGCGCCGGCCAACGAGCGCGACGAAATCGGTGAAGGTGCCGCCCGTGTCCACTCCGATCGCGCGCGGCGCGGCGAGCCTGCGTTTCACGCGCGTCCCCGCCGGCGCAGCCGATCGAACAGCACCGCGACGATCACGACGCCCACTCCCGCGAGCAGCACCCACAGCGGGATCTTGACCAGCCGGCCGACCGTCGCCAGCGCGAAGTAGTAGGGAAGCGACCCGAGGAACACCGCCAGCGCGTAGAGCGGAATCGGGTAGCCGAGCACCGCCGCGACCAGCTTGAGCGGCGCATCGGGAAGCGGAGTCGCGCGTGCGACCATGATCCCGAGGAACGATGCCGAAGGGTAGCGGCGCTGCGCATCCTCGAGCTTCTCGCGCGGCGTGGCGAACCGCCGCATCCAGGGCTGCCCGGCCTTGAGGAGCCAGCGCAGGATCGCCAGCTGGAGCGCGCTGCCGAGCGCGCTCGCGAGGCCACCGAGCAGTGCGATGAGGAGAGGCGGGTGGATGTGCCCGTAGTGCAGCAGCAGCGGCGTCGTGAAGATGCCGAGCGTGGCGCCATCTGCGAACAGCAGCAGGCAAAGCCACCCCAGCGATTCGGGACGCACGCGGCGCGGTCTCCTGGAATCAGGTTGGAAAAAGAAATCGGCGCCCGGTCCCGCCTCATGCGGGATCCGGGCGCCGCATCTCTATCACACTCCGAGTGCGCCGCGAATCAGCTGGTCGGCCAGCTCGAAGGTCCGCTTCCCTCGGCGCCGGGATCCGAAGGCGGAGCGCTCGGAGGCGGCGGAGCCGCCGAGATCGGCGAGGCCGGTGCGACGGGCGGAACGCTCGTGCCGCGCGGGGTGCGCGTGCCGCGCCACCAGCGACCCACCAGTCCGGTCGCGAATTCCGAGCGCAGCAGCGAACCTGCACCGAGCGTGGTCACCAGGCTGCTCACGATCCACGAGATCACCACCAGGAATCCGCCAATGAAGCCCAGACCCGGAATCGCGTGCAGCAGGTGCCCGATGGCTCTGCCGCCGATGATCGCGAGCGCGCCGAACATCGCGGCGCGGGTGAGCGAGACTCCGCCGGCGGGCAGGAAACGGCGCCCGAACTGCTCGCCGAACCACGCCAGGCCGACGATGAAGCCCCACAGGATCAGCACGGCCACCAGTACGCCGTATGCGAACAGCGCCGCGATCGCGACCGGAATTCCGATGATGGTGATGCACAGGATCGCCACGACGAGGCACAGCGCGATCAGCGAGGGAACGATGAGTACCCACGCCAGCAGGCCCACCCCGAGCGAAGCCGCGGTTTCGCGGCGCAGCACGTCTACCGCGATCGCGGTGCGGCCCCCGGCGATGCGGACCGCGAGCCAGATCAAGCCCAGCATCACCAGCAACCATGCGAGCGTGGCGCCGAACCGCGAGAAATTACGCACGGCACGGTCCACGGTGTCGTCCACACCATCCGCGACGCGGCGATGGATGCGTGACTTGCGTGTTTCGCGGCCGCCAAGCGCGGTCACGCGCTGGCCACCCACGAATGCGCCGGATTCCTCGTGCAGCTCGCCGCCGATGCAGGCGACGTCGCCGTCGACACGGGCGGTGGAGCCGAGATAGACATCGCCGCGCAGCGCAGTCACGTCACCCTTGACGTGGCCGTCCACGGTGACATCTCCGCTGATCGCGACCACATCGCCGACCACGGTCTGATCCTTCTCGATGTGAATGTCCGAGCCGATGCGCATCATCTCGCCGGAGCGGCCGGGCGGCAGCGGAGCCTCGGGCTCGATCGGCGGGAGCGGCGTCAGCGTGTCGCTGACGACCCGTGTGATCACGGTCGTGCCGCGGCGCGGGTGCATGCGGCGCTCGATCCGCGCCGCGCTCTCGGGCGAGACCCGGGTGAACTGCATCTCGTCTGCGGCCCACGCGGCGCGCGCCCCGAGCTGGTTGGCGCGCGCGATCACGAATCTCGCCAGGCGCGCGGTGGCCGGGACGAGATGAGACGGCTCCAGAAGTGTCGCGACCTCGACGCCCCCACAGATGGCGAGGATGGCCAGCAGCCCCAGGGTGAATCTGCGCATGGATCAGTTCCCTCCGCTCGTCACGTGGATGTCCCCCGAGGAGCTTCGAATCGTCACCGGTGCGCCGCCTCTTCCGACGGTCGCCGAGATCATGTGTCGGCTCATCGATTTCACCTGGATCGGCAGCGCCGCGTCCAGCGTTCCGTTCGAGGTCCGCACCTCGAGATCGCAGCTGAGTCCGGGGGCGAGCCGAAGCTCGATGTCACCGCTTCCCGAGGTGACCGTCGCGGCAGTCAGAGGGGCCTCGAGGCCCACTGCGAGATCCCCGCTCGCCGACTCGATCGAGACCCGGCTCGCAGCCCGTTTCACGTCGATGGTGCCGCTTCCGGTGCTCGCGATCAGGCCGCGCGCCGCGCGATCGACTCGGATGTCGCCGCTCACGGTTTCGACACTGAGCGAGTCCGCACCGCCGGTGACCGCGGCATCTCCGCTCGCGGTATGGATCACGACCGGGCCACGCGCGCTCTCGACCACGACGTCACCGCTGGTCGAGCGAAACGTGCCGCCCGAGCAATCGATGCCGAACAGATCGCCGCTCGCGCTGCTCGCCGCCACGCGGCCGCCAGCGCGCACGGTGATGTCGCCGCTGGATGAAGACAGGCTCTGTGGCGCGACCAGACCCTCGCTGCTGAGGTCGCCGCTCGCCGAGGTCAGGGTAACCGGAAGCCCGGGAGGCACGTCGACCGAAAGCCGGACCTCGACACGCGGAAACTCGAAGCCCTTGAACAGGTCCCAGAAGTTGAGCTGGACGCGGATGTTGGAGGGGTAGCTCACCTGCAGGTCGAGGACGCCCGCATCGGTTCCGATCTCGACCCTGGAGCCGCGTGCGAGCCGATCGTGGTCGCCCGCATCTCCGCGGATCACCTTGAGCGCGGTGACGTGCACCCGGCCGTCCCGGCTGGGGCGCACCTGGATCAGTCCCGACGGGTTCTCGATGCGCACCGCCCGAAGCCCGGCGGCGGGCAGCACGCGTTCGCTGCTTTCGCGCCACACCCCGGCCGAAGCCGGAACGGCTCCCGCCAGCAGGGTGAGGCCGGCGAACAATGTCAGGACTGGTCGAAGCACCGTCGAAACCCTCCTCTCACACCGCTGTCTACGTCCCGCGATGGTGCGGGGTTGCGGCCGGGACAGGGTTTTGCAGTCGGAGGCGTGGGGCCTGAGCCGGCCCGGAGTCCCTAAAAACGAGCGGAGGGGAGGCTCCGTACGGGAACTCCCCTCCACGCGAATCTGCATGATCGACCGAACGAACTAGTGCCTCGTCGTGTCAACCGTCGTCGTCGTGGTGCTTTCAGTGGTCATCGTGCCCATGCTGTCCATCGAGGTCGTCGAGGTCTCAGTCGTCGTCGACGAGGTCTCTTCCTTCTTGCCACAGCCGAGCACGGCGAGAGCGACGGTCATCGCCAGAACGGCCACCATCGCGAGAGCGAAAAGCTTACGCATGTTTTTCGTATTCACCTCCCCTCGAGCTCGCCGCGCCGGGATCCCCGGCAGCGGCCGTGTATTCGCGGATAACATCAATGCGATAGGACACCACGAAGTGCGGTGTCGAAGCGGAGAGCATCAGTTCATTGTTTGGCGGCCCAGGCTGTCTGGTGGGGAACTCAGTACCGCCTGTCCTCGGGAACGAGACTGGACAAGCGCGGGAGAAGCTATGGGTCACCCCACTGGTTGTCAACCCGTTTTTTCGACCGAAGCGGGTCCGGCACGCGCGAGCAATGCCAAGTGCTCAAATGGCTTGCAGCGCCTGTTCGAGGTCGGCGCGCAGGTCTTCGACGTCCTCGATCCCGATCGAGAGGCGCAGCAGTCCATCGGCGAAGCCCATGCGCAGGCGGTCTTCCCGCGGCACCGAAGCGTGGGTCATCGACGCCGGGTGGCACACCAGGCTCTCGACCCCGCCCAGGCTCTCGGCGCGGGTGAACAGGCGGAAACGGTCGAAGATCCTCCGGCCGGACTCGAGCGACCCATCGCCGGCGACGAATGAGATGATCCCGCCGAAGCCGCACGCCTGTTTCTTCGCCAGCGCGTGCTGGGGATGCTTCGCAAGACCGGGATAGAACACGCGGGTGATGCCCGGCCGGCCCTCGAGCCAGCTCGCCAGCGCACGCGCGTTGTCTTCATGGCGCTGCATGCGCACCGCGAGGGTCTTTGTGCCGCGCAGCGCGAGCCAGCAATCCATCGGGCCGGGCACCGCGCCCGCCGCGTTCTGCAGGTAGCGCAGCGATTCCGCGAGCTTTTCGTTCGAGGTGATCAGCGCCCCGCCCACCATGTCGCTGTGCCCGTTCAGGTACTTGGTCACCGAATGAAGCACCACATCCGCGCCCAGCTCGAGCGGGCGCTGGAGGTAGGGGGTCATGAACGTGTTGTCCACCACCGTCAGAGCCCCGCGCGCTCCCGCCAGCCTGCTCGCCGCCGCGATGTCGGTGAGCTGCATCATCGGGTTGGTCGGCGACTCCACGAACAGCATGCGCGTGTTCGCTCGCAGCGCCTTCTCGATCGCCCCGAGGTCGTGAGCGGGCACGAAGCTGAACTCGAGCCCGAATCGGCGCAGCACCTTTTCGAACAGGCGGTAGGTGCCTCCGTACAGGTTGTCGCCCGCGACCACGTGGTCCCCCGACGACAGAGTCTGAAGCAGGGTGTTGGTGGCCGCGAGCCCAGAGGCGAAGCAGAAGCCATGCTTGCCGCCCTCGAGCGCCGCGAGATTGCCCTCGAGCGCGAAGCGCGTCGCGTTGTGCGTGCGCGCGTACTCGAAGCCCTTGTTGACCCCGAGCGCCTCCTGCGCGTAGGTCGAGGTCTGATAGATCGGCACGGTCACCGACCCGGTCGTCGGGTCCGGATTCTGACCGGCGTGGATCGCCCTGGTGCTGAATCCCGACTTCGGGGTGAGTGCGGATTCCCCTCCCATCACTCGCCTCCCGCGATGAACTGCAGCATGTCGAAGCGCGTCAGGATCCCGGTCACCTTGCCGTTCTCGCGCACCAGCACGGCGGGATTGCGCGACGCGAGCAGCTGGGTGACGTGGTCCACCGACTCGTCACTGCCAACGATCGGAAGCGGATCGCCCATCAGCGTCTCGACCGGCTTGTCGAGCGTCGAGGAGTTCTCGAGCACGCACTTGAGGATCTCGTTGTCGTAGACCGTGCCCACCACCTGTTCCCCGCGGAACACCGGAATCTGCGTGACGTCGTGCTGCTGCACCAGCGCCAGCGCGCGGCGCAGCGGCTCGTGCGCCTCGACCCTGAGCAGCCCGCGCAGCGCCCGTCCCTTGCCCGCCACCACCTCGAGCACGCGCGTCACCGCCGGGTCGAGCAGATGGTTGTCACGCATCCACGCGTCGTTGTGCACCTTGGACAGGTAGCGCTCGCCGGTGTCGGGGAGCAGCACCACCACCAGGTCCTTCGGGGTCAGCGTCTTCGCCACCTCGAGCGCGACCCACGCGGCCATGCCGCCCGAGCCGCCGGTGAAGATTGCGTCCTCGCGCGCCAGGCGTCGCGCGGTGTTCAGGCCGTCGCGGTCGTTGCACGCGATCACCCGATCGATGACCTTGAAGTCGGTCGCGGAGGGAATGAAGTCCTCCCCCACGCCCTCGATCTTGTAGGTGTGGGCCCCGGTGATCTGACCGGTCTCGTGATAGGCCTTGAGGATCGAACCGACCGGATCCGCGCCGATCACCTGCACTTTTGCGTTCTTCTCCTTGAGGTAGCGTCCGGTGCCGGAAATGGTGCCGCCGGTGCCCATGCCGGTCACGAAGTGCGTGATCTTCCCGGCGGTCTGCTCCCACAGCTCGGGTCCGGTCGTCCGGTAGTGCGCGAGCGGATTCGACGGATTGTGATACTGGTTCATCAGCACCGCGCCGGGCCGCTCCGCCGTGACCCGCTTCGCCACCGAGTAGTACGACTCGGGCGAGTCGGGCTCGACCGCGGTCGGACTGAGCAGCACCTCGGCGCCGTAGGCCTTGAGCAGGTTCACCTTTTCGCTCGAGACCTTGTCGGGCATGCAGAACACCGCGCGGTAGCCCCGCACCGCCGCGACCATCGCCAGCCCGACCCCGGTGTTGCCGGAGGTGCACTCGACGATCGTGCCGCCCGGGCGCAGCGTTCCCTCGCGCTCGGCCGTCTCGACCATCGCGAGTCCGATCCGATCCTTGACGCTACCGCCGGGATTGAAGTACTCGAGCTTGGCCAGCACCGGAGCGGGAGAGCCGCGCGCCAGCGCGCGGATGCGCACCAGCGGCGTATTCCCGACGGTATCGATGATCGACTCGAAGTACTTCACGCCATCGAGAACCGAGCTCACCGGGAAACACTCCTCATGAATGAAATCAGGCCGGCCGGAAGTGGGCGGCCGGCGCGCCTCCGCGCTCCCGGCCTGAGCCCGGGGGGAGGCCGCGTGCTTTGGGCCGGCCGCGGACATTACGGGGGCCCGCAGCGAGGGTCAAGCGAGTGGGCTAGAGGCCGGCTCAAAAAGCGAGCGGGGCCCTCGAACGAGGAGCCCCGCGATCTGCTCGAGCGCAAAGCCGCCGATCAGTGTCCGCCCATGGTCGGCGCGTGCGCGGGAATCGGAGGCGGCACGCCCGCGTACTTGTGCATCACGTGCGGCGCGTAGATGGCGAAGCTGAACGTCGGGCTGGTGGTCGCGGTGTGGCACTGGATGCAGGTGCTCTCGGTGATCCTGGGAGGATTCGCCGCGAACGCCTCGTGATTGGTGCCCATGCCGTGGCAGTTCTCGCACTGCACGTTCACCAGCTTCGGGGTGTCGGTACCGTTGGTGAAGCCACCCGCCTGCCTGTTGCCCACGACGTGGCAACCCACGCACTCGGGCGTCGAGTCCTTGTGCTGATCCACCAGGGTCTTCCACGCCAGCGCGTGCTTGGTGGTCTGCCACTGCGCGTACTCGCTGGTATGGCAGCGCGCGCAGACATCGCCGCCGACGAAGTGGTCCGGCTCGTTTCCGCTCGTGGCCTGGGCGTGCTTGACCTGTTCTTCCTTCTCGCGCTTCTTCTGCTCTTCGTTGAACTTGTCCTCGAACCCCTTGACCAGCGCCGCGACCTCGGCTTTCTCGCCCACTTCTGGAGTGAGCAGGAACATGTCGCTTTCCTTGGCGGTCGCCACGCGTGCCGCATTCAGGGTCACGATAGTGCGGCCGAAGTACTGGCCCTGGTCGGCGCCGTAGACCGCGATCGCGTCCTTGATCATGCGGCCCTTCTGCACCAGCGGAACGTTGCGCCCGACGATCACCACGTCGAGCCCATCCACCGCACTCGCCAGGTCCTCGGTCTCGACCTTGCCGAGTTGCGAGAGCAGCACGATCACGGTGGCGCCGCGCTTCTTGAGGTCGGCAATGGTGCGCTTGGCGACGACGGTCGGATCGAGCACCAGCAGCGAATCCCGCGACGGGCCCAGCTCGGCCTTGTCGCTGATCAAGCCGAACATGCCGACCTTGACCGTACCCACCTTCTTGATCAGCGAGGGGCTGAGCGCGGGCTGCCTGGTCGCCTTGTCGACGAGGTTTGCCGAGAGCACCGGCAGCCTGGCGCGTGCCGAGCGCGCACGCAGGTACGAGATCCCGAAACGCAGGTCGCGATCTCCGCAGCCGACCGCGTCGGTGCCGATCAGGGTCATCGCGTCCATCATGAACCCTGCGAACGGCTCGTGAACGTCGTCCTCGGGGAAGAATCCGCCATCATCCAGAAGCAGGATCTGGCTGTACTGCGTCCTCATGCTGTCCACGAAACTGGCCCGCCGGGCCAGGCCCCCTTTGGGCGTGTGTCAGCCGCAGGGGCTGGCCTTGCCCTTCACGTCGACCGTGGACAGGATGATCAGCTTGTCGGGTTCGAGCTGGGAGGGCCTGGGGACGGTGGCGCCGATGAGCACCACCCACACGGCAAGCGCTGCGGCCGTTGCGACCGCGAGACGGGATGCCAGCACCTTCATGAGAAACGTCTCCGATGTTTTCCTGCGACTCGGCCCGGTCGTCGTAGCGGGTGCAGATTTTACGGGGAAGAAACCGCCAGCGTCAAGCCGGGCGGTCCGCGGCTTTACGCGTCCGGAATCCGGTACTTCCGAAGCAGGTCGCGCGAGGGAACGCGCCTGCCCGAACCCTGGTGCACGACCCGCACTTCGAAGCCATAGCGATCGAGCCCGAAGTGGCGCTGGATGAGCCGGATCAGCCCATCCACGGTTGCATCGGCGCGAATGGTCCGCCCGCGCCGTCCCGCGCCGTGCGCGCGGTGCAGCCCGGCTTCGAAGCCTTCCTGGTACGCCTGCTTGAGCGAACGCGCCAGCGACCTGCGATGGGCACGGAGCAGATGTTTCACGGCCTGGGTCTGCGTCATGGATGCGGCCTCCTCACAGCGAAAGCGTTCGAACCCCCGCGCTCAACTCTAGCACCTGGGCTGCGCCCGGTCCGCCTCGCGCGCGCACCGAGGCCGGCGCGCTCGGCTGGTGCGGGCCGGCGCGGGGCGGTAACCTGCCGGCCACATTCCGGAGGGCAAGGCATGGCGTACGAGTTGTTGAACGAAGTCGAGTGGGAGCAGGTGAATCGGGTGTGGGACCTTCTCGACGAGGGCCAGCTCGAACGGGCCCGCCTGGAGTTGAACGCGCTCGAGAACAAGCGCCCCGGCCATCCCGATCTGCGCATCGTGGATGCGGCCGTCTCACTCGACGAGGGTGAAGCCCAGCACGCGCTCGAAGTGCTCAAAGGCGCCGAGCGCTCGGCCGACCCGGCGCTGTTCTTCCACCTGCGCGCGGTCGCGCACTACGAGCTGGCACAGCTCGAAGCCGCCCGCGACGACGCGGAGCGCGCACTCGCCGTTCACGAGGACCTGGGGGAGGCGCACGACCTGCTGGGGCGCATCTACGAGCATCTCGGGGACACCGGGAAGGCCAGCGAGCACTCCGAGATGGCGCACGAGATCGATGACGAGGCTTTCCCTGAGCCGCTCGAAGTGAGCGACGAGGAGTTCGATTCGATCGTCGAGGAGTGCGTGCGCGAGCTGCCGGAGAAGGTCCGCAGCCATCTCGATGACCTGCCAGTGATGGTCGAGCCGCTGCCGCGCCGCGACGTGCTGATCGCCGAGCAGCCGCCACTCTCCCCCGACATCCTCGGGTTGTTCGTGGGCCGGCACCTGATGGGGCGCAGCACCGGCGATGTGCCCGGTGCGCCCGGCGTGATCTACCTGTTCCGCCGCAACCTGCTCCGGGTGTGCAGCGATCACGAAGAGCTGGCGAAGGAGATCCGCATCACGGTGCAGCACGAGGTCGGGCACCTGCTCGGCCTGGACGAGGACGAGCTCGAGCAGTGGGGGCTGGGGTAGGGATGGCCAAGCACCGCACTGGCGAGCCGTGGATGCCAGCCGACGAGTACGGCCGCTGGCTCCCAACCTTCTCGGTGAACCTGCTGGTGCGCGACATGCCGAAGTCGGTCGCGTTCTATCGCGACGTGCTGCTCGCGATCGTCGAGTATTCCGATGCCGACTTTGCTGCGCTCAAGCTGCACGGCCAGCGCATGATGCTGCACACCGATCACACCTACGAGCACCATCCGTGGAGCGCGGCGCTCGCGGGCGCCGGGCCGCGCGGTGTGGGGGCCGAGATGAGGCTGTTCGGGCTCGATCCGGATCAGGTCGAGACGCGCGCCCACGCGCACGGCGCTCCGGTGCTCCTGCCGCCGACCGACAAGCCGCACGGCTGGCGTGAGGTGTGGGTCGGCGACCCCGACGGCTACCTGTGGACCGTCGGCGTGGCGCTCGCGAAGAAACCCTGAGGCGCGCCGCTCACCGGAATCCCCTCAGCCTGAGCGACGAAGTCATCACGCTCACGCTCGAGAGCGCCATCGCGACCGAGGCGAGCATCGGGTGCAGCGTGCCCTCCCAGCCGAACACCGGCCCGATCGGACCTCCCGGGCGCAGGAACACGTAGAGCAGTCCCGCCGCGATCGGGATTCCGAGCGCGTTGTAGATGAACGCCCAGAACAGATTCTGCCGGATCACCTGCATGGTGCGCCGCGCGAGACGCAGCGCGATCTCGACGCCGGCGAGATCGCCGCGTACCAGCGTGATCCCGCTCGCCTCCATCGCGATGTCGGTGCCGCCCCCCATCGCGATGCCGACATCGGCCTGGGCCAGGGCGGGCGCATCGTTGATCCCATCTCCGACCATGACGACTTTCCTGCCGTCAGCCTGCAGTGCGCGCACCTTCGCGCTCTTTTCAGCGGGCAGCACCTCGGCCATGACCCGCGAAGGCGCGATTCCGGCGGCACGCGCGACCGCATGGGCGGTGCGGGCGTTGTCGCCGGTGATCATCCACACTTCCATGCCGCGCGCTTCCAGAGCGCGCACCACGTTCGCGGCGTCGGGCTTGAGCGTGTCGGCCAGCGCGAGCAGCCCGAGCAGGGCGCCGTTCTCGGCAAGGAACAGCACAGTCCTGCCCTCGGCCTCGAGTCGCGCGGCGTCCGCGGCGAGCGGCGCGACATCCGCGCCCTGGTCGGCGAGGAGCGAGGCGGTGCCCAGCACCAGCGCGCGGCCTTCGACGACGCCGATCACGCCGCGTCCGGGCACCGCCGCGAAATCCTCGGGCTCGAGCCGCGGCACGGCACGGGCTTTGGCGCCGCGCAGCACGCCAGCGGCGAGCGGATGCTCACTCGGACGCTCGAGCGCGGCCGCGAGCGCGAGCACGCGCTCTTCGCTCGTCCCGGGAACGGGGATGACGTCGGTCAGCTCGGGCCGCCCGCGTGTCAGGGTGCCGGTCTTGTCGAACACGATGACCTGCGCGCCCTCGGCGGCCTCCAGCACGTCGGCGCCCCGGATCAGCACGCCGAGCTCGGCGCCACGTCCGGTGCCGACGATGAGCGCGGTCGGAGTCGCGAGCCCCAGCGCGCACGGGCAGGCGATGATCAGCACTGCCACCAGCGTCAGCAGCGCGTGCGCAAAGCGCGGCTCGGGACCGAACACGAGCCACAGCACGAACGCGATGAGCGCGATCGTGATCACGACCGGCACGAATACCGCGACCACCCGATCCGCAAGGCGCGCGACCTCGGCCTTGCTGCTCTGCGCCTGCTCCACCAGGCGCACGATCTGCATCAGCATCGAGTCGGCGCCGACGCGCTCGGCGCGCATGTGGAACGCGCCGGACTGATTCACGGTCGCGCCAGTCACGGTCGCGCCGGGACCGACTTCGACCGGGATCGGCTCGCCGGTCAGCATCGAGGCATCAATGCTCGAGCTCCCGTCGATCACGACCCCGTCCACCGGCACCTTCTCGCCGGGGCGCACCAGCAGAATGTCGCCGGGCACGATCCGGTCGAGAGGCGCGTCTTCGGTAACCCCGTCGACCACGCGTCGTGCGGTGCGCGGGCTGAGATCGAGCAGGCGCTTCATCGCACTCGAGGTGCCCGCCCTGGCGCGGGCCTCGAGCAATCGCCCGAGCAGGATCAGGGTGATGATCACCGCGGCAGTGTCGAAGTAGACCGGCGCCACCCCGCCGGCTCCGGGAATCCACTGCGGCGCGAGCGTGGCGACGGTCGAATAGGTGAACGCGGTCAGCGTGCCGAGGCCCACCAGCAGGTCCATGTCGGCGACGCGCCTGCGCACGCTGCGCCACGCGCCGATCACGAACGACCAGCCCGCCCAGAGCTGGACCGGTGTGGTGAGCACTAGCTGGATCAGGTTCTGCAACAGCATCGGAATGCGGTTGAGCGGAGCCAGCATGCCGAAGTTGCCCAGCACCACCACCGGCGCGGTGAGCGCGGCGGCGATGACGAACCGGCGGCGCAGGCTCGCCGCATCGAGTGCGCGCAGATGTGCGGCGTGATCGTGCCCGGCCGCGTCCATGGCGTGCGCATCGTAGCCGGCCCTGCGCACCGCCCCGATCAGCGCCTGCAAATCGATCGGCCGTGAGAGCCGAACCTGCGCGCGCTCGGTCGCGAGATTGACGGCGGCCGAGGACACCCCCTCGACCGAGGCGAGCGCCTGCTCGACCCGGCCCACGCACGCGGCGCAGTGCATGCCAGTGATGCCGAGCTGCAAGGACTCCTTGCCGCCAGCGTCCGTGGCGGCAGGGTGCGCGCTGGCTTCTAAGGATTTGAGAGGAACGAAGGACATGGGAGGTTCCGGTGGGTCATGCTGGCGGTTCGCGGCCTGTTGGATGGCGCGACTTCCGCACAGGTTCCGCGCGGACCAAATCTACTCCGCGCCCTCGTCCTCCGCCACCTCGTCCACTCCGACCGACCCGCGCCCGCAGTGTGCGCACGGAATGCGGAAGTGCCGCAGATCCGCGCGCTCGAGGAGCGGCGCGAGCGCGGAGAGCGCACGGGTGGGGTCCGACGCGGCGATCGCATCACGCGCGCGCCCGACGGCATCGCTGATGGCGCTCGCCGCCGGGCCACGCAGGTACGGCTCGGTCGCGATCTGTTCGACCACCTGACGCGCAAGCGCGCTGGCGGTGCGCCGCACGTCGGCTTCCAGGGCGAGCGCGGCGTAGCCGTGCAGCACCAGCGCACGGTCCCAGAAGGTATCGAACTCGAGCAGGCCTTCGGCCGCGCGCAGGGTCTGCGCGTCCGCACTCCCGGACTCATCGCCCCTGCCCGACCCGCCGGATCGGGCGGCAATTTCCGAGGCGCCGGTTTTCTGCTTCATCGCGCGCTCGACCAGCAGCGCGAACAGCAGCCGACCGACGGTGGGTTCGCTCCAGTACGGTGAAGTCTCTCCGGCTTCGGCGCGGGCGCCGGCGATCACGTGCGCGGCTGGAACTCCATCGCCGGTCGCGACCGAATCGAGCACGGCCAGCGCGGCGCGATTCCAGCGCGCTTCGCGCTCATCACCCGCCGCGGCGAAATCCTCGCGCGCTCCCGAGCGATCGCCGCGATAGGCGCGCAGCGCGCCACGCTCGAGACGAAGGGCATGCGCCATGCGCTCACTCCCATCGCCGGGTCGCAGCAGAGCGAGGGCGCGGCCGCATGCGACCTCGGACAGGGCCGGCGTGCCCGTGCGCTCGGCAGCGATCGCGAGCGCACGCCAGACATGCGCCCCGCCCGCCTCCGCGGCGAGGATCGCGGCGAGCGAGGCGCGCGCGAGCGCGAACGCTCCGGATGCGACCAGCGCGAGCGCCTCGCGCACCGCAGACGGGTCGTCGGGCCGCGGTTCGGGCGGCGTTCGATCGGTGAGGAAGCGCGGGCGCTCGGGAAGGATCGCGGCCAGCGGCGCCACGTCCCCGGTCCACGCCGCGAGCACTGCCGAGAGATTCTGCAGCTCGCCCCACAGCTCGGGAAAGCGCGGGCCATCGACGGCGAGCGGCGCGCTGCACTTCGGGCACGGTGGCGAATCCGAGCCGGCCGTGACGACTGGCGAGGACTGGCACGCTTCGCACCACGCCTGGATGCGGTTTCCCTCGCGGCCGATCCAGGCGGTCTCGTCGCAGGCATCGCACGACAGGTGCCAGCGCGACATGGTCAGTTGATCCCGCCGATGCTGCCGACGCGCGTGCCGCGCTCCATGTACACCTCGCGCTGATCCTTGATCCCGAGACGGAAGTAGTACTCGGCTTCTCCGCCAGGGGAGAACGTGCGAGTGAAGGTCGCGATCCAGCAGTGCAGCGTGCGGCTGAGCCCGAAGCGCTGGGTGAGCACGTTGCGCAGCGTGATGTCGTACGAGGCCGAGTAGTCCACCGACCAGTTGGGGGTCACGTCGTATCGCACCACCGCGTTCGCAGTCTGACGGCTCGACCAGCTCGGCGACTCGTATCCGCCCGCGTACGAGTAGGCCAGCGAGAGCGACCACGATTCGCGGAATTCGGGCGCGACCTCTTCGTAGTACTTGCGCTGCGTCTGATCCACGGGCAGCTCGGCGACCTGCGGCCTCGCACCTCCGCTCGCCAGGCTGAAGCCGGTGCTTCCGCTCAGCGCACGCAGCGGCCGGCCCTCGTAGGGATCGATGGTGCCGCCGATGCTGGCGTTGAGCAGTCCGGGCGGCTGCAGGAACAGGCTGGCTCCGATCGGCGAGAGCGGATGACGCAGGCCCTTTTCCCGCCACAGGAAATCGTAGGAGCTGGCCAGCGAGAGCGAGAGCAGGTTGTCCAGGCGCTGCACCTTGTCTCCGTGCTTGAGCTTCGCCTGCAGGCGCTGGTCGAGGCTGAAGCTCATCGAGGAGTTGCGGAAGCCGGACACGCCGATGCCGCCGAATCCGGTGAACCGGTTGCGCAGCCGGCCGAGCGAGTCGCGGAAGGTCAGGCTCTCGAACTGCGGGCTGTAGTTGAAGGAAACGCTGGGGAACAGCACGTGGCGGATTCCGACCAGCGATCCGATATGCGGCTGGAAGGAGCCGTAGAACGTTGCGCTCGATGTGATCGACCCCGACCAGGTGGCGACCGGCACGACCTTGTGGCCCTGCTCGTCGTAGTCGAACACCACCGCGTTCGAGTTGAGGCGCGGCGACAGGTTGAGCCAGCCGAACAGGCGGCGGGAGTCGGACAGCGAAATGTTGCTGGCCAGCGCGCGCCGGGTGGTGACCTGCTGTCCGAGCACGGTGGTCGAGTCGGGCACGGTGTCGCGCAGGAAGCCGCGATAGCCCGCGACGAACGCGCGCTGCTCGCGCTGCGAGAGGAAGTGAGTGTCGAACGCGAAGTACATCGTCTGAAGCGCCTTCCCGAAGCCCGTGCCCTTGATCCCCGGAAACGCGCCCAGGGTTCGGGTCGGGAACGAGATGCGCAGGTCCGGCGTGTGCTCGGTGAGATTCGCGAGCGACGCGAACACGCCGAGCGGCGGCCCGTGCAGCGGACCCTCGCCGTCTGGATCGGAGATCGAGCCGTCGGCGTCCAGGTCCTGGCGCCGATCGACGACCGCGTTGAAGCTGGCCCAGTCTGCCGCATGCGAGACCGCGAAACTCGAAACCAGGAATCGATTGAGACGCTGAGACAGCGGTCGTCCGTACAGGTTGCTCGAGTTGTAGTCCTTGCTCGACACGAACTGCCCGCGCGCGACCAGGCGCGTGCGCGGCGACAGGTCCTGCGAGTGATTCAGGTTGAAGTCGTAGTCCTCGCGGCGGGTCGCATCGTTCTTCGCGAACGTGCCCGCGAAGTCCCCGTTCAGCCGGTACAGGAGCCGGTAGTTGCCTTCGGCGCGCATGACCCACGACGGCTCGGCCTGGTAGTAGTCGCCGGAACCGGTCAGGTCCATGTAGTCGTTCGGCGCCCAGTAGTAGCCGGCGTTGCGCAGGAACTGTCCCGCGCGATTGTTGAAGCCGAATTCGAACTGGGGGAACAGGAAGCCGGAGTGACGGCCGGGCTTGATCGGGAACACGTAGAACGGCAGCGCCAGCAGCGGCACGTGCCGGAGGTAGAACACCACCGGCCTGGCGACCAGCTTGTCCTTCAGGTAGATCTTCATGTAGTGCGACGAGAAGTGATAGTGCGGCTCGGGCAGATCGCAGGTGCTGTAGGAGCCGTTGAGCACGTCGAGCACGTTGTCCCCGACCTTGCGGATACGCTCGCCGTGGTAGAGCCCCTTCTCGTACGCGGTCTCGGCCTTGTAGATGGTGCCCACCCGCGAGCGCAGGTCGTAGGTCATGAGGTGCCCGGTGACCTGATCGCCCTTGTCGAACAGCTGCGGCTTGCCCTCGGCAACCAGCGTCTGCTCGTCCACGTCGAACGCCACCTTGCGCGCGCGCAGCTCCAGATCGGAGTAGGTCAGGTGTGCGCCGTCTTCCAGCACGATGCGGTTCTTCGGCACCATGAACTCGATGCGGGTGGCGTCGTAGTTCACGACCTCTTTCTTCGCCGCGGTGGTGTCGCCGAGCGTCACGCTCGGGTGATACTCGCCGCTCGCCTTGCCCTGAACGCGCGCCAGCTCCACCTTGCGGTCGCGGAAGAACACCGTGATGGTGTCGCCGATCGCGAGATTGGTCTCCGAAGCCTTGCCGGCGCGCGGCTGGCCGCCGTAGAGGTTGCGCGCCGAACCCACCGCGACCAGGCTGTCGATCTCCTCGTTGCGGAAGTACACGTCCACGATGTCGCCGCTGAGCACGCTGCTCTCCCCGACCGTGGTCGGGCGCGTGCCCTTGTAGTTCATGAGCGCGTGACCCCGCACCCGCACCCGGTTCAGCACCCGCTTCTCGCTCCACAGTTCGAGCGTGTCCCCGCTCACCTCGGTCTGGTCGTCCCAGACCCGCGGCCGGCCGTACAGCCAGCCGCGCCCGGCTCGGTCGTCGAACAGCGCGTAGTCGGCGCGCCCGCGCAGCGTGTCGCGCGCCACGGTCACCGAGTCGATCGCTTCGGCCATGCGGGTCTCGGTGTTGACCTTGAGCGTGATCGCACGCAGCTCGGCCACGCGATCCTTCTCGTCGCGCGACTTGAGCACCGGATCGCCGGTCGCGATCGCCTCGCGGGTGCGGCGGTTGTAGTCGATCGCCTGCGCGTTCAGCTCGATCTTGTTCTTCTCGTCCATGCCCTTCACGTTGCCGCGAGCGTGCACCAGCATCGAATCGCGGTCGTAGGTGGCGCTCTCGGAGGTCATCTTCTGGTCGCGATCGGTGCCGTCGACGCCGCCGGTCAGGTCGACCCGGCCGGTTTTGCGATCGTAGGTCCCGGCCGGCGCGTGCAGCGTTCCGTCGCGGTCCACGATCGTGACGTTGCCGCTCACCTGGAGCAGGTCGGTCTTCTCGCTGTAGGTCGCATCGTCGCAGGTCAGCGTCGTGGTGCTGTCGACCATCTTCACGTCGCCATGCAGATCGAGCCTGCCCTCGGCGCGCGCGTAGCTTCCCGAAGCCGCGGTGAGCACGGTGCGCCCGCGGGTGATGCGCACGTGGCCGTTGAGCAGCACGACGTCGCCGGCCTCGTCGTGGCTTCCGGTCACGTTGTCCGCGGCGATGTTGAGCGGAGGAGGAGGCGGCTCCTCGGCAAGCGCCGCAGTCGAGAGCGCGAGCGCGACGGTGGCGAGCAGCGCGAGGAGGCGGCGGGTCACAACCACTCTCCCGGCGCGCCCCCGAACGTCTCCATCGCTTCGCCCACCGCGAACAGCGAGCCGGTGAGCAGCACCAGTCCTTCCGGCGCGGTCTCGGCGAGCGCGGCGCGACATGCCGAGGCCACGTCGGGCGCGGTGCCGATGCGGAGCGAACCGGCGTGGTCGACGATGCGCGCCGGGTCCAGCGCACGCTCGCTGCGCGTACGGGTGGCGAAGATCCTCGAGCGGGGACCGATGCGGGCCAGCGATTCGAGCATCGCGGCAACGTCCTTGTCGCGCGAGAGCGCGAGCACGATCGCGCCCGGCGCGCTCAGCGCACTGCGGCGCCACGCATTTTCCAGCGCGGCCATGCCATGCGGATTGTGCGCGCCGTCCCACCACAGGCGCTTCTCGTGGGGCGCCTGCTCGAAGCGCCCCGGCCATCGCGCGCGCGCGAACCCGCGCGCGATCGCATCGCTCGGAATGCGCACCCCGCGCCCGGCCAGCACCTCGAGCGTGGCAAGCGCGGTCGCGACGTTGGGCAGCTGGAAGCGCCCGTGCCGCTGGCTGAGCTCGAACTCGATCTCACCCCAGCGCGTTCCGAGGACGCGGACCCAGGCCGAGTGCACGTGCTCCGGCGCGCTCTCAAGCGGCCCTGCGTGCACCAGCGGCGCGCCACGTTCCTTCGCCACGCGCACCACGACCTCCCGCGCGCGCGGGTCCAGGTCGGGGGCGATCACGACCGGCACGCCAGGCTTCACGATGCCCGCCTTCTCGGCGGCGATCTCCTCGATCGACTCCCCGAGGATTTCGGTATGGTCGAGACCGATCGACGTGATCACGCACACCTCGGGCTCGATCACGTTGGTGGTGTCGAGCCGTCCGCCGAGCCCCACTTCAACCACCGCCCACTCCACGCCCTGGGCGGCGAACCAGTCGAAGCCGAGCGCGGTCGCCACTTCGAAGAACGTGCGTCCTTTCCCCTCGGGCAATCGCTCGATGTGATCGAGCCGCTGCGCGAGTACCTCTTCGTCGGCCCAGCGCCCTGAGACCCGGATGCGTTCCCGGAAATCCACCAGGTGAGGGGAGGTGAACAGCCCGGTGCGGTGGCCGGCCTCGCGCAACGCGCGCTCGATCAGCGAGCAGGTCGACCCCTTGCCGTTGGTGCCGGCGACGTGCACCGAGCGGAACCGGCGCTCCGGGGCCCCGAGCGCGCCGAGCAGCGCGCGCGTGCCGTCCAGCCCGAGCTTGTCCCTGCGTCGCTCGAGTCCGTACAGCGCTTCCAGCTCGTGTTGCAGGCGGTGGCTCAACGGTTCGGTTGCGGGGCCGCGGGTGTTCCGTCGGTCGCGGCACGCGCGGGGAGTTCCGCGTGCGGAGAGTTCCCGCCCTCGGGCGCGAAGCCGCGCGTCGAGCGCCAGAAGAACTCGAGCAGGCGCGACACCTCGTCGCGCATCTGCTTGCGATGGACGATGCGGTCCACGAAGCCTTTCTCCAGAACGAATTCGGAGCGCTGGAATCCCTCCGGCAGGTCCTCGCCGATGGTCTGACGGATGACGCGCGCGCCGGCGAAGCCGACCAGCGCCTTCGGCTCAGCCACGATCACGTCGCCGAGCGACGCGAACGAGGCAAGCACGCCGGCAGTCGAAGGATCGGTGAGTATCGAGAGGAACGGCAGGCGCGCATCCTGAAGGCGCGCGAGCAGCGCCGAGGTCTTGGCCATCTGCATGAGCGAGAGGATCCCCTCCTGCATGCGCGCGCCGCCGGTCGCCGAAACGATGATCACCGCGCGTCGCTCGGCAATCCCGGCCTCGATGGTACGCGCGATCTTCTCGCCGACCACCGAGCCCATGCTGCCGCCCATGAAGAAGAAGTCCATCACCGTGATCGCGACCGGCTTGCCACCGATCCGGGCGACTCCCGAGAGCGCGGCGTCCTTCATTCCGGTTTCGCGCTGCGCGAGCTTGAGTCGCTCCGGGTAGCGCATCTTGGCGTCCCGGAACTCGAGCGGGTCACCGGCCTCGAGACCGGCGAAGCGTTCCTCGAAGGAACCCTGGTCCACCACGTACGACAGCCAGGTGCTCGCCGGGACGCGGAAGTGATGCCCGCAGTGGGGACAGGTCCACAGGTTTTCCTCGAGCACGGTCTGGAACAGCGCCTCGCCGCATTCGTCGCACTTGGTCCACAGCCCCTCGGGCAGGTCGCTGCGGGGCGACTTCTCGGCGGACTTGATGCCGGTCCGTTCGCGCTTGAGCCAGGACATGAGAAAGGTGGACTCCGGGGTGGAGCTCAGTGCGGCTTCGAGTTGCGCCACTGCATCACCAGCGCATCCTCGCCGTTGTCACGATAATACCCGCGTCGCAGGCCCACCAGTCGAAATCCATACGCCCGATACAGGCCCTGGGCCGCGAAATTCGAGGTGCGCACCTCGAGATTGAGCTGTTCGACCTCGCGCTCACGCGCGGCCTGCATCAGGTCATCCATCAGGGCGCGGGCGATGCCGCGCCTGCGGTGCTCGGGCGCGACCGCGAGGTTGCCCAGATGGCCCTCGCCCACCCCGAGCCACGCCACGCTGTAGCCGGCGAGCCGGTTCTCGAGCAGCGCGACGCGCGCGTGCACCATGGACTGCCCGAGCTCGCCGCGGAAGAACGAATCGGTCCAGGGATCGCCGAACACGCGGCGTTCGATGGTCACCGCCGCGGGCACCTCGGCATTCGTGAACGGGCGGATCACCAGCGGCTGATTCGCGAGCGCGCGGCGGCGGACCTTTTCCTCGGCCTGCGCGGGACGAACGTACAACGGACGCAGCGATTGAGAAGGACCTTCGAGCCCGAGCGCCACGCGGCGCACCGAGCGCGCGGCACGCGCCAGGTCGAGCGCCGAGAGTCCGGCGAAGCCGCTCTCGCTCCCGGTCGAACCGGGAAACGCGCTCTCCAGCGCCTCGCGCTCGCGCGCCGCGCCCGGCCCGACGAAACACACTTCGCGGACCGCCACCAGCTCGCGCGCTTCGCGGGCGCCCGCGATCGCCTCCTCGACAGGGCCGACCCGCGGAGCGGCGAGCAGGCTGACCGCGCCTTTCGCGTCGGCGCGGTAGTAGCCGGCGTAGACGTCGCGCCTTCCGCCAGGAACCAGCGGCACGATGAGCGCGCGCGCCGCGCCAGCTCCCAGCGCGAGCGCGGTCAGCGAGGGCGCCCCGCACAGCGCGGCGCCGCTGGCCAGCGCCAGCGCCTCGGCAGTCGCGAGCCCGACCCGCACTCCGGTGAACGATCCCGGGCCCAGGTCGACGGCGATCCACTTCAGCTGCTCGATCCGCCGGCCGGCACGCTCGAGCGCGCGGGCCACGAGCGGGGCGAGGCGCCGGGTGTGCCCATGCCCCACCTCCTCGATCTCGTGCGCGAGTGGAGCGAGGCTGGAGTCGACCACCGCGACTTCGACGTGGCTGGTGGCCGCTTCGATGGCGAGCCCGAGCACGTCAGCTCTCGATCGCGCGCCACGCCTCGAGCAGCGCGAGGCCGCGGCCGCTCTCCGCATCGGCGGAGAGCACGCGCGTGTCGCCTTCCTCAACCTCGAACGCGATGTGCAGCGCGTCCTCGAGCAGCAGGCCCGGCAGCTTCTCGCCCCACTCCACGACCAGCGCGCCCCGCTCGCGCTGCTCTTCGAGACCGAGCGAGCCGGCGTCCATGGGCTCGATGCGGTACAGGTCGAGGTGCAGCAGCAGCACGCGCCCCCGGTACTCGTTGATGAGCGTGAACGAAGGGCTTCGCACCCGCGTCCTCACCGACAGCCCGCGCGCGACCCCGCTGACGAAGCAGGTCTTGCCCGCGCCGAGCGCGCCGCTCAGCGCGATCACGTCGCCTTCCTCGATCGCGGGCGCGAGCGCCGCGCCGAGGCGCTCGGTGGCCTCGGGCGATGCGCTAATGCGCGCCGAACGCGGAATTCGCGCCGGCGCCGACGAGCGGGGCTCGAGCTTCATGCGCGCTTCGGAGTCAGGGTGATGAGCGGCAGGATCATCTCCTCGACCGAGATCCCGCCATGCTGGAGCGAGCCGCGATACTGGCGCTCGAACTCGTGGAATCGCGTCGGGTACACGAAGTAGTAGTCCTCGCGGGCGAGGATGTAATTCTTGTTGAGCCCCTCGGGCAGGGCGTAGTCCAGCGGCTTGCGCACGATCACCGCGTGCTTGCTATCGGTGTTGAGATTGACGCCGAACTTGTAGCGCAGGTTGGTCGAGGTGTCGCGGTTCCCGTACACCAGCGCCGCGCGCCGTCCCAGCACCGCGCCGTGGTCGGTGGTGATCACCACGGTGCAAGCCTGGGTCGAGAGTGCGCGCAGGATGTCGTACAGCGGGCTGTGCACGAACCACGCCTTCATCACCGCGCGGAACGCCGCCTCGTCGGGCGCGAGCTCCTGGATGATTTCGCTCTCCGAGCGGCCGTGCGCGAGGATGTCGAGAAAGTTGAACACCATGCTCACCAGCGGCAGCCCCGCGAACGAATTGATCTGACGCCGGGTCGCGTGCGCCTCGTCGGCGTCGTAGATCTTGAGGTACTTCGGCGGCTTGTCGGGCATCGCCTTGAGCCGCTCGAGCTGGAAGTCGAGCAGCTGACGCTCGTATCGATTCTTGGTCCGCTCGTCCTTGCTCGTCTCCTGCCACAGGTCCGGGTGACGCTTGACCAGCTCGGACGGCAGGAGCCCGGCGAAGATCGCGTTGCGCGAGTAGGGCGTCGCGGTGGGCAGGATCGAGCAGTAGAACTGCCGGTCGATCGCGAAATAGTCCTCGAGCAGAGGCTCGAGCGTGAACCACTGATCCATGCGCATGCAGTCGATGACGATGAACACCACGCGCTTCTTCGCCTGCAGGTGCGGCACGACCGCATGGCGCACCACGTCGTTCGAGAGCAGCGGACGATCGCCGCTTCCATTCACCCAGTGCGGGTAATGCTCCTCGATGAAGCGCCCGAAATCGATGTTGAGGCTGCGCCGGAAGTCGGCATGCGCCTGCTTCAAGCCCTCCTCCTGCACCGCGTCGAGCCTCACGTCCCAGCGCGCGACGTCGACCGCGACATCCACCCAGCCCTTCCAGTCGAGGCGGCGGATATCGAGGTTCTGCCAGCGCTGCATCTCGCCGACGTAGTCGCGGGCCCTGGCATTGTCCTGCAGCCGGTTGGTGTCGAACACCCGCTTGCACGCAAGGAACACCTGCGAGGGATTGACCGGCTTGATGAGGTAATCGGTGATGTGCTTGCCGATCGCCTCGTTCATCAGCGTCTCCTCCTCGCTCTTGGTGATCAGGATGACCGGCACCGACAGATCCCGGCCCTTGATCGCGCTGAGCGTGGCGAGGCCGCCGAGCCCTGGCATCATCTCGTCGAGCAGCACCACGTCGTAGCTGCCGCGATCCAGCTCGCTGAGCGCGTCCTCGCCGTTGGGCACCGCGGTGACCGCGAATCCCTTCTGTTCGAGGAAACGGATGTGCGGGCGCAACAGGTCGATTTCGTCGTCGGCCCAGAGGATTCGGCGTCGCTTGTCGTCGGTCATTTTTGGGATGGGTTCGGGGTGGGTCCGCCGCACTGCCCCTTAGGGGTGGCTCCGGGGCGACCTCGAGGCGGACGGCAGGGCCGCGCGCATGATAGCGCGGGGTCACGACCCCCGCCACCGGAGCGCCCGGTGGTCAAGAATGAGTCTGGGAGCGGCCCTCATGCATACCCCGATGCGCGGCGTGGCGTTCGCCAAAGAACCAGCGGGCGGCGTCCGCTGTAGATTCGCACGGGGACCCGGCGTTTCCACTTCGCCCTGCAACCCGACCGGGCCGGCGGGCGTAGAGTCGGCGCCATCCTACCCTCGGAGGACCCCGCCATGCGATTCGTTCGCTGCCTGCCCGCCCTCGCGCTCGCCCTGGCTGTTGCCGCCCGCCCCGCCTCGGCCGAACAGTGGGACCGGCACTTCGATGTGCCCGCCCATCCTCACGTCAGCGTCGAAGCCGACGACGGCCACGTGACCATCACCACCTGGAATCGTCCCGAAGTCTCGGTGCACGTCGAGTCGAAGGGCTGGCACGTCGGCTCCCAGCTTCGACTCGATGCGCATCAGGAAGGCTCCGAGATCCACATCTCGGCGCGCACGCCGCGCGGCTTCGTCAGCATCGGGATCAACCACAGCGTTCGCATCGACGTGTCCATGCCGCGCGAGGCCGAGCTCGAGGTCCGCACCGGAGACGGCTCGGTCGAGATCGCGCCGCTCACCGGCCGACTCGACGTGCAGACCGGCGATGGCGCCATCCTGGTGCGAGGCGCGCGCGGAGACATCCGCGTGGCAACCGCCGACGGAGGGATCGACGGCGAGGACCTCGACGGCCGGTTCCACGCCAGCACCCAGGACGGCCACATCCGGGTGAGCGGCCGCTTCGACGTGCTCGACCTGATGAGCGGTGACGGCCGCCTGGTCGCGGACATCGAGCCGGGCTCGGTGGTGCGCGAGCCCTGGTCGCTGCACACCGGCGACGGATCTCAGCTGCTGCGCCTGCCGGCCTCGCTCAAGGCCAACCTCGAGGCGCAGACCGGCGATGGCCGCATCACGATGAACATGCCGGTGGAATTCTCGGGCGACTGGAGCCGCTCGCACCTGCGCGGCACGATCAACGGCGGAGGCGGCCCGCTGCGCCTGCACTCCGGCGACGGCTCGATTCGAGTGGAAAAGCGCTAGCGGGGGCGGCACGACGCGTGCGACATCACGTGGGGAATCTCATCACCATGACCGTGCCCTTTCCCGGCACGCTCTCGCGGATGAAGATCTTCCCGCCGTGATACTCGTGCACCACGCGCCGCGCCAGCGCAAGCCCGAGGCCCCAGCCGCGCTGCCGGGTGGTGTAGCCCGGCTCGAACGCGTGGGCTTGTTCCTCGCGTGACATGCCGCGCCCGTTGTCCTGCACCGCGACCTCGACCGTCTCGGTCTCTCCGCGCAGCTTCACCGACACCTCGATCACGCCGGGCTTCTTGTCGAGCGCCGAGATCGCGTTCGAGAGGAGGTTCTCGAGCGCCCACTCCACCAGCTGCGGGTTGAGGTTGACCGGCGGGACGTCTTCATAGACCTCGCGCAGCTGCACGCCCTCGCCGTTCGAGGGCAGTCGGCGTCGCATGTACTGAACGACCTCGCGCACGATCGGGATGATGTCGCGCGGCTCGACGTGCGGGGCCGAGCCGACGTGGCTGAAGCGCTGGGCGACCTTGCTGAGCCGCTCGATGTCGCGCTCCATCTCGTCGAGGGTTTCGACGAAGTCGGCGCGCGGCAGGCTCACCCGATCGCCGGGAGCGCCCTCGCCGTGCGAGCGCAGCAGCTCGACCCAGCCCATCATCGACGAGAGCGGCGTCCCCAGCTGGTGCGCGGTCTCCTTCGCCATCCCAACCCAGATGGTGCGCTTCTCCGCCGCTCGGACTCCGGCGAGTCCGGCGAGGCCGATGCCGAGCAGCAGCACGACGCCGCCCACCGACAGATAGGGCATCCAGCGCAGCCGGGCCAGCACCTGCGGCTCGCCGAAGTGCACGCGGCCGAGCGTGTCGCCGGCGGAGGTCGCCATGACGATCGGTTGATTGCTGCGGTCGAGATCGGCCACCCGGCGGCGCACGAATTCGATGCGCTCGCGGATCGGACCTGCGATCGCGAACCCCGCTTCGAGACTGTCGATCGAGGCGGCCGGCACCAGGGCGGGATCCAGTCCGACCTCACGCCATGCGCGCGGGGTGCCGGTGGTGTCGGTGATGACGATCGGGAAGTCGAGGCTCGAGATCACCTGCGAGAAGATGCGCTGCAGCTCGGGATCGCGCGTCGCCGGGATCGAGGCCTGCGCGCAGAACTGGGCGAACACGCGCGAGGTGGTCGCGACCTCCTCCGACAGGCGCCGGATCATCTGGTGCGTGAACAGGAATACTGCGACTACCAGCAGGCTCGAACCCAGGATCAGGCTGGCCTTGATCAGCTGCTTGCCCGACGGTCGCGGGCGGGCCGGGGCGCGCTCCACCGACTACCCCTCGGGCCCGATCTCCTCGAGCCCGCCGAGGTACGGGCGCAGCGCCGCGGGAATGCGCACGGTGCCGCGTGCGGTCTGGTGATTCTCGAGCAGCGCCGCGTAGGTGCGTGGCAGCGCAACGCCCGAGGCGTTGAGCGTGTGCGGGAACTCGGCCTTCTCCCCGGCTGCGCGGCGGAAACGCATGTTCATGCGCCGCGCCTGGAAGTCCTCGAAGTTGGAGCACGAGGAACACTCGAGCCAGCTGCCAGTGCCGGGCGACCACACCTCGAAGTCGTAGCACTTGGCGGCGGCGAAGCTCAGATCTCCGCTGCACAGCAGCACGACGCGGTAGGGCAGCTCGAGCGCTTCGAAGATTTCGGCCACGTCGCGCGCCAGCTTCTCGTGCTCGTCGTAGCTGGTCTCGGGCGGCACGATCTTCACCAGCTCGACCTTGTCGAACTGATGCACGCGCACCATGCCGCGCGTGTCCTTGCCGTAGGTGCCGGCCTCACGCCGGTACGACGCGCAGTACGCGGTCATCGAGCGCGGCACCATGCCCGGCTCGAGGATCTCGTCGCGATACAGGTTGGTGACCGGGACCTCGGCGGTCGGGTTCAGGAACAGATCGTCCTCGCCGATGTGATACATGTCGCCTTCCAACTTGGGCAGCTGTCCGGTGCCGAACAGCACCGCGCGGCGCACGACATGCGGCACCGCCACCTCGGTGTAGCCATGGCGGGTGGTGTGGAAGTCGAGCATGAACTGGATCAGAGCACGCTCGAGTCGCGCGCCCATCCCGGTGAAGACCAGGAAGCCGGATCCCGCGATCTTCGGCGCCCGCTCGAAATCCAGCAGTCCGAGCGAGGTCGCCAGATCCCAGTGCGATCGGGCCTCGAAATCGAACTTCGGCGGCTTGCCCCAGCTGCGCACCACCATGTTCTGCGCGGCGTCACGCCCGGGCGGGACCGATGCGTGCGGCAGATTCGGGATCCACGCCGCGATCGACTCGCTCTCTTCCTCGAGCTGCTTGAGCTCGGCGTCGAGCGCCTTGACTCGATCGCCCACTTCGCGCATCGCGGCGATGTCGGCATCGGCGTTCTCGCCGCGCTTCTTCTTCTGCGCGATCGCCTCGCTCGCGGCATTGCGAAGGGCCTTGAGCTGCTCGGTCTCGTGGAGCACCGCGAGCCGGCGCTCCTCGATCGCGTAGAGGCGCGGCAGGTCCACGGCCGCGCCTTTGAGCGCCAGTCCGGCTTCGACCTTGTCACGGTGGTTGCGGATGAATTTGGGATCGAGCATGGGGGTCGAGGTTGGGGACGAACTCGGTCTCGCGCGCCCTCCTGGAATCGGGCGTCCGCGCGCTATTCCTGCTGCCGCTGCGCCAACATCCGCGCCCGCGCGTACGCGGTGCGCGCATCTTCGTCGCGTCCGAGCTTCGCGAGCGCCATGCCCAGTCCGTAGTATGCGGCCGGATCGTCGCTGCGCACCACCGCGGCCGCGCCGTAGCGCCGTGCGGCGAGCCGGTAGTCGCCGGCCTGATACGCCGCGTTTCCGGCGTCGAGCAGCTGCTGCGCGTGGGTCGCCGCATCGGGCGGCGGCGGCGCCTTCTCGCGTGGCGCGCAGCCCCAGAGACACGCGATCAGCGCGAGCCCGGCCAGCAGCCGGCACGCGGGCGGACCATGCGCGAGCGCGCGAGCATGCGTCAAGCCGATTCCCTCCTGGAAAGCAGCGGCCCCGGCGTGTGTGTTCCCGAGCCGGGGCCGCGCAACTTCACCGGCACTACGCCTTGGCCACCGACTTCTTCGCGGTCCGGCGCACGGTCTTCTTCTGCGCCTTGCGCGCCGACAGCGTGCGCTTGACCATGCGCTTCTTCGGCGCCGCCTTCTTCGCGGCGGGGCCGGCGGCCGGCTTGGCGACCTTGCGGTTCGAGACCGAGGGCCGCCCCATCACGATGCCGAGCGAACGCAGGAGCGAGGCGGCCTGCTCCGAGGGCTGCGCGCCCTTGGACAGCCAGGTCTCGACCTTGTCCTTGTGCACCACCAGCTCGTACGGCTGGGTCAGCGGATTGTAGTGTCCGAGGATCTCGAGGAAGCGACCGTCGCGCTGACGTCGCGAGTCTGCAGCCACCATCCGGTAAAAGGGCCGCTTCTTCGCTCCGGCCCGCATGAGACGAATCACTACCGACATTTGAATCCTCCTCCTTCAGGTACTTCATGCGCGCCACTCTCGATCGCGATCGTGAGCGACGCGTGTTGATGGAACTCTTTCTCAGCGCATCCGGCTGCGCAGCGCCGCCAGCCCGCGCGGGCCGTGCTTCAGGCGCTTCATCAGCGTCCGGGCCTGATCGAAATCCTTGAGCAGCCGGTTCACCTCGGTCACCGAGGTTCCGCTGCCCGCCGCGATGCGGCGTCGCCGGCTACCGTCGATCACGCGCGGCAGGCGCCTCTCGCGAACCGTCATGCTCTGCATGATCGCTTCGTACTTCTTTATCCGGTCGAGATCAGGCTTGCTCTGCTCCAGCGCCGCGCGATTTACGCCCGGGATCATCTTCAGCAGGTCCTCGATCGGACCCATCTTCTTCAGTTGTCGAAGCTGATCCAGAAAATCGTCGAGGGTGAAGTCCGATTTGCGCATCTTCTGCGCCATCTGGACCGCATCGGCCTCGTTCACCGAACTGCGCGCCATCTCGACCAGGCCGATCACATCGCCCATGCCGAGGATGCGCCCCGCCAGCCTCGAAGCATCGAACGCCTCCAGAGCGTCGAGCTTTTCCCCAACTCCCAGGAACTGGATCGGCTTGCCCGTGACCTGCCGAAGCGAGAGCGCCGCGCCACCGCGCGCATCGCCGTCC
This sequence comes from Candidatus Eiseniibacteriota bacterium, assembly GCA_031370785.1. GTDB lineage: Bacteria > Eisenbacteria > RBG-16-71-46 > RBG-16-71-46 > RBG-16-71-46 > DATJGS01. The sequence goes on along the minus strand of JANMQY010000007.1, from coordinate 13,464 downwards.
ATCTTGGTGAGCACGAGCCCATCGATGCCGACCTTCTCGGCAAACGTCTGGCCGATGCGCACCGCCTCCTGCCCCGTCATCCCATCCACGACCAGCAGCACCTGATGCGCGCGACTCAGGCGCTTGAGCGCCTGCAGCTCGGCCATCATCGTTTCGTCGATCTGCAGCCGGCCCGCCGTATCCAGCACCAGGAAATCGAACCCGCGGATCCGCGCCTGCTCGAGTGCCCCGGCCGCGATCGCCTCCGGCGTCGCGACGTCGGGCGCGCGCCAGAAGCCTGCCCCCGCGCGCTCGGCAAGGCGTTCGAGCTGATCGATGGCCGCCGGCCGATACACATCGGCGCTCGCGAGCAGAACGCGCTTCGATTTTTCCTGGAGCCACCGTGCCAGCTTGCCGGCGAAGGTGGTCTTGCCCGAGCCCTGAAGGCCGGCGAGCAGCACCACGGTCGGCACGTGCGGCGAGCCAGCGAGCGTCACCGGGGTCTTGCCGAGAAGGCTCTCGAGCTCGTCGCGCACGATCCCCACGACCTGCTGGCCGGGGGTCAGGCTTTTCAGGACTTCCTCGCCTACCGCCCGTGCCTCGATCCGCGCCACGAAGTCGCGCGCGACCGCCACGTTGACGTCGGCCTCGAGAAGCGCCCGCCGCACATCCCGCAGACTTTCCCGGATGTTGTCCGGGGAGAGCCGCCCCTGGCCGGTAAGGCCACGGACGATGCCCTGAAATCTGTCGCTAAGTGCTTCGAACACGGTCCCTTCCCATCTGGCAAAGGACGAAAAATAACACAGGGCGAGCGGCAGGCGAAAGGAGGCATTTGGTTCGCCGTACGACGAACCCGCACGAGCGCCTGAACTGGCCGCGCGGCCAGTTCAGGCGGCCGGTATGCAACTGTCCCCGAGGAAAGTTCGTCCGTGCCACGAGCGCGAGACCCGAGCCCACCCGGCAGGTCTAGCCGATCGTGCGCCGGAACGCTTCGAGCGCCCGGTCCGGTTCGCTCGCGCCGTAGATCGAGTTGCCGGCCACGAAGACATCGGCCCCGGCGGTGCGGGCGTCCCGGGCGTTCTGCGTGCTGATGCCGCCGTCCACCTCGACCAGAAACGAGGCCCGATTGAACGCGCGCCAGGTGGCGGCCGCCCGCACCTTCTCGAGCATCCTGGGCATGAACGCCTGCCCGCCGAAGCCGGGCTCGACGGTCATGACCAGCAGCAGATCGAGCGCGGCCAGGTACGGTTCCGCCGCGGCGAACGGGGTGCCAGGCTTGATCGCCAGCCCTGCCCGCGCTCCGGTCGCCCGCACCGCGGCGAGCGTCGATCCGGGATCGGCGCACGCCTCGAAGTGAACCGTCATCTGATCCGCGCCCGCGTCGCGGAAGCGCGCGATCAACGAGTCGGGCTTTTCGATCATGAGGTGCACGTCGACGAATGCCTGCGTCAACCGGCGCACCGCGCCCACGATCAACGGGCCAAAGGTGAGGTTCGGCACGAAGTGATTGTCCATCACGTCGCAGTGCACCCAGTCCCGCGCCGGGTCGGCGATCGCGAGCGCTTCTACGAGCTTCGAGAAGTCGGCCGACAGGATGCTGGGCGCGGCGATCGGTCCGGCCAACGGATGCGGCACGCTCATCGGATCATCCTCCCGGTGACCTGAAGCATGATGTTCGCGTCCCGGGTGATGCGCGAGCCGGGCGGCGGATCCTGGAACATGATGGTTCCGCTCGACGGGGATGCCGGCGGCGTGAACACACGGAAGCCGAGCGACTCGAGCTGCCGGCGCACTCCCGAGATCTGCCGCCCGAGCAGATCGGGCATCACGAACTCCTCGGGCCCCGAGCCGGTCGAGACCAGCAGCGCGACGGGAGTGCCGCGCGGAAGAACGCTCTCGGCCGGTGGGTCGGTGTCCACCACCAGCCCCTGCCCGACCTCGTCGGAGGGCGCGTGCGTGATTCCTCCCACGCGCAGGCCGGCGCGCTCGAGCAGCAGCCGCGTCCCGCGCAACGATTCGCCGAACAGCTCGGGCACCGAGCTGAATTCCTCGCCGAGGCTCACGACCACCATCACCCGGTGCCGTCCGCGCACCGGGGTGCCTTCGGGCGGATCCTGCGACAGGATGAAGCCGCTCGGCACCGTCGCATCGAAGCGCTCGCCGGCGCGCGACAGCTGCAGCCCGAGCGGGGCGGCCTGACGCTCGGCCTGCTCGAACGTGAGATTCGCCAGATCGGGCACCTTCACCTCGCCCGCACGATGGATGAAGCGCGGCATCACCAGGTTGTTGAACAGGATCAGGCCGGTGATGAAGGCGACCGTGGCGAGCCCGAGCAGAGAGGATGCGACCGCGATGCGATGGCTCCGGTGCGGCGGCACCCACAGCGAGGGATCCGCGGCGAGCGCGACCTCGTTGGGCTCGATGCGCGAGTCCAACGGATCGTCGAAGCCCGACTCCACGGGCTCAGGCTCGGGGTCGTGCAGCTCGAGATCACGGTGTCCCGCCGCCGGGTCGGGCTCGATCGGGACGCCCTCGCCCTCAGTCTCCGGGTGGGGTTCCGCCTCGTCCGGCGCCACCACTTCGTGTGCCGGATCGGCTTCGCGACTGCGACCGCGCCTGCGGCTCATGTGCGCCGGAACCTCGCAGCGAACGCCCCGTCGCAGCCGTGCACGTGCGGCAGGACGAGCATGAAGCCTTGCTCATCCACGACCGGCTCCGGCAGCAGCGCATGCGGCGCCTCGAGCACGAATGCCGGGTTCTCGCGCAGGAAGCGCTCGACCACTTCGGTCGTCTCCTCGGGCTCGAACGAACACACGCTGTACACCAGTACACCGCCCGGACGCAGCCGGCGACCTCCGGCGGCGAGCAGCTCGAGCTGGATCGGGGGCATCTCGCGCAGCATCTCCGGCCCCTTGCGCCAGCGCGCATCCGCTCGGCGGGCGAGGACACCGAGTCCGGTGCAGGGCGCATCCACCAGCACGCGGTCGAATGGCATCGGGAAGGTATAGCTGCGCCCATCCCCCTGCACCACGTGCACCGCGTGCGCGCCGAGCCGGTCGACGGTGGTCTGCAGCGAGGTGGTGCGCGATTCGCTCCGCTCCATCGCCCACACTTCGCCCTCATCGCCCATCAGCTCGGCGAGGTGCGTGCACTTCCCGCCCGGAGCCGCGCAAAGGTCGAGCAGGCGTTCGTGCGGCTTTGGGTCGACCAGGCGGCAGACCAGCGCCTCGCTCTCGTCCTGCACCGTGCACAGTCCCTGCTTGAAGGCGGCCAGGGCGCCCGGCGCGTGGTGCGACCCGACCCACACCAGATCGGGCGAGAGCAATGCCGGGGATGCTTCGACGCCTTCTGCGGCGAGCTTCTCGATCAACTGCTCGCGCGTGCCGCGCAGCGGATTGACGCGCAACCCGACCCGCACCGAGCGGTTGTTGGCGAGCAGCAGCGCGCGCGTTCCCTCGACACCGAAGCGGGTGAGCCAGCGCTCGACGATCCAGCGGGGATGTGAGCCCCACGCCGCCAGCGACTCGACGTCGTCGCCCTCCGGCGGCAGCAATGTATCCTTCTGTTCCACCATCCGGCGCAGAACGCTGTTCACCAGCCCGGCGGTGCCGGGGTGCCCGTACTTGTGCGCGAGCTTCACCGACTCATCCACCGCGGCGTGCGGCGGCACGCGGTCGAGGAACAGGATCTGGTAGGCGCCCATGCGCAGGATGTTCTTCACCCACGGCTGCACCTGGGTGAGGCCGATGTGCACCAGCTTGTCAAGCATGTAGTCGATACGTCCACGCCAGCGCAGCGTACCTTTGACCAGCTCGTGCATCAGCGCCTGATCGCGCACGTCGGGTCCGCCGCGCGCGTGCGCGCCGTCGAGCAACCGGTCGCTGAATGCGCTGCGCGTGTCGGCGGCGTGCAGGATGCGCAGCGCGGCCTCACGAGGATTGGAAGGAAGCGGCGGCAGCGATCGCTCGTCGTCGGTGGGCGCGCCACGCGGCCGGCCACCCTCACGCCACGACTGTCCGCCCTGCGAGCCAGCGCCGCTGTTTCGCGAGGCGGGCCGGCCGTTGGTGCGGGCGGGCCTGCCTGGATAGCGGCTGCGCGGGCGCTCCTCGTAAAGAGGACGCGAGCGGTTGACCGCATTGGCCTGCCCACCGCCGCGCGCGCGATCGTTGAACTCGCTGCGCCCGGCGCTCGAAGGACGGGAGTTCCCGGGCGGGCGTGAGCCGCTGCCGGGACGCGGGCTGCGCGGCGCTCCGCCTTCGGGACGCGGGCCGCGCGACGGGCGGAACTCTCCGCGCGGCGCTCCGCCTTCGGGACGTGGGCCGCGCGACGGGCGGAACTCCCCCCGTGGCGCTCCGCCTTCCGGACGTGGGCCGCGCGACGGGCGGAACTCTCCGCGCGGCGCTCCGCCTTCGGGACGTGGGCCGCGCAACGGGCGGAACTCCCCCCGTGGCGCTCCGCCTTCGGGACGTGGGCCGCGCGACGGGCGGAACTCCCCGCGCGGCGCTCCGGCTTCGGGACGTGGGCCGCGCGACGGGCGGAACTCCCCCCGTGGCGCTCCGCCTTCCGGACGCGGGCCGCGCGACGGAGCGGGCCGCGAGCGCCCGGAGTTGCCGGTGCGGCTTCCCTCGGGACGCGGGCCTGCTCCGCGAGCGCGGTCCTCGCGGACCAGGCGACCCGGCCTCGTGGAATTCGAGGCGCGGGGTGTCGCGTCGCGCGGTGCGGGGCGAGGGCGCGGTGTGCCTGCTCGCGGTGGACGGGATTCGGTCACGCGGAAATCTCCTTCAGGGTTTCGAATGTTTCGCCGGCCGCCAGTCGGGCCCCGCGCGCCCACTCGACCGCGTCGAGCACGGCGCGGCCCTCGGGCTTGAGCTCGAGAATCTCGAGCGTGCCGGCGCCACATGCCACGGCAACTCCGGATGCTCCCACTCCAGTCACGGTTCCGGGCGTCTGCCCGGCCGGCCTGATCGGCGAGATCGAACCCAGCGGCCGCGTGCGTTCGAGACGCATGCGCCGCCCGCGAAACGCGGTGGTCGCGCCCGGCCACGGGGTCACCGCGCGCTGGTGGTGCCACACCGCGGCGGCATCCAGCGTCCAGTCCACGAGGCCGTCGCTCTTCGCCAGCTTCTTCGCGTACGAGCCCGACGACCGATCCTGCGCATGACGCGGCGCTCGTCCCTCGAACGCGAGGGAAAGGCTTTCGGCGAGAAGCGGCGCGCCGATCTGCGCGAGGCGCGCGGCCAGCGATCCCGCATTGTCGTCGTCCAGGATCCGGACCTCGTGCTTGAGGATCCAGTCGCCGGTGTCGATGCCGTCATCCATCCACAGAGTGGTCACTCCGGTCACTCGCCTCCCATCCCACAACGCGCGCTGCACCGGTGAGGCGCCGCGATAGTCCGGCAGCAACGAGCCGTGCAGGTTGATGGCTCCGAGCCTTGGTGCCGCCAGCAGCGCGGGGACCAGGATCGCGCCAAACGCGACCACCGCGAACAGGTCCGGCGCCGCCGCCGCGATGCGCTCGCGCGCCGCGTCGCTCTTCATGTTCACGGGCTGATACACCTCGATCCCCAGCTCGCGCGCCGCAACCACCACCGGCGACGGTTGCGCGGCCAGCCCACGTCCGCGCGGCCGATCCGGCTGCGAAACCACCAGCGCCACCTCGCACGCTTCGGCCGTTGTGCGCAGCGCCGGCACTGCGAACTCCGGCGTGCCCATGAACACCACCCGCGGTCGGCTCAGCGCTCCCCCCCGCCTTCGAGCGGCGCGCGATAGCCACCAGGCAGCTCGCCCCGCGCCAGCGCATCGAGCGTGCGGCGCAGGAACTGCCGGCGCAGCGGCGAGAGCCGGTCCACGAACAGGATGCCGTCGAGATGATCGATCTCGTGCTGCACGGCGCGCGCCAGAAAGCCTTCGGCCTCGAACTGGATCCTGCGGCCGTGCTCGTCCAGCGCCTCGACCTCGATTTTTCGCGAGCGCGCGACGTCTTCGTAGATCCCGGGCATGGACAGGCAGCCTTCCTCGCCGGTCCCAGACCCGGAGCGCCGGGTGATCACCGGATTGATGAGCGCGCGCCGGCCGTGTGCGGGCCCGACCACTTCCGATCGTTCCTCGGGCGGCACGTCCACCACCAGCACGCGTTGCGCGACGCCCACCTGGTTGGCGGCCAGGCCAACGCCGCTATACGCCTTCATGGTGTCGCGCAGGTCTTCGACCAGCCGGCGCACGGTGTCGTCCACATCGGTGACCTCGCGCGCCTTCTGGCGCAGCACCGGATCGCCGTAGATGCGCACCGGGCGAATCGGCATTACCGGCCAGGCTCCGCCAGCACCTGCACGATCGAGCTCTTGGTGATCTCGATCTTGACGTCGTCGGCGATGCGCAGCACGGCCTTGGTGTCTTCCACCCCGACGATGGTTCCGAGGATCCCGCCCGAGGTGAGCACGCGATCGCCCTTCTTTACCGCCTTGAGCATCTGGTCCATCTGCTTCTGCCGCTGCTGCTGGGGACGGATCAGGAGCATGTACATGATCGCGAAGATGATCAGGATCGGGCCGAACTGGATCAGAAAGCCGATGGTCGGATTGGCCGGCGCCGCTGCGGCTCCGGGGGCTTGAGCGAGAGCGTCACTCCACATGGATCGGATCCTCGGGTTGGTTCATTCGCCGGCCGTCACGTGCCGGAGCTGAGAGACGGCGCCAGCGACTCGCCGCTGTGATAGGCATCCAGGAATTCCCTGCGGAACGCCGCGTAGCGCCCCGCCACCACCGCCTCGCGAGCGCGCCGCACCAGCGAGAGCACGTGATGCACCGCGTGAATCGAGGCGAGCCGCATCCCGAGCAGCTCGCCGGCCGCGAACAGGTGCCGGAGATACGCACGCGAAAATCTACGGCACGTGTAGCAGTCGCACTGCGGATCCAGCGGCCGCTCGTCCTGCGCGTACGCCGCGTTCTTCACCACCAGCCGGCCGGTCGAGATGAACACCGTCCCGCGCCGCGCATTGCGCGTCGGCAGGACGCAGTCGAACATGTCCACCCCGCGCGCGATCGCCTCGACCAGGTCGATCGGATGTCCGACTCCCATCAGGTAGCGCGGCCGGTCCTCCGGAAACTGCGCGCAGTCGCGCTCGACCATTTCGAGGCCGAGGTTCCGTCCTTCTCCGACCCATAGCCCGCCGAGCGCGAATCCATCGAACTCCATCCCGGCGAGGCCCTCGAAGCAGCGGCGCCGCTCGGCGGGATCGGTGCCGCCCTGGTTGATGCCGAACAACGCCATCGCTCCGCGCCCTTCGCCGCGCAGGCGCCCGCGCTCGGCGAGTCCGCGCCCGGCCCAGGCCAGCGTGCGGTCCACCGCGGTGCGCACCTGCTCGGGCGGCGCTGGCATCTCGATCAGCTCGTCGAACGACATCGCGATGTCGGTGCCCAGCCCGTCCTGTATGCGGATGGCCTCTTCCGGCGTCAGCATCAGGCGACTGCCGTCCAGGTGCGAGCGGAACTCCACGCCCTGGTCGCTCACCTTGCGCAGCGGCGAAAGGCTCATCACCTGAAAGCCGCCGCTGTCCGTCAGGATGGCGCCATTCCATCCCATGAATCGGTGCAGCCCGCCCATGCGGCGGACCGTGTCCACCCCGGGCCGCAGCCACAGGTGATACGTGTTCGAAAGCAGGATCTCGGTGCCTGCCTCCCGCAGCTCATCCGGGGCCAGCGACTTGACCGAGCCCGCTGTACCCACCGGCATGAATGCGGGCGTGCACACGTCTCCGTGCACGGTGGTAAAGCGTCCGGCGCGCGCCGCTGTCTCGGGATCGTTGGCTTCGAGCTTGAATGAAAGGGCCATCGAGGGCCGGGCGGGCCTGCCGGGTGACATCACGTTCGGGCATCGAGCCTAGTGGAGCGCGGGGACGAGCGTCAAGCCACCCTGGCGTTCGGCCACCCGGTGCGTGCAGGGCCGCTCGTGCGCGGACAGGCGTTCCCGCCGGCGAGGGGCGCGGCTTGCGCCACGCCCCGTCACTTCGAATTCGACCGGCTGAGAGCTAGCTCGCTTCACCCTCGGGCCCGTGCTCCTCCTTCATCTCGTGGTGCATGCCGTTCATCTCGTCGTGCATGCCGCCGCGCGGACCACCGTGCATCATGCCGCCACCCGGACCGCCGTGCCTCATGCCGCCGCGTCTCATGCCACCGGGACCGTGGTGCTCACGCCACAGCTTCCGCTGTTCCGGAGTGAGGAGCGTACGCGTCTCCAGCATCGAGGCGACGCCCGCCTTCTGCAGACCGGCACGCATGCTAGCGATCCTGTCGATCTGTGCGTTGATGGCCCGCTGGTCCGGCGACTCGGCGCGCATCAGTCGATGCAGGTCGAGGGTCGCCAGACGAAGGTCCGCACGCATTTCGATCGCCTTCTTCTGGTGCCGGTAGTGCACGTCCTCGAGCTTCGCCTTCTGATCGTCGGTCAGCTTGAGGCCCTCCATCATTCCCGGCCCGCCGCGAACGACGTGCCTGATCTCGACGCGTGATTCGTTCTCGGCTTCCTCGGCGCGCGAGGCGGCCGGGGCCGCAAGCGCGAGCAGGGCGATCAGGATCGGTGCTGCGATGTTTCGCTTCATCGGATGCTCCTCTCTGGTCGAAGAGACCATCACCGGCGCCTCGGCTTGTCCCAGTGATCGGACGGCGGCATCGCGTCCATCCCGGGCGGGCGTCGCTCCATCTGGTGCCATTGTTTCTGCTGCTCGGGAGTGAGCACTCGGTCGATGCGGGCCCGCGTGCTCTCGCGCGCCGCTTCGAATTCGGTTCGTGACTGCTCGAGCACGGTCTCGATGGCGCGATGCTGCGCATCGGTCAGCTTCAGGTCGCGCTCGAGGCGCAGCATGATCAGGCCCGGCATGGGCATCGGGCGGCGCCCCCGCGGGCCGTGGTGAACGAACTCGCGGTGCGAGCCGCGACCGGGCATCAGGTGGCTGAACACCATGCCGCCGATCAGTCCCACAGTCGCGCCAAACAGCAGCGCCGAAAGGATTGCGATCACCAGAAGGCCGCGCGAGATCATTGGAGCCCTCCACTGTCGCCCGCCGCGTCTGCGGCCTGTGCCGTCCCGCCGAGTTCGTCCGCGCTCGCCGCGCCACGCTCGGCGAGCAGCTGGTCGGTGAGAGTGGTCGCATCCGCGGTGGATCCGCCGGCGGGCTGCAGCAGCAGCGATCCGCCCAGCGCAACCACGAGCATCGCGGCCGAAGCGGCCAGGGTCACCGGTCGCCCGAGCCACGTCACCCAGCGCGGCTCTTCACGCTCCGCGGCGAGTCGCGCCCGGGCGCGCGTCCACACCCGCGGGTCGGGCTCGGCCCGCACCGCGGACAGCAGCGCATCCAGTCGGTCGTCCTCACGCTTCTGCATTGCATCCTCCCCGTCGTTCATTCGCCGAGAGCTTCGCGCAGCTTCACGCGCAGCGTCTCCCGCGCGCGGAACAGCCGCGACTTCATCGCCCCTTCGGTCGTTCCCAGCGCTTCGCCCGCTTCGGCGAGCGGCAGTCCCAGCCGGTTCACCAGAATCACCGCCTCGCGTTGCTCGCGCGGCAGCTCGGCGAGCACCCGCTCCAGCGCGATCAGCGCCCGCTTCTGGTCCTCTCCCTCTTCCCATTCGCGCGTCGGGTCGATGCTCAGGCCCGCGCTCGCGAGCGGATCCAGCTCGTCGGGCGGAGGGGCCGCGAACTTGCGGCGCCTCAGCGCGTCGCGGCACCGGTTCGCCACGATTCGCAACGTCCAGGTGCGCAGCCCGCGCGTCCCGCGAAAGCCGGCCGCCGCGGAGTGGATCTTGAGCAGCGCATCCTCGACGATGTCATCCGCCTCTTCCCGATTCCGCAGCATGCTGCGCGCAAGGCCATGCATCGCGCCTCCGAGCTGGCGATACAGCTCACCGAGGGCGTCCATGTCGCGCGCCCGCAGGCGGGCGATCAGTTCGGCTTCGTCGAGTTCGGCCAGGCTTCCATTCCCCCGTCCGCAGAATGGACGCTCGAGGAGCGCCCGGGTTACGCGGGCACGCGGCTCTCAGGCCCGTGGCTTGACCCCCCTGCCACCCGTCCCTAGACTGCTCCGTCCTGCCTTTCCGCCGCATTCTAACCACGAGGAAGCCGTGGCCGTTCGAGGAATCGGCGTGGACGTCATCCAGGTGAGTCGGCTGGTCGCCTCGCTCGGGCGGTTCGGAGAGCGCATGGAACGGCGGCTGTTCACCGAAGGCGAGCTGGGCTACTGCCGCACGCACAAGGATCCGCTGCCGCACCTCGCGGCGCGCTTCGCCGCGAAGGAGGCGGCGTCCAAGGCCCTCGGCACCGGGATGAGCGGCGGCGTGGGCTGGACCCAGATCGAAGTGCTCCAGCCCGGCGGCCGCGTGCCCGAGCTGCGCTTCACCGGCGTGGCGCTCCAGCGCTTCGAAAGCATGGGCTGCACCGCTTCCCATCTCACGCTCACCCACGACGGCGGGATCGCGATCGCCTGCGTGGTGCTCGAGGGCGGCGCGTGAAACCGATCCGGCGCGTGCTGATCGCGAACCGCGGCGAGATCGCGGTGCGCATCCTGCGCACGCTGCGCGAGCTCGACATCACCTCGATCGCGGTGTTCAGCGATCCCGACCGGAGCGCGCTTCACGTGCTGCTGGCCGACGAAGCCTATCGCCTCGGACCCGGGCCGTCGCGCGACAGCTATCTCAACCAGGAGCGCGTGCTCGAGATCGCGCGCCGGGTCAGGGCCGACGCCATCCACCCCGGCTACGGATTCTTCGCCGAGAACCAGGGCTTCGCGCGCGCGTGCGAGGAAGCCGGCATCGCGTTCATCGGACCAAAGCACGCCACCATCGCCGCGCTCGGCGACAAGCTCGCCGCGCGCGCCGCGGCCGTCCGTGCCGGAGTGCCGGTGATCCCGGGGTCCGAGGGCCCGCTCGAGACGCTCGATGAGGCGCGCGCGCTCGCGAAGAAGATCGGGTTCCCTCTCATGCTCAAGGCTGCGGCCGGAGGCGGCGGCAAGGGCATGCGCATCGTGCGCACGAACGCCGAGCTCGAGAGCGCCTGGGGCGTGACCCGCGGCGAGGCGCTGGCCGCATTCGGCGACGATCGGGTGTTCATCGAGCGTGCGATCGAACGGCCGCGCCACGTCGAGGCGCAGATCCTCGCCGATTCGACCGGCCGCGTCGTGTTTCTCGGCGAGCGCGAGTGCTCCGTCCAGCGCCGCAACCAGAAGCTCCTGGAAGAGACGCCATCCCCGGCATTCGACCTGAAGATGCGCGAAGCGTTCGGAGAGGCCGCGTGTCGCATCGCGAAGGCGGTCGGCTACCTCAACGCCGGAACCGTCGAGTTCATGCTCGACGAGCATGGCCATTTCTACTTTCTCGAGGTCAACACCCGGCTCCAGGTCGAGCATCCCGTCACCGAGATGGTGACCGGACTCGACCTCGTGGCCGAGCAGGTGCGCATCACCGAGGGGGCGCCGCTCTCCTTCGGCGACACCCCGCCCGCACCTCGCGGGTGGAGCATGGAAGCACGCATCATCGCCGAGGATCCGGCTGCAGCGTTCATGCCCTCGATCGGGCGGGTCGAGCGCGTGCGCTTCCCGCAGGGTCCGGGAGTGCGCAACGACGCCGGCATCTATCGCGGCTTCGAGATCCCGGTCTACTACGATTCGCTGCTCTCCAAGCTCGTGGTCTGGGGGGAGAACCGCGAGCAGGCACGCAAGCGTCTGCTGCGGGCGCTCGACGAGTTCGTGCTCGAGGGACCGCGCCACAACATCGCCTTCCAGCGCTGGCTCGCCGCTCATCCGGAATTCGCCGCCGGCAGGCTCTCGACGCGCTTTCTCGGCGATCACTTCCGCCCCGAGATGCTGGCGCCGAGCCGGGAAGCGACCGAGGTCGCGCTGCTCGCCGCCGCGCTGCATGCGCGCGAGGAGCGGCTCGAGATCGCGATCGGCGGCGGCAACGGCGTCGAACGTTCGCCGTGGCGCTGGTCCGACCGGCGCCGCGCGGGCGGAAGGACGCGCCCGTGAAACTCTGGGTCACGCTCGAAGGCCGCGATACCGAGGTCGAGTTCCACACCGAAGGCGAGACGCTGATCCTCGAGCTGGAGGGCCGCCGCATCGCCGCCGACTTCCACCGGCTTCCGGATGGCGAGGTGTACTCGCTGCTGGTGGATGGGCGTTCGCACGAAGTGCGCGTCTCGCCCGGCGCCGAGGCGCTCGACGTCACGCTCGATGGCACCACGGTCCCGGTCGAGGTGCGCCATCCGCTGGAGAAAGTGCTGCGCGCAACCATGAAGGCGAGCCGCGCGGGCGCCGGCGAAACCGTGGTCTCCCCCATGCCCGGGCTGCTCGTCTCCTATCGGGTGAAGGTCGGCGACAGCGTCGCTCCTGGTCAGGCGGTTGCGGTCATCGAAGCGATGAAGATGCAGAACGAGCTCACCGCCCGCCACGGCGGGCTGGTCACCGATCTGCTGGTCGACGAGCGCGCCTCGGTCAGCGCCGGCCAGCCGCTCCTCAAGCTGAAAGCAGCGCCAGGATGAAAAGGAAAAGAGCGAGCGCGGCCGGTGCCGGTGCCGGGAAGCGAGCGGGCGCGCCGAAGCGGGCCGGAAAGACACCGCGGAGTCAGTCGCCCGCGCCTTCCTCGGCACTGCCTGTGCGATCCACGACCTCGGGCATCCCGATCAAGCCCTGCTACACCGCATCCGATCTCCCGAAGGATCTTGCGAAGAAGACCCCGCCGCCCGGCAAGGCGCCCTACACCCGCGGCATCCACCCCGCGATGTATCGCGAGCGGCTGTGGACCATGCGGCAGTACGCCGGCTTCGGCAGCGCGCCTCAGACCAATGCGCGCTTCCGCGATCTGCTCGCGCAGGGGCAGACCGGGCTCTCGGTGGCGTTCGACCTGCCCACCCAGATGGGCTACGACAGTGACCATCGACTCGCGCGCGGCGAGGTCGGGCGCGTCGGCGTCGCGATCTCCTGCCTTGCCGACATGGAGGCGCTGCTCGACGGACTGCCGCTCGATCGCGTCACCACCTCGATGACCATCAACGCCACCGCGCCTCTGCTGCTGGCGTTCTACGTCGCGGTCGCGGACGCGCGCGGGGTCTCGCGCGGCAAGCTCGGCGGCACGGTGCAGAACGACGTGCTCAAGGAATACATCGCGCGCGGCACCTACATCTATCCGCCCGAGGCATCGCTGCGCCTGGTCACCGATGTCTTCGATTTCGCGGCGCGTGAAGTGCCGCAGTGGAACAGCATCTCGGTGAGCGGCTACCACATGCGCGAGGCTGGATCGACCGCGGCGCAGGAGCTGGCGTTCACGCTCGGCAACGGGCTCGCCTACCTCGAGGCGGCGCGCGCGCGCGGCCTCGACGTGGCGCTGATCGCCCGGCGGCTCTCGTTCTTCTTCAATGCCCACAACCACCTGCTGGAGGAGGTGGCCAAGTTTCGCGCCGCGCGCCGGCTATGGGCCCTGCTTCTCGGGGAGCGGTTCGGCCTCA
>JANMQY010000001.1:0-12694 GCA_031370785.1 Candidatus Eiseniibacteriota bacterium | reverse complement strand
CTCAGCTTCACGTCCTTCTGGGGCACGCCCGGCAGATCGGCACGGAGCACGAACTCCTCGGGGGTCTCCTCGACGTCGACCTCGGGCGTGAACGGCACCGCCTCGGAGCGCAGCGCGCTGCTGCGGAAGAAGCTGTCGATGAACCGGTTCACTTCGTCCTGCATGGTGATGAGATCGCGGGATGGATTGGGCGCGGGCGTCCAACGAATGAGCGTCATGGAATCGATCCTCCTGGATGGTGACCTGCTGATCGCTGCGGCTCGTGCGCATCCGATCCAAAGCAGGGCACGTACCAACCCGCGATCGCCGATCGCAACCCCTTGTTCTTCAACCGATTGCGGGGGCTTCCTCAGCATCCGCATCCACGGGCGCCGTGACCGATCGTCCGCGGCTGAAACGCTTTGCGTTCCAGGCTGAACCGGCGGACCGCTGCGCTGTGAAACACAATCCGTGTGCGCAGCAGGAGCGCACGACGGCGATGCGCGCGGGAAGCGCCGCTAGCGCACGGGCAGGTAGCCGTTCTTGTCGGGGCCCACGACCAGCTCGTCCTTGGTGTAGATGAAGGCGTCCCGGTTGTAGTCCGCAAGCTCGTAGGTCTTCTCGAGGTAGATGGCGTCCTCCGGGCAGGCTTCCTCGCACATGCCACAGAAAATGCAGCGCAGCATGTTGATCTCGTAGCGCACCGCGTAGCGCTCGCCGTGCGACTTCGGATCCTGCGGATCGTTCTCGGCGGCCTTCACGAAGATCGCGTCCGCCGGGCAGGCCACCGCGCACAGCTCGCACCCCACGCAGCGCTCGAGACCGTCCTCGTGGCGGGTGAGGATGTGCAGCCCGCGGAAGCGCGGGAACATGGTGAGCTTCTCATCCGGATACTGGACGGTGAAGGGTTTACGGAACAGGTTTTCGAGGGTGACGCCGAGTCCCTTGCCCAGCTCCTTCAGCATCGAACGCTCCTTGCGACCACGAGGTGATTGCCGAGATGCGGCGCAGCATAGCGAGCGTGCATCAGGCGCGCAAATGGCTCGGGGACAAGGATTCGAACCTTGATTAACGGCTCCAAAGGCCGCTGTCCTACCATTGGACGATCCCCGAGCACCTATCGCGTGATGCCGGTCACATGCGGGGCAGCGTGATCCCGACCTGCTTCTGATACTTGCCCTTCTTGTCGCGGTACGACGTCTCGCACTCTTCGTCGCTCTCGAAGAACAGGACCTGCGCGATGCCTTCGTTGGCGTAGACCTTGGCCGGCAGCGGAGTGGTGTTGCTGATCTCGAGCGTCACGAATCCCTCCCACTCCGGCTCGAAGGGCGTGACGTTGGTGATGATGCCACAGCGCGCATAGGTGCTCTTGCCCACGCAGATCGTGAGCACGTTGCGCGGAATGCGGAAGTATTCGACGGTGCGCCCGAGCGCGAACGAATTGGGCGGGATGATCGCAATCGGGCCCTTGAAGTCCACCATCGAGCCCGGGTCCATGTTCTTGGGGTCGACCACCGTGGAGTTGAGGTTGGTGAAGATCTTGAATTCGTCGGCGATGCGAATATCGTAGCCATACGACGAGACGCCGTACGAGATGACGCCGTCGCGCACCTGCTTCTCCGCAAACGGCTCGATCATGGCGTGCTCGCGGCACATTTTGCGGATCCAACGGTCCGGCCGGATGGACATGCAGTCTCCTCAGGTTGGGAATCGTCCGAGCAGTCCGATCAGGTGCGCCAGCTCGGGCAGCAGCACTCGCTTCAGGGCCAGCTCCACCGCGCGACGCGAGCCCGGGAGCCAGACCAGCAATCGTCCGTTCGCGATGCCCGCGCCAGCCCGCGACAGCCACGCCGCGGTGCCGACGTCGGCGAGCGAGAACACGCGAAACACCTCGCCGAAGCCGGGCAGGGCGCGCTCGACCAGCGGAGCGAGCGCCTCGGGCGTGACATCGCGCGGCGCGACCCCGGTGCCGCCGGTGACCAGCACGACATCCACTTCGCGTCGCCTCAGCGCCGCTCCGGTCGCGCGACGAATCGCCGGGGCATCGTCCTTCACCCACGCGCGCACGGCAACCCGGTGGCCCTCCGCCACCAGAAGGCGCTCGATCGTCGCGCCGCTCGTGTCCTCCGCCCCGCGCCGGGTGTCGCTGACCGTGATGATCGCGCACGTCACCGGCCGCGGCGCGGCGCCGCTCGAGGCGTGCCCCCTGGGACGCCGGCCCGAAGCGCGGGTCACGCCCAAGCCGGCGCCTCCTCGCGAATCGGGTGCGGCGTCAGCTGAAAATGGCTGAGCCACGGCTCCGCCTCGGCCAGGCGGTGCTCGTTCATCTCATCGAGTGGCGGCTCCCACGCGCCGCCGGCCAGGCTCGCGCGATCCCGCGCGCCGCCCGCCGCGAGCGCGGCCAGCTCGGCGAGCGTCAGCGGCTCGCTCCCCGCGACCTCGTACCAGCCTTTCCACGCCGCGCGGCCATCGAGCGCGCGCTCGAGCGCCTCGAGCACATCAAGCTCGGCGACCGGCTGGACCAGCGTCCGCCCGCCGTGCGGAAGACGTGGACGCGAGCGGAGCTTCCACCACAGCGGACTGTCGGGTCCGATCAGAGCACCCAGTCTCAGCACCAGCACCGGCAGCCCGAGCCCGCGCGCGCTCTCTTCCAGCTCCCACAGCCGGCGCAGGCGCGGGGCGCGCGCGTCGGGATGCGCGCCGAGCGCACTCAGCACCAGCAGGCGCGCGTGGCCGGTCTTCCTCCACGCTCCGGCCAGCACGCCGAGCGCCAGCGGATCAAGCGACTTCTCCGCGCCCAGCACCAGCGTCGCTGCTCCCGAAGGCTTCGCATCCGGCGTGCGCGCGAGCGCATGCCCGCGTCCGGCGAGAGCGGCGATCAACCGCGGGATGGGCGGGTCGGGCGTCCCGAAGACGTGGATCACGACCCGAACTCCCCGAGCGCCTCTGCGATCTGGCGGCGGTGCGAGAGGTCGTGCTCGGCCAGCGCGCGCACCATCTCGCCCAGCGGATACGGGCCACGTACCGGATGAAACGCGAACCGCGCCCAGTCGCGGGGCGCGAGCGGACGCAACAGGTCGAGCAGGATGGCGCGCGCCGCGCGCCATCCTGCCAGCACGATCGCGGGGTCCTGCTCGCGATCGCGGTGCGAGTCCCGCGCGCTGAGTTTCACATCGGGCACCTCGCGCGCGCCGCCGAGCACGAGTCGCACGCGGGGCACGAACACTTCCACATCCGCGTCGCGCACATGACACAGCACCTCAACCGCGCTCCACCTGCCGGGCGCGGGCGGCTCGCTCCAGCGCGCGCCAGGCGCACGCTCCAGGCGGCGCTCCACCCACGCCGGACTCTCCGCCAGCGTCGAAAGCAGGTGCTCCCACTCGAGGAAGCCGAGCGGCCCCGAGGATCGCGAGCTGATGCCGGTGTCGCTGTCGATACGAGGATGCGGTCGCGCGAAGCCGCGCGCCATGTAGCCGCGCGAAAGCTCGACGTAGTGCTCGGTGCCGCGTCGGATCGCCTCGCGGTGCGTCTCGCTCACCGGACCGACCACCTTCGCGGGAAAACCCAGCACGAGGCTCCCGGGCGGGATCACCTGTCCCTCGCGCACCAGCGAGCCGGCGCCGATCAGGGAGCCCGCGCCGATGCGCGCTCCCGAGAGCAGCACCGATCCCATGCCGATCAGGCACTCGTCCTCGATGATGCAGCCGTGCACGATCGCGCGGTGTCCGATCGTGACCCGCGCGCCGACCAGTGCCGGCTGACCCTCGTCCACGTGGACCGTCGAGTTGTCCTGCACGTTGCTGTCAGCGCCGATCTCGATCCGGTCCGAGTCGCCGCGGATCACGGTGTTGAACCAGACACTCGAGCGCGCGCCGAGCTTGACCGCGCCCACGACCACCGCGCCGGGCGCGATCCACGCGGTCGGGTCCAGCTCGAGCCTGGCCGGACAGTCGTGCGGGCGCAGACTCACGGTCGCCCCGCGGCTTCGCCGACGAAAGGATTGTGCAGGCGCTCTTCGCCGAGCGTGGTCGGATCGCCATGCCCGGTCCAGACCCGCACCGCATCGCCCAGCGGGAAGAGCCGGGTATGGATTCCGTGCGCCAGCTGGCGGAAGGAAGCGCCGGGCAAATCGGTGCGTCCGACCGAGCCCGCGAACAGCGTGTCGCCGACCCACAGATCATCGCCAGCGTGGAAGCTCACGCCTCCGGGAGAGTGCCCCGGGGTATGGATCACTTCGAGCCGCCCCTCGCCAAGCGGAATGATCTCGCCGTCCGCCAGGTCCCGCACCGTCTCCGGCGGTTCGGCCGGCGGGAAGCCGAACATCTCGCCCTGCTCGCTCAGCATCGCCAGCAGTGGACGGTCGGCCGGGTGCATCCGGAACTCGCCGCCGAGCGCCTGCTGCACCTCGCGCATTCCGGCGACGTGGTCGTAGTGACCGTGAGTGGCGAGCAGCCAGCGGACCGCGAGCTTGTGGCTGCGAATCGCGGCGATCGCGAGCTCGGGCTCGAATCCGACGTCGACGACCGCGGTCTCGCCGGTCGCGGAATCCACGATCAGGTAGGAATTGTTCTCGAGCGGGCCGAGGCGGAGCGCGTGCTGGAGGAAGGGCATGATCAGATGACGTTCGCCTCGATCAGCGTCTCGTGCTCGGCGAACCGCTCGAGCCGAAGCGGACGCAGGTCGAGGCTCGGCCGTCCGTCCACGATCCACTCGGCGATCAGGCGTCCGACCGCGGGAGCATGCATGAGTCCGTGGCCACTGAATCCGTTGGCCAGCATCAGGCCCCTCACCGACGCCGGCGGGCCAAGCACGGCATTGTGATCCGGCGTGCTCTCGTAGAGGCCGGCCCACGCATTCGAGATCTCCGCGACCTCGAGCGCCGGCACGCGATGGATCGCGGGCTCGACCACGCGCTCGAGCAGATCCCAGTTGACGCTGGTGTCGAAGCCCGGCGGCTCCTCGCGATTGGCGAGTCCGAGCAGCATGCCCCCGCTCTCGCGGTGCATGTAGACGCCGGAGGCCATGTCCACGATCATCGGCAGTTCGGCGCGCACGAACGGGAGCGGCTCGGTGGTGAAACAGTGACGCCGGATCGGACTCACCGGCAGCGTGATCCCGGCCAGGTTCGCGACTTCGGCGGCGTATGGGCCGGCCGCATTGACCACCATCGGGGTGGCGATCGCGCCCGCCGAGGTGCGCACCCCGACGACGCGATCCCCCTCGAGCTCGATGCCGAGCGCAGGATCGGTGAAGCGGAAGTCGACGCCGCGACGGCGCGCCTGGGCGACGAATGCCTGCGTGATCTCGTGCGGATTCCCGAGGCCGTCGCGCGGGCAGAACGTGGCGCCCAGCACGTCTTCCACGTTCAGCTCCGGCACCCGCGCCTTTGCGCCTTCCGGACTCAGCGTCTCGACGATCAGGCCCAGCGCGCGCTGCATCTCGGCCTGGCGCTGAAAGCTCTCCCAGCGCTTGGGCTCGGCGAGAACGAACATGTAGCCTACCTGAAAGAAGACCGGATCGGTCTCCATCTCCTCGGCGAATCGCTCGTACGCCTCGATCGCCATCATCGAGATGCGCACATTGATCGGGGTCGAGAACTGCGCGCGGATGCCCCCGGCCGCCTTGCTGGTGGAGCCGGCGCCCGCGAACGGCTCCTTTTCCAGCACGACCACGTCCTTCACCCCGCGCAGCGCGAGGTGATACGCGATCGCGGCGCCGATGCAGCCTGCACCGATCACCACCACCGAGGAGGATTCGCGCTTCCCGCTCACGACAGCCTCCGGTAGGCACGCTTCAGGCACAGGGCGTCGTCCTCCATCTCCGGACTCTCGCATACCACCCAACCCGAGACGTTCGCGTCGCGCAGCGCCTTCAGCAGCTCGCGGTAGCGGAACTTCGACTTGCGCAGCGGCAGATGGCGCCGCTCGCCTTTGGGCCCGAACTCGATGCCCGAGACGTGCACGTGCAGGCGCTCGAGCGCGGCGGGGCCGAGCCGCGAGCGCACCTGTGTGAGCACGTCGGTGAACGCCGCATAGTCGTTGTGCGCACCGCCGTGGCGGGCGTAGTGATGCGAGAAGTCGATGCAGGGGACGACACCGGGGACACGCTCGCTCCACGAGAGCAGGTCGTCGAGCGACCCGATCTGGGACGCCTTGCCGGTGAGCTCGGGCCTGACGTCGAGCCGGACCCCGCTCTGGCGCAGGCGGCGCATCACCTGTTCGAGGCCTTCGATCACCAGGCGCTCGGCTTCGCCGGGTTCGAGCCTCCCGTAGAAGCCGGCATGAAAGCAGAAGCTGCGCGCGGTGCAGCGCGCCGCGAGCTCGCCGGTCGCGACCAGCCGGTCGATGCTGCGCGCGCGGACGTCATCGGCTCCGCACAGGTTGATGTAGTACGGCGCATGAGCGGTCAGCTCCAGGGCGTGAGTCCGGGCCGCCTCGGCGATGCGATCCGCGGATTCGGGCTTCATGCGGATGCCGTTCACCCAGGCCATCTCGAGGCAATCGAGTCCGAGCGCGCGCGCACGCGCGATCCCCGACTCGGTCGCCTGCTTCTCGCTGCTGCACGGAATTCCCGACGTCCCGAAGCGCAGCATCAGTTCACCTGCCGCGGCGCGCCACGTCCGTCCGCATGCGCGCTCAACGCTTGTAACCGATCCGCCGCAGGAATTCGCGGCGCTGCGCCTTCGCGGCCGCGTCCTCGACGCCGAGCGGCGAGGCGCCGTCCACCACCCCCACCATTCCACGACCCTGCTCGGTGGCCGCGACCAGCGCCTGCACCGGGTTCGCGGTCGCGCAGAACACGCGGCACACCTCGGGACAGAGTTTGACCGCATTGAGCAGGTTGATGGGATAGGCGCCGCGCAGCACGAGGAAGAACGTGTGTCCTGCGCCAACCCGTTCGGCGTTCGCGACGGCCGCGGCGATCAGTGCCGGATCGTCGCCTTCGGTGCGAATCAGGCACGGGCCCGACGCCTCGCAGAAGGCCAGGCCGAAGTGCGCGCCGGGCACCGTCGTGACCACGATCTCGGCGAGGTCTTCGACGGTCTTGATGAAGTGCGACTGGCCGGCGATGAGGTTGCAGTCCGACGGAATGTCGAGCGCAACGGCATGAAGATCCATGGACGGTCGGCTCCTTTGCGGGGCACGCTACGGGCGCCGGCGCGCAGCGTCAAGCGTCGCTAGAACGCCTGACTCGAGCCGAACGACAGCACTGGTTCGCGGTCTCCACCGCGGGTCGGACTCATCGGAAATGCGACATCCAGCCGCATCACCCGGTTTTGCGAGGAGTGAGGCAGCGCGACGCGCAGCCCCACGCCCACGTCGTGATGCCAGATCGTTCCGCCCGCCCCCGGTCCCCAGGCCCGGGCCGCGTCGTAGAACGCCGCGGCGCCGAGCGTCACCAGCTGCCAGTACTCGTGGCCGACCGTCCAGCGGTCTTCGGCATTGAAGCGCCACAGGCGTCTGCCCGAAAGCGCGTGCACCGGATAGGCGCGCAGGCCCTCCAGCCCGCCGGTCGAGACCTGGAAGTCGCGCGGCACGCGCTCGCCGCCGATGCCGTGAGCATTGAGCACGAGCGTCTGCGCGAGCGGCCCCTGCACGATCCAGCGCGCGTCGAGCCGGCGCACGATCTCGAGCGGGGTCCAGCGCAGCCGGCTGTCGATCGAGCCGCGAACCAGCCCGAATCCCAGAGGGGTCTCGGCTCCGGCGCCGAGCTCGAATCGGGAGTAGCCCTCGTCCGCGCTTCCTCCCAGCAAGCGGGGCGAAAACCCGAGCTTGATCGCCGCCATCGACCCCAGGTCGAAGTCCTCGATCCCGTTCATGCGATCGACTCCGGTCTTCTCGACGAAGCGCGGGCGCCACAGTCGCAGCTCGCCGGCGAGCCGGCGCACCTTGAGATTGTCTTCGCCGCCCGCGAAATCGGGCGGCGCGCCAGGCTCGAGCCGGCTCGGCCCCATGCGCCGATCCTTGGACAGGAACGACCCGACCCAGCGCACGATCGTGCCGTCGTGGCGCGTGCCGCGGCCCCAGTGCAGCTCGGTCTGCTCCATGCGCTCGTCGAAATCCGCCGCCACAACGCGCTGCGAATAGAGCCGGGTCACCGAGGTCGAGCGGCTCCACGACACTCCGAACGCCAGGGGCACATCTTCGGCGTAGAACGGCAGGCCGAACGCCGCGCTGTTGGTCGCTCCCGCCGAGCCAGTGCCAGCGTCGAACTGGAGCTGGAGCCTGGAGCCGACCACCGCCGGGTCGCGCAACGAGAACGAGCGCGACGCGCCCGCCGGCTCGTTCCGGAACGCGACCGAGAGCGACTTGCCGAGCCCGAACAGATTGCGCTCGGTGAACGCGACGGAGCCGAAGCGCTGTCCACCCGTGCTCTCGAGGTTGAATTCGGGCGAGGTGGTCCATGCGTCGCGGGTAATCACGCGCACATCGACCGAATCTCCGCGCGGGACCGCGCGGATGGACTCGGGAGTCAGGAAGTCGAGCGAGCGCAGCTGACGCGCGCTTTCCGCCGCGCGCTCGGCGTTCCAGCGATCGCCGGGAGCGAACAGCAGCTGCTGGCGGATGGTGCTGGTCCGGGTGCGAATGTGTGCGCGGTTCGCGAACTCGTAGACCCAGGAAAACCGGCCCGGGGGCACCGGATCGAAGATCTCGTGCGGCTCGATCGAGACCTTCCGGATCGGTAGCCCCTCGATGGCGACGATCGGGCGCGATCCGGAGGTCCACACGCCGCCGGCCAGGACGGTATCGCCCGGCGAAGCCACGATCCAGTTCGTGCCCGACGAGTCGCGATCGAACGGTTGGCGCGGCGCGCCACTCTCCGGGGAGCTGGCCGCGGCGGAGGCGACGCATGCCACCGCGGCCAGCAGGACCCCCAGGCTATTTGCGCTTCGTGCCGAGCCGCTCACGCGCCAGTTGCGCCTCGCCCGAAAGCGGGAAGCGCTTCACCAGATCCGCGAGCGTCTTCTTCGAGCCCGAGGTGTTGCCCATCTTGTCCTGGCTGAGCGCGAGCTTGTAGAGCGCCGCGGGCACGCGGTCTCCGTCCTTCCATCCAGCTTCGACCTTTGCGTATTCCGCCGCGGCACTGTCGAAGCGGGCTTCGGCGAAGAAGCATTCGCCCACGCCGTACTGGGCGTTGTCCGCGAGCTCCGAGGTCGGGAAGCGTCTCACGAAATCGCGGAAGCCCTGGAGCGCGAGACCGTATCGGCCCTGAGTGAGATCCTGGGCCGCCTGATCGTAGAGCGTCGCCGGATCAGGCGCTGCGGGCGCGCCGGGCACCGAGACCGTCGGCGGCGCGCGCTGCGCGATCTGATTGAAGCGCCCCATCACCTCGTCGAGCTTGCCCTCGAGCCGCCCCATCTGCTCGAACATCTCCTGAGTCGTGCTGCCCGCGGTGGCCCGGGTGCTGAGCAGCACGTCACGCTGCGAAGCGAGATCGCGCCTCGTGTCCTCGAGCACCCGGTACGCGATCGAGTCGCGCACCGTGAGCGTGTCGATCTGGGTGCGCAGGCTGTCGAGCCCGCTGCGCAGCGCCACCAGATGTGGCGTGTAGCACCCGGACGTCACGAGCGCGAGAGCGAGCAGCGTGAAACACGCGAATGCGGCGACGGGGGCCGACGCGAAGCGCACGTTTCCGGTATGCGGATCTCGAGAACTCATCGCGGTGAGAAGTGCGCGCGCCGGTTCTTGGCCCACGCCGACTCGTCGTGGCCCGGATCGAATGGACGCTCCTTGCCGTACGAGACGATCGAGAGCCGCGAGGCGTCGATGCCGGCCGCGGTCAGGTAGTCGCGCGCCGCCTGCGCGCGCTTCTCGCCCAGCGCCTGGTTGTACTCGGAGGTACCGCGCTCATCACAGTGTCCCTCGATCACCACCTTGATGCCTCCGTTGTCGCGAAGCATCTTGGCGTCGTGATCCAGTGCCGCTCTCGCCGCATCGGTGAGCGCGTAGGAGTCGAGTTCGAAGAACACGGCGCGGAGATCCTGCACCGTGAACGGCGGGGGCGCAGTGCTCTCGCTGGTCGGGGCCGGAGCCGGAGCGGGCGGCGGCGTGGTCTGCGGAACCGGAGTCGGCTCGGATGTCTGGGTCGGCGGAGCCTGGGTCGCCTTCTTCGCGCACGATGCCGCGAGCAATGGCAATACGATCAGCATCAGCACCAGCGGCCAGCGGAGTCTGTTCGAAATCAGCATGAGGGGTTCCTCCCTTTGTCAGTTGCTGCGGTTCGAGCCGGAAGCTCCGGAACCCGACCGTCGGGGCGACCAGGCCGGCGAGAGTGCCGGCCGCCCGCCGGTGTCGAGCTTGTGCGGCGGCCGATCGTCGAGATCCGTCACGTACAGTGCCCAGGGCCCTTCCCGGTTCGAGGCGAACACGAGGTGGCGCCCGTCGGGTGCCCAGTGCGGATTCTCGTTGCTGCGGCCGCTCACCAGCAGCCGGGCGTCCGAGCCGTCCGCCTTGCACACCCACACATCAAAGCCCTCGCCGGTGCGGGCCACGAAAGCGATCCGGTCTCCTTTCGGCGACCAGGCCGGCGAATCCGTATAACTCACCTGATATGTCAGCCGGCGCACATTACCACCTTCATGGTCCATGACGTAGACCTGCGGCGCGCCGCCGCGATCCGAGGTGAACGCGATCTCGCGACCGGTCGGGGACCACGAGGGTGACGTGTCGATCGCGCGGCTGTTGGTGAGCCGGCGCGGGGACCCGCCGCGAGCATCGAGCAGATAGATCTCGGCATTCCCATCCAGGCTCAGTGTGCAAGCGATCTCGCTGCCATCCGGCGAATACGATGCGCTGGTGTTGTTGCCCGATCGGTTCGAGATCGGGAACACCCGTCCACCCGCGGCCGGAATCACGAACACCTGCGGCCCGCCCCCACCTCGATACGAGGTGAAGAGCAGCAGCGATCCGTCGGGCGACCACGCGGGCGAGAGGGCAATCGAGCGATCCCCGGTCAGCGCGCGCGGTGCGTAGCCGTCGGCATCCATCACGTAGAGTTCCTTGTTGCGGCCCTCGGGCACGACGAAGGCGATGCGCGACGATGCGACCCCGCTCTCGCCGGTGAACTGCAGCACGACGTCGTCCGCGAACTGGTGCACCAGGGATCTCCAGTCCGCGAGGGCCCCGCTGTACTCGCGGCGCAGGATCGAGCGGCGCGCCGGTGCGTCGAGCACCTCGCCTGTGAGCCTGACGCGTCCACCGTTCACGCTCCATTCGCCGCCTACGTACGCCTGCACATCGAACGGCTGCTGGCCTGGGACCCACGAGCGCGTCGCACTGAACACCGCGGAGGCGTCGAGGTCGGAGGCCAGCACCTCATCCGCCTGTGCGCTGGTCTGGGCGGCATTGCGATCCCCGGCCGGGCGCAGCGATTCGCAGTGTACGCGCAGGCGTCGGGTCTGTCCCGACTGGATGTCGATGCGCACGTCGCTCGGTGTCTGAGCGAGCGCCGCCGCGCCGCAGCACAGCATGAGAGCCACGCCCAGGGCGCTTAAGGCTCTCATGGGCCGGTGTACTGGAAGCCGAAGTGAACGCCGAGCGCCTCTCCGGTCCAGCCGAGCGGCAGCGGCGGCAACGGATCGCTGAGCACCACCGCACGCTGCGCGGCGCTGTCGAAGAATTCCGACCCGCTCGGCCGCTCGATGCGGACCGCGGCGATCTCTCCCGCCCGGTTGATGCGGAAGTACACGACCGCCTCGGTCTGGCCACCGAGCCCGGCGGGCGGCGCCCAGTTCTGAGCGATCCGGTTACGCACCAGCAGCAGGTAGTACGTGAACTGGAAGTCGCGCGAGTCGACCGCCACCGAGCCACTGAGTCCGGCGCTGCCCACCTTTGCGAAGGGAAGCGCGGGCACCGGCTGAACCGGTTCGACCGGACGCGGCTCAGGCTCGGGCTTTTTCGGCTGCGCCTTCGGCTTGGCCAGCTTGACGCCTTCCGCCTTCTCCGGCTCCAAGTCCGGAGCGCGTTGCTCGGGAGCCGGCACGGGCGGGGTGACCACCGCCGGGGTCGCGGTCGTGGGATCGATGAGCGCGACCTGCACTACATCCGGCCCCGGGACGATGATCGGGGTGGGCGGACGCAGGACGAGCAGCGCGAGCAGGACCGCGACGTGCGCTAGCGCCGAGCCGAGAACCGAGCCGCGCATGCTCAGCGCCTCGCCGGCGGCGGCGGCTGCGTGACCAGGCCGAGCGAGGCCACGCCCACCCGGCGCATGCGCGCAATCAGGTCCACCACCACGCCGTAGGGCACGCCGGCATCGGCCTTGAGGAATACCGGGCGGCTCGAGGCGCCCGCGCGGGCCAGCGCCTCTTCGAAGTGGGCGGCGCTCACGATCGCGTCCCCCACTGCCAGCGTCCGGTCGGTACGCACGCTCACGATCAGTCCTTCCTTCACGTCCAGCCCGCGCGTGGCGACGCGCGGCAGATCGATCTCGAGCCCGCCCTGCAGGAACGGCGCGGTCACCATGAAGATGATGAGCAGCACCAGCACCACGTCCACCAGCGGCGTGACGTTGATTTCGGAGAGCGGCTGGCGCGCCGGGGCGAGCTTCATCGTCAATCGCCCCCGAAGCGCCGGTCGAGGAACTCGCTCGTGAACTGGCCGGTGGCATTGGTGAAATCGCGCAGGCGGCCCAGCAGATGGTTGTAGCCCACCACTGCCGGGATCGCGGCGGCGAGGCCGGCCACCGTGGCGATCAGCGCCTCGGCGATCCCCGG
>JANMQY010000116.1:0-17735 GCA_031370785.1 Candidatus Eiseniibacteriota bacterium | reverse complement strand
CCACCAAACACAACGGCCCGCCCCTTTCCAGGGCGGGCCGTGTGCTCGGGCACCGATGTCAGTGCGTGGGCTCGATGCGAATGGTGCCCGATTCCGGTGCGTCGGCTTCGACACTGGCGGTCATGCGCAGTCGCGCGGGATCGCCGATCACGAGGGGCGTGAGTGTGCGCGCGAGGTACGCGGCGAGCGACGTCGCCTGATCGCGCGAGCGCGCGGTCACGGTCAGCTTGAGCGGCGTGCGCACCGACGGCGCCTGGTTGATCCACTGCGCGGCTTCGCGCACCACGGGGGGCGCAATGGCGTCGCTCGTACCGCCCGGGCCGCGCGCGGCGGCCGCGCCGCTCGCGAGGTCAGCGCCCGTGAAGGCGAGCACGGGGCCGGCCGGCGTCTCCAGGTGATAGGCGGCGACGCGGAATCCTTCGCCGACGAAGTTGCGCTTGTTGCCGGCGCGGTCGCGAGCTTCGAATACATAGGAGTAAGTGATGCCCGGGGTCACCGGCGCACCCGAAGAGGCGCGGCCGTCCCATGCGATCTCGGCGGGCGGCTTGCCGTGGCCCTGGAACGCGGCGACCGGCTCGCCTTTGGCGTTGACCACGGTCAGCTTCCAGCTCTCGACTTCATCGACGGTCGGACGGAAGCGAGCCACTGCGCCGGTCGCAAACTCGTGCAGCCAGGGCTGCGCGAGATAAGGCGACGCATCGGTCGCGGACTGCTGAACCAGCACGGTCGTGATGTCCGGAGGATTGCGATCGAGCACGTCGGCCGCGGTGCCGCGGTCGAGCCCCGGCGCCTTCTCGGGATCGAGGTCGACATCCAGCACGGGCCGCGGGAACTCGTAGTGCACGCGGTCCTCGCCCTCGATGGTCAGGCTGCGGAACGCGGTCCCTTCCTGCCCGCCGTGAAGCACGAGGTTGGTGTCGGAAGTCGCCGTGGCGGACGCGCCGGCCGCGGAGCTTGCGCTCGCCGACTTATGCGTGGGCGGCGCGGCACTCTTGCCTGGGGCCGCGCTCTTGGACGGCGCTGCCCCGGTCGATGCGGCGGCCAGCGCAAGCGCAACGGCGCACGCTCCGGCCGCGGTCATGAGATTCATGCTTCGAGTCATCGCCATGCTCCTTTCGCCTTGCCCTAGCCGCCGTCGCGCAGGCGGAAGCGGAACGTGATGGTGCCCCACTGCTCGCCGGTGCGACCGTCGCGCAGCGGCTCAAATCGCCACGCGCGAAGCGCGGCGCGGGCGTTCTCATCGAAGTCTTCGAAACCTGCGGTGCGCTGCACCAGCACGTTCTCCTTGATGGTGCCGTCAGCGCGCACCACGAAGTAGAGCGTGACCGATCCTTCGACCGCGTCGCGCTTGGCCCACTCGGGGTAATCGGGCGTGACGTGCACGCGCACCGGCCGGTCGGCGATCGGTCCCATCAGTGTGGCGCCGGCCAGCGTGCGCCGCGCGCCGCTCTCGCCGGCCTTCTCGGGCGCCGCCTCGCCCACGCGGGTCGCAACCGTGGCCGGCGCGAGCGCCGGGGCGCTGCCGACGCCGGTGCCGCGCGTCAGTGCGAGCGCCGGGCCCGCGCCTTCGCCGCCGCGATTGAGCGCGACCGAGCCGGACGTTCCTGTACCGGACACCGTGGCGGGAGTGGCGGCGTGACCCCACATCGCCCCCGCCGACGTTCCGACGCGGGCCGCCGAGACCACTTCCTTGCTCTGCAGCGCGGCCAGGCGCGTGCTCAACTGATCGTCGATCGCGAGATCGCTCTGCGGAGTCGGCGCCAGATCGGCGCGGTTGGCGGCCCGGCGGAAGTGCACCTCGCGCTCGCTGGTCGCTGCCGCGCCGACTTCGGTGCGCGCCGCGGCCTGTGCGGGCGCGGCCGGCGCCGCGGGAGCGGCGTCGCCGGGCTCGAGCAGCGTGATCTCGGTAAGCGGCGGCTGCGCCGGGGCGGGCTTGGGTGCGAACACCAGCCAGAGCAGCAGCAGCGTGTGCACGCCGATGCTCACGCCCATCGCGCTGCGGGTACGCGAGCGGACGGCCTGCGCATCGTACTGGAGCGCGGAGCTGAGTCTGAGAGCCGAGCGGGTCACAGTGCGCCCTCGACCTTCTGACGGGTGGCGATGGCCAACCGCTTTGCGCCCGCCAGGCGGGCGGCTTCGAGCAGGTCGCGCACGCTGGCGTACGTCGTGCCCGAGTCGGCGCGCACCACCACCAGCAGGTCGCGATTGCCGGACTCGGCCAGGCGCGCGGCGATCACCGCGACGAGCTGGCTGCGGGTCACGTCGTGGTCGTCCACCGCGAGCCGACCGTCCGAGCCCAGAGTGATGCTGAGGTTGCGCTGATCCTCTGCCTCGCGAGTGTGGGCCTGCGGCAGGTTGACCGGCAGGTTGGAGGCCGACATCAGAGGAGCTGTGACCAGCAGGATGATGACCAGCACCAGCGCGACGTCGATGATCGGCGTCACGTTGATCTTGGTGATCGGCTCCTGGCGACTCCGGGTGTACGCCATGCTACCTCCCCGCGACCGCGATCTCGGCCGCCCCCTGCGCACGCGCCTCGTCGATCACCGACACGAAGTCGCCGTGCAGCACTCCGTCGGCGCAGCGCACCACGACCTGGCGCGTGGCGCTCGCTTCGAGCACCCGGTGCAGCGTCAGCGCAAGCGCGTCGCGCCGCACCAGGGTCCGATTGACCATGATGCTGTCGGTCGAAAGCACGCTCACCTCGACGCGTTCGGTCTTGCTGGGCGCGGCGCGCCGTCCGCTGGACGAAGCGCTCGAGACGCCGATGCCGGACTGAAGCGCGAGCGGCGTCGCGACCATGAGGATCACGACCAGCACCAGCGAGACGTCGATCAACGGCGTCATGTTGGGCTCGTTGATCCCGGACATCTGGTCGGACGAACGGCGGGAGCGCCTCATCGGTCGCCCTACGCCGAGCGCCGCGAGCTGCGCTCG
Source organism: Candidatus Eiseniibacteriota bacterium (assembly GCA_031370785.1). Taxonomy (GTDB): domain Bacteria; phylum Eisenbacteria; class RBG-16-71-46; order RBG-16-71-46; family RBG-16-71-46; genus DATJGS01. The sequence continues at coordinate 14,798 of JANMQY010000116.1, read as the reverse complement.
CTGTGGTCCGCCTCGGCGATCGCCATGCGCAGGGTGCGCGCGCGGTTCTCGGCCACGGTGAGCATGACGCTCATCTGGCGGATGAAATGGTTGTAGAGCATCACCGCGGGCACCGCCACCAGCAGGCCAGCAGCGGTGGTGAACAATGCCTCGGCCACGCCGGCCGCGACCACCGAGGGACCGGCGGAACCGGTGCGCGCCATATCATGGAACGCGCGCATGATGCCCCACACCGTGCCGAGCAGTCCGATCAGCGGCGCGGTGTTGCCCATGGTGCCGAGCACGCCGAGGTTGCGCTCGAGCAGCAGGCGCTGCTCACTCAACGCGATCTGCATCTTCTCTTCCTGTGCTTCACGGCTCAAGGTCGCGCTCTGCAGCACGCTCGCCGCGACCGGGCCGGCCGGGTGCTTGATCACGCTGCACGCCCAGGCGGCTTCCTTCCAGTTTCCAGCGCGGACCTTCTCCGCGGCCTGGTCGAGCTGCGCCGCGACGTCGCCGCGACGCGACCAGTAGTAACGCAGGCGCTCGATCGCGAATCCGAGCGTGATCACGCTGCAGCCCAGGATCACCAGCATCACCGGGCTTCGGCGGATGGCTTCCAGCCAGTCAAAATTCTCGAACATGGTATGGCTCCTTGGTGGCGGGGATCGGGTTCAGCGTGGGCGCGACAGCGCCTCCAGCTGGCTCGCACGGCCTGAGGCCGCCGCCACCAGCTCGTGGTCCTGGGAATGACGGGCGATGTCGCGGTAGGCATCCACCGCCCGCGTGTACTGCTTGCGTGTCTCGTACAGGGCGGCGCAGCGTGCCAGCGCCGAGAGCCGGAACGCGTTCGCGCGCTGCGGCACGGCCGCGGCCTGCTCGTACCAGCGCAGCGCCGCAGTCGTCTCCTTCAGCTGCTCGTGGCAGCGTCCCATGCGGAACAGCAGCTCGACCCCGAGAGCAGCCGAATGCTTCGCGGCCAGCGCGCGCTGGTACTCGCGCAACGCCTCCGCGGTCTGGCCGGCGGTTTCGTTCATGTCGCCGAGCTGGTAGGCCACTTCGGCGGCGCGCGCGTCATCCGGATGCTGGCTGCGGTAGCGCTCGAGGGCGCTGCGCGCCTCTTCGCTCTGCCCGATCATGCGCTGGCACAGGGCGAGGTTGTATGCGGATGCGCTGGCGATGTCGGCGCTGGCGCTCTCGGCCAGCACCTGCGTGAACGACACCGCGGCGCGTGCGTAGTCCTTGCCCTCGAAGTCGAGCAGCCCGAGCCGGAAGCGCACCGTCGAGCGCAGGTCGCTCTCCGGGAAGAACGCCAGGAACTGCTCGTAGGCCTGGCGCGCATCGTCGCTCGCATGCGCCTGGGCCGAAGCGTCGGCCAGCAGAAACTGCGCCTGATCGGCCGCCGAGTAGCCGGGGAAGCCGCTCACCACCTTGCGGAAGCCCTCGGCCGCTTCGCTCCACTCCTTGGCGTCGTAGTGGCGACGCGCGATCTGGAACTGGGCGTCGGCCGCGAACGCGCTGTTCGGGAACTGGTCGACCAGCCTCGCCAGCACTGCCTGTCCTCCCGGCTTCTGGCTCAGCCGGTAGAGCGCGCGCTCGGTGCCGCGCTGCGCTTCGCGCGCGGCCGCGGTGCCCGGAAATTGCTCGATCGTGCCGGCGAAGCCCTGCAGCGCCTCGGCGTCGCGGCCGGCGTTGTACTCGCATTGCGCCAGACGCAGCGTCGCGATCGACACCGCCGAGCTGCCCGCGAAGTGCGCGAGCAGGCCCTCGTAGCAGCGCTTCGCATCGGTGTAGCGCGCGGCCTGGAAGTAGAGGTCGCCGGCCCGTGCCCACGCCCGCTCGGCGAGCGGAGAGTCGGCGCTGTCGCGCACGATGGTCTCCCAGCGATCCACCGCATCGCCGGCGCGATCGAGACGCACGTAGCAGAGCCCCGCCTGATAGAGCGCGGTCAGCTTCTGCGGATCCTTGGGGAAGCGCCGCACGAAGTCCTCGTAGGCCGAGGCCGCCTCGCGGTAGCGCTTCTGGTTGAAGCGCTCGTGCGCGATCGCGAGCACCGCGCCGCTCACCACCCGCCCGTTCGATGCGCCGGCGCTCGCCACCAGCGCCTCTGCCGTCACGATCGCCAGGCTATCGTGGCCCTGACGCGCGTAGGTCCACGCCAGCAGCTCATCGGCCGACATCGCCACGTCGCGGCCCGCGAAGTCCCGATGCACCTGAGCGAGCGCGGCCTGCGCTTCGGCGTAACGTCCCTGCGCTGCGGAGGCGTCGGCGTCGATCACCAGCGCCCACGCCCTCCATTCGGAGCGGCTCGGCGGCATGCGCTGCAGCAGCAGGTGCGGCGCACCCGAGAGCTGCCCCAGGTCACCCACTCGGTGATAGGCGAGTTCGAGCTGGCACAGCGCGGCCTCGACCAATTCCTGGCGCTCTGGGCTCGAGAACTTGGCGCGGCCGGCGCTGTCGCGCTGCGTCGCATAGCGATCGAGCACGATCTGGAAGTAGGGCGCGGCAGCGAGCGGCTTGTTCTGCAGCATGAGTCCGACGCCGGCCAGATACGCGGCCGCCGGCGCTTCGGGCTCGAGCGGGTAGCCGCGCACCACCGCCTGATAGGTGCCGGTCGCATCGGCGCGCCGGCCCATGGCATCGAGGCAGCGTCCGATCCGGTACTGCGCGCTGGCCGCGACCTGGTGCTCGAAGTAATGGGTCAGCACCTGGTTGAATTCGACGATCGCGGTGGCGTAGTCCGCCTTGCCAGCCAGCGCCTCGGCCACCAGGAACTGGGCGCGCGCCGCGGCGTCGGTGCCGGGATGCCGATCCACCACGCTCCGCAACAGCGTGAGTGCGGTGTCGCCCTGCCCGGCGAGGAAGCGTGCGCCGGCTTCGCGCACTTCGGCTTCCGCGAGGATCTGGGGATTGGTGACGCGCGATTGCATGCGCTCGAATTCAGCGGCCGCGCTGCGATAGTCCTTCGCGCGCAGGAACACGTTGGCCTTGGCGAGCAGCGCCGGGTCGTGAAGCGGTGAGGATGGCCAGCGATCGGCCACGTCCTGGAACGCGGCGGCGGCGCGCAACTGGTTGCCGCTCGCCGAGAGCGCGAGGCCACGCAGATAGGTGGCGCACGGTCCGGATGGCGAAGCGCCGAGAGCGGCCAGCGCCTCCTGCGACCGTCCCGAGAGCTGCAACGCCGCGGCGCGCGCGAGCGAAGCGCGGGCGTCGTTCGCCATCCACGGCGAAGAGACCTGCAGCGCGGCCAGTGACTTGCGCGCCTCCTCCGCATCACCGCGGCGGAGCGCGTTCCACGAGCGCGCGAGGCGGGCTTCACCCAGCAGCGGGCTTGTCGGGAAGCGCTGCTCGAACTTGATCCACTCCCTGGCAGCGTCGGCGTCACGGTGCGCCGCTTCCAGCGCGCGCACGGTGGCGAATGCTGCGTCGTCTTCGAACGGGCCCTTGGCGGCGCCCTTCTGCGCGTCGCGATACGCGTTGCCCGCCGCATCCCCATCGCCCAGCTCCCAGCGCGCCGCGCCCGCCAAGAAGCTGGCGGCGGTGCGCTGGTCGTCGTTCAGGCCCTGCTTCATCAGTGACTCGACGCTCTGGTCCAGCTCGCGGAGCGCGGCAAGGCGCTCATCGCCGGCGGCGAGCCGCGCGCGATCGAACGCGCGTCCGGCGTCGCGCAGCGCATCACCGGCTGCCTTCGGCGCCTCGGCCGATGACCGGGTGCGCGCCGCGTGCCCCGGGCTCACGATCAGGCCCACAGCCAGCGCGGCGAGCGCGAGGCTGAGGGCCCCCCGCGTCGTGCGCATTCCCTTCGCCATCGCATCCTCCGTGGTGATGCGGAAGCGCGCGGCGTGAACCGCGCGCTTCGCCGTGGTGTGTGCCTTCGCGTGCGCCATCAACTACTGCACCGGGAGCACGGGCACCGCACCCTGCGGACCGTTCGTCGAGATCTCGACCTGACGCATCCGACCGATCAGCACGCGGCCGTCCCGATCCTTGACCGTGAGCTGGTAGCGGTAGGTGCCGTCTGCCATCGGCATGCCCGACTCATCCTTGCCGTCCCACAGCAGGTGGGCCGGAGGCTGGCCGGCGCCGCCGAACTTGCGCACCACCGCGTTCGACTTGTCGTGCAGCTCGAGCGTCCAGCTCTCGGCGCCGGCCTTGGTGTGAGCGTTGAGGTCGATCTTGGTGACCGCCTTCTCGCCGGTCGGCGAGAACACTTCGGGATCGGCGTGGCTCGCGGCGAAGTAGCCGCCGAAGCGGTAGGTGAGCCCGAAGCGATGCGTCATGCCGAGCGGATGATCCGCGACGCCGTAGTCGAACTGGTACTGCGGCAGGAAGCGGTACGAGAAGCCGCCGGTCGCGCGCGAGTCGTCGTAGCCGACGCGGGCCGCGATGGCGGACTGGATCCAGTACTCGGCGCCACCGTGGAAGCGCGTGCCGATGCCGGTCGACTGGTCGATCTCGCCGGTGATGAACGCGCGCCCGTTGAGCACGGCCAGCGACACGCCACCGCGATATTCGGTCGGGTAGGTCTCGGCAGTCTGGCGCAGCGTGATCGAGGGGCCGCCCAGATTGAGCGCCGAGAAGCCGAACCTGATCTGCGGGCTCACCTGGTACATGGCGCCCAGGTCGAAGCCGAAGCCGCCGCCGCTGAAGTCCTCGATGGTCTGCTGCACCAGCTTGAGGTTGGTGCCGATCGAGAAGCGCGGACTGAAGCTCTTCGACATGGTGAAGAAGTACGCGGTCTCGCCTTCACGGAACGCGCCGAGCGGATCGTTGACGTCGTTGGTGCGCTGGAAGTTTCCCGAACTGAGCGAAATCATGCTGAGCCCGAAGCTCGGCAGCCACGAGCCGGGGACCGCGAGGCTGAAGCCGTTGACCGAGGTGTCCTCGAACAATTGCAGGTTCTCGAACATGAGCTGGTTCCGGTCGAGCTGGCTGAGCCCCGATGGATTCCACAGGATGCCGAGCGCATCGTCGGCGGTCGCGACGTAGGCGCCGCCCAACCCGAGCGCGCGGGCGCCCGCGTACTGCGACAGCCATTCGCCGGGCATACCGCCGGCCTGATCCGCGGCGCGTGCCGGGACCGTGACGAGCAGTGCGAGTGCGGCGAGCAGCGCCGCGGTGCGTGTGAGGCGCATTTCGATGCGGTTCATGATTCCTCCTAGCGAACCACGGCGATCTTGCGCCGCATGATGTTCAGGGTCTGGCCTGCTCCGCGGGCTTCGAGCAGCGCCAGGTAACCGCCGCTCGCCACCACGTTGCCGGCGCCGTTCTTTCCGTCCCACACGAATGTGTTGAGCCCGGCTGAGCCGCCCGTGCTGCCGCTCGCAAATTCCACGAGCCGCACGAGCACGCCACTCTGGGTGAAGATGCGGATGGTGACCTGCGCGTTGTCGTCGAGCTTGTAGGCGATGCTCACGCCCTGCGCCGGCGGGTGGAACGGATTCGGGTAGCTGGTGATCGTTCCGCCCGGCGCGCCCGGGTCCACGAACGCAGTCTCGAGATCGAGGTCGGCGCTCAGCGTGCCCGACACCGCGCGCAGCCGGTCGATTTCGGGACGGCGCGGGCTCAGGAAATTGGCGCGTGCCGTGCCCAGTGAGTCGGTCAGGCTGTCGATTGCGCTCAGCGAACCGGTGCCCGTGAGCAGCATGAAGTCGATGGGACGGTCCGGGACGCCGTTGCCGTAGTCGTCGGTGACGCGCGCCGTGATGGTGGCGTTCTTGTCGCCGCCCACCCACGTCGGCGCGCTGCTGAGCAGCACCTGCGAAGGCGCGCCCGGGGTGATCGTGATCACGTTGCTCGCCGCCGGCGCGTTGCCCGCGTCGTCGCGCGCGATCAGCACGATGGGCTCGGCGAACGAGTAGTTCTCCGAGACCGTGCGCTGGCCCTGCAGGAGCTGGAACTGGGTGGTGAGCAAGGTGCCGCGTCCCGGGGCTTGCGAGGACGCGTTCTGCACCTCGATGGTGACGAACGAGTTGATCTCCTGGATCACGCTGCCCGCATCGTTCGTGACCTTGACGCTGAGCGTGAACGGGCCGCCGGCCTGCGCCGTGGTGGGTGTGACCGTCGCCTCGAGGTGGAAACCGGTCGAGATCGCGCGTACCTGCGTCGTGCTGCCGGTCCTGGACGGCTGCGTCACGTCGCTGACGGTGATCTGCTGGAAGCCGCCGGTCGCGAGCCGCACGTTCATCTGCGCGACACCGTCGACCATCGCCGCGTCTGGCGGCAGCGTGGCCAGAGGATCGCCCGAGGTGACGTGCATCACGTCGGTCACGCCGCCGACCGGATTCCACCACGAGTCGGCGGCAAGCACGGTGCACGTGAACGCGTAGTTGATGGACTGATCGGTGGCAGTGCCGGTGCGGCCGGTCACAGTGCCCGGCGCGGGCGACTCGCCGGGCGCCAGGATCAGGACGCGTGCGAACGGACCTCCGGTGACGGTCACGTATGCCGAGGTGTCGGGCGTGATGCCGGGCTGGTCGACGTCACTTGCCCAGATGCGCTGCGGGCCGGTGCGGTAGAGCCTCGCCGGCAGCAGCAGCTGCCCGCCCGCCAGCGTGGTCTCGGCCGGCATGCCGGCGAAGGCGTCGCTCGAGCCGAGCGCGATGCGATCGTTGATGCCGCCGACCAGGTTCCAGTACGCGTCGACCGCACGCAGCGTCAGCGTGAACGCCGCGCCCGCCGTCTGCCCGGTGGGCGCGCCGTTCTTGCCATCGACTGTACCGCCCTGCGGCGTCTCGCCGGGGAGCAGCACCTGAAGACCCGAGAACGGACCCGGCTGCACCACGAAGCTATTGCTGGTGCCGGTGTGAGGCGGAGCCGAAAAGTCGAATGCGGTGAAGCTCACCGCGCCACCCGCGCCACGGAACACCATGCTTCCCGTCCACACGCCGTTGCTGAACGTGATCAGCTCGGGCGAGATGCTGCCCGCGCCGGTGTTGGCGGAGAGCACGGCCTGGCCGTTGTAGCCCGGCACCGTGTTGTTGGAGACGTCGGCAGCGCGGATCGTGACGCTGAGCGGCGTGCCCGCGACCTGCGGGGAAGCGATGGTGCTGATCGCGAAGTGGTCGGCTGCGCTCGGAATCACGACGATGCCGGGGCTGGTCATGCCCTGGATCGAGCCGTTGGTCTGATCTGCGATGGTGAGCGTCTGCGTGCCCACGGTGCCGAGCGAGACGCTGAACACCTTGACGCCGTTGCTCATGGCGCCGGTGAGCGGCGTGCTGGCCGCAGCATCGCCGGAGGTGAGGCGCACCTGATCGCTGCTGACGAGGGGATTCCAGTAGGCGTCGGTCGCATACACGGTGACCGAGAACGCCTGCCCTCCGCCTTGCGAAGCAGGCGTTCCGGTCTTGCCGGTCACGCTGCCCGGCAGGGTGGTCTCGCCCGGGACGATGAGCTGCACGCGCGCGAAACTGCCGGGGTGCACGGTGAACGGGTCGCTGGTGCCGTTCTTGCCCGTCGCGTTGCTGAGGAACGCGTAGAAGTTCACATTGCCTCGATTGATGCTGGTCTCGTCCGCGCGATAGGCCGCGAGGCCACCCGACCACGAGCCGTTCACGAGCTGCACCGAGTCCGGCGAGGTGCGTCCGTCACCGTAGCTCGTGGTCTCCTTGAGGCGCACGTAGCCGTTGTATCCGGTCACGATATTGCCCGACGGGTCGCGCGCGGTAAGCGTCATGCTGAACGGCACGCCCGCAGTCTGATTCTTCTGCGAGATGCCCGAGAACTGGAAGCCCTGCAGCACGAGCGCGCTCACCGCGGCTGAGGTGCCATCGGGAATCGTGCCGTCGGTCTCGTCGTGCGCGAAGAACGTGAAGCTGCCGCCGGCGTTCAGAGTGACCGTGAGCAACAGCGTGCCGGACTGGAGCTGGGTCGCGCCCGGCAGCGTCGCGCTGGCGTCCGAAGCCAGCAGGCGCACGACGTCGGTCGCGGTGTTGACCAGGTTCCACGAGGCGTCGCAGGCGCGCACCGTGACATTGAATGGAACGCCGGTGGTCTGCGCCCTGGGTGTGCCGGTCTTGCCCGAACCGGTGCCCGGGGCCGCGGTCTCGCCGGGGAGCAGCACCTGTAGGCGTGTGAACGGACCCGCCACGGCCGGTGCCGCGGCGACGAGCAGTACCGCCAGGACAACAAGCGGCGCAAGCAGACGGAAATGGAAAACGTGGCGCACGATGGACTCCTCACTGAGATCCGGGATGCACGCATCTCGCGCCGGCTCTATGGAGTCGGCACGCGTGCAAGCCGCGCCTGACTGAGCCGCGACGCGGCGGCCCCGCAACGCACGAGGTGTGCCGCGCGAATCGTGCAAATCACCGCGCCGCGGACCTTCCGGCCGGAAGTGGCTGTCGCGCAAGCGTTGCCGGTTCGTAATCTGCGAAGCCGCCGTACAGATGACGACCTGGCGGTGCGGACGCAGGTGGGGGTCGGGTGATTGCACGCAGTCGATTGCTTGCGCGGCGCATCGCACGTCGCGCGAATCGCACGTGCGAGGGCAGGCGGCGGGGGACTTCAGCGGACGCGGTTTGGGAGTGTGCGGCGCGCCTTACGCCGAATCCGGCCGCGAACGCGCCGTGCTGAGCACGGCCTGCATCGGCACCGCGACGCCCTCGGCCGAATGATAGGGCTCGAGCGAACGTGTAAAGGCGTCACGAATGCGGGTGAGCGCCTCGGGTGGCTGGACGCGGAGCATGGCGCCGAGCCGCACGGTGCCCCGATGATAGATGTCGAAGACCTCATTCGCCGTGGCTGCGCGCAATACGAGCGAAAGCGTGCGGCTCGAGACGTCGGTAAAGCCTGCCGCTTCGAGCGTGCGGCGCGTCTCGCCGGCGTCCGCAAACCGATGGAGCGGCGGCGCGGCCGGCAGCGCGACATCTCCGCTGCCGTGCGCGGCCACCGCCTCCTGCAGCAGGCCCTGCGCAGGCGAGCGCTCGGGCGTGTCCCACACCGTGAACGCGAGGCGTCCGCCGCGCTTCAACACCCGATGCATCTCGGCGAGCGCGCGATCGGGATCGGGAAAGTGCTGGACGCCGAAATTCGAAACGACCGCGTCGAATTGCAGCGGCTCGAACGGGAGCGTCCCTGCATCGGCAACCTGGAAGCGCCCTTTCGGGCACGCGAGCGCCGCGGCTGCGACCATCTCGGGCGCGAAATCCACGCCATCCACGGAGGCCCCGCGCTTCGAGCCCGCGATCGCCGCGAAGCCGGGACCACACGCGACGTCGAGCATGCGCACGTTCTGCCCGACCCCCGCCGCATCGAGCAGCGGCTCGACCGCGAGTGAGGTCACCCGCCCGAACGTGCCCGCGTAGACGGAAGAGACCTCGCCCCAGCGTGTGCGCTCGTATCGGTCGAACGCTTCGAAGACTTCTGGCGCCGTCATCGGGGCCTCAGGGATGCCGCGCCGAGGCGAGCACACATGGTGTCTCCAGCTCGAGCTCGCCACCGCGCTCGTAAGGCCGCGCCAGCTCGCGCACTTTCGCGCGGATTGCCGCAAGGCGCTCCGGGGTCTGAGCGCGGAGCAACGCACGGATGCGCACGCCACTTTCGAGGAAGATGTCGAACAGCGCGTCGGCCGAAGGCACGCGCCAGACCAGTGGAATCGTCGTCACCGTGGCGTCTTCGAAACCGGCCGACATCAGCGAGCGCCTGATCTCGGTCGGCTCGCTGAAGCGGAAGAAGTCGGGCCCGGCCGGAAGCGGTACGTTGCGGTCGCCATCCTCCTCGATCGCCCGCAGGACCAACCCGAAGGTCACCGCTCGTTCGGGCGCGTCCCACACCGTGAACGCGCAGCGCCCGCCGGACACGAGCACGCGGCGCGCCTCGCCAAGCGCGCGATCCGGGTGCGCGAAGTGGAGCATGCCGAAGGCGATCGTCACCGCGTCGAATGAGCCGTCCGAGAACGGCAGATTCTCCGCGTCGCCTTCACGGAATTCGACTTTGGGGTGGAGTCGGCGCGCTTCGGCCACCATCGTACTCGAGAAATCGACGCCGGTCGCGCGCGCCCCGCGTCGCGCCGCAGCGGCCGCGAGGTGGCCGGGGCCGCAAGCCACGTCGAGCGCCCGCGTTTCCGCGCGGACTCCAGCGGCGTCGAGCAAAGGCTCGATCGCTTGCGCGGTCAGGAGCGCAAAGGTGTCGGCGTAGCGCCCCGCGACTTCGACCCAGCCGGCGTGCTCGAACGCCTTGAAGGCGTCCGCGTCGATTGGCGCTTCACTCATGAGGGAACCTCTCAGGCGCCGCCCTCGGATCTCGATTCGCTCGATCAGCGCGCGGCGGCGCCGTTCTCGATCTTCGCCTGCAGGTTCTCGGCGATCGCTTCGATGAAACCCTCGGTGGTCGCATGCCCGCGCGGTGCGGGGGATGCGATCGAGGCGAGGTCCTTCGTCATCGCCCCGGATTCGATGGTGTCGATCACTGATTCCTCGAGCCGGCGCGCGAACCGGGTCAGCTCGGGCGTCCCGTCCAGCTCGCCGCGCTTGGCCAGCGCGCCGGTCCACGCGAAGATCGTGGCGGTCGAGTTGGTGGAAGTGGGCTGGCCCTTCTGGTGCAGCCGATAGTGTTTAGTCACAGTTCCGTGCGCGGCCTCGTACTCGAACAGGCCGTCCGGGGAAACCAGCACCGAGGTCATGAGGCCGAGGCTGCCGAAGCCCGAAGCGACCATGTCGCTCATCACGTCGACGTCGTAGTTCATGCACGCCCACAGGAACCCGCCCGGGCTGCGCACCGCTCGCGCGACCGCATCGTCAATGAGCATGTAGGTGTAGGTAATCCCTGCCTTTTCCAAATCGGCCTTCCGCGCCTCGGTCTCCTGCCGGAAGATCTCGCGGAACGCGCCGTGGTACACCTTCGCGATCGTGTCCTTGCCGCTGAACCACATGTCGACCTTGTCGCTCAGCGCGTACGCGATGCACGCCTTTGCGAACGAGCGGATCGACGCATCCAGGTTGTGGACGCCGCGGACGATTCCCGATGCCGTGAATTCGTGGATGGTCGCGCGCTGCGGCGCGCTGCCGTCCGCGGGAGTGAAGACGATCTCGACCTTGCCCGGCTGGCGGATGCGCATCTCGGCGCTCTTGTACATGTCGCCGTAGGCGTGACGGCCAATGATGATCGGCTTCGCCCACGAGCGCACCATCGGCGGCACGTTCTTCACCACGATCGGCTTGCGGAACACGGTGCCATCGAGCCGCGCGCGGATGGTGCCGTTCGGACTCGGCCAAGCCTTCTTGAGCTGGTATTCGGTGACGCGCTCTTCATTGGGCGTGATGGTCGCGCACTTGACCCCGACCCGGTGTTTGCGGATCGCCTCGGCCGCGGCCACGGTCACGGCGTCGTCGGTGCGGTTACGCTCGGGCAGTCCCAAGTCGTAATACTCGAGCTTGATATCGACGAACGGATGGATCAGGTGATCCTTGACCAGTTGCCAGATCACCCGCGTCATCTCGTCGCCATCCATCTCGACGATCGGATTCATCGCGACCACTCTGGATGTCGTATTGCCGTGCGAACGCCCCATGGACTCCTCCCCCGACCGGTCGAATATTCGTGATTTGAGGGGAAACCGTACCAGACCCATGGCCCCGGCGCGATGCGGGTGCGCGATCGCGCCCCGGTCCCGCCTTGCTTCACCCCCCTCCGCCCTGATTCAATGGGCGTGCATGCTCTCGATTGGAGTTCCTCGCGAGACCACGCCGGGCGAGACCCGGGTGGCGCTGCTCCCACAGTCGATCGCCCCGCTCCTCAAGGCGGGGCTTTCGGTGCAGGTCGAGAGCGGTGCGGGTTTGCTCGCCGCCGCGACCGACGAAGCGTATCGCGCCGCGGGCGCGCAGGTCATGGACACCGGCGCCGCCTTCGGCTGCGACGTCGTGCTCAAGGTGCGCGAGCCGCGCTGGAACGAAGAACCCGCGCTGCACGAGGCCGACCTGATGCGCGAAGGCACGACGCTCATCGCCTTCCTCGGCCCGGTGCGCACCGCGCAGTCGCTCGAGCGCCTCGCCGCCCGCAAGGTCACCGCGTTCGCGATGGAAGCGCTGCCGCGTATCTCGCGCGCGCAGAGCATGGACGCGATGTCGTCGATGAGCACCGTCGCCGGCTATCGGGCGGTGCTGCTCGCCGCCGAGAAGCTGCCGCGCTTCTTTCCTCTGCTCATGACCGCCGCCGGCACGATCGCCCCGGCGCGCGTGTTCGTGCTCGGCGCCGGCGTCGCGGGGCTGCAGGCGATCGCGACCGCGCGGCGGCTCGGCGCGGTGGTCGAAGCGTTCGATGTGCGCCCCGCGGTGCGCGAGGAAGTGCAGAGTCTGGGCGCGACGTTCATCGCGACCGAAGCGCTCAATGCGGCCCATGCCGACGCGACGGGCTACGCGAATGAGCTGAGCGCCGATCAGGAGCAGCGCGAGCGCGAGCTGATCGCCAAACACGTGCAGGGCGCCGACGTGGTGATCTCGACCGCGATCGTGCCGGGCAGGCGCGCGCCTTTGCTGATCACGGCCGCGATGGTCGAGGCCATGCGCCCGGGCTCGGTGATCCTCGACATGGCCGCCGAAAGCGGCGGCAACTGCGAGCTGACGCGCGCGGGCGGCGAAGTCGTCGCGAATGGCGTCGTCATCCTTGGCCCCACGAATCTCGCGGCCAGCCTGCCGGTTCACGCCAGCCAGATGTATGCGCGCAACATTTCGGCGCTGCTGCTGCATCTGGTGAAGGACGGCGCGCTCGCCTTCGACTTCGACGATGAGATCACGCGCGAGACCTGCGTGATGCGCGACGGCGTGGTCGGCGGAGCGTCGCGCCCGCCGCGCGGCCCGGCCCCCGCCACGCCCGTCGAGCCGGTGCGCGCATGAGCGCGTTGCTGCTCACCCAGCTCACCATCTTCGCGCTCGCGGTGTTCGTGGGCTTCGAGGTGATCTCGAAGGTTCCGGTGGTCCTGCACACGCCGCTCATGTCCGGCACTAACGCCATTCACGGCATCGTGGTGGTCGGGGGCATCCTGGTGCTGGGGATGGCGCAGGGTCCGCTCGAAACGACGCTCGGATTCGTCGCGGTGATGTTCGGAGCCATGAACCTGGCCGGCGGCTTCGTCGTTACCGATCGCATGCTCGGGATGTTCAAGAGCCGGCCGCGCCCGCCGAAATCCAAGCGCGAGCCATGAGCGTTTCCACCGCGCTCCCGGGATTCGTTCCGCTCTCCTACCTGATCGCCTCGATCCTCTTCATCGTAGGGCTCAAGCGGCTGAGCTCGCCACTCCAGGCACGCTCGGGCAACCTGATCGCGGCCGCCGGCATGGCGCTCGCGGTAGTCGCGACGCTGCTCACGCCCGGGCTCCAGCACCGCCCGGCGATCCTCATCGCGCTGGTGATCGGCTGCATCGCCGGCGTGGTGGGCGCGCGTCGCGTGCGCATGACCGATATCCCGCAGATGGTCGCGCTGCTGAATGGTCTCGGTGGCGGCGCGGCGGCACTGGTCTCGACCTCCGAGTTCGTGCACAACGCTCATCTGTTCCTGCCGCGCCAGGGCGTTCCGTTCACCGGGATTGTTGGCGCGCTGATCGGCTCAATCTCGTTCAGCGGAAGCCTGATCGCGTTCGGCAAGCTGCAAGGGCTTGTCTCCGAGCGCGCGATCGCCGCCGGCCTGCTGCGCCTGATCAACTTCGCGCTGGCCGCGCTGTTGCTGGTCGCGACCGCGATGCTGCTCGTTGGCGGAGTGAATCTCTGGTTCTGGGTGCTGCTCGCCGCCGCGCTCGTATTCGGCGCGACCATGGTGCTGCCGATCGGCGGCGCGGACATGCCGGTGGTGATCTCGCTGCTCAACTCGTTCACCGGGCTCGCCGCCGCGGCGACCGGTTTCACGCTCGACAACACCGCGCTCATCATCAGCGGCACCTTGGTCGGCGCCTCGGGCACGCTGCTCACGCAGCTCATGTGCAAGGCGATGAACCGCTCGCTCGCGAACGTGCTGTTCGGAGGATTCGGCGCAGGCGCCCCCGCCGCCGCCGGCGCGGCCTCGGGCGCGGCGAAGCCGGTGCACGAGATCGGCATCAGCGACGCCGCGGTGCTGCTCGCCAACGTGCGCTCGCTGATCATCGTGCCGGGCTACGGCATGGCGGTCGCGCAGGCGCAGCACGCGGTGCGCGAGCTCGCCGACCTGCTCGCGACCCGCGGCGTCGAGGTCAAGTACGCGATCCATCCTGTGGCCGGACGCATGCCCGGGCACATGAACGTGCTGCTGGCCGAGGCCAACGTGCCGTACACGCAGTTGTTCGACCTCGACCAGATCAACGGCGACTTCGAGCGCACCGACGTGGCGCTGGTGATCGGCGCCAACGACGTGGTGAACCCGGCTGCGCGCACCGACGCGGCGAGCCCGATCTACGGCATGCCGATCCTGGACGCGGACAAGGCGCAACATGCGATCGTGATCAAGCGCGGCATGAGTCCAGGGTTCGCCGGCATCGACAACCCGCTCTACTACGAGCCAAAGACCCTGATGCTGTTCGGCGACGCAAAGGGCACTGTGCAGAAGCTGCTCGCGGAGCTGAAGGAGCTGGGTTAGCTCGGGCGCGGGCTGCGCGGTGGGATGCGACGTCGCGCGCGGGCTGCGCGGTGGGGATGCCCGATGGCGAGTGGGGCCAGGAGCGGCGGGGTTTTGGGAAGGGTGGGGGCGACGGGGGACCCGCGAGTCATCGGGTATACCACCCCCCACCCCCCCCCCCCTAAAAAACAAAAACAAAAAACCCCCCCCAAACATCCCGGGGTAAATACGACATCCCGGGGGCGGGGGAAAAAAAAGGGGCCGGTATGGGGGGGGGGAAACCCAGAGATTTTTGGGGC
>JANMQY010000094.1:0-7522 GCA_031370785.1 Candidatus Eiseniibacteriota bacterium | reverse complement strand
GCGGGGCGGTCATCCTTGGAAGCCGATCTCGAGCGAAAGCAGCCCGAGATCCCGAATCTCAACTTCGAAGAGCCGTGCATGGCGGTCGCTCAGTAAACTCACGAAGCGAGTGTCTCAAAGTCGTTGACAGGTTCCGCGCCGCGCCGGCGTCGACCCCGCGCCCGGCTATCGCAACGGCCTTGGGAAGCCGCGCCGGCTCGCGTTGTCGTGCGGGACGATCGCGCTGCGGCGCCCGCGGGCGCGCAACCTGGATGAGCGGTTCGAGAGCCGGGTGCTGCCGCTGTTCGCTCGCCAGAGCCGCGAGGTCAGCGCGCTGCTGCCCGAGCTCTACCTGCACGGACTGTCGAAGGGCGACTTCGAACTGGCGCTGCGCGGACTGCTGGGCGAGGGCGCGACGCTGTCGCCGGGATCGATCGAGCGACTGCGCGGCAAGTGGCAGGCGGACTACGACGCCTGGTGCACGCGCGACCTGAGCAAGTCAAAGGCAAATCCTCTTGGGCCCCCACGCTGGACGGCTATGTGCGACGATTCGTGTCCACTAAGCCCCCAAGGAAGGCCGACTCGGGAATGGGCACAGCCCTCTGTGCCTAATCTGTGCCCGAACCATCCGAACCGCTGACCAACTACCGGCTCTCTTCGGTCTCCTTCCCCGCCTTGATGCCCGCGCTTGGCAACGGTTCGTGACCGATGCCGCCTCGTGCTTCCTCAGTAGGAGAGGATTCGAATCCCGTTGGGGACGCTCTTCGAACTCAGCAGGCAAAGCGCCGCGGCCAGCCTCGACGGCCGAGTGATAGAGTTTATGCAAGAGTCTATCTCTCGTGGAACCTCGCGGGGCAAGCATCGCCGACGACAAGCAGGGCTCTCCTGCACCCACGACCGCCGGGCAGCCCGGCTACGGCGCCGTCAGGCGACGAGCAGGGCCCGTTCGGGACGGAGCCAGGGCCGACGACGGGGGGACGGTGATAGGTCGGCTCCAACGAGTACCGTCGTAGCGCAGGATCGCTTTTTGCCCAACGGCGAATACGTTGTACTTCGAGCTTCCCCAGATTCCGTACAGATGTCCGGTCGTGCCGCTCGCCTGCGCGCTCCATCCTGTGCCGTCGTAATGCAAGATGGTACCGTTGGTGCCCACTGCGAACACGTCGTTCGGCGCGCTGCCCCATATCCCGAACAGGTTGTTCGTGGTGCCGCTCGGCTGAGGACTCCAGCTCACACCGTCGTAGTGCGTGATGCTGGGGCCGCCCACCGCGAACACGTCATGGCTCGAGCTGCCCCACACGGCGCGCGATGGCGCACCCGTGTACTGACGGGTCCAGCGCACGCCGTCGTAATGGAGGATCGAGTCTATGGGGCCGGCGACGAACACATCCTGCGGGGAGCTTCCCCAGATGCCATCCAGCCATTCCTGCCGGCCAGTGGTAAAGGCGCTCCACGCGCTGCCGTCGTAGTGCAGGATCCATCCCTCGCGCCCGACCGCGTAGACATCGTGTCCCGAGGTTCCCCAGGCAGACTCGAGCCCCGCCGGGGCGGAGGCCACCACGCCCCAGGCGCGACCGTCGAAATGATAGACCCTCCCGGTGATCCCACCGTCAGGGCTGCTCCACGCGATATACGCTTCGTTGCTTGCCGGCGCCCAGACGCCGTTCATGAAGGATGAGAAATCGGCCTCGGCGACCCAGCGGCGGCCGTCATAGTGCCAGATCGTCGAGAACCCGACCGCGTAGACGTCGTTGGCAGATGAGCCACCCACTGCCGCGAACCACGGAATCGGATGTCTCGGGTCGAAGGTGGAATTGCCGCACCCGGCCGACAGCATCAGGGAACTCGCGACAGCGGCCAGGCGGATCCAGCATGCGAACGACTTCGCAGCAGCCCGCGCCGCAATCAGCATGTCACGCCTCGCGATCTCCGAAACACCGGCGCGCACACTTCCAACTCGAGCAGGCCGACGAGTCTCAAAGTCCTTCACGCCCCCTCCACAAACCGCTTCAGTGCGCCACGACCAGGTCGAAACCGAGCTTGACCGAGAACAAGTCGGTGGCCGGGAAGGTAAAGTTGTCAGAGGGGCTCAGGCCCGTCGCGCGCTCGGGCAGGTGGTCGTAGCGAAACTCGGCTCGGACGAACCCGTGGCCGTCGCTCACTGGCTTTCGCAGGCCGATGCCGGCGCCGAACACGGGACGTGCCGCGGTGAACGAGCCGCCGTACGCGGTGAGCGCGGTCTCGTAGACGATGCCCACACCGCCGTTCACGAACGGGCTCAGCCCGCGCCAGCTCGGCGCATTCGCCTGGATTTGCGGCAGCGCCTCGGCCGTCGTCTCGTCGGCGCCGATGGTCCCGGAGTGGTGCACGGTCACGAGACCGACATCGGCGTTCAGGTCCCAGCGACCACCCCGAGCGAGATACCCGATGCGGAACCCCGGCTGTCCCCACGCCTGGGTGCCGGGGAGTCCGAGGACGTCGTCCTTGAAGCGCCGGGAGTCAGGATAGGAGAAATGCGTGTAGCCGAACGACGCGCCGAGCACGACCTCCGCGCCCGCAGCACGGCCGCCGATGAGCGACACGATGACGATCGCACACTGAACGGTGCGGACGATATTGCTGCGGCCCATACGTGCCCCCATTCGGACGCGATGCGATGGCTCGATCTTCGGCGGCCTTTGAGGTGTGCCTCCACCCGCTCAGACCCTACCAGCCTGTCGCCGCGTTGTCGCGGCTGCCTGTTTCACCGACTGCCCAGAAGGCACAACAACGCGATGAGGGCCCAAGACCGCCGCATTCCGAGCACTCTGCTCCACTCGGATCACTGCGCCACTGACAGCCTCACGCCGCGTCCCCTATCACTTGGCGAAGCGCATCCATCTCCCGCAGCCAGCCCGTCACCCGGTTCGAAATCGCGATGCTTTGGGACGCCATGAACGCCCCGCCCGCGCGACCGGCGCGGGCGCTCGGATCGGTTGGCCGTTGTGCGCCAGACCTTGCCAACGTACGATGCAATCATCATACGGGCCTTGGCCGGGAGGTCTTGAATTTGCGGGAGGTTTCAGCGGCGAGTCGCGATCGCGTCATGTCTGGAGTGCCTCGAATGAGGTATTGCGCAGTCCTTGCCGTCGCGGCTACGGGCCTCTGCGCCGCGATGGCGCTTGCCAAGCCGAGCGCCATTACGGTCCATACCGCGAGCTCGCATCCGATGCGATATCACCTCGCGCTGCCTGCCGGCTGGTCGGCGGAGCGGGAGTGGCCCGTGCTCATCGCCATTCCCGATGCGGGGCGCGAATTCGACGCGAACCTGCAGACGTTCGTCGCGGCGCGTGGAGATCGCCCCTACATCCTGGTGGCGCCCGAAGTGCTTACTTGCGGCGGGGCGCGAACACGTACGCTCGATCACTACTCGTACTCACAGGCGGTGTGGGACTCCCTCCAGGCACTCGACGACTTCGCATTCGACGACGGCGGGATCGCCGCGGTGATGATGGATGTCCATCGCCAGTGGCACGGCGAATCCACGGCCTTCCTCACGGGCTGGGAGGCAGGCGGTCACACCGTCTGGGCAGTCACCTTCCGGCACCCGGAGCGCTGGAGCGGCGTGGCCCCGGTCAGCACGAACTACCAGCGCCGCGGCCTCGGCCCGACGTCGTTCTCGAGCGCGCCTGAGCGCTTGCGCCTGCCACTCCAGGTATTCCGTGAAGGCACGTCGTCCGGCGAGAGCGCAGACGCGATGAAGGTCCTCGAGCAGCAAACCGCGAACGCGCTCGCCGACGCACGCACGCACGGATTCGCGCCGGCGCCGGTGCGAGTGGTTCCGGGCGCGGACCACGGCCCGCTGGCCCCGTCGGTCCTCGCGTGGTGCGACTCCCGGCGGCACCGTTAGCGGCGGCGATGCAACACCTCGCCCCGAATCTGATCCTGCTCGCCGTGCTCGCGTACTGGCACGCGGACTGGCGCTGACCCCGCAGCAGGACAATGCGCGCACAGGCGCGGTCACCAACGGGAAGCGGCTCATCCCGCGCAATGTGGGACGCGCGCCAGTTCGGCCAGCTCTTTCGCGTTTCCCTCAGCCGCAGCATCACAAGCGGCTGGCCCGACGAGGTCGCCATCCGCTCTTTCAGGCTGTACGCAGAATCCGCCTGAGCCCCTCCATTCTCCTCATCTACTCGGCGACCCGGTTCGAATTCTCGATGGTTGGGGACGCCAATCGCTCGGGCCAAAATGGGACCAGCGGATAGCAAGCCCGCACTTCCGATGGGCTACCAACCGAACAGGAGATGCGTGCCCACTGTAATCGCGGAGAACTCCGGGCCTTCCTCAGTACCCAACCATAGGTGGTGGTACTCCGCTCCGAGGCCGACCAGCGTGTTCGGGCCGGTCCGGACATCGAATCCGACGCTCCCGTACCAGCCGGGCACAGTCGAGATGTTGCTGTGGTTCCCGGGCACGATGATGAAAGTGCTGCCGACCCAATTCTCTGTCAGGTTGCGATCGATGCGATACGCACCAATGCCGATCTGGACCCAGGGGCGGTGCTGCCCGACGATCGGCGCCACCAGCTTCGCGTGGACCGTGGCCTGCAAGGCGCTGAAGGCCCAGGTCGACCCGTCGATTACCTCGGAGCGAGTGCTCGCCAGGTAGTTGTCGAACGCCGCTTTGTACGACGGAGAAGCAGGCCAGTAATGGTAGATGAGGTCCACGCCGACACCGCCGTACGCGTCCTGCAAGTAATCGAACGTCACGCCCGCATCGAGGCCGAGCTGCGCATCACCGATGTCGCGGGCCGGCACGGGGAACGCGAGCTTTGGCCCGATCCACAGGCCCTTGGCATCAGCGCCCATCGCGAGCGCCAGCAAAGCAGCGGTGAGTGCCAGGATCTTGAGCCGCATGCGATCTCCCGCGATCAATTCCGGAGAAGGATCAGAACCGTTCGGGCGTCCCACGCTCCCCTGCGGTCCCACACAGTACACCGGACGCCGGCGGTATCGTCATAGGCGGGAGAAGTGGAGCGATAGAAGACGTGTGAACTACTGACCGTGTTGTTGAGCCAGCCATCTTCCAGAACATCGCCCTTGATCTTCAAACGGCTGTCGGTCCGCCATTCGTAGGTCAAGCTGTCTCCGTCGGGATCGGTCGCGAACACCGTGACGATCGCTGAATCCCCCTGTCCCAGGACACTGGGAAATGCGACCACGGATGAGATCGTCGGCCCGCGATTCAGGGGTCTCGTCGAATACTCCCTGCACGCACCGATTCCTACGACCGCAACTACGAGAAACAACCCCAAACTGAAATTGGTCTTCATTCCGAGCGTTCTCCTGGGACCTGCCGCCTGTGCAGCCCGTTGAGCCTATACCAGGTCAGCAACGACTGCCCAGTCGTCGTCCACCACGCGGTCGGGGTCACGCTGTCTCCACTCGCACCCGCCTTCCACACCTTCTGGGTGGACCCACCGACCTGCGACGCCCGACATCCTTCGTTACGGACCTCACGGTCTGGTGCAGCGCCCGCTGGCTCTGACGCCACGGCACTAGTCTCGGGAGTCTTGGTCGAGATGACGCGACGGCAACGCTTCCAATCACGCGTGGTAGTGCCACGGGTGAACCTACGTTCGGTCCGACCGAATTACGGTCCTCAACGGTCTCGGAGACGGGCTCGGGGCAGAGAGAGGATGCACTCCTTCTCGAGATTTTGGCACGTGGCCACCAGGTAGCCGCCGCGTGGGCCGGCTCCTACGCCACCACGCCCAAAGCCTCGCGTAGCGTGCCCATTTCCCTCAGCCATCCGGCGATTTGGTTCCAACTCGGAGTAGTTGGGGACGCCAGAGACAACCAGGGTACGGTCGTCCCAGGCACCGCGGCGACACGTCCATGAAGTCGGGGGCAAGCACACGGACCGCCGCCACGCCTGGGGCACCGTGCTATGGTGCGAGTTGGCGGTCGACATCTGGCGCCTCCTCTCGTTCGCGCCTTCTTTAACGCGACTGCCGTGTTCGTTTGATTGCCCGGGGAGGCCGACCCTGAATGAACGTACACTGTCCCGAACGCTCCTCCTCCTGGGCGCCATCCTGGCGCTCGCGAGTACACTCCCGGCGCAGGCGGGACCACCCGCTCCCAACCAACTCCTGCGGCTCGACGATCGCCTGATGCGCGCCCGCAGGGTCCGCATCACGACGCCGTCCGTCTCGCTCGTGGCCGAAGGTGTGCGGGTGAGCGTCGAGGGCCTCGCCTATCGCAACGTTCTCTCGACCACCGGCGGCGAAGCGCTGCCCGTCCCGAGTCACATCCCGTGGGAAGAAGTCATCCGAGTCGATCTACCCAGCAATCACGCGCTCGCGGGCGGGCTCATTACCGGCCTTGTTGTGGGCGGTCTCGCCGGCTGGGGCGTGTACTCGGCGGGGCAGCAAGGAAATGACATCGGGGGCGGCGGCATCGCCCTTCTCGGCGTGCCGGTCATTGCCCTACTGGGCGCTGTCGTCGGAGCACACATGCACTCGTGGCATCCTGTTTATCGAATGACCCACGCTCCGGCAGACCGACCGTGAGCCCTCTGCGCCAGGTGAACCGGGCCGAGATTCCCGGAGGCTCCATTTGTTGAGAGGATGGGGTCATGGGACGTCCAAGCAGGTACTCGCCAGAAGTACGTGAGCGTGCGGTTCGGATGGTCTGAGAACACGAGAGTGAGCACGCCTCGCAGTGGGCCGCGATCCGCTCGATCGCTGGGAAGATGGGATGCACGGCCGAGACGCTGAGGAGGTGGGTCAGCCAAGCCGAGCGTGACCAAGGCGACGGCCGGGGGGAAGGTCACCTCGATTGTTGTCTGGTGGACGCTCCCGAGCTTAAGGCAGACGCGAAGAGGCTCGGCCGGCTTCAGACGCTCGCGACCGCCGGCCATCCCGCGGAGCCGCGGGAACAATGATCTCCGTGCGGCACACGTCTACTTATCCAGCTCACGCAGCTTGGCCTCCATCAGCTCGATTTCTGATTGCTGGCTGGCTCTGATCCGCTCGCAGAGCGCCTTGACCTCGGGATCGTGCAACGCCGCCTGCTCACACATCAGGATGGCGCCTGCGTGATGCGGGATCATGGAACGCACGAACTGCTTGTCGGAGATGCCGGCCTGAGTCCTGATCGCCACGAAACACCCAACAAGGAGAATCGCGCTGCCGATCAGAACCACCGCATTTGACTTCGCATTGCGATACATGCTGCGCATCAGCAAGAGCTCGAACATCAGCATCGGCGCGGTCATGAGGCCCGCCATGTACGCCTGGTTGAGGCTGTTGTGTACATTCGCAAACCTGTCGACCATGGCGTACATGAGCGCATACATCGCGACAAAGGACAGCGCCGCCATGATGGCCAGGCTGCGGTAGTGGCCGCCGTTCGCCTTCATCTCGTGCTTCGTGTGGGTGTCCATGGGAACTCTCCTATTGCGCGCGTGGATGTCTGGTGAGTTCAATGACCGGTGTGCACCCCAGTGCCAGCGCTGGAAGAGGTGCTGACCACGGTGGGCAGCGTGAAGGTTGCCGTCTGCA
>JANMQY010000093.1:0-22880 GCA_031370785.1 Candidatus Eiseniibacteriota bacterium | reverse complement strand
GGCGTGCGCGGGCTCGCCGCCGAGCGCGCGGGGCTACCCGGGCGCGTCACGCTCGCGCGCCGGCTGGGCGTGCCGCTGGTCGCCACCGGCGACGGCGCGCTGCTCCACGCGCGCGACTTCGACACCCACCGCATCGCCGTGACCGCCGCGGCCGGCGAGCTGCTCGAGCGCATGCCCGCCGAGGCCTTCTGCGCGCGCGAGGCGTGGCTGGCGGGCCCCGCGGAGTGGGAGCGGCGCGTGCGCGCGACCTGTGCTGCGGCCGGCACGCCCGAGGCGGGCGCGGAGGCGCTCGCGAACAACGCGGCGCTCGCTGCGCGCTGCCGGCTCGAGCTCGAGCTCGGCACGCCCATCTTCCCGCGCGCGCCATTGCCCGACGGCGAGAGCGGCCCGGGCCGGCTCTCGCGTCTCACCCGCGAGGGGCTGCGGCGCCGCTACGGCCGCGACGATCGGAGCGCGCTGGCGCGGCTGCGCCACGAGCTGGGCATCATCGACCGGCTGGGCTTCACCGACTACTTCCTGCTGGTCGCCGAGATTGTCGGCTTCGCGCGCGCGCGCGGCATTCCGACCGTGGGGCGCGGCTCGGGGGCGGGCTCGATCGTGGCCTACGTGCTCGGCATCACCAACGTGGACCCGCTGCGCTACGGGCTCTACTTCGAGCGCTTCCTCCATCCCACGCGCCGCGACTGCCCGGACCTCGACATCGACCTGTGCTGGAAGCGCCGCGACGAGGTCATCGCGCACGTCTACGAGACCTACGGCGCCGACCGCGTGGCGATGATCTCGACCCACGCCACGCTCGGCGCGCGCTCGGCGTTTCGCGAGACCGCGAAGGCGCTCGGGGTGTCGAACGCGCGCGTCAACGCGCTCGCGCGCCGCATCCCGCGCGCGCTCGAGCCGCCGTACCTCGAGCGCCTGGGCGCGGTCGCCGACGCGCGGGCCGGGGCACCCGCCCATGGAATCGATGGCGGGTCGTGGCGCGAGCCGGTGCTGGCCGAATCACTGCGCCTTGCCGAGCGTCTCGACGGGGCGCCCCGGCATCTCTCGGTCCATTGCGGCGGCATCGTCATCGCCGACCGGCCGCTCACCTGGTACCTGCCGCTCGAGCGCGCCGCCAAGGACGTCGTGGTCACCCAGTTCGAGATGCGCGCCATCGAGGCCATCGGGCTCGTCAAGATGGACCTGCTCGGCAACCGCGCCCTCACGACCATGGGCGACTGCATCGAGCTGGCACGGCGCCGCGGTGGCGCGGCGATCGAGCTCGACCACATCCCGGGCGAGGACGCCGCGACCGGCGCGCGCATCGCGGCCGGCGACACGCTCAACTGCTTCCAGCTCGAGTCCCCCGCCATGCGCCATCTGTTGCGCATGCTGCGCTGCGGCACGCTCGCCGAAACCATCGCCGCGGTGGCGCTGATCCGCCCCGGCGCCGCCGAGTCCGGCATGAAGGAGGTGTTCTGCCGCCGACACCGCGGGCTCGAGCCGGCGTCGTTCGCGCACCCGCGGCTCGAGGCGGTGCTCGGCGCCACGCACGGCGTCATGCTCTACGAGGAGGACGTGATGTGCGTCGCCGCCGCGCTCACCGGCCTCTCGCTCGCCCAGGGCGACGAGCTGAGGCGGGCGATCTCGGCCGCGCGCGGCGACGAGGAGTTCCGCTCCCTCGAGCACGGGTTCGTCCAGCTCGCGGCCACGCACGGGGTCGAGCCCGGCCAGGCGCGCGAGGCGTGGCGCGACCTGGCTCGCTTCGCCGCCTACGCGTTCTGCAAGGCGCACGCGGCGGGCTACGGCACGCTCGGCTGGCAGTGCGCGGCGCTCAAGACGCGCTTTCCGGCGGAGTACGCGGTGGGCGTGCTCAACCACCACGCGGGCATGTACCCGACCTGGGTGCACGTCGAGGACCTGCGGCGTCAGCGCGTGCGCTTCCTCGCGCCGTGCGCGATGCGCTCGAGCTGGGAAACCACGCTCGAGACCGCGGCGCGGGCACCGTCACTCACGCTTCGCACGGGGACACCGGCAGGCGCCATCGCGGGCGCACCGGCGGGCGCCATGACGGGCGCGGTGCGCATCGGCCTTTCGCGCGTCGCCGGGCTCAGCACTTCGACCGGCGAGCGCATCGCCCAGGAGCGCGCTCGCCGAATGTTCGCGAGCCTCGCCGACTTGCTCGATCGCGCGCGGCCGGGGAGCGATGAGGTCGAGGCGCTGATCCTCTCCGGCGCGCTCGACTTCACCGGGCGCACACGGCCCTCGCTGCTGCTCGAAGCGCGGGTGACCGCGGCGCTCGGAGCCGCGCCGCGCCGGCGGACTGGCGCATCGCGTGCCGCGGCGCTGGTCGCCCCCGACGGAACGGCGGTGATGCCGGATGCGGCCGCGCCGCTCACCACGCCCGAGCTGCCCGAGTTCGACCTTGCCGAGCGCGTCCGCGGCGAGATGCGTGCGACCGGGCTGTGGTTCGCCGCGCATCCGCTCGACGCCCTGGTGGACCCCGAAGGCCGCGCCGGGACGGTGCGCGCCGCGGCGCTCCCCTCCTACGCGGGAAAGCGCGTCGCGATCGCGGGCCTGCCCTGTGCGATGCGCCGGATCGAGACCCGGGGCGGCGGGGTGATGCTGTTCCTCACCGTCGCCGACCGCAGCGGACTCGTCGAGTGCGTCCTGTTCCCCGACGCCCACCGCGCCTTCGCCGCCGCCGCCCGAAGCAGCGCAGTGCGCGTCGAAGGCTCCGTGGACGACACGCTCGACTCAGTGACGCTCACCGTCGAGAATTTGCGCCCGCTGAACGTGTAGCGGGGGTGGCGCGGGCACGGAGCTTGCGACTGCACCGCCAGAAAAATCTCGTTGACCGGAACGCAGTGCGGGCGTCCAATTCGCACAGACGTCGCGGGCAGTTTCGCTGCGGCGTCGACCAGAGCCCATGGATTCCATGGGCGCGGCCGAGTGCGGAACCTCTAAGGGGGACCGCCGGCCAGAAGAAGCAGCGGTACGCCGACGCCGATTGGGGACGACCTCCCGGATTTCGGGAATGCACCTCGGTCGGCGTCAGGCTTTGGGGTGCCGAGATGCGTCGCGAGAGCGGGCACCGCACGGTGCTGCGTGGGCTCACGACTTCGAGTCGTTCGCCGCGATTTCCTGCTTGAGCCGCCCGACCCTCACCAGCAGATCCCACGCGGTGCCGACCGCGTTGCCCAGAATCATGCACATGGGTCCGATCAGCCAGTAGGCCTCGGTCGGGTCGCGATGCGAAAACATCCGGAAGCCCACCCACGCGGTAGCCGCGAAGCCGATGATGCTGATCAGCGAGCGGCGGAGGACGAAGGCGGAGTGCGGGCTCGAGTCGCGCTGGCGCAACGCGCGTGACAGGGCACTAACCCCGAACACCAGGAAGATTGCTGAGATCATGAACAGGTTCATGCCCAGCGGCCGCGCCGTCATCCCGGGTGCCAGAAAACTGAGCGAGATGATCAGCACTCCAACGAAGTTCAGCATCGCCTGCCGCGCCACCGCCAGCAGATGTGCGTGGTGCTCGTGAAGCAGAACGTCGAGATGGAACGAGAGCGAGACGAACAGCAGACCAACGAGCGTGACAGCGGCCGTTCCTACCATGAGGTAGAACTCGTGCCATGATTCGAGATCCTCGCTCGCCCCCAGTACGTGAGCCTGCCTGGCGAGTTCGCCGACGTGCCGTGCGCTGTCTGCGATCGCTGCGATGAGCATCACGCTCACAGCCCCAGATCCGCGCGCGCGCCGCGCAGCGCTTCGAGCGTGAACGCGATGTGCTCGCTCAGCTCGACGCCGAGCTCCGCCGCACCCGTGGTGATGTCGTCGCGGTTGACGTTCCGCGCGAAGTCGGCGCGCTTCATCTTCTTGAGCACCGAGGCGACTTCGACCTTCTCGAGCGATCGGTCGGGCATGATCAACGCGCACGCGACCAGGAACCCGCACAGCTCGTCGCACGCGAACAGCGCCTTCGCCATCGGCGTGTCGCGCGGCACGCCGCTGTAGGTCGCGTGCCCCAGCACCGCGCGGCACACGTCTTCGGGCCAGCCGAGCGAGCGCAGCACCTCGACTCCCTGCATCGGGTGGCGCGCCGCGTCGGGATGACGCTCCCAGTCGAAGTCGTGGATCAGCCCGGTCAGGCCCCAGCGCTCTTCGTCACCCCCGAGTTTTCTCGCATAGGCGCGCATCGCGGCCTCGACCGCGTAGCAATGCTTGCGAAGGCCCGGGTTCTGGATCCACTCGTGCACCAGGGCCAGCGCCTGCTCGCGGCTCGGAAGCGTGGCTTCGGTCATGGCGTCCTCAAACGAAAGAGGCAGCGCGTGGCGCGCCGCCTCCAGGTGCGTTCGGGCATGCACGGAGATCAGGTGTTCTCGAAGTGCGTCCGGTTCTTGTCGATGAACGGCTTCCACTTTTCGGGCACGCCGTTGTCCGGGAAGATCGCCTGTACCGGACACGCGGCTTCGCAGGCCTGGCAGTCGATGCACTCGTCGGGATGGATGTAGTACTGATCCTCGCCCTCGTAGATGCAGTTCACCGGGCACACCTCGACGCACGACTTGTCCTTCACCCCGATGCACGGCTCGGCAATGACGAACGGCATGCAACCCTCCCGACTGATTCTGCCACGCGCGGGCGATGGGCCCAGGCGCGTGAGCGGCATTTCAAAGCGAGGGCAAAGTCTAGGGGCGCTCTGCGCAAAACGCAAGACGGCGACTCCCGGAAATTCCATGCGGACGTCGCCGTCGATGGTCCGCTCAGCGAACGATCACGCCTCTGCGCGTCACCATTCGACCGCCCTGCGAAATCTGCATCACGTACGCGCCTGCCTTGAGCGCCGTGCCGCCGTCGAGTCGGATCTGATGGCGGCCCGCGCCGAGTTCACCGACTTCGCGCATGACGACTGCGCGACCCGCGATGTCGAAGACTCGCAGTGACGCGGATCCGCTGGATGGGAGCGAGAACTCGACGAACACCTCGCCAGCGGCGGGATTCGGGCGGAATCCCGCAAGCGAGAGGCCCGCTTCCACCGGCACTTCGATCCAGGTCTCGGCGGAGTAGCGGTCCGCACCGTCGGTGCGCACCGCGATTCGATAACCGTAGCGCACACCCGCGATCACGTTGCGATCTTCGAACGCGATCGATCCGGAACCGTCCGCAAATCGAGAGTCGACCGCGCTCCAACCGATCTCCGCAGTCCTGCGCTCGATGGTCACGAAGCGGCCCGCGACGTCGGCGCCATACCACGAGAGGGTCACGCGGTCGGGCTCGGCGTGCGCGTCCACGAGTGATGCGAGGGTGGGCGTCGGGTCGTCTGCGTAGAAGCCGCGCACAACGTCGGCATTGAAGCGCATCGCCGTCACCGATGAGAGTCGGCTGCTGCCCTGACCAATGACGATCGCGCCGTCGATCACCTGCCCATCGCCAGGCGCCATGTGAAATGGACCCGAGGCGAGCAGCAGTCGGCGATCCGAGGCCGCGTTATCGAGCCAGCCCGTTCCTGTGACGGGGTCGCCCGAATGCATGTAATGCGTGGGCAGACCTGTGGTCGGGTTGATGATCTCGCTGCCATCCGCGTGCAGGCCCTGCAACCGGTTGTAGACCTGGAAAAAGTTCGTGGGGTCCGTTCCATTGATGTAGTCCGTGAACGCGGTCATGCCAAGCGGCACGCCGCTGCCCGGGGTCGGGCCCCGCAGCAGCAGATAGCCGACCGCGGGCGGCGATGATCCATAGACCAGATCGCTGTTCGTGGCGTTGTACGCGTAGCCGAGCGAGCGCGTCGTGTCGCAGCCCGCGAGGTCGTCGTTGGCGCCGCCGACATCAGGATCACTCCACAGCCCGACATACATGTCGTCGAGAGAGTTCGAGCCTCGATTCAGAATCTTGAAGCGAACGAAGACCGTGTTCCCGAGAGGGCCGGATCGATTGAAGGCGAACGTGGTCTGTTGAACCTCGACACCGAGCGGAAGCGTGCTACCGGCCCGATTGTTGTGGGATGTAGCATTGGCATCGTTGTAGACCGCCCACAGCATCTCGTCGCCGAGGATGTCGAGTGAGCCATCCGGCTGCACCTGCACGGGCGGGGCACCATGAGGTACCGCGCCGAACGTGTAGTCCGCGAGCGCCGCGTCCCGGGAGACATCGTCCGGATAGAAGCGGTAGAGACCGTACACTTTGTATTCCGCCAGGTTCGGATCGCCGGGAAAGCCACCAAGCATTGCGCCCGGCTGGAACTCGCTCGAATACTCGGCGATCGCGACCCGTGTGCCGCCACCGACGTGAGCTCCGAGCCACAACCCCGCGCTGTAGACCGCGGTCTTGCCGCTGCCTTTCGGAAATTCGAGCCCCGAGCTCCCGGTCGCGAAGTCGCTGGCGAACGAGCCGAAGTTCGTCACCCCCATACGAATCGTGTTGATGTCGATCACGGTGCTGTAATCGAAGATCGCCGGGGACGCAGGCGGCGGCGCGGCAGCCACTGTGATGCGCGCGTTCGAGGCAGCGACGAGAACGGTCAGTGCAAGGGCAACTATGCGCGGGAGCTTCATGGCATCCTCCGGGTCGAGGGAACTCGAGGCGCGGCCGCGCCCGCGGAATCCATGGACGTCGCTATCCAGGCGGCGTTAGCAGAGTCATCAGGATACCGATCCATCTCCCTTCCGGCCACGGCCAAACCGGCGCCGAACCCCTGGCCCTGAGCAGGGTCGCCGGAAACGCAGGCAGGGGTCTACGCGCGAGCGGCGGTCCGCTTGACCCCATCCCGTTCCACTCCTTAAGGTTCCCGGCTCACCTCAACCCTCGGGCCCCATGTCCACCACTCCGGATCTTTCCAGCCTTCGCATTCGCCGCGACGAAGACGCTCCGAGCGGGGGCGGTGCGGGTCGTGGGGTCGCGATCCTCGTCGTGCTCGCGCTCCTGGTCGCGGCGGCTGCGGTGTGGTTCTTCGTGCTCGCCCCGAGACGCGCGATCGCGGTCAGGACCGCGACGGTCAGCGCGACCGGAGGCGGCACGCTGTCGAGCGCCGGCATCAGCGCGAACGGCTACGTCGTCGCGCGGACCCGGGCGTCGGTGTCGGCCAAGATTCTCGGCCGCCTCGCCACCCTCCCGGTACACGAAGGCTCGCGCGTCCGCAAGGGCCAGGTGATCGCGACGATCGAGAGTGCCGACTACGAAGCGCAGCTGGCGGTTGCCCGCGCGGCGGAAGCGCAGTTCGACGCGCAGCTTCGCCAGGCGACGCGCGACCTGGCGCGCGCGCAGGACCTGCGCCGCCAGGGCCTCACCGCCGACGTGGACTTGGAGAACGCGCAGACCCGGCTCGACGTGCTGCGCTCGCAGCAGGCGAGCGCGCACGCGCAGACCAGGCTCGCCGAGGCCAGTCTCGAGAACACGCGGGTGCGCGCGCCTTTCGATGGCACTGTGCTGCGCAAGGACGCAGAGGTCGGCGAGATCGTCGCGCCCTCGGGCGCGGGCGGAGGACTGACCCGGACCGCGATCGCGACCATGGCCGATCTCGGAACGCTCGAGGTCGAGGTCGACGTCAACGAGGCGTACATCGCGCAGATCCGTGGCAACCAGGGGGCGCGCATCACGCTCGACGCCTACCCCGACACGTCGTTCAGCGGACGTGTGCGCCAGGTGGTGCCGACCGCGGACCGGCAGAAGGCGACGGTGCAGGTCAAGGTCGCGATCCTCGACCACGACCCGCGGATCCTGCCCGAGATGGGAGCCAAGGTCCTGTTCGTGAATGATCCGGAGCACACCGCGACCGCGAGCGCGCCGCGCCGCGTGATGGTGCCGGCGGCAGCGGTGGTGCAGGACGGAAGCGGCGCACGCGTGTGGGTGGTGGAGAACGGGAAGCTGGTGGCTCGCAGCGTGGACCTGGGTCCCGCGCGAGAAGATCACATCGAAGTGAGAGGTGGACTCTCCGGCGGCGAGAGCGTGGTCGTGCATCCGCCGGCCGATCTCAGGAACGGCGCGCGGGTCCGCGTCGTGGGCTCATAACGATCCGCCGATCCGGCGGACGGGAGGCGTTCATGGGGGCCGTGCAGGTTCGAAACGTACGCAAGACCTACGTGCGAGACCGGCAGCAGATCCCGGTGCTCGACGGGCTCTCGCTCGAGATCGCGGACGGCGAGTTCGTCGCGCTCATGGGGCCGTCGGGCAGCGGAAAGACGACGCTGTTGAACCTGATCGGCGGCATCGACCAGCCCACCTCCGGTGAGCTGATCGTCGGCGGAACCAACATCGCAACACTCAAGGGCTCAAAGCTCGCCAAGTGGCGCTCGCGGAACATCGGATTCATCTTCCAGCTCTACAACCTGATTCCGGTGCTGACCGCGCTGCAGAACGTGGAGCTGCCGCTGCTGCTGGTGAAGATGAGTGGCGCCGAGCGAAAGAAGCGCGCGAAGACCGCGCTCGAGCTGGTAGGCCTCGACGACCGGCTCAAGCACTTCCCGCGGCAGCTCTCGGGCGGGCAGGAGCAGCGCGTGGCGATCGCGCGCGCGGTGGTCAGCGATCCGTCGGTGCTGCTCGCCGACGAGCCGACCGGCGACCTGGATCGCAAGTCGGGCGAGGAAATCCTGGAGCTGCTGGGGCGCCTCAACCGGGAATTCAAGAAGACCATCGTCATGGTGACGCACGACCCGCACGCTGCCGAGCGCGCGACGCGGGTGCTGCATCTCGACAAGGGCGTGCTGTCCAACTGAAGCGGGGTGGCAACGTGAGCGTCCTCAACCTGATTCTGGTCAACCTCGGCCGCAACAAGCGGCGCACCATTCTCACGATGCTGAGCGTCACGGTGGCGCTGTTCCTGTACTGCACGCTCGGCGGAGTCCTTGACACGCTGCAGGAGGCGATCAAGGTCGGCAGCGAAACCCGCCTGATCTCGCGCAACGCGATCTCGCTGATCTTTCCGCTGCCGATCTCCTACGGCAGCCGCATCGCCGCGGTGCCCGGCGTCAAGCGCGTCGCGATCCAGAACTGGTTCGGCGCGCAGGACCCGAAGGACCCGCACAATTTCTTCGCGCAGTTCGCGGTGGACGACGAGAATTTCTTTCCGATCTACGCCAACGACATCGAGATCGTCGAAGCTTCGCCGCCGCAGGCCACGATGACCCTGCCCGAGGGAATGCCTTCCCGGCTGGCCTCGTACATGACCGAGCAGACGGCGTGCGTCATCGGGCAGAAGCTCATGACCAAGATGGGATGGAAGCTCGGGCAGACCATCACCCTCGCCGGCACGATCTATCCCGGCGAGTGGCCGTTTACCATTCGCGCCGTCTACCATGCGAAGAAGCGCAGCATCGGTGAGGAGACGATGTTCTTCCACTGGAAATACCTCGACCAGAAGGGCATGGGCGGACGCGCCCTGGTCGGCGTGTACATCCTCGACCTCAGCAACCCGGGTCGCGCTGCCGACATCGCCAAGCAGGTCGACGAGATGTTCGAGAATTCCGGAGCGGCCACGCGCACCGAGAGCGAGCAGGCCTTCCAGGCCGGATTCGTGAGCATGTACGGGAACATTCCGTTCGTGCTGCGCGTGATCGGCCTGGCGGTGGTGTTCGCGATCCTGCTGGTCGCGGCCAACACCATGGTGATGGCGATTCGCGAGCGCACCGGCGAGATCGGAGTGCTCAAGACCCTCGGCTTCACCGAGGGCATCATCTTCGGCATCGTGCTCGCCGAGGCGGCGGTGATCACTATGGGCGGCGGCATACTCGGCTCGTTGCTCGCGAAATGGGCGATCGAGGGCACCGGCTTCAACTTCGGCGGCTTCCTGCCTCCGATGAGCGTGCACTGGGCAACCGTGATCACCGGCATCGCCATCGCGACCCTGGTCGGCGCGGTGAGCGGATTGATTCCGGCCTGGCAGGCCTCGCAGCTGCGCATCGTTCAGGCGCTGCGGCGCGTGGACTAGAGGAGCCTTCGATGCCCATCCCCATTTCATACAACGTGCGTAACGTGATGCAGCGCCCGGTCGCGACCCTCACCACCGCGATCGGGATCGGCCTCACTGTCACCATCTTCATCGGCGCGCTGGCGCTGGCCGCGGGATTTCAGGCGGCGCTGCTGCAGACCGGCTCCGCGGACAATGCGGTCGCGCTGCGCAAGGGAGCGGACAGCGAAATCTCGAGCGGCGTCTCGCGAGAGGCGGCCGACGTTCTGCGCGCCGGGCCCGACGTCGCGATCGGTCCGAACGGGCGCCCGCTGGTCAGCGCCGAGCTGGTGGTGGTCGCGAACAAGGAGCGTCTCGGGCAGCCCGGCTCCTCGAACGTCACGGTGCGCGGCGTGGATCCCTCGGCGGTCGGCATTCGCGCGGAGGTCAAGATCGTCGAGGGCAGGATGTTCACGCCCGGTACCGATGAGGTCATCGTCGGGCAGCGCATCGCCCGACGTTTCGCGAACTGCGCGGTCAGCGAGAAGATCCGGTTCCAGCAGCGCGACTTCACGGTGGTCGGCCACTTCAACGCGGGCGGCGCTTCGTTCGAGTCCGAAATCTGGGGCGACGCGGCGGTGCTGATCCCCGCGCTCGATCGCGAGGGGTTCCAGACCGTGACCTTCCGCATGAGAGATCCGAGCCAGTTCGCCGAGATCAAGAAGCGGCTGGAAGCCGACCCGCGCCTGCAGGTGCAGATCCAGCGCGAGCGCGACTTCTACGCGCAGCAGTCCGAGCTGCTGACCAATCTGATCCGCTTCATGGGCGTGTTCATCACCGGCATCATGGCGATCGGCGCGATCTTTGGTGCGATGAACACCATGTACGCCGCAGTCGGATCGCGCACCCGCGAGATCGCGATGCTGCTGGTGCTCGGCTTCCTGCCCCACGAGGTGATGCTGTCGTTCATCCTCGAGTCGGTGATGCTCGCGCTCATTGGCGGCGTGATCGGGTGTCTGCTCGCCTTGCCCATCAATGGCATCGCGACCAGCACCACGAATTTCCAGTCGTTCAGCGAGCTGGCCTTCGCGTTCCGGGTGACACCCGGGGCTTTGATCGCGGGGCTCATCTTCGCCGCGGGCATGGGCCTGGTCGGCGGGATCCTTCCGGCGCGCGCTGCGGCGCGCCAGCCGCTGGCCGGGGCCCTGCGCGCGATCTGAACGATCCGAAGGGGAAAGAACGAGGCGCCCGCGCCTTCACACGCGCGGGCGCCTCACTGCTGGTTCGCGGCTACTCGACTCGAAGCAGGTGCGCGACACTCGCGCGGCCGTTGCAGTGGATGCGCGCCAGGTAGAGTCCGGGGCGCGCTCGACCGCCCCGCTCATCCGACCCATCCCACACGATCTCGGTGCGTCCCTCTTCGCGCGGACCATCGATCAGCGTCCGCACTCGGCGTCCGAGCAGATCGAAGATCTCGAGGCGCACGTTTCCCGCCTGTGCGAGCGAAAACCCGAGCCGCGCCGCTGCGGTGCTGGGATTGGGAGACACGCTGAGCGCGAGATCGCCGTTCGTCGAGGCAGCACTCAGCGGGGGCCCGGTGTAGCGAATCCGCCCCAGCGATCCGGTCGCGCCGGAGAACGTGTCGTCGAACTGGCGCACCCAGTAGAGACTGCCGTCTGGCCCGGTGACGAAGTCGGATTCCGATTTCAGGCCGGTCGCCCAGTTGGTCGCGTCGGGCTGCCCCGGCGCCGCGGCGACCGGCCACCATGTGCCGCCGTTCTTCTGCACGCGGCGCAGGTAGCCAGCATAGTAGTCGCCGTAGAACACCATCCCGTTGTAGGTGTTGGGCCAGTTGCTCGAGGCCCCCGGGACTGTGCGCCGGACGCCGGCGGTGACGATCGCCTGCGCGCTTCCGTCGTGCAGCACCGAGACGATCGGCGAGCTGAACTGCTGCGATCCGCTTCCTCCGGGCTCCGGGCACGAAGGCATGGGCACGACCATCGGCCCCTCGCGCCATGGCCAGCCCTGGTTGCTTCCGCCCGAGACCTCGTCGATCTCTTCATATGTGGCTTCGCCCGGATCGGAGACATAGGCGACCAGAGTGGCCGGATCGATCTGGAAGCGCCACGGATTGCGCAGACCACTCGCCCACACCAGGCTGGTGTTGCTGTCGGGCGATGCGATCGGGTTGTCCTGCGGAATGATCTGCGCGCGGAAAGCGGTTCGCGGGCCGGGAGGCAGATCCGCGACCCGGAGTCGGAGCAGCTTGCCCTTGAGCTGCGCGAGATCCTGCGCACCACACATGTCCGCGTCCTCGCCCACGCTCACGAACAGCGAGCCGTCGGGTGAGAATCGCAGGCAGCCCGCGTTGTGATTGTTTGCGTTGTCGGGAATGTTGTCGATGAGAATGGCGGGATCGGTGAGCGGAAGGTTCTCGCCGGTCGGACTGTTCACGTCTCCGGTCGCCGTGTAACGCACCACCCGGATGAAATCCCCGATCCGGTCGTAGGCGAGATAGACGTACGGTCGCGAGGGCCACCCGGGATCGATCGCCACGCCCTGCAGCCCGCGCTCGTAGCCGCTGGTGTTGAGCGAAGGCACGGTGAGCATGATGGTCGGTGCGACGTGCCCATTCACCACCAGTCGCACCCGCCCGGTCATCTGCTCGGTGTAGACGATCCTTCCATCGGGGATGAACGCCAGGCTGTTGGGTAGGTTGAGCCCGGTGACGATCGATTCGCTGACGAAGTTGCTCGGCACCGCGATTGCGGCCGACGCCGACGAGGAGCTGAACAGCACGGCGCCAGGAAGACAGATCAGGAATACGACATCACGCAGCATCACATTCTCACTCCCGCTCGGCCTCGTTGTATCGGCGCGCAGCGGGAGGGGCCCTTGCGCTTCGGGTCCCAGAATAGCCGATGCCCCGGGTGCTGGGAAGACCTCACCCATGATCCTGCCGGGGGCGTTGCGCATCTCAACGCCTGCTCCGAACCGTCTCGCGCTTGGGCTGCGGCTGGACTAGAATCCGCGCCGCGCTACTCGAACCGATTGTTCATGAGGAGTTTCCCTTGTCACGCATCGCTGATGTTCTGATCTTGGGAAGTGGTCCTGCCGGCTATGCCGCAGCGCTCTACGCTGCCCGGGCCAACCTCAAGCCGCTTCTGCTCTCCGGGTACCAGCCGGGCGGGCAGCTGACCATCACCACGGATGTCGAAAACTATCCGGGCTTCCGCGACCCGATCCTCGGTCCGGAGCTGATGGAGCGCATGCGCGACCAGGTGCTGCGGTTCGGCACCGAGATCGTGCAGGCCGCGGCGGACAGCGTCGATCTGTCCCAACGTCCGTTCGTTGTCAAAGCCGATGAAGAGGTCTATCGCGGCAAGACGCTGATCATCGCGACCGGCGCCACGGCCAAGCTGCTCGGCCTCGAGAGCGAACAGCGACTGATGGGCTTCGGCGTCTCGGCGTGCGCGACCTGCGACGGGTTCTTCTTCCGCGGCAAGAAGGTGATCGTGTTCGGGGGCGGCGACACCGCGATGGAAGAGGCGATCTACCTCACGCGCTTCAGCCCCGAAGTCGGCGTGGTGCATCGCCGGGACACGCTGCGCGCTTCGAAGATTCTCGCCGAGCGCGCGCACCAGAATCCGAAGATCCGCTTCATCTGGAACAGCGAGCTGGTCGAGGTGCTGGGCGTCGAGGAACAGAAGGTGCGCGGCGTGAAGCTGCGCAACGTGCTGACCGGAAAGATCAGCGAGCATCCGACCTCAGGAGTCTTCATCGCGATCGGGCATCAACCCAATACTGCTTTTCTCAAGGGCCAGCTGCCGATGGACGAGCGTGGCTACCTGAAGGTGGAGCCGGGCACGGCGCGCACCGCCATACCGGGCGTGTTCGCGGCGGGCGACGTCGCCGATCCGAACTACCGCCAGGCGGTGACTGCCGCGGGCACCGGCTGCATGGCGGCGCTCGACGCCGAGCGCTGGCTCGAGGCGCAGGCCCACGCCGCTTCGGACGCCGACGCCGAGAAGCATCCGGCTCCATTGCGGCCGGCCTGAGCCGCACGATTTCCACCGGGGCTCCCATGGAACGCGAAGTACTCGAGTTCGACGTGCAGTTCGTGGGCGCCGGCCCGGCCGGACTCGCCGGCGCGATCCACCTCGCCAACCTCGTCGAGCGACACGACAGGAGCATTGCGGCCGGCGCGCCGGGCAGGAAAGTGGGCGAGCTCAACATCGCGGTGCTCGAGAAGTCGGCCACGGTCGGCGCGCACGGCATTTCGGGGGCGGTGATGGATCCGCGCGGCATGCGCGAGCTGATGCACGACTTCCTCGAGCAGGGCTGCCCGATCGAGAGCGACGTCACCGCGGACGATGTCTATCTGCTGTGGAACGATGGCCAGCTGCGGCTGCCGCTCACCCCGCCGATGCTGAACAACCACGGCAACTACGTGATCTCACTCGGCAAGCTGGTGGCGTGGATGGCCGGGATCGCCGAGGCCAGGGGCGTGCTGATCGCGACCGAGACGCCCGCCGCGACCCCGATCGTGGAGAACGGACGAGTTCTCGGCGTGCTCGCCGGCGACAAGGGCGTGAGCCGCTCCGGAGCGCACAAGCCCAACTATCAGCCCGGCGCCGAGTGCCGCGCGAAGGCGACCGTGCTGTGCGAGGGTCCGCGCGGCACCATTGCCAAGCAGCTCGAGCAGCAGCTCGGGCTCACCGTCGGCAAGAACGCGCAGGTGTACTCGACCGGCGTGAAAGAGCTGTGGGAGATGCCGGCCGGCCGCGTGCAACGAGGCCGCGTCATCCACACCATGGGTTTCCCGCTCCCGCACGACACCTTCGGCGGCGGCTTCATCTACGGCGCCGGCGACAGCCACTGGTCGGTGGGCTTCGTCACCGGGCTCGACGCGCCCGACCCGACCAGCGATCCGCACGCCAACCTGCAGCGCATGAAGACACATCCGCTGGTGCGCGCGCTGCTCGAAGGCGGAAAGCCGGTCGGCTACGGCGCGAAGGCGATCCCCGAGGGCGGCTACTGGGCCATGCCGAAGCTCAGCGCCGACGGCGTGCTGCTGTGCGGCGACACCGGCGGCTTCCTGAATGGCGCGCGGCTCAAGGGCATCCATCTCGCCATCAAGTCGGGCATGCTCGCCGCCGAGACGCTGTTCGAGTGCCTGCTCGCGGGCGACTTCTCGAAGGAACGGCTCGCCGGCTACGAGCGCCGGTTCGAGGCTTCATGGGCCGCCGACGAGCTGAAATCGGTGCGCAATTTCCACCAGGGTTTCGAGCACGGCCTCTTCCCCGGCATGATGAACGTGGGCGCATCCCTGATGTTCGGCGGCCGCGATCTGCTGCTGCGCGATCGGGTGAAGAATGTTCCGGGCCACGAGCGCATGCGCAAGCTCGCCGACGTGCATCCCGCGGGCAAGCCGCCGGCGCCGAAATATGATGGCGTGCTCACCTTCGACAAGCTCGCCGACGTGTACCTGTCGGGCACGACTCACGACGAGGATCAGCCGGTTCACCTGGTGGTCGCGGACACCAGCGTGTGCGCAACCCGGTGTCGCAGCGAGTTCGGCAATCCGTGCCAGCACTTCTGCCCGGCCAACGTCTACGAGATGGTGCCCGACATTTCGAAGCCGGGTGCGCTCAAACTGCAGATCAATGCTTCGAACTGCGTGCACTGCAAGACCTGCGACATCGCCGACCCATACCAGATCATCACCTGGGTGACGCCCGAAGGCGGCGGCGGACCCGACTACAAGAGCCTGTGACCGCCGCCCGCCTGTTTGGCGCCGCCGCCGCAACCGCCTGGACTCGTTCACTCCGCCGCGGTGTAGAAGGGATCGTGATGACTCGTTCGCTGACCCTGCTGCTCGCCGCGCTCGCCCTTGCGCAACTGTCGTGCGCGAGCACCGGCCTCACGCCCGCCAATCAGTCCATGCCCGCCGCGCGCGCCGCACTCCTTCCCGAGCAACGGTTCTTCTACGACGCGCTCGCCGACGACGGCCAGTGGGTTCTGATCGAGCCCTACGGATACGTATTCCGCCCGCGGAGCAATTACCTCTCGTGGCGTCCATACGAGCAGGGCTTCTGGGTGCCCAGCGCCGTCTACGGCTGGACCTGGATTTCGACCGAGCCGTTCGGATGGGCGACCTACCACTACGGTCAGTGGCTCTACGATCGCTTCGAAGGCTGGGTATGGATTCCGGGGAGCGATTGGGGCCCGGCGTGGGTGGCGTGGCAGGAAGGCGACGGATACGTGGGCTGGGCGCCGATCGGGCCGCCGGACCGCGACTGGTACTCCTACGTTCCGGGAGGGCCGTACCTTTATGTGCCCGCCTCGCAGATGGTCGCGACCGATCTCAGCGCTCACATCGTTCACGCCAGCGAGCTGGCCGCGAAGAAACCGCAGCTCAGGCCGGTAGAGAACTACGTCAACCTGGCGGGCATGCGCATCAATCGCGGACCGGCGGTCGAAGACATCGAGCGCGCGGTTGGGCACCCGGTGCGCCCGGTGCAGATCGAGGACCTGTTCCCGCGCATGGCGCCCGCGGCCCCCGATACGAGACGCGCCGCCCCGCTCCGGTCGCCGCTGCCCATGCCGCTCGACAGCATCGCCGCGTTGCGCCGCGCCGCGCACGAGGCCGCGCTCAAGGCGCGTAGCCTCGCCGAAACCGGCGGCAGCCCGCCCGAGCGCGTGCCGCTGCTCCGCGTACTGCCACGCCCGCCCGCGACCGCTGCTCCCCCAACGCGCGGCATCCTTCCGCGCGGCAAGGCCGGCCCCGGCGCCCAGGCTCCGGCCGACAGCTCGCGCTGACTTCATCAGGGGTCAAGCCCGCTGCGATGAGCGACGCCCCCGATGCCGCCCTCGCCACGCGGCGCATCAAGGAACGCGCGCTCGAGCTGGGTTTCGAAGCGGTCGCGGTCGCGAGCGTTGCTCCGCTCCAGGCGGCGCGTCACTTCGAAGAATGGCTCGCCGCCGGGCGCCACGGCGAGATGGCCTACCTCGCCGAGCCCGAGCATCGCGAGCGCCGCGCCAATCCCGAGAGGCTGCTCAGGGATCTGAGATCCGTGGTGTGCGTCGCCCTCTGCCCTCCGCCGGAGCGCGATGCAGGGCTCGATGCGCGAGTGGGACGCATCGCGCGCTACGCGGGCGGCGAGGACTATCACCGCATCATGCGCGACCGGTTGCGCATGCTCGAGCGCTTCATCGAGGATGAGGCGCTTCCGGGATCGCGCGCGCTCTGGTACGCGGACACCGGCGCCATCCTCGAGCGCGGCTGGGCGGAGCGTGCCGGGCTCGGCTGGATCGGCAAGCACTCCGGCCTGCTCTCGCAGACGCTCGGCTCGTGGTTCCTGCTCGGCGAGATGCTGGTCAACCGCGAGCTGGTCGCGGACCCGCCCCTGGAGCGCGAGCACTGCGGCACCTGCGCACGCTGCCTCGAGGCGTGCCCGACGCGCGCCATCGTCGCGCCCTACCAGGTGGACGCGCGGCGCTGCATCTCGTACCTGACGATCGAGCACAAGGGGACGATCGCGCCCGAGCTGCGCCCGCTGATCGGTGAGTGGGTCTTCGGCTGCGACGTGTGTCAGGAGGTGTGCCCGTGGAACCGCTTCGCGCCGCCAGGTCGCGAGGCCAGGCTTCACGCCCGCGCGCTCGAGGGCTGGTCGCTGGAAAAGTTCCTCGAGCTCGACGAGCCCACCTTCGCCCAGGTATTCGCGCAGAGCCCGATCCGCCGCGCCCAGCGGGACGGCTTCCTGCGCAACGTGTGCATTGCGCTCGGCAACCGTGCCGAGGCCGGCGCGGTGCCGGCGCTGGCGCGTGCGCTCGAGTCCGATCCATCGCCGCTGGTGCGCGGCCACGCCGCATGGGCGCTCGGCGAGATCGGCCGCAGGCTCGGCGCCGAGAGCGCGGAATGCTCGGTCGAGGAGATCGTCACCAAGCTCGCCCGAGCAGCCGGGGATGCGGACGAGTCGGTTCGCGGCGAAGCGCTCCAGGCGCTCGCGCTGCTCGAGTAGCTACGATCCGAGCTTGGTGCCCTCGACCCAGCCTTCGCCGCCTTCGGCGAAATGCTCCTTCTTCCAGATCGGCACCGCGCGCTTGAGTTCGTCCATCGCGAATCGACATGCGTCGAATGCCGGGCCGCGATGCGTGGCGACGACCACCACCGCGACACTCGCCTCGGCGAGCGGAACTTCTCCCAGCCGATGCACGATCCGGCACGACGTGACCTCGAAGCGCTCGACGGCCGCGTGCTCGATCTTCTCGAGTGCCGCGAGCGCCATCGGCTCGTACGCCTCGTAGCTCAGCCGCGTCACCCGGCGACCATCGTGATGATCGCGTGTGGTTCCGAGGAACAGCACGATCGCGCCGCAGTCGGGCCGCGCCGCCTCGGCTGTCAGGCGCTTGGAGTCGATGGTGGCATGGACCAGCTCAGCCACGAGCAGCATTCCGCGACGCGCGACCCAGCTCGCGCCGCATGATCGGGCGCGTCGGCGATCTCCTCGCCACCTCGCGGAAGCCGGCCGCGCGGAAGGTGGAGGCAAGGCCATACCATGCGAAGGCTGCAGGCATCGGCCTGGCCGGCTCGAGCGGGTAGCCCTCGATGCGCGACGCCCCCTGCGAGGAGGCGTAGATGCACGCCGCGCGCAGGAGTGCGACGGTGAGACCGCGACCGCGTTGGGTGCGATCGATGAAGAAGCACGGCACCGACCAGGTCGGCTTTCTGTCCACCGGTTGAAGGATGCGCGAGCGCTCGAAACGCCGGTACACCTCTCGCGGCGCGACCGCGACCCAGCCGACCGCGCGCCCAGCCTCATAAGCGAGCACCCCGGGTCGATCGCCGGCGCGGACGATGCGCTCGAACGCACGCCGGTTGCTCGCGCCCTGCGTCTTCCACTCCGAGCCGGTCAGGCGCGGGAACATGCACCAGCAGCCGGCGCACGCGCCGCGTGGCCCGAACAGCGCGACCAGGTCCTTCCATCGCCCGGGGGTGAGCGCATGGAATTCCCACTTCGACGCGCGCCGCGCCTTCGGCACCTAGCCTCCGCTCACGGGTGGGAGCAGCGCGAGCTCCGCGCCAGCGTGGATCAACGTATCGGGGCTGACGAGCTGGCCATCGAGCGCTATCGCCAGATGCGGCCACAATCGCTCGAGCGAAGGATGCGCGTGACCGAGCGCCGCGAGTGCGTCCGAGACGCGGCTCGGCTCCGGCAGTTCGAGGACAGCGCTGGACATACCCGCGTATTCGCGCGCCTGCGCGAAGAACAGGACGATGATGGTCACGGTGGACGCTCCGAGGTGGTGCACACTATGCTGGCCTGATGGACCTGCCGAATCAAGTCTCGAGCGTTCCACCGGCCGTTCGCGAGGACGAGACACCGCCGTTCGATGAGACGCCACAAATTCCCGACCTGCGGCGCGGCCTCCTCATCTGGCTATGCGTCATTGGAGTGGCCGGCACGGTCGGCCTGCTGATCGGCGCGCAGGAACTGTCCATCATGATGGTGCTGGCCGGCCTGTTCGTGGCCGCCCAGGCCGCGGATCTGGACGAGCGCTGGACGCTGTTCTACTGGCTGCTCGGCGCGCTCGTTCCGGTCGGAGGCTGCCTCGGATTCGCGACATTGGTCACCCTCGCTCGCGAGTCGGAGCTCGGCGGCCCGGCGCGCATGGCCACGATCGGCGTTTCGATCTTCGCCGCGCTCGTCTCACTCCTGACCGTGGTGCGCCCCTTCGTCGACGAGTTGGTGTCGCTCCTGTTCCGGACCGAGCGCAGCTCGCACACCCTGCGCCTCAGCGCGCGGCTGGTGCTCATGGGGCTGCTGTTCGCGGTGCCGGGCTACTTCATGGCGCCGGACCTGATGCAGGAGATGCTCGACGACAGGGCCGGGTTCTTCGACCGGGTTTCGTTCGGCGCCGAAGTCGTCGGCTATCTCGCGCTCGCCTTCGCCTCGGTCGGCTATCTCATCCGCCGCGATCTCACCGCGACCCTCGAGCGACTCGGGCTCAGGCGCATCTCGCTCGCGCACGTGTGGATGATCTGCGTTGGCGTTCTTGCGATTCTCGCGCTCAACAGCAGCGCGGACTGGGCGCAGCAGCGTTGGTTCCCCGCGCTCTGGCAGAACGATCACCGCATCAACGAATCAATGGCGCGCGGGCTCGGGTTCGGCCGCGTGATCATGCTCGGCATCACCGCGGGCGTCGGGGAAGAGATCACGCTGCGCGGAGCGCTGCAGCCCCGCCTCGGGCTGGGGATGACCGCAGTGCTGTTCGCCGCGCTCCACGTGCAGTATTCATGGTTCGGGATGATCGTGGTCGGGCTGATGGGGCTGTTTCTCGGCCTGATCCGGCGCCGATCGAATACGACTGCGTCCATCGCCGTGCATACGATCTACGACATCGTGGCGGTATTCGCGAGCTGACGCCGCGCGGGTGCGGCGTCGGGCCTACTTCAGCGTTTCTCCCGGACGGAGCGCGATCACTTCCGCGCTCACTCTGAAGTTCTTGAGCTCGTCGCGCAGCGCATCCGGAGTGCCGGTCAGAGCCGGGAAGGTGCCGTGGTGCATCGGCACGATGTACTTCGGCTTCAGCATGCGCGCCGCGACCGCGGCCTCACGCGGGCCCATGGTGTACAGATCGCCGATCGGGAGCAGCACGATCTCGGGCGGATACAGCTCAGCGATCAGCGCCATGTCGGGGATCAGCCCGGTGTCTCCGGCGTGGTAGATGCGCGTGCCGTCTTCGAGCGTGAGCACGAATCCGCACGGCTCGCCGCCATAGAGGATCTGGCCGCCGTCCTCGATCCCGCTCGAATGCACCGCGTGCACCATGGTGAACTTGATCCCGCCCACCTCCTGCGTGCCACCCTTGTTCATTGGCGCCACGGTCGGCACGCCCTTGCGCATCAGGTACAGGCTCATCTCGTAGTTGCACACCACGGTCGGCTTGAACTTCTTGCCGAGCGTGACTGCATCGCCGGCATGGTCGCCATGGCCGTGCGAGATCGTCATGATGTCGATCTTGTCGAAGGTCTTCTGGTCCTTCGGACACGCAGGATTTCCCTCCACCCACGGATCCATCAGCACGGTCTTGGCGCCGCGCGTCACCAGCTTGAACGTGGAGTGGCCGAGCCACGTGAGCGAGAAGCCGCGATTCAGGGTTGGCATGCCGCCTCGGCGTCCGTCAGTTCTTCGAGCCGCACGGTGAAGTGCCTGAGCACCGGCGCCTCGTATGTGATCCGCAATCCCTTCATCTGCTCGCGGCGGCGATGGAGATCGATCACCGATTCCGCCACGTAGCGCATGTGCTCGGTCGTGTACACGCGGCGCGGCACCGCGAGCCGCACCAGCTCGAGCCGGGGGTAGACCGTCTTCCCGAGGGCGTCCTTGTGCGCGAACATCAGGGATCCGACCTCGACCACGCGAATTCCGTACTCGCGATAGAGCGCCACCACCAGCGCCTGGCCGGGGTACTGCGACTGCGGCACCTGCGGCAGGAAGCGCAACGCATCGAGATAGACCGCGTGCCCGCCGACCGGCTTCACGATCGGCACGCCGGCGCGGTCGAGCTGCTCGCCGAGCTGGGCGACCTGGCCGATGCGGAACGCGAGGTAGTCTTCGTTCAGCACTTCGCGCAGCCCGCGCGAGATCGCTTCGAGGTCGCGGCCCGCGAGCCCACCGTAGGTCGGGAAACCTTCCACCAGGATCAGCAGGTTGGTGATGCGCTCGGCCCACTCGCTGTTGTTGAGCGCGAGGAACCCGCCGATGTTGACCAGCCCGTCCTTCTTCGCGCTCATGGTGCAGCCGTCACCGTACGAGAACATCTCGCGCGCGATCTCTGCGACCGGCTTGTTCGCGTATCCCGCTTCGCGCTGCTGGATGAACCAGCTGTTCTCGGCGAATCGGCACGCGTCGAAGAACAGCGGCACGCCGTGCCGATTGCACACCTCGCGCACCGCGCGCACGTTCGCGATCGAGACCGGCTGCCCACCGCCCGAGTTGTTGGTCACGGTGATCATCACCAACGGGACGCGCGCCGCACCCAGCTCGGTAAGCGCGCGATCGAGTTTGAGCGGATCGAGGTTTCCCTTGAACGGATGCTGCAGCGTCGGATCGAGGCCCTCGTCGATCACGAGGTCGAGCGCTTCTGCGCCCTGATGCTCGACGTTGGCGCGGGTGGTGTCGAAGTGGATGTTGTTCGGCACGACGTCGCCCTTTTTCAGCACCGTCGAGAAGAGCAGGTTCTCGGCCACGCGGCCCTGGTGGGTCGGGATCACGTGGCGATACCCGAAGATGTCGCGCACCGTCCCCTGGAGGTGATAGAAGTTGCGGCTCCCGGCGTAGGACTCATCGCCAAGCATCAGGCCGGCCCACTGGTTGTCGCTCATGGCCGCCGTGCCGCTGTCGGTCAGGAGGTCGACGTAGATGCTGTCGGCGGGGACCGCGAAGATGTTGAGCCCGGCCTCGCGGATCAGCCGCTCCCGCTCTTCGCGCGAGACGCGGCGCAGCGGTTCGACCACTTTGATACGGAAAGGTTCAGCCGGGAAGCGCATGGGATCGCGAGTCTAGTGGGCCGTTTGCCGGCGCGCGAGCATTTTAGCCATTGCAATCATACGGCCGGCGATTCTACTCTTGAGCCTGTCCCCGAGCTATACCCCCCCGCATCAGTTGCGAGGGCC
This sequence comes from Candidatus Eiseniibacteriota bacterium, assembly GCA_031370785.1. Taxonomy (GTDB): domain Bacteria; phylum Eisenbacteria; class RBG-16-71-46; order RBG-16-71-46; family RBG-16-71-46; genus DATJGS01. The sequence goes on along the minus strand of JANMQY010000093.1, from coordinate 342 downwards.
CGCACCAGCGCCATTCCCCCGGCGCACCGCAAGGCACCGCGGACGGGTCAAGACACCTCATCGAGACGCCAGGGCGGTTGCAGTACAGATTTTTTTCGCTCCGCATCACGATGACGTGCGAACAGTGCGCTGTGGATCGGTTGGGCGTCTGTGGGATCGGGGGACTCCAACGCCCGGATCGTGAAGCAGCGCAATCTTAGCCGCACTGGGGCGGCATGGGGGTCGGCGCACCGGACAACTGGTGGCCGAGGCGAGCCGAGACTCGCACCTCGCGAGTCGTACCCGCGAGAGACCCAATATGGCGAGGGGCCGGTCGAGAGACCGGCCCTTTCGCGTTGGTGG
>JANMQY010000080.1:0-2594 GCA_031370785.1 Candidatus Eiseniibacteriota bacterium | reverse complement strand
CTGGACCGGCGACCAGGACGACGTGTTCCGGGGACAGCGGGGAACTTTCGTGACCCGGCTTCACGTGCGCTACGACCGCGCGCACTTCGCCGAGGACCTGGTGTTTCAGCAGACCAGGGACAAGACCAACTGGCAGGCCCGGTACGTCATGCATCACCCGTGGAAAGGCGATCCGTCGTGCGATGCGGGACGAGCCTACGTCGCATCTCTGCCCGAGCGCCGGAAGAAGGAGGCCGAGAATCTCGCGACGCTCACCGGCTGGTCGATGGCCGACATCAAGATCGCGATGGCCGTCAACGCCAACTGGTCGCTGCCTCAGGAACGCGTGAAGTGGTACGAGCGCATGTGGGGAACCAACGCGGTGAAGTGAGCGAGAAGCGAAGCCGGCAGAGGCTCAGCGGTCAGGGCCGCGGCATCGACTCTCTCAATCGATCGACCCAGAGGCTCATCTTCGCGGGCGACAGTCCCATTCGGGTCTGCGCGGAGGCAAGCAGCAGGCGTGCTCCGGCACTGTCGCCCATCGCTTCCCGGCACACCGCGGCAAAGACCGCGGCGTCGGGGCGCCGAGGCAGCAGCGACAGTTTCTCAAACTCGGCCGCGGCCCGCGGCACGTCGCCGCTGCGCAGGAAGAGCATCGCCAGCGCCTCATGATTGCCCTCCCAGTCAGGATCTGAGGGCACGCCGGCGCGCACATCCTCGGTCCCGGCCTTGACCTCGACGAGTCCGGTGAGCGAGTCGAAGCGGAAGAAGAAATCCTCCCCGCGAGGTTCCGACACGGATCGTGGGCGGTACGTGGAGTAGAAGTCCGCCCGGAGTGTGGGGTCGCTATACCAGATCCGGATTGCGGGGCTCTGTCCGGCGACGAGTCCGATGTTGTTCGGGATGTGGCCGAAGAACACCCTCGAATAGGCCGGCAATGTGGGGTGCAGGCGATAGAGATCCGCCCGGATCGCGCTCAGCATGTTGCCCGCACGCCGTTGATACCACTCGTTCCCCCAGTCCCACGAAAGCGTATTCGCGTGAGCTCCGCGCAGGATCGCGAGTGTGGCGATCAACGCCACCGCGATTCGCCCGTGTTGCTGAAGCCAGAGCGCGAGCGCAAACCAGGCACCGAGGGCGCCGAGGCAACCGTAGTAGGCGTGCCAGGAGATCGACGGGAGAAGCAGCGGGATCCAGCCGGCGGCCATCCACACCATCGCGAAGCGCAGCAGCGGCCGCCGGTCAGGCGCGTCGCGCTGCAAGGGCTCCGGCGGTCGAGCGCGCAGCGCGATCACTGTCGCGACGACGAGGATGGCCGCAGACACCGAGGTCCGCACGACATCTTCCCATCGCAGTTCCCGCGGATGCGGGATCAGATCCAGATTCAACGCGGAGAGAACTGTCTTGAAGAAGATGACGAGCAGGGATGGACGGTGCTCGACTTCGGCATTCTGCGGGCCGCCGCCCAGAAGGCGAGAGTGGAGCGTCGGGTGAACGAGAAACCAAGCAATGACGAGCGCCCAGAACGGCGCAGTTCGACGAAGCGCCGCAACGATGGACCTTCGTTCTACGACGATGAGGTAGCCAGAGAACACGGCGGGCAGAACCGCCGAGGTCTCCTTGCTGAGCAGCGCCAGGCCGAACGGAAGCAACGCCCACCACGCGCGACCGGAAACGAACAGCAGCAGGCTGGCAAGTGCGAAGCACAGCATCCACAGGTCCTGGCTGCCCGAGATCCATAGAAGCGGAGTACCCCACAGCGCGAGGCTGGCGACGCCCAGCGCCGCGAGTGCGGCGACACGAGGTGATGCGAGTCGGCGCGCGATCGCCGCGTAGAGGCACAGGGCCACGATCCAGAGCAGGAGGCTCGAAAGGCGGAAGGGGATCTCGTGAAGGCCCGCGACGTTCTGCAGCGCCCAGAAGTGGAATTCGCGAGACCACGGCCGGTACCAGCCGAAGTCAGTATTCCTGAACGACCAGAGCTGCGGGAAGGATGCTCCACGCGTCTCATCGAGAAAGACATAGTCGTCGCCCATGAACGGAAGGTTCAGGGCCGGGCCATAGGCGACGGCGGCGAAGGCGGCCAGTGCAAGGGCCAGCCATGGAATCTCGATCCGGCGCCCGGCGGAACGCGGACCGCTCACTCCCACGGCAAAGGCGGCCACCGGGCGCGCGTCTCCTTCAGCAGAGGACAGTCGTGCGCGTCGACGTGCAGCTTCTCCCTGGGAAATGGGCGCAGGCAGTAGATGCACAATCGCTGCGCGCCGGACGGCTGGATCCAGCGGTCCAACCAGCGACACTCCTCCATGTCGAGAAGTGGCTGCGCGTGGTCGGGAACGTCCCACGCGTCCGAGATCAGATCGACCAGCGTTGCGCGCCATGCGAGGAGCGCCGCCAATTCGTCGGCGCACCGGGCGTCGGGCATGGCGACGGGAAATGGCCGGATGTTGTAGGCGAGACGGGAGGCCCACTCGCGTTCGTTGTCCGGCCACCACTCGGCGAGGATCCAGCGCAGGAACCCGACTGCGCGCGGCGGCCATGAAGCCGAGGCGCCGGCGATGTGCCCGAGAGTCTCGAGCAGCGTCTCGCGCCACGCCCGGATGCGCTGGACGTAG
>JANMQY010000025.1:0-2991 GCA_031370785.1 Candidatus Eiseniibacteriota bacterium | reverse complement strand
GGCTCAACGACGCGATGTGCGTCGTGGAGGGAGTCATAGCCGGCCTGGGTGCGATCCACTTCCGGGTGTTCGAGTGCGTGAACGAGCTCATCGCGGAGTCCTGAGGCTGAGCGCGGGTTCGGCACGGCTTTCTACCGGCCGCCCCATGGGGACCCAGTGGCGATGAGCCGCATTCCTCAGCCTGCCAGCCGGAGCCACCCGCGCTCGTCCTGAGCGAGCCGAGCTGTTACCACTTGCGCGTGCTTGACCCCCGTCTTCCGCTCCGAGGCTTATCGCGTCGGTCTTCTATTCCATCTGAAGCGGACCAACTACCCGAAACGGCCTGAGCGAGCGGATGCAGACGACCCCGTCTGTACCGGGATCGCACGGTCCCTTCAAGCACTCCGGTCCCCCGGCTTGCAGCTCGACTCTGACCAGATCGCTCACAAATGTGGGATTGCCGAGACCCGGCTTTCCTTCGGCGGCTAACTGCTTCTCCTTCCCGATGTGCGCGACCAGGTCCTGGTAGCTGTTGGCGTCCGAGATCCTCCACATGTCGAACGTGGCGGAGTTCGCGCTCCGGTTAACTGCCGCCGTCACGCCTCGTACTGTCGGTCGCCAAAGCCCATCGCACGAAGGCTAGAATGCCGGCGCGGGACGAGGGGAGGAGCCATGTCAGTCGTCCGGACCATTCAAAAGGTCGTCTCCAAGGACGGCACCACGATCGGGTGGGAGCAGTCGGGCGAGGGGCCGCCGCTGGTGCTCGTCCACGGCGGCACAGCAGATCACACTCGCTGGTCACCGGTTCTGCCTGGGCTAGAGGAGCATTTCACGGTCGCCGCGGTTGATCGGCGAGGGCGCGGTCTCTCCGGGGACGCCGTGGAGTATTCGATCGAGCGAGAATACGAGGACCTCGCGGCAGTAGTTGACTCCTTCGAGGAGCCTGCCCATCTGCTCGGCCATTCCTTCGGCGCTGCAGTCGCCCTCAACGCGGCCTTGCTTACCAACAACGTCGGCAGCCTGATCCTGTATGAAGGGGGCGGCCCGACCGAGCCGGAGATGCTCCCTCGGGAGGCCATCGCCCGCGTGGAAGCGCTGATCGAGCAAGACAAGCGAGACGAGGCGCTCGTCATTTTCATGCGGGATGTCGTCGGCCTTCCCGCCGCACAGGTTGAGCTTCTTCGGTCCCTCCCGGCCTGGCAGGGCCGCATCGCCGCCGCCCATACGATCACGCGGGAGATGCGGCAGGTGGAGTCCTATCGCTTCGATCCCCAACGGTTCCGAGGCTGGACCAGGCCAACGCTTCTCCTGCAAGGCGGTGATAGCCCTCAATACGAGGTGAGGGGGATCGAAGCGCTCCTTGCGGCGATACCGGGCAGCAAAGTCGCGGTGATGCCAGGGCAAGGGCACGCGGCGATGGATACGGGGACGCAGATCTTCCTTCGGGAAGTGAACGGATTCCTTCTCGCTCGCTAGGGGCGAAGGAGACTTGGATCAGCCGGTTTTCGCTGTCTGGTTCGATTCCCAGAACACTCCGCCTTCGAATGTAGCAACAGGTTGCTCTTGTCGATTGGCGTAGCAGTCCGGAACGTGGTCGTCAGGTCATCGAAGCGCTGATCTCTATCGGCTCTGTTTCCCCGCCGCGGCGGATCCGCAGTGCCATCGGCCCATCGGGAGCGTGACCTCGAACTGCTCGCTGCACGGCGCCAGCGTCGAGATCGGTCGCGATCTCCTGACCGTCGATCGCGATTACGCGGTCGCCTTCCCGCAGGCCAGCCGCCAGCGCCGGACTGTCGGCGCGTGGACGACGGACCTTGAGGCCATCGGGTCGTATTTCGGGGAGCGTCTCACTCCAAGCCTGTCGAACTGTGGTGGCGCCGTGGGTCGCGCAAAGGCACAGCCCGAAGCCGCAAGAGGGACATCGGCATCGACACTCGGCGCCCGCAGCGTCGAGCTCACGGACGACGACATCGGAGATACCCAGGTTCAGCTGCTGTATGTCAGCGGTGTGGGCTCGCAGATGCGCCTCGGCGAGGTCAGCCGTGTTGCCTTCACCCTGACTATCGAACGCCCGGTGGGCGATCGCGTGGAGACGCCCGTATGAGAGCGCCGCCTCGTTCAACGCCCCGTAGAGGGACACCAAGCTCGATGAAGCGCCACGTGCCGCGCCGGATCCGCCGGGGCGCCGCGCCAGCTGAGCTTCGAGCGCCGTTCGATGGCCTTCGGTGCGCGTGCGGATCTCTTCGAGGAGCGGACGGAGTTCGTCGTTCTCCGGGGTCGCCGCCAGCACCTGGGCGGCGCGCTCGTCGATCCGAGCCTCGATCCTGATCGCGTCCTGTAAGCTCGCTGCCAGTCGGTCGGTCGCACTTTCCGCCACGTTGATGCTCCCCTTGCGTCCATTTGCGAGACCCGGCTAACGGAAGAACCCGCGGCCCTCTCGATCAGCGAGGATTATCCGCGTCCCCGTCGCCCACGAGGATCACGAACTTTCCCGCCCATTGCGGCAGCGGAAACGCGCCAGCACGCGTTCGATTGGAGTACCTCGCCGCTGCCGTTCACCATCGTTGCCAATTGGTCCATTTCGCGTGCCCTTATCTCTTATCCCCTCGACCGTTCCGACCCACCAGTGTGAGTGTTGTGCAGGAATGGGTGCTCTCGCGTTGCCTCGTCCCGAATCTCGCGAGAAGCGCCTTGGCGATCGATGCGACTTTTAGATCAGCCGGTAAGCCGGAGCCACCCGCGTTCGTCTCGGACCAGCCGGGTTGTTTCAACATTGGGGACATAGAGTCCCGTCTTCCGCTCCGAAGCGGTAACAGCTGTGAGGGTACCTCCTCTTGCCGCTGTCGCGCCAGGACCGCCTCCATGTAGGGCTCCCAGACCGGCCTGGGTCTGAACTCGATCTTCAGCCCGTCGACGTGTGATCAGCGCCGATCTCGCTGAAGATCATCTGTAGTACGCGCTTCTTCTCCTCGTCGGTCATCACTGACCAATCGTCGACGATGAACTCCGGGC
>JANMQY010000134.1:0-2380 GCA_031370785.1 Candidatus Eiseniibacteriota bacterium | reverse complement strand
CCTCCGCGATCTCGAGTTCGACATGGACGAGCGGGAAGGCCGGCCCAGCCGCTGGAACACTTTGCGCGCGCTGCGGGTGCTCCGCTGGGCGGCTGATCGCCATGGTTCGTGAGCTATGGAATGTCGCACGCCACGCCCTGGGTCGTCGCGGCGATTCGATACACCCGTGGTCACGGTCAACCTTTCCGGTGGACCGCAGGGCTAGAGCGTCAGTTGGACGCAGGCCGCGGCTCGAGGACGACGACCGCGGTTCCGGATGAGCGGCGGGTCGCGTAGCCATCGACGTCGTCCCCCATCTCGCGCCATCGGGCCCAGAGCCGCTCGTGCTCGTCTCCCATGGCCGCGCGGCCACGGATCGCGCGCGAGCCATGTGGTAGCTCCACCTTGGCGTCGGGGTGCGCCTGCAGGTTGAGCCACCAGGCGGGTTCGGCCTCTGCCCAGCCGTTCATCGCCATGGTTACCAGGTTTGGGCCGTCCTCGTAGTAGCCGAGGATCACGCTGCGCTCCTTGCCGGAACGACGACCCGTCGTACTGAGGCGCATCGTCCCCCATCGGTTCGGCTTCGGCGGCCAGAGGCCCATACGGCCTCCACTGAGCCGATGGACCGCGCGGTGAATTACCCAGGCCGAAACGACGACCCAGCGGGGCGGAAGTCGCGGAGATCGCTTCGGCGCGTCGGGCATGGCTGACATGCTGGCACACCGATGATCAACGAAGAACTACAGCTGTGCGGCCGTGCCAACCGCGAGTCGCGTACCTACTGAGCGGAAGACGGGACTCGAACCCGCTATCCGCCCCTCCGTCCGCACTCTCCGCGTCGGTGGGCTGGATGTCCTGCGCCTGGCGGCGTAAGCCCGCCGGTGCGCGAGACTTTCGCGATGGGCGTTGAAGACCCCCTCAACGCGGCGTGGAGCCACCCCTCGGGAGCTCGTCCGGCCGGGCGCCTATGCTGACAATGAGGATGCGGAGACTGGCGCTACCGTGACCATCCGGAACCTGGCTGCCGTCGCAATTGCCGGTCCACTGCTGTTCGCCGCCGCGATCCTGCTCCAGGACATCCTTCAATACGATTACCTCGTCGCGAACGGCGACAACCCGTGGACGACGTCACCGGTCAGCGTCAACGCGCTGGGTCCCTACGGCTGGATCCAGGTATCGAACTTCGGGGTGCTGGGGCTCTCGGTACTGGCGCTGGCCATGGCGGCGCATCGCGGTATCCATGGCGCCAGCCGCTCGGTGGTCGGCCCCGCAGTCATCGGCGTGTGGGGCCTTGCATTCCTGATGTCGATGTTTCCCATCGAACGCGGCCAGCCGCAGTCGTTCAGCGGCTATGTGCACGCAATCGCCTTCGTGCTCGTCTCGTTCGCGCTCGTCCCGATGTACCTGTTCATGTGGCGCCGGCTGCGCCGGTCACCCGGCTGGGAGGCCTTCGGCCGCTACAGCCTCTCGATGGGCTTGCTCACGGTCCCGCTGGAAATCGGCAGCATCGCGCTGCAGGCGACCGTTCCCTTCTCATGGTTCTATCTCTGGCTCGGGGCGCAGCTCCTCTGGTGCGTCCTTCTTGGGCTCCGGCTGTGGCAGACGGCCTCGAGCGCGAACCAGGTTGAGCTGCCGGTGAGCGGTCTGCATGCGAGCTGAAGCGCGACGTGACCTTGGACTCACAGCGTCAGTCACGGCGCTCCGACGTCGTACCAGAAGGACGCCGGACGCTGGCTTCCACTGATTTCACCCTCCCCTCCAGGCCCACTGAGCGGAAGACGGGCGCAGTCCGCGCTGCCGGCCCGTCCACCCGATTGCGCGTCCGCGACGGCGGGCTGGACGTGATACGCAGGGCCGCATGATCTCGTGCACCTCACGACGCTCTGTAGTGCACGGGCAGATACTGGACCGGGGAGGTGCGACGTGTCGCTGATTCAGAGGAACGCGTGGACTGTCTTCGTCGTGCTAAGCGTCCTGCTGTTGCTCATCGGTCTCTCGGGACCGGAAGGGCCGATTGGTGCCGACACGCCACTCGGCGCTTTCACGAGTGGCGACAACAGCGAGACCGGTCTCGCGCTGAAATTTCGAGGCACCGTAGTTCTGGGCATGGCAATCTTCGGCATCGCGATCGCAGTCTTTGGACTGCGCCGTCAGCAGGCGTGGGCGTGGTGGTTCTCCTGGTACTGGCCTGTGTTCTTCGTGCTGCACACGGTCGCGTTCGGCACAGTCGTCCCGGATCTTCCGATCGCCATCGTTGCGGCTCTCGCGCTCGTGGCATCACGACGGAGCACCTCTGCGGCGACATAGGCACCGCGCGACGCGGGGCCGGTGAGGCGGCTGCTTACTGAGCGGAAGACGGGACTCGAACCCGCGACCCCAACCTTGGCAAGGTTGTGCTCTA
>JANMQY010000086.1:0-1760 GCA_031370785.1 Candidatus Eiseniibacteriota bacterium | reverse complement strand
CCGAACGCGCTGGTCGGCGTAGACTGGAGGTTCCCGGTCCGAGTCTCGCGTCGGCTGCTCAATCTCTCTCGGTAGACCGGATGTGATCGGAAACGGTGCGAATTGGGTCGGAAAAAGAGAGTCGGTTTCGCGGATCTGCAGGGCACCCAAGCCGAGCTGCAGCGGGGCGAGCTTCGCTGCCCTGAGTGCAACCGGACCGTCTCGGAGAGCGACGAGCTGAAGTACGTCGCAACATTGGGGCAGCGCGAGTCGTCGCTCGCGACGGTCAATTGCCAGCGCTGCCGCACGATGCTCAGCATCCGCTTCATCGCAGCCAGTTAGGCAGGGGAGGTCTTCAGATGCGTGGTCTGAGGCTCGTGCTCGCGGGCACCTTTGCGGCGATCATCGTCATGGGAGCGTGCGCGCCGGCCGCGCCGGCCGCGCCGGCCGGGCAGGGCGGGACGCCCGGCCAGCCCAAGCGCGGAGGCACGCTGATCCTCGCGCGACAGGGTGAGGTGGCGAACCTCGACCCCCACAAGACGCCCGCCTTCACCTCCGCCCGCGTTTTCGAGCTCGTCTACAGCTACCTCATGCGCCTCGACGAGAACGTCGGCGTGCAGACCGACCTCGCGGAATCGGCGACGACCTCGGCGGACGGCAAGCAGGTCACCATCAAGCTGCGCAAGGGCGTCAAGTTCCACAACGGCGATGTCCTCACCAGCGCCGATGTGAAGTACACCTTCGACCGCATCATCGAGCCGAAGAACGCCGCGGTCGCACGTTCGTTCTTCGCGGACGTCGCCGCGATCACCGCGACTGATGAATCCACCGTGCTATTCGACCTGAAGGCGCCGAACGCGGCGCTTCTCGCCTACATGGCGCACCCGAACACCGGCATCGTCTCGAAGAAGATCGGTGAGGCGAACGCCGACCTGTCGAAGAAGGAGACGGTCATCGGGTCCGGGCCCTTCAAGCTCGTGGAGTGGGTGCCGGATAACTTCATGCGCTTCGAGGCGAACCGCGACTACTACGTGACCGGCCAGCCGTACCTGGATGGCCTTCGCATCAATGTCGTCCCGGACGAACAGGCGCTCACGGCGGCGCTCCGGACCAAGGCCGCTGACATGGCGATCGTGCTTGACGCGAAGGTCGCGCGGACGCTGCGGGGCGAGAGCAGCCTGGCGCTCTCCGCCAAGCCGAGCCTCAGCTACCACCTGCTCTTCGTGAACACGACGCGGAAGCCATTCGACAATCTGAAGGTCCGCCAGGCGATCGCGTACGCGATCGATCGGCAGGCCATCATCGACGCAGTCGCCTTCGGCGAGGGCGAAGTGGCGGGGCCCATCGCCCCGGCGCTCACGAACTACGCGCTCCCGACGTCGGGTTACCCGCTGTACAAGCGGGACGTCGCCAAGGCCAAGGCCCTGCTGCAGGAAGCCAACGTCGGGCCGATCGAGTTCACGATGCTCACCCAGACCTCCGAGCCGGCGTACGCGAAGGACATCGCGCAGCTCGTGCAGGCGCAGCTCGCGGAGATCGGCGTGAAGATGAAGATCGAGACGCTCGAGTTCGCGCAGTGGGTCGCTCGTTGGCTGAAGGCCGACTTCGACATGGCACCCGGACTGAACGGCGGCGGACCCGACCCGGACTTCTACCTGTTCCGCTACTTCACGAACGACGGGAACCTGAACTTCGTGACCGGCTACCAGAATGCCAAGTCGAGCGACGCGATCAAGACGGCTCGCGCGACGACCGATGTGGCCAAGCGCAAGGAGCAGTAC